>NZ_RBIZ01000003.1:2024939-2332034 GCF_003634235.1 Yokenella regensburgei | reverse complement strand
CGGCACCTCAACTCCGATTTGAGAACGCAATATCCACAAACAATGCGTCGTGTGTAATCAGCACAAGAGCGGCAACCTGGTTCCTTATCGCGTGATGCTTATCGAGCGTATCGGGCAACTAGCTGTAGACGAAATCGAATCTGACCATAAGCGCCATCGCTGGACTGTAGAAGAGTGCAAAGCGATTAAGGCGGAGTATCAGCAGAAGCTCAAAGACCTGCGTAACTGCAGAGTGGAGGCCGCGTGAATCACGAAATAACCACTATTCCTGAAATGCTAATTGCTGCTCACGGGAACCAAAGCGAAGTAGGTCGAAGACTTAACTGTCATCGAAACACAGTAAATCGCTATGCATGGGACAAAGACGCAAAACGTCACGTCATCATCAACGGTCAGTTAATGGTTAAGCAAGGTCAGAGAGGTCGGACATGAATGGTGATAAAACAACTGATATCACTTATCTAAGAAGCGTATTTGATTACTCCAAGGAAACTGGAGTATTTAGATGGAAAGCTAAAACTCCAGGCCGAAATCGACAAGGAAAAGTTGCAGGTAAAATAAACAATAATGGGTATGTTGTTATAAAACTAAACGGAATTGAGTATCAAGCTCATCGATTAGCATGGATATATGTTACTGGTGATAATCCATGCGGAATCATAGATCACATTAATCGAGTTAGAGCAGACAATAGATTTTCAAATCTAAGGGACGTTAGCCACCTTGATAATACATGGAATCAATCAATAAGAAAAAATAACACTAGCGGATATCAGGGGTGCAACTTTCACAAAAACACAAAGAAATGGGAGGCGAAAATACGCCTTAATTTGAGGTTAATTCATCTTGGGTACTATTCCACAGCTAAAGATGCAGGAATTGCCTATCAGGTAGCTAAAAACTTTAGAGATGAGGCAGGTTTCGTTGTTAGCTCATCTGGACAAGTACATTCGAGGAATTTGCCATGAGCGTAACTAACATCAGCCAGGTAAAGCATCAGCGTGAACGCGATGAAGCAGAACTACGCAGTGTCAGAGAGATGACAGAGCAGCACATCAAGGCTCTTGATTATCTGAACGAGCGTGAGAGGGAGTTGGTAAACAGGCTCGGCCATAACAAGCCAACAGGACCGGAGGCAGCTTAGATGATTACTGTTTTCCTTATTTTTTATGCGTTCATGGGCGGCATGACGGCGGAGTATGTTCACACCAAAGGAAAGAGCATGGTACTTAGTGACAAACTTATCCTTGCCTCGTTAATTGCTGCATTTATCTGGCCTTGGTATGTATGGGGTAGCAAGCGATGAACTTGGAAAATACCGTTAAATATCACTTCCCGAAATCAACACAAATCACTGACTCACCCAGAGCGACAGCCTCAGATTCTTTGACGGGCACTGATGTTATGGCTGCACAAGGAATGGTTCAGGCTCGTGCCCAGATGGGGTTTGCGGCATTTATGGGGAAAATGGGTGTCAGCAGCAATGACCGTGAGAAAGCTATTGAACTGCTGACTGCCTATGGGTTGACGAAGTGCGACAAGGTTGCAGCCTTGCGTAAACTTGAAAGTAATATTAAGTCAGATATTGTGCAAATACTCGCAACTTATGCCTTTGAGGATTACTCGCGCAGCTCAGCAAGTAAGAGAACATGTGATTTCTGCGGAGGGAATAAGTTTATTGATGCAGAGGTGATGACGATGAAATACATCGGCAATCCACATCTGGAGGAGCGAAGAGAGCCCGTAAAAGTGCTATGCCACAAATGCAAAGGGAAAGGCGAGATATCAAATGCATGCTCAGACTGTAAGGGAAGGGGTAAAGCAATATCGGAAGAGGAAACCAAGAGGCAAGGTGTACCTGTTATAGCAAACTGCAAAAGGTGTGGTGGTGTTGGGTATTCACGACTTCCATCAACCGAAGCCTTCTCTGCTGTATGTGAGTTAACGGATGCAATTAGCCTGGACACATGGAAGAAGTCAGTTAAGAAATTCTACGACGAGCTAATAACTAAATTTGATACTGAAGAAGCGTGGGCTGATAGCCAACTTCGCGCTGTAACTAAATAGCTATTTACTTTTCCCGAATATGGGGTTATTGTTTATAACAATGATAGTTGCGCTTTGTGTTAAGCGTTAAAAATAAGAGCCCTTGCAGAAATGCAGGGGCTTTTTTCATTTCTAGCACGACCTTTCTGAAAGCACTCTATATCCAACAACCAGACCTCATCAAATACCCTCTGTGCATCTGTGGCTACGGATTAGAGTGCTGCCAAAAAAGAAAACCCAGCACTATGGCTGGGCTTCGTGAAGATGGGCGGCAAGAGACTGCGCTAACAGCCTCCTGCCTGATCTGCTCATGCCTTTAGTCACGAACAAACCACGTTACCGAAAAATGTATCCTGGATTTGTTCACTCAACAACCACGTTAATTCCTATTTTGAACAGATCCCCGAACTCTGGGGGTGAGACATGAAGATGGATGAGAGATACAGCAATGCTTCCTATGGTAGCGCTGGTCTTGCAGCTTTCTTCGCCAGCCTGTCTTTGCAGGATTGGGGCTTCATTATTGGCGTCGCATTCAGTATCACCCTCGGCGTGCTTACCTACCGGCTCAATAAGCGTGAGCAGATGAAGCGAACGAAGATCCTGCAGGACATCCTAAACAAAACAGACACAGACAATCCCTCCGCTACTGCCAGAGTGATTGCTGAGCTCGGGCAAAAAGCTCCGAAGGAACTCTGATGGATAGTGCGCTCAGAAATAAAATAGCTGGCGCAATTGGTGCTGGCGCAATCGCTATTGCCACCGCAATGCTTTCCGGAAAGGGAGGGCTTGAGGGCAGGGAATACGTCGCCTACAAAGATGTCGTTGGCGTTCTCACTGTATGTGATGGACACACCGGCAAAGACATCATTCCCGGAAAGCGATATACAGACAAAGAATGCGATGCGATTACAAAGAGCGATCTGACTCGCATAGCAAGACAGGTTGACCCGGCCATCAAGGTTCCCACCACTGAAACACAACGCGCCGCCATTTACTCCTTCGCCTATAACGTCGGAGCAAGCGCAGCCATTAATTCAACGCTTATGAAGAAGCTCAACGCCAAAGATTACGCTGGCGCGTGCGATGAGCTGAAGCGCTGGGTATTTGCAGGTGGTCAAAAGTGGAAAGGCTTAATTAATCGCCGCGATGTTGAATACCAGGTTTGCACATGGAGCCAGAAGAATGCTTAAGAAGTGGCCTATAGGCGAGATCATCACCATAGCAGCGATAGTCATTGTGATTCTTCTGACGCTTCGCCTAGCCTCGGATAACAAAAAGCTCAGTGAAGATAACGGTCGTCTGTCCGAGCAGATTAAAGACATCGGACAGAAGAACGAAGGGCTGGCTAACTCTATTGATGGCCTGGTAGAGCAGATCGGCGTAATGAACAAGATTGTGGCAACTGAAGCGCGTCGTCGTGCTGCAGCTGAAATGAAAGCCCAGAAACTGCAAGAAGAGGTGAAGGATGCGCTCAAAGGCAATGCATGTGCTGTTGAGTATATCCCTGCTAATGCTGTTATCGGGGTGCGCAAAGCAGCAGATAGTGCGAGAGGCAGTAAAAGTAAAAAATCCTCCCATTCCAGCAAATCTGCTGATTGATTGCGTAGTCCCTGACATTCCCGAAAAGATGACATTTGGCGACAGCGTAAACCTTAATGTTGCGCTGCTTCTCTCCATTGAGAACTGCAACGGGCAGTTAGACGCAATCAGGCAGATAGAAGAAGGCTTATCCTCTAAAGCGGATAAATAACAAATATCCCTCGTATCGGATAGACACTACAAAAGCCATTCTCTGAGTGGCTTTGATAATGGCTTATCCCAACAACCGGAGCCAACAATGGCAGAGATTACCGCATTGACAGAATTGCAGCAGATGAACCTCGATATCCTTCGCTTGGTTCAGAGTGATACCGCGGCAGCAGAAAAGGCGATCACCTTCGTCGCGGGTAACAAGCTCAAGTTTGAATTGTTCAAAGACCAGTTGGTTATTGCGGCTGCACAGCCAACTCCAGTATCCCGTGTTGATAAAGCAGTTCGCGAAGCTCAAGAAGCATTAACGCTTTTTACATCCGGGGCATGAAATGGCTAAAGCTAAGTGGCCTAAATTGCCAAGTTACTTAGTGCCATTGTTCCAGTGCGCAACAATCTATCTGTGCAGAAGCAAGCAAGAATATATTGATGCAATGAAGGCGATTGGCTGCAGTGCAGATGGAATATCACTTAATAACGGACTCTGTAGACACTTCGTCAATGACTCATCTTCAGAGAACTTCTACATCGTTGGCGTATTTGATGGAAAGTTGTCAACACTTGTCCACGAATGTGCTCATGCAACATTCTTCTGCTGTAGCGATGCTGGGGTAGATATCGACGCATCAAAAGCAAACGAGACGTACTGCTACATGCTTGACAGGATGTTTACCCACTTCTCTCCATTTCTTCAGGAATCACAAAATGGCAAAGCTAACAGCAGCAAAACGCAAGAAGATTCCAAAATCTGAATTTGGAATGCCAGGTACTCGCAGTTATCCAATGCCGGATAAAGCTCATGCAGCCAACGCAAAGGCTCGTGCTACTCAGATGGAAAACGAAGGTAAGTTATCTCCATCTGCAAAAGAAAAAATTGACGCCAAGGCTAACAAGGTGCTCAAGAAGCCAAAGAAAGGTAAGTAAGCTCGTTGTGAAATCGTGAGGGGTTAGCATGATCATCAAAGGAAGAGCAATTGTTATTGCCGGTCAACCTGGCGCATCAAATACTCTTGCGATTGGAACGGTAACTTCTTTACCTGCTGGCTCTCCCGCAACAGCGACAATCACTGGAACATCGCCGAATCAGACACTGAATCTGGGAATTCCAATAGGTAATACCGGAACAGGAACACCAGGGCCAGCCAACACTCTTACTATTGGCACTGTAACAACGTTGCCAGTAGGGAGTTCGGCTACCGCAAACATAACTGGTGCAGCACCAAACCAGACGTTAAACCTCGGCATTCCTGTTGGAGCAACTGGTGCGCAAGGCATTGGATTATCTCCATCCGCTCCTGCGTCTCTTACAGTGGCCTTCGGAACTGCATATAGACCTGCAGACACAACCAAACCATACCGCGTATCAGTCATGATAGACGCTAACTATGCAATCGCCGTGGCTGGTACGGTTGGTGATACCTGTGAGCTGTGGATTAGCGCAACGAACACTGTCGGCACCACTGGCGGAACAAAAGCTGATACATGGCGAGGATCACTAACCGGAACGCTGACGCTTGTTGGTGTTGGTGTTGGAATGCGTGGATCCGTTGAAGCTCTTATTCCTGCAGGATGGTATTTCGCAGTAAGGCGCACAGCCGGAACTACCGCGACGATTCCTGAAGCCTATACACAACTCCTGACCTGAGGATAACCAATGGCAGTAAATACCCAAATGCTGACTGTTGGCTCTACCTGGATTCAGGTATCTGATGGAACGCAGAACAAAACCATTCAAGTTCTATATGGAGCTGTTCGTCTGGCAGATGCAACAACAAGCCCCGGCGTCGGATATTGGCAAGGTCACATTCTTACAGATAACGACGATAACTGGGCAACGATTACACCTCCTACTATCGCGTGGATACGCACAGCCTCAAGCGACGGCGACTCTGCCGAAGTCTCAATTAGCTAAAAGGAAATATCATGGCAATCACTTCTATGCAGACAACAACGGCTGGCTCTGTGGCTAACCTCATTCCTGTCGTAAAAGCTCACATTGCTGCTTCTCGGTTTCCTAATGGCGGCCTCGTTGGCGTAAAGGCTACGCCAACAAAGACAGAGTATTTCCAGGTTGTCGCAGCAGGTGGAACGACTATTACTGATTACGACATTGCGGTTAGCTCAGATCGAGCAGACTTCACCATTAAGTGCAACGCGAAGATCGCTGCTGGCTTCCTGCCATTGGGTGACATGAGCGTTATCCAGTTAACTCCTGGCCGTATGGTTGAATACGCTCAGGCATTCACTAAGGCGTAAAGAATTATGGCGGCTGAGAAAGGTAAAGCCGGTCGCCCTTCGGATTACATGCCGGAGGTGGCTGATGATATTTGTGCGCTTCTCTCCTCCGGTGAAAGCTTAGTTAAGGTTTGCAAGCGTCCAGGCATGCCAGATAAGTCTACGGTATTCCGCTGGATGGCAGAGCACGAGGAATTTCGCGACAAGTACGTGAAGGCAACCGAGGCGAGAGCTGATGCCATTTTCGAAGAGATGTTCGACATCGCTGATGATGTTCTTCCTGATTCAGCTGAGGTTGCAAAGGCAAGGTTGCGCGTTGATACCAGGAAGTGGGCGCTTGCTCGAATGAACCCGCGAAAATACGGAGATAAGGTCACCAATGAGTTGGTAGGTAAAGACGGTGGCGCTATCAAAATTGAAACATCACCAATGAGTACGCTATTCGGAAAATGACAACGATTAACCCTATCTTCCAACCGTTCATCAATGCGCATCGTTATAAGGTCGCTAAGGGCGGTCGAGGTAGCGGTAAGTCATGGGCGATGGCTCGCTTGCTTGTTGAAGCGGCAAGGCGACAGCCTGTTCGTATACTATGTGCTCGCGAGTTGCAGAACAGTATCAGTGACTCGGTGATCAGATTGCTTGAGGACACAATAGAACGCGAAGGATATTCATCTGAGTTTGAAATCCAGAGGTCAATGATTCGGCACCTCGGTACCAACGCCGAGTTCATGTTCTACGGCATCAAGAATAACCCGACGAAGATTAAATCCCTCGAGGGGATAGACATCTGCTGGGTTGAAGAGGCTGAGGCTGTGACGAAGGAGTCATGGGATATTCTTATCCCGACCATCCGAAAGCCTAACTCTGAAATCTGGGTCAGCTTCAACCCGAAGAACATCCTGGACGATACCTATCAGCGCTTCGTTGTCGACCATCCTGATGATATTTGTCTGCTGACGGTGAACTATACCGACAATCCGCACTTCCCTGAAGTTCTCCGCCTTGAGATGGAAGAGTGCAAGCGGCGCAACCCTACCCTGTATCGTCACATCTGGCTCGGTGAGCCGGTAAGCGCAAGCGACATGGCAATCATCAAGCGTGAGTGGCTGGAAGCGGCCACAGATGCGCACAAGAAGCTAGGATGGAAAGCGAGAGGCGCTGTCGTTGCTTCTCACGACCCATCAGACACCGGGCCGGATGCCAAAGGCTATGCCATGCGCCATGGATCGGTAGTCAAGCGCATTGCTGAGCCGCCAGAGCATATCGACGTTAACGATGGCGCCGACTGGGCGACTGGGCTTGCTATTAACGATGGCGCTGATCACTTCCTCTGGGATGGTGACGGCCTCGGCGCAGGCTTGCGTCGCCAGGTGACTGACTCATTCGCCGGCAAGAAGATCACCGCTACCATGTTCAAGGGTAGCGAATCACCGTTCGATGAGGATGCGCCGTATCAGTCTGGCGCATGGGCTGATGAAGTGGTGCAGGGTGACAACATCCGCACCATTGGCGATGTGTTCCGCAATAAGCGCGCGCAATTCTATTACGCCCTGGCTGACAGGCTATATATGACGTACCGCGCCGTTGTACACGGTGATTACGCAGACCCTGACAGCATGCTTAGCTTCGACAAGGAAGCTATCGGCGAGAAGATGCTTGAAAAGGCATTCGCTGAACTCACGCAGATACAGCGCAAATTCAATGGCAACGGAAAGCTTGAGCTTATGACGAAGGTAGACATGAAGCAAAAGCTTGGCATTCCGTCACCTAACCTGGCCGACTCTCTGATGATGTGCATGCATTGTCCGGCGATGGCGCCAGAAGAAACGGAAATCTACGTTCCCTCATCCTCCGGTTGGTAAAAATGGCAGAGACATTAGAGAAAAAACATGAGCGCGTCATGCTCAGGTTTGACCGCGCCTATACGCCGCAGCAAGACGTGCGCGAAAAGTGCATTGAGGCTACGCGATTCGCTCGTGTCCCTGGCGGTCAATGGGAAGGAGCAACAGCTGCGGGAACCAAGCTTGATGACCAGTTCGAGAAGTATCCAAAGTTCGAAATAAACAAGGTTGCTACAGAGCTTAACCGCATCATTGCTGAATATCGCAATAACCGAATCACTGTTAAGTTTCGCCCAGGCGACAAAGAGGCCAGCGAAGAGTTAGCGAACAAGCTAAACGGCCTGTTCCGCGCTGACTACGAAGAGACGGATGGCGGTGAGGCGTGTGACAACGCATTTGATGATGCGGCTACTGGTGGTTTTGGTTGCTTCCGCCTGACATCGATGCTGGTAAACGAATATGACCCGATGGATGAGCGTCAGCGTATTGCTATCGAACCAATCTATGACCCATCACGCTCTGTATGGTTCGACCCTGACGCGAAGAAGTACGATAAGTCAGATGCCCTTTGGGCGTTCTGCATGTACTCAATGTCACCTGAAAAATATGAAGCTGAATACGGCAAGAAACCACCTGCATCACTAGATATAGCAACTACATCACTTTGGGATTACGACTGGTTCCAGCCTGAAGTTGTTTACATCGCTAAGTATTACGAAGTACGCAAAGAATCAGTGGATGTAATCAGTTATCAGCAGCCTTTGACTGGAGAAATCGCAACATACGATAGCGACCAGATTGAAGATATTGAAGATGAACTGGTTGCTTCTGGATTCGTGGAGGTTGCCAGGCGTTCAGTAAAGCGCCGTCGAGTTTATGTGTCTGTGGTTGATGGTGACGCATTCCTTGATAAGCCGCGCCGGATACCTGGTGAGCATATCCCGCTAATCCCAGTGTATGGCAAGCGTTGGTTTATCGACGACATTGAGCGCGTTGAAGGTCATATTGCCAAGGCTATGGACCCACAGCGTCTATACAACCTTCAGGTTTCGATGCTGGCAGATACAGCAGCACAAGACCCTGGGCAAATACCTATCGTTGGCATGGAGCAGATACGAGGGCTCGAGAAACACTGGGAAGCACGAAATAAGAAACGTCCTGCGTTTCTTCCTCTTCGTGAAGTGAAAGATAAGGCTGGGAATATCATCGCGGGTGCTACGCCAGCAGGTTACACGCAACCAGCAGTGATGAACCAAGCTCTTGCTGCATTACTTCAGCAGACAAGTGCAGATATTCAGGAAGTAACCGGTGGCAGCCAGGCTATGCAGCAGATGCCTAGCAACGTCGCTCAGGAAACGGTAAACAACCTGATGAATCGCGCCGACATGGCATCGTTCATCTATCTGGACAACATGGCGAAGAGCCTTAAGCGCGCCGGTGAAGTCTGGTTGTCTATGGCGCGAGAGGTTTACGGCTCAGATCGCGAGGTTCGCGTCGTCAACGAGGATGGTACCGACGATATCGCGCTGATGAATGCGCAGGTTGTAGATCGCCAGACTGGGAATGTTGTTGCACTGAATGACCTGTCTACTGGTCGTTACGATGTCACTGTCGATGTAGGGCCAAGTTATACCGCGCGGCGCGATGCGACAGTGTCAGTACTGACAAATGTTCTCAGCACGATGTTACCAAATGACCCGATGCGTCCTGCTATTCAGGGAATCATTCTGGACAACATCGACGGAGAAGGTCTGGATGACTTCAAAGAGTACAACCGCAACCAGTTGCTAACTTCAGGAATCGCCAAGCCTAGAAACGCCAAAGAACAGCAGATTGTTCAGCAGGCACAACAGGCTGCGCAAAACCAACCTGACCCAAATATGGTTATAGCTCAGGCTCAAATGGTAGCGGCGCAGGCTGAAGTTCAGAAGTCACAAAACGAGACTGTTCAGACGCAGATTAAAGCGTACACAGCTCAACAGGATGCAAGAGAAAGCCAGGCGAATGTTATCTATAAGCTTTCTCAGGCAGAGCAAATAAATAAGCAGGGAGTTATGGATGCAATAAACCTCCTTAATGACCTTCTTTCACAGCAACAAAGCCAAATCCCATCACCACAGCCACCGACAGGCTCACTGTCGAGTTAATCAGGAGTAATCAATGGAAAGCGAACTGATCATCGACGGTCAGGTTATTGACCTGTCTGAAAAACAGGAATCGACCGAAGCAGCAGGTGCTGAGCAGCAACAGAAGCCAACTGAGAACGAAAGCCAGGAATCTACTGAAAAGCCAGAGCAGACCGAAAATGAACAGGCCGAAGAGCAGCCGGATGAATACTCCCTGCGTATCGGTGACGAAGAAATTCAACTGACGGAAGAGGATGACGATCACGTAGATGGTCAGCCTGCACCTCAGTGGGTGAAAGATTTACGCAAGAACAACCGCGAGAAAGATAAAGAGTTACGGGAACTGCGCCGCCAGCTTGAGGATATCCAATCCAAGCCTGCAGAAGTGCAGCAACCGCAATCAGACGCATTACCTCCAAAGCCGACTCTTGAGTCGTGCGACTACGATGAGGCGGCGTTTGAACAGGCAGTGACTGACTGGCATGAGAAAAAGAGCCGTGCCGAGCAGCAGAAGCAGCAGCAACAGCGTCAGCAGCAGGAATATCAACAAAGGTTCCAGCAGCGGGTAGAAGCGCACAAGCAGAGAGCAGCAAAGCTCCCGGTAAAAGATTACCAGGAGATGGAGAGCATCGTGCTTAGTGAGCTTAAGCCTATTCAGCAGGAAATTATTATTCATGCAGCAGACGAGGGTTCGGAACTGATCGCCTATGCGCTCGGTAAGAACCCACAACTACGCCAGCGTGTAGCCGCTGAGACAGACCCAATTCGCGCAGCATTCCTCTTAGGCCAGATTAGCAAGCAGGTTAGCCTTGCACCGAAACCTAAGAAAGCCATCAAACCAGAGCCGGAAGTTCGCGGTGGCGGCGCTGATGCGAAACAAGATGACTTCAACAAAAAATGTCCCGGCGCAATCATCGAATAAAGGAACCATAAATGGCTACTACTAACAACCTCGACAGTAACGTCAGTCAGATCGTCCTGAAGAAATTCCTTCCTGGCTTTATGTCTGACCTGGTGTTGGCTAAAACAGTTGACCGTCAGCTGCTGGCAGGTGAAATCAACTCCAGCACTGGTGATAGCGTAAGCTTCAAGCGCCCACATCAGTTCTCATCTCTGCGTACCGCTACCGGTGATATCTCCGGGCAGACCAAAAACAACCTGGTATCAGGAAAAGCAACTGGCCGAGTTGGTAATTAC
Organism: Yokenella regensburgei; assembly: GCF_003634235.1. Classification (NCBI taxonomy): domain Bacteria; kingdom Pseudomonadati; phylum Pseudomonadota; class Gammaproteobacteria; order Enterobacterales; family Enterobacteriaceae; genus Yokenella; species Yokenella regensburgei. Next base: position 2,320,837 of record NZ_RBIZ01000003.1, on the reverse strand, counting down.
ATCACTGTTGCAGTGGAATACGGTCAACTGGAAGAAGCTATTAAGCTGAACCAGTTGGATGAAATTCTGATGCCGGTTCGTCAACGCATCGTCACTGATCTGGAAACTGAACTCGCCAAGTTCATGATGAACAACGGTGCTCTTTCTCTCGGCAGCCCGAATACCCCGATCAACAAATGGTCTGATGTGGCGCAAACTGCCTCATTCCTGAAGGATTTGGGTGTCAATGAAGGTGAAAATTACGCGGTTATGGACCCATGGTCTGCTCAGCGCCTGGCTGATGCGCAGTCGGGGCTGCATGGCTCTGACAAGCTGATCCAGACTGCCTGGGAAGATGCGCAAATCTCCGGTAACTTCGGTGGCATCCGCGCCCTGATGTCCAATGGATTGGCTTCACGTTCTCAGGGTGCTTTTGGCGGAACTTTGACCGTACAGGCAAACCCAACAGTTACCTATATTGCGGTTAAGGACTCATACCAGTTTACCGTAACGCTGGCTGGCGCAACGGCATCTGTCAACGGCTTCCTGAAAGCTGGCGACCAGATTAAGTTCACCAACACCTTCTGGCTGAACCAGCAGAGCAAACAAGCACTGTATAATGGTTCAACTCCGATCAGCTTCACGGCAACTGTCCTGCAGGACGCAAACTCTACCGCAGGCGGTCAGGTAACTGTAACCCTGTCAGGTGTTCCGATTTACGACGCAGCACCGCAGCAGCAATACAACGCCGTTAGCCGCCAGGTTGTAGCAGGTGACGCTGTTACTGTGATCGGAACCGCCAGCCAGACCATGAAGCCGAACCTGTTCTACAACAAATTCTTCTGCGGACTTGGTACCATCCCGCTTCCGAAACTGAACAGCATCGACTCCGCAGTCGCAACCTACGAAGGGTTCTCCATCCGCGTGCACAAATATGCTGATGGCGACGCCAACGTGCAGAAAATGCGTTTCGACCTGCTGCCTGCTTACGTGTGCTTCAACCCACACATGGGCGGCCAGTTCTTCGGCAACCCATAACATTAAGGGGCTTCGGCCCCTTTATTTTTTGAGGAGAAGACATGGATCGCATGAGTGTATTCCTTACTGCAGATAACGAAGCTGGACACGTTCAGGCCGTTATCGTAGAGAAAGACTTCCCGATTTACGAAAAGCTAGGCTTCGTCGCATCGGTTGACGATTTAAAGCCTGCAACCAAGCGCGGACGTAAGGCGGCAGACAATGGCAACGATTCTGACAAAGGGTGAGATAGTTCTTTTTTCACTTCGTAAGTTCGCTATAGCTTCAAATGCTTCATTAACAGATGTAGAGCCACAGTCAGTAGAAGATGCAATTCAAGATCTTGAAGACATGATGTCAGAATGGCTAATTAATCCTGGTGACATTGGCTATTCATTTTCTCTCGTCGATGAAGAGCCACTTCCTGATGATGATTCTGGTCTTCCAAGGAAATACAAGCATGCAGTTGGATACCAGCTGCTATTGAGAATGCTGTCTGATTATAGCCTTGAGCCATCGGCACAGGTTCTAAGTAATGCTGAACGTTCATACGACGCACTTCTAACTGACACATTAGTCGTTCCTTCAATGCGGCGTCGTGGCGACTTCCCTGTTGGTCAGGGTAATAAATATGACGTCTACACCGTTAACAGATACTACCCTGGTGACTTGCCACCTATTGATGGCGACATACCAAACCCATAGGTGATCTAATGCCGATTCAGCAGCTTCCATTGATGAAAGGAGTCGGCAAAGACTTCAGAAATGCCGACTATATTGACTATCTTCCAGTGAACATGTTGGCTACACCGAAAGAAGTGTTGAACAGCAGCGGTTACTTGCGCTCATTTCCTGGTATGGAGAAGCTAAGCGATGTTAACGGAGTATCTCGAGGTGTCATATATAACACTGCGCAAAACTCTGTATATCGCGTTCTTGGCAATAAGCTTTACAACTCGCAAAGGGAAATTGCTGATGTAGGCTATTTTGGTAGGGTTTCAATGGCCTATGGAAGGACATCTCAAGCTGTATGTGTTGATGGAAAGATAAGCCTTTATCGATATGATGGAGGAGTGAAGGTAATAAGCAATTGGCCAGAGGGGTCAACCTTCACACAATACGACCTGGGAGAAGCTAGGGACGTTACAAGGCTTAGAGGTCGGTACGCATGGGCTAAAAATAATTCTGACTCATGGTTTATCTCTGACCTGGAAGATGAGTCTCACCCAGACAGATACAGCGCAGAATATCGAGCAGAATCACAGCCTGATGGGATTGTTGGTATAGGTTCATGGCGAGACTTCATCGTATGCTTTGGCTCTTCGACAATAGAGTATTTCACGCTAACTGGTTCAACAACTGTAGGCTCAGCCATTTACGTTGCAAACCCGGCTTACATGGTCCAGAAAGGTATTGCAGGAACCTATTGCAAATGTTCGTTCATGGATGCAATAGCCATTGTTAGTAGTCCGGCAAATGGTGCTCCATCCGTTTATATTATCGACTCTGGTCGTTCAAATCCCATAGCTACCGCTAGCGTCGAGAAGATCATTCGTTCTTACACATCTGATGAGCTTTCTCAGACGGTGATGGAAGCATTGCGGTTTGATGCTCATGAGCTTCTAATTATCCACCTGCCTAGGCATGTTCTCGTATATGACGCCTCGTCAAGCGCTAACGGGCCTCAGTGGGCGATACTGAAAACAGGTCTTTATGATGATGTCTATCGTGGCATTGACTTCATGTATGAAGGAAATGACATAACCTGCGGTGATAAGTTAGAGCCAATTACCGGCAGAATGAAGTTCGATATTTCATCGCAGTATGACAAGCAGCAAGAGCACTTGCTTTTCACTCCGCTATTTAAAGCCGATAACGCCAGAGTGTTTGACCTTGAGGTTGACTCATCAACTGGCGTTGCTCAGTACGCCGACAGGCTTTTTCTTTCAGCAACAACTGATGGCATAAATTACGGCCGTGAGCAGATGATTGAGCAGAATAAGCCGTTCGTGTACGACATGCGCGTAATCTGGAAGCGCATTGGTCGAATTCGAAAATCGGTAGGGTTCAAACTTCGCGTAATCACTAAGTCACCTGTAACTCTGTCTGGGTGTCAGATAAGGATTGAGTAATGGCTGATGATTCACTCAAAGACCCTGTCGTTGTACGGGCTATAGGAATCAATGCGTCATCTCTACCAAGAGGCCTAAATCCTGCATATGAACAATATATCCTTTCTCAGGTCGTAGATTTCACAAATATAGCCGGAAAGGCCAATGATGCTGGGCAAGGTGCATATGATGCGCAGGTAAAGAATGCCGAACAGGATGTTGAGCTTGCTGACCACGAAGCAAGGATTCAACAGCTTCGCATTGAGGTTGATGGTCATGAGGTAAGGATTACTGCAAATACTGCAGCAATTTCCGCTCTTGATGTTCGACTCACCACGGCTGAAGGAGAGATAGTAACCATTCAGTCCGATCTGACTGCGCTTACAGGTAGGGTATCAACAGCAGAAACGGATATCGACAACCTACAAGCTGATTATGTTTCTAAGTCAGTAACAACATCACAATCGTTGGCATCACCACTCAACGTAGCGACCTCATACTCTGTAGGCGCAACAAAAGTTATCGGCTCAAGAAATACAGGCTGGACAGCATCTACCGGTACAGCATCAAAGTCAGGGATAAATGGGGGTACGACATATACTGTTGGTGCTACTTATTCACAAGCTGAAGTTCAGGCTATCGCTACAGGACTGCAGCAGGTTAGGCAGTTAACTGTAGCGCTTCAAAACGCCCTAGGAGCAACTTCCGGTCACGGGTTGATAGATTCATAATGGAAATAAAGCTCATCGATAATCCGGTGAAGCTTGCAGAATTCCTCAACAATCCAGAAAACACAGGAAATATCGTAGACAGCGGAGATAAGTACTACATCAAGCCTGATGCGGTATATCTCGGTATCTATGAAGGCGTTCTTCTGGCTGGCGTTCATGAGGTTCGTAACTTCTGGCACAGCGTAGTGGAATGCCATGCGATTTATCAGCCTGGTTTTCGTGGTGAATACGCTCTGCAAGGTCACAGGCTCTTCTGCAAATGGCTTCTTGAAAACTCTCCATTCCTTAACAGCATCACAATGGTTCCTGACACCACAAAGTACGGCCGCGCAATCATCAGACTGCTTGGCGCTACTCGTGTTGGTCATCTTGATGATGCTTATATGAGCAATGGGAATCCTGTAGGAATCACTCTCTACCAATTACCGCGCTCGAAATACGAGGAACTAATCGATGTTAATTTTTCAGATAGCTAACAAGCACCTCAGTAAGGCAGTGTATCAAAAAGGCGGTGGAGATAACGGAGCAGGAGCCCAGGCTGAAGCAACACAGAAAGGTATCGATCTGCAGCGTGAGATGTGGCAGACGAACATGAATAACCTGGCACCTTTCACTCCTCTTGCTCAGCAGTACATTCAGCAGCTTCAGGGATTATCAACTCCGCAAGGTCAGCAATCAGCGCTGAACGATTATTACGGCTCTCAGCAGTACAAAGATATGGCTGGGCAACTTCGTTACCAGGCGCTTAACTCGGCTGAAGCAACAGGTGGATTAGGCTCTACGGCTACAACTAACTCACTTGCCACCATCGCCCCCACGCTTGGTCAGAACTGGCTATCAGGCCAGATGAACAACTATCAGAACCTGGCGAATATCGGGTTGGGTGCCCTTACTGGTCAAGCAACTGCCGGACAGAACTACGCAAATAACGTAGGTCAGTTATATCAGCAGCAGGCTAACGCATCAGCGGCAAATGCCAATCAGCCATCAACAGGGCAGAAAATGCTTGGCGGTGCGGCTTCTGGCGCAGCAATGGGTACAGCAATCATGCCTGGTTGGGGTACGGCGATCGGCGCAGGCGTTGGTGCTCTTGGTTCATTACTATTCTGAGGTGAAAGATGGCTACATGGCAGCAAGGTAATGCCGGGGGTCTGCTTGCTAGTCTTGGCGGTAGTAACGTTAATGCTCCGCAAGCTAGTGATGCAAATGCTGCATTAGCGTACATCAGGCAGAACAACGAAGATGATCGCTCAGGTCGAAATAACGTTGGCCTGCAGGCATTGCAAGGTGTTTCATCTGTAATGGATATCTATAAGCAACAAGAGCAAGCGCTGCGACAGCAGGAGTTCCAGCAAGCATATGGCAATGCATATGCATCCGGAGACCGTAACGCTATGCGACAACTGGCCTCTGCTTATCCTGAGCAGTTTGATGCAGTCCAGAAAGGGATGAAGTTTGTCGATGATGAGCAGCGTTCTACTGTAGGAAATCTCGCAGCCAGCGCTAGACTTGCTTCATCATCGCCTCAGGCAATGGGTTCATGGCTTCAGAATAATGCTGCTGACCTAGTACGCTCAGGGATAAATCCACAAGACGTTGCACAGATGTATCAGCAAAATCCACAAGGATTCGCTGAGTTTGCTGACCACCTCGGCATGGCTGCACTTGGTCCTGTAGACTACTACAACGCACAGGACAAGATTGCTACTCAGGCTCTGAATAAAGACAAGCTAGCTGAGCAGGTAAGAAGCAACCAGGCAGGAGAAGCACTTCAGCAGCGTGGCCAGGATATTCAAGTTCGCGGTCAAAACATTAGCGCTGAAAACGCCAGGCTAAGTCGTGAAATTCAGCTGGCAGAACTTCAGGATAAGAGCCTTGATCGTCAAATCGCTCGAGAAACGAATTCAGTAAAACTTGATGAACTGAAACAGAAGCAAGCTGATGCTCAGCAGAAAGCGCAACAAGCAACAGCAGACCGCCAGGCGGTTGGAAAGGGTGCTGTTGATACATTTAATACGGCTCTTGACTCGCTTAATGAACTTGAAAACAGCCCGGGATTATCTAAGGCAGTTGGTATCAAATCAGCATTCCCGACAATACCGGGAAGTGACGCCGCTAACTTTGAGGCAAGACTAGATACATTCAAAGCACAGACATTCCTGCCTATGGTCCAGTCTATGAAGGGTATGGGTGCGCTATCAGATGCGGAGGGTAAAAAGCTAAGTGATGCAGTTGGCGCATTGAGCCCGAAGATGAGTGAAAAAGAATTCAGATCTTCAATGGGTAAAATCCGCAGTCAGTTGCAGGGTAAGTTATCAAACGTGAAGAAGCAGTTTGACTATCAGGAGCCACAAGAAGGCTCACAATCAAACCAGTCCGGCCAGCAAAGCGGGTATTCATCATTGTGGGGTGATTAATGGCTAAGGCATGGAAAGATGTCATTTCCACACAGCAATACCAATCTCTAAATCCAGAGCAGAAATCACAGGCCCAAGAGCAGTACTTCAATGAGGTTGTTGCACCGCAGGCTGGTAGCGATACAGAAAAGGCAAAACAGGCTTTTTACTCTGCATATCCCTCTCCAGCACCTCAGCAAACTCAGCGGCAGCCAACACAACCAGAGCAATCCATGATGCAGCAGGTTGGAGACTGGCTAACAGGCGGTAAATCAGCTGGTCAGATTGCAGAACAAGCGGGGCGCGGCCTGGTAAATATCCCATTTGATGCTCTTCAGGGTGGTGCTAGTCTTATCAACGCACTAAGTCAGAATCTAGGGGGTCCAAAGATTCTTGATGATGTGTATCGACCAGTAGATAGACCAACAGACCCATATGCTCAGGCAGGCGAGACAGTAGGAAACTACCTAACTCCTGGAATTGGTGTTGCTGGAAATATGGCGCTTGGTTCTCTTGCAGATGCATCCAATCAACAAGGGGATTTTGCGCAAAATGCAGCGATTAACGCAGGGGTTAACCTCGGGGCACAAGGGGTGCTCTCAGGCCTGGCAAAAGCAATATCTCCGGCTGCAAGTAACGCTCCATCTAATGCGATCAAAACAGCTAATAATGTTTCACAGTTATCAAGAACGGCTGCCGGTAGAGAGGCAATAGCGTCACAGGCTGCAAATGTTACTGATGACGTTGCACAGGCTGCAAATGCTGCTGGAGTTGATGTAAGAGCCCTCACACCTGGAATGAGGTCAGGAAGTGAAGGTGTTGCTCAGGCTGAAGGGATACTCTCATCTATTCCTGGTGCCGCACAGGATGCTCATAAGGCTGCATTTAGTGAGATTGCGACAAAGCTTAATCAAAACCTTGATGACTTAGGCGCGGCGGCCGGTAATGCATCAGAGAAAAGTGCTGCTATAAAGCAGCGTGTAATCTCAAACCTCGACCAGATGAAGTCTGCTGAACAAAACGCATGGAATGACGTTCGCTCAACAATGCCAAATCAGAAGATGCGCATGGGAAATGCGAACGCTGTCGTTCAAGGTGAGAAGTCTGCTGGAGTTCCACTGTCACCAGAGATGAAGCAGTTTGAAGCGGCAAACAGTAAAGGCGGAGTTACTTTTGATGGAATGAAGGCATGGCGGTCTAAATTTGCTGATGCTGAGCAGAAGTATATCCGCAGTGGTGAGGCTAATGCTGCCAGACGAGCTGGAGAGGTTAGGAGAGCCATTACTGATGACATGCAGAGCATGGCCAGTAAAGGTGGTTTTCTTGACGACTGGTCAAAGGCCAATGATTTATCCAAGGCAAGAATATCAGCTCAGAAAGATGCAGAGTCAGTATTCGGAAGAGACCTTGCCAGTGACGCCTTAGTAACTAAGGGTGTTACTGCTCTTCAGTCATCTTCTAAGCGTGGTGTTAATGATTTCCACAAAATCATGTCTGCAGTTCCTCCTGCCGAAAGGGGATCAGCTATATCATCAATTCTCCAGGATGCAGCATCGCATGGTGTTAGGGGAGGAACTGCTGAGGCTTCAGGAATAAAACACATAGCTTCAATCCTAACCCCTCAGAACGTCAACGCTATAAGTCGCTATTCACCTGAAGTTGGCCGTATTGCTGACGCTTACGGAAAGCTTGCGAGGGCAGCCACAAAACCACTGCAGTATGTAGAGCAAACTGGAAGATCCGCACCTGCTCTTGAGCAATTGAATGCAGGAATGCCAAAGATTTTGCAGGCTATTATCAATGCAGCTGGCAACTCTGCAACTGGATCTATAGTTGGGCTTGGTGGTGGTGGAATGCCAGGTGCTGTTGCGGGAGCGGTTGCCAGTACGGCGATTAAATCTGCTGCCGGCAAGATAGCGACGAAGAGAAGTGGGAGATATGCGATTGAGAAGGCAATTCAGGAAGCGTCTAAAGCCGTTCAGTCAGGGGGGGGTGAGCGAGCAGTCTCTGCAGCTGAAAAAAGATTCCTGTCTAATAGCGCAGCAGTAAAAGCCCTGAGAGATACATTGAGCACAGAAGAGTTCAACAATCTATCAAGGGCTGGCATCGTAGCAACTCTAAGCGGAATGAATGAAGAGTAACCATGGATGGCTACATTTTCAAATCTCTCAGGAATGATTTTATATCACTCCAAGCTATCAGAATTGCAATCGATAAGCACAGAAATGAAAAAGCTCCATGAGAATCTCCAACTTCAGGAATTAAACCATATCCTGCTGACGTCATCATAATGATGAATGCGATGGTTTTTAAACAACTAACAATTTTGTTCTTCATATTATTCCTCTAATGGCGTGACCGCCTAATTATAAACCATCCAACTATCATGCAATACTGCGCAAGTTTTAGCTTGTGCGGTATTGCTGCGCCTGGAGCACAGTAAATGTCAGATATCACTGCCAACGTAGTAGTTAGCATGCCTTCACAGCTATTCACCTTGGCTCGCTCATTCAAAGCGGCAGCCAGTGGTAAAATCTATATTGGTCAGATTAACACTGACCCCGTAAACCCTGCAAATCAGATTCAGGTTTATCTTGAAAATGAAGATGGTAGCTATGTTCCGGTTGCTCAACCTCTGATTATCAATACCGGAGGATACCCTGTATACAATGGGCAAATTGCTAAGTTTGTTACAGTACAAGGCCATTCAATGGCTGTATATGATGCCTATGGAACACAGCAATTCTACTTTCCTAATATCTTGAAGTACGATCCTGACCAGTTTAGACAAGAGTTGATGCTTGATGGCCCACCAGTACTTGTTAATGATTCAAGAGTATGGGTCCAAAAAACAGAAAATGGAAGCTTCTCTACAACTCAACATGAATACAATGAAAGGGTTGTTAGTATTTTAGATTTTGAAGTTTCTCCTGGTGTTCAAGCCTCTGGAGATGGAGTTACTGATAACTCAGAGGCTCTAAAGAGAGCAGTAAGCGCGCTGGGTCACTCAGGTATAGTTAAATTCCCTGTAAGTGGTGGAAGGAACTATAAATTTTCATCAATACTTATGTCTGATACTGATAATATCACCTTAGATGTGGAAGATGGAGTTAAATTTACTGTTCCTGACGCTGGTTATCTTAGTAACTCAATCCATTGGATAAGGAATGTTGATGTTGATTTCATTAACAGTTCTGGTGCTTGCACATTCCAGTATACAAAATCAACTAATCGAAGGGCTGCAGATAGGCCATTATGGACAGATATTCAAGATAGAGATTCTTCAAGATGGATTCCTATAGATGCTACAAGTGATCTTAAATATTATGCATTTGATCAACGTACAGATATAAGAACCACTGTATCTCCTGCTGCAAATCAATATGCTTTTGCGATAACAAATACAGATCTGTTTATCACTCAGTATGGAATGTTAAGATGCTCTCCTGGTGAGTCGCTAAACTTTTCTGCTGATTCACCTACTGCAACATCAGTATCAAGCTCAGGAATTATTTTATGTGAAGATAGGCGTTATTGGTTTTGGAGTGATGGTAATGGGATTTCTAATTTAACTCCAAAGATTGCAACAAAACCTGTTGGTGGAGTTGTTTCTGTAGATGATATTGTCTATCAGGGAATGCATACTCATGCAAGTTACTTTATGTTTGAAAGCGTGGTAACTATTAGAGTAGATAGTAAAAGAAGATTTACTATCTTGCTTAATGGTTTTGCTGTTCATACACAAGATACACCTTCTGATATCCTTGAATATGGCTGTGGGATACAAGGAACTGGCCAGTTGACGCTCAAAGATATGACTACCCATAAAGGCGTCACGCCTGATACTGGTAGATTTCTTAGGATTGCTTCATGGGGAGACTCTTTGACAGGATCTAGCATGCCAACTACATGGCCAAAGATTCTTGAAGATATGCTGGATGCGTCAAATGGGATTCGTATTTCTAAGTTTGATAACTACGCCATACCAGGAGCGGGGTCTGCTGATCAACTTGCAAAAATGGATACAGTACAAGTTGGTGATTATAATTATCATTTTATTCTAATTGGAACTAATGACATCCAAGGTCAGTCAGGCGTTGATACTTACATATCAAATGTACATGCCATGATTAACAATATCCTGAATAATGGGTCTAGGGTAATCCTCGGTGTTCCTCCAATGTGGTATACCCAAGCGCAGTTACCAGGCGGAGGAGGTGGAGCTGTAAATTATGATAAGGGGAAACTATATAGATCAGCACTTATTAGAGAGGTTGCAAGCTGGAATAGTCCTCGCGTAAGGCTTGTTGATTTAACCACAATAACCGGACCGATTCTTGCTGACTTTAGAAACACCTCAACAAATCCAGAACTTGCAAATCAACACAAAGATCCAGCCGTATATGACACACTACATTTAACACAAAACTCTCAATTCCTAGTTTCAAGAGCGTTCGCCAAATCACTTATGGGGGATGTAACTGATTCTGGAAGTGGGCTTAAAACTGAAGACTTCTCTTTGTTCGGAATAGGAATGAATGGGTGGACATCCGCAACAGATGCAAAGTATAGAAAGCTATCTGATGGTGCAGTCTCTGTAAATTTATTAATTAACAACACATCACCAGGACCGGTGAGTGGGGTGATTGTTGCAAAACTACCAATAGGAGCAACGCCATCTCTTGGGGAGTCATTCTGTGTAGCTGCTGATGGGACGCAGGCCCGGGTTACAGTTAATACATCTGGAGAGATAACAGTTTATGGACTATCAGGAGGCAATTTTATTCATCTATGTGCAACATATTGCACATGATATAGACAAAATAACAACCATTGATGGGACAAAAACGGGACACACAAAGCTTTGCATCGGTTTGCAAGGCTTTGCATGTTTTTCTAAGATGGGACGTGTGAGCGCCGTGGTGATAGGGTAAGTTGTTGTTAGCTCAGGTAGTTCCAGGAACTTCTAAGCCGTAGGTCACAGGTTCGAATCCTGTAGGGCGTGCCATTTTCACTTCTGCTCGAATCTCCTGAAATCTACCAAACCCAGTTTTCATGCATGTTCTCTCTGCAGAGCTGCTAGTGCAATACGCTTCGTATTCTGGTCTTCTGCCTCAGAGATGCCAGTCCTGGTTACCAGGAAAAGAGTCGCTTCGGCATCTATTGCTTCGGCGTATCCAGGCCTACAAACTGTGGGTAGTGATATTAAGATGTTATTTCTTTTTGAATAACATAGGGATGCGTGATTACGAATAAAAGAAGACTCTCAGATGATTTAAAAATACTTACATTAACTTTGTAAAAAATAATTACAGTGTTATTTGTGGAAAATTCCTGGTTATTTTGTGTTTATTCTTAATTGGCCGAGGGAAATTTTGTCGTGCTGTGCGTCTATTGCTTGGTGTAATAAGAATTTATTTCTGCAGTTCACTGTGCTTCATTGTTAAGTACTATGGTTGTTGTGTTTTTTAATCTTCTTATCGTTGGGCCCCCATCGCCTTCAGACGGGCGGGTTGGTATTATATCGCAAGGAAGTTGAGCTCTTCACTATCGGGGTTTGAGCTGCTTGCCGCAATGGTAAATAGTAGCCAGTAAAACCAAAGAATGCGATTGATATTTAATACTTAATCACCTGAATGCTATTTTAACATTCTTGCTGCCCTCTATATTTCCTGAGGTTTTATTAAATCCTTTCATCTTCCTGTTCATGTTTTATTTCTGAGGTGTGAATTTCTCTACATCTGTAGATGTCATCAAGAAAAAGAAGGTTGGATTTATATGAATAAATGTTATCAGGTTGTATGGAATAGCACCTTGAGGATATTACAGGTCTGCTCTGAACTGGTGATTGGAAAACGAAGTGCGTCCTCCGTAACCCGGACGGTGTCTGTCAGCACGCATTCGCAGGGTAAATACATTTCATTTCCTTCGAGGGTAAGCCTGCTTTTTCTCCCCGTACTGCTTGCACTATCTGGTATTGCCTCTGCAGATTTGACTGTGGACAGCAGTCTGGGTAACAACCCCCTTTCAGTCACTCAGATCAATGGCATTGCAAATGCAGGTAATGTCATTGTGGGCAACAGCAGCGGTGGCTCCGGCGTTCTCAACGTCAGCGATGGTGGTAGCGTTGCTGCTGCCAGTGTCAAAGTCGGTGACACAGCGGGCAGCACTGGCGTGATTAATATTGACGGTACTGGCTCCAGTTTCACAACCGGAAACGGGTTAGTTGTGGGTAATGCCGGTACCGGTACCATAACACTGACTAACGGTGCCGTGCTGTCGAGCAACTCCATGAGTAGTCTTATTGGGTCACGTGCTGGCGGTAATGGTACGGTCACCGTCAGTTCTGGTTCCACCTGGAACAATACGGTTCCGCTGGTTGTCGGTCAACTTGGCACAGGAGCGCTCAATATACTGACAGGGGGAACTGTTACCGGCTCGGGAATGACTATCGGCGGTCAGACTACCGGTGGCGGTAAAGGCGTCGTGAACGTGACCGGCCTGGGTTCAGTACTGGACTTCCTGGGCATCACGGTAGGGGGAGGTCATGATACCGGGACCGGTACGCTCACCATCGCTGATAGCGGTGTGGTGAACACAACGCGTGGCTGGAACGACTATGTGAGCAATGGTACGGTCACTATCGATGGCGTGGGCTCCAGATGGGACAGCACTTCATTGATAGTTGGCCTGGGTGGTGTCGGTGGGCCGGGGACTCTTATCCTGACCAATGGCGCGGTAATGACCGATACCACAGCGACCGTGGGTAATACCACCTCAGATGTTGCTGAGGTCAGTTCTGATTCTGTCTGGAGTACCAGCGGCGCGCTCACGGTGGGCAATCTGGATACCGGCATCATTAATATTAATACCTCCGGTACCGTGAACGCGGGTACGACCACCCTCGGCAGTCTGAATACAGGCTCTGGTACCGTCAATGTCAATGGTGTGAGGGCAGTGATGAACACGACTGCCCTGGTCACCGGCGCCAGCGGTCAGGGCAGGCTTACCATTACTGATGGTGGTGTGGTGAACACAGCCGGCGCAGGTGTTGGCACCGGTATCACAGGCAGTGCGGCCGGCAGCACCGGTACCGTCACTGTGGATGGCGCAGGTTCGCGGTGGAACCTGACTGGCAGACTTGTTACGGGTGCCGCCGGTACCGGAACCATGACCCTGACTAACGCTGCCTCTGTAACCAGTTGGGGTGGCATTGTGGGTGATACCGGTAAAGGTCTCGGTACAGTGGACGTGAGTACCGGTGCGATGTGGGACAGTACAGTTCTATCATCAGGCATCAGAGCTGCGCTTACGGTGGGCAACGCCGCAACAGGCACCCTTAACATTCATGACGGAGGCAAAGTTGATTCGGCTTCCATCATTCTGGGCAATGCCGTGACGGGTGATGGATCTGTTACGGTGGATGGCCCGGGCTCGGTGCTGAATGCGGATAACCTGATGGTAGGTCAGTCCGGTACGGGCTCACTGGCAATCACCAATGGTGGTGTGGTGGATAGCCGAGTTATCACCAGTACAGCAGGTGTCGGTGCAGGCAGCACCGGTACAGTTGTCGTGGATGGGGCTGGCTCTCAGTGGCTTACTAAAACTCTGTTCGTTGGTGATTCTGGTTCCAGTACCATGACGCTCACCGATGGCGCGTTATTGCAGACCGATGGCGGTGGGACCATTGGCAAATCAGCCGGAGGTATCGGTACGGTTAATGTCAGTTCCGGTGCGGTATGGAACAGTGCCATGAACGTCATCGAGGTAGGGTCTGCCGGAACGGGCTCTCTCAATATTAATGCGGGCGGTACGGTAAATACAGACTCCTTTGCTGTCGGGACGGTGGCCGGAGGTAAGGGGGCCGTGGTTGTGGATGGTACTGATGCCGTGCTCAATACCGGAGTAGCTTCAGCCCCTATCTGGGCAGTGGGGTATATGGGGACCGGGGAAGTACAGATCCGCAACGGCGGCCTGATGACGTCGAAAGGCGGCACAATTGGCCAGTTTGCCGGCAGCGACGGCATTGTTACTGTCAGCCGCGGTGGGCAGTGGACTGTTGACGCCTCTTCGTCAGGCAGCTCGCTGATAACGGTCGGGGATACCGGTACCGGGATGCTCACCCTGAGCAATGGTGGAATGCTGGCAATAACAGGCTCCATGCCTGGTGTGGTGAGCATTTCGCAGAAGGCCGGCAGCAGCGGCACACTTAATATTGGAGCGGCCCACGGTGAGGCGGCAACGGGTGCCGGGTTTATCACCGGCGCAGACAGTGTGAACATGGGGGCCGGCAGTGGCACTCTGGTGTTTAACCATACCGAGACTGACCCGACCACGGCGGGTGGTTATCAGTTCACCCCACTGATTACCGGCAACGGTACCGTGATACAGGATGCAGGTCATACGGTCCTGCGTGCAGAGAACACCTTCAGCGGTGCCACACAGGTTAACGGCGGCACGCTCACCACCACCTTGCAGTCCAACACGGGCAACACCGGTCTGGGTTCCAGTACGGTGAACATTGCCACACCGGGTACGCTGGAAGTGGCCGGCGCCACGACGGACGGTACGGGTAACTTCACATTCAGTAATGTGCTCACCGGCAGCGGTCTGCTGAGCGTGGACCTGGCGTCTGCGGACGACATCTTTTCTTTTGATTCTTCAACAGGAACGGCCTTTACGGGAACGGTGGAGCTGAAGGACAGCACCTTTGCCCTGTCCGGGGGGAGCGCAGCAGCGCTGGCCCGGGCCATGCTGATGACCAGTACCGGTAACACCACCACGGTGGGTGACGGGGAGCAGACCACTGGTGGCCTCACCTTTGCCGGCGGTAAGATGGTCTTTAACGCAACGGCGCCGGAGCAGAAAGTGGCAACCAGCCATCTGACGACCGGAAAACTGGATGCGTCCGGTACCGGTACGGTACAGATTAATGTGCCTGCACCGTATGTTCCGGGCCATGACACCGCCACCACTGCATCACTGATGACCCAGGATGATACTAATATCGGACTGGAGCTGGTGAGTGCCTCTCAGGTTACCGGCAGCGGCGGCAGTTTCGTGCTGAAGGACCAGAACGGCAACACCATCAGTGATGCCACAGAGGTGGATATCGCTCAGGACGGCAATACGGTTGCAAAAGGCACATACGATTATCGGCTGACCACGGCGGGTGCTTCAGGTAACCAGGATGGCCTGTACGTCAACTACGGTCTGACAGAGCTGGACATCCTGCAGGGCCAGACCCTGACGCTTGACGGGACACCGGGCGCCACCGGTGCGGCCGCAGACCAGTCTGCCCGCATCACAGGAAGCGGCAATCTTGCCATCAGTACCACGGGCGGTGACGTGCTGTCGCTCTCCGACGGTGGTAACGACTACACCGGCAGTACTACGGTGCTCAGCGGTACCCTGCGGACCGATGCAGACGGCGCCCTGGGTAACACCAGTGAACTGCATATCTACAGCACTGCGAAGGCTGACCTGAACGGTACTGAGCAGACTGTCGGTCAACTGGCAGCCGATGCCGGTTCAGTCCTGGACATTAACGGCGGCTCCCTGAGTCTGACAGACGGCGGATACAGCAACGGCAGCCTGACCGGAGCCGGGAGTCTGAACGTTGACGGCGGCACGCTGACGATTGACGGTGCGAACAGTGGCCTCAGCGCCACCACCGCCATCAGCAGCGGTGCGGAAGCGGTGATTAACGATGCACAGGGTGCAGGTACCGGTAATATTGCGGACAACGGCACCCTGACGCTGGACGGTGTGACCGGGACGCTCGCGAACAACATCAGCGGCTCCGGCAGCGTCGATGCGACGAACACCACGGAAACGACGCTTACCGGAGACAACGGCGGCTTCAGCGGGCTGTTTACTATCGATGATGGCAGCAGCCTGACGGTCAGCGAACAGAACAACCTCGGCACCGCTACGGTTAACGATAACGGCCTGCTGACCGTGGACACCGCCAGCGACTGGACGCTCAGCAACAGCGTCAGCGGCAGCGGCGGCCTGACCAAATCTGGTACCGGCACCCTGACCCTGACCGTTGAATCTGCAGCCTATACCGGTACGACCGATATCAGCGCAGGTACGCTGGCGCTGGGCAGTGACGCAGACAATGCAGTGGATATGGCTGGCAGTCTGGTCAACGTTCACGACGGCGCTTCGTTTACCGGTTACGGCAGCACCGCCGGGGATGTGGACGTCATGCAGGGCGGTACGATGCAGATGAACGACTTCACGGTGGGCGGCAACCTGACCAACAGCGGCGCTGTTCTGCTGAACCATGATGGCGGGCAACCTGGTAATCAGCTTACCGTTAACGGTAACTATACCGGCAACGACGGTCTGATGGTGTTCAACACGACTCTGGGTGGCGACGACTCGCCGACGGACAAACTGACGGTGCATGGCGATACCAGCGGTAACACTCGCGTTGACGTGAATAATGTGGGCGGTAGCGGTGCGCAGACCATTAACGGTATTGAGCTGGTGCAGGTGGACGGTAACTCTGCGGGTAACTTCGGGCTGACAAACGGTACGGTGGAAGCCGGGGCGTATGTCTACACGCTGGCGAAGGGACCGGATGATGCGGCGAAGAACTGGTACCTGACCAGCAAATGGAACGGTGCGGTACCGCCGCAGGACCAGGACAATCCGCCGGTGGTCGACCCGACGGCACCGGATGCGCTGCGCCCGGAAGCGGGCAGTTATATCAGCAACATTGCGGCGGCCAACACGCTGTTCGGTCACCGCCTGCATGACCGTCCTGACACTTCTCTGTACGCGGATACGCAGCATAACGGCGAGGGTAACACCAGCCTGTGGATACGCCACGTCGGTGGTCATGAACGTTCTTCTGCCGGCGACGGTCAGTTGAAGACGCAGAGCAACCGCTACGTCCTGCAGCTTGGCGGCGATATCGCACGGTGGAGCTCGAACGGCCTCGACCGCTGGCATCTGGGCGTGATGGGTGGCTATGCAAACGAACACAGCAATACCCGCAGCAGTAAAGCAGGCTACGGCTCTGACGGACGCATCAGTGGATACAGCGCCGGTTTGTACGGAACGTGGTACCAGAACGAGGCCGATAAAGCCGGGGCATATGTGGACAGCTGGATGCTGTACAACTGGTTCGACAATACGGTGGAAGCGGATAACCGCGGGAGTGACAGCTATGACTCGAAGGGGCTGACGGCGTCACTGGAGGTGGGTTACACGCTGAAAGCCGGAGAGTTCTCCGGCAGCCAGGGCACGCTGAACAGCTGGTATGTGCAGCCGCAGGCGCAGGTCATGTGGATGGGGGTGAAGGCTGACTCGCACACCCGGAACGACGGCACCCGTGTTGGGTCAGAAGGAGACGGTAACATTCAGACGCGTCTCGGGGTGAGAACGTATCTGAGCAGCCACCACAAAATGGATGACGGTAAACAGCGTGAGTTCCAGCCGTTCGTGGAGGTGAACTGGCTGCATAACACAGAGACCTTCGGCGTGAAGATGGATGGTACGACGGTGAACCGTGACGGTGCGCGTAACCTGGGTGAAGTGCGTACCGGCGTGGAAGGCCGGCTGAACGACCGCCTGAGCGTATGGGGTAACGTGGGTGTACAGATGGGTGACAAGGGGTACAGCGACACCCAGGGTATGCTGGGGGTGAAATACAGCTGGTAAGTTTCTTGATATGCCGCAAATGATTGCTGAACAAAAAGTTGGAGCCAGGATTTGTGGCTCCGGCTTTTAGTACTGCAAGTAAACTGATCCGGGGCACAACTTTAACTGCAGTAATACCGCAATAGCAAAAAGAAGAGAGTGATATGTGATTTATTACGGCGTATACAGGGCTGCAATTGATGGCTTTTACATCCAGCCTGAGCAGATATAGTAGATATTGCTACCTTTACACTATCATATCTGGCTCAGAAGTACCGGTTAAACTCGTGGCGCTTCAGTATGCGATGTCTTTTTCGCCATGTACATGGCCTTATCAGCATAATTCAGTAACGAGTCCGCATCCTGTGCATCCAGCGGGAATATGGAAATGCCGATGCTTCCGGAAATGCTGATAACGAACTCATTAATCAAAAACGACTGCGAAAGTGCCGCAGCCATGTTGTCTATAATTGGCCTGAGAATAATCTCATCTTTATTTAAGTCCGGAAGTAAGGCTATATACTCATCCCCACCCAGTCGGGCAAGTGTGTCCTCTTCCCGTAGGCAACTCTGTAAACGGAATCCGACCAGACGGAGCAGTTCATCCCCTACTGCATGTCCGTAAATATCATTTACGGGTTTAAAACGATCAAGATCGATAAACAGGAGAGCCACCTCCTTATTACTGGCAATAGCCTGAGTGATAGCCAGCTCAAGGCGATTCACCAGTAACCGGCGATTAGGTAATCCCGTCAGCGAATCAAAATTTGCATGCAGCCATGCGATATGCTCGCGCTGCTTTCTGTCGGTAATATCGCGGATAAAGGCTGAAAACAACTGTTTGCCGGACTGCTGGTACGGCCATATTGACAGCTCAATCGGGAATTGTCCCTTTTCACGGTGCAGTGCTGTGATTTCAATCGTCCGGTTCAGAATATCAGACGGCTGGGAAGCCTGAAAACGCATCAAACCGCGTTTATGCTGTTCGCGGAATGCTTCCGGGATAATCATTTCACTCAAATCACTGCCAATGGCCTCGTCGGCACGCCAGCCAAACATCTTCTCCGCCGCATGGTTCCAGTTAATGACGTACCCGGTCAAATCAATGGTTATTACCGCATCCTGTGCTGTTTCGACCAGTTGGCGATGGTTTTGCTCACTTTCCTGCAGAGCCGATTGCATGGTCTCAATCTGAGTAATACTTTCCTGCAGTTCACGATGCACCTCCGCCAGAGAGAGAGAAAAGAAGCGTATTCTTTCCTCAACCGTCATGCTTTTCATCTCTTCGTACAAATCGTTAGCCGTTCGCGCGCCCATAGCTAGCCCCTCCAGCTACCCATACCCTGACCTGAGTATACGAGGTTGTCAGCTGCAAGCCGCTAAAATTTTATGATGCTGTGCCGGGCTTTCACCGTCATAACAAGGCATTTCATGCTGTTACAGCCCCGTTTTTTAGCCTGCTTAATCTGTGTGCACTGACCGTTTTTTCTGAGATTTCAAGTATTCTGGCAATATTCTGCGCCAGGAATCTATTGAACCGTAAATAAAACGTTCTGAGTTCCTGACTTGATAATGTACTTAACAAATAAGTCAGAATTTTATGTATGATGGAGTGATTTTTTGGGGGGGTGTATTTTCTCTGGGTATTTTTATCGAGTGATGTGGCGCTCTACGCTGACTACTATATTTGTAAATATTGATTTTATTTAAAAATATCACAAAATAAAATAAAAGCACCGTTTTAAATTTTCAGTGATGCAACTACACTATTCGACAGGCACTGATTCACAGTGTCGCTTTTCATTATTTAACTGTCCTCGTGAACTTTATTTATCAACAGGTTTATCCGTGAGTAAACGTATTTCATCAAACCAGGTTATTTTCCTGGCAGGGACAGCGGCGTTAAGCATCGTGCTGTTTGCTTTTGACGCTGCATCCATTGGCCTGTGTGCGGCTTTCCTGACAACAGGCTCATTCTCCTTACAGGTTTTCGATATTCTTAAAACGCGCGAGACCAGGGCGATTTCAACCAAGATGTATCTGGTCTTTATTAGTGGTCTGTTACTGTGGTTAACCTACGGGATTAAATCAGGAGATATACCGCTGATTGCTGCTAACGGCATTACGTTGCTGCTGGCAAGCTCCGTGATGGTGTTGAAATGGAATAACGAACGCGTCTGATAACAGATGAAAGATAAACAGCGCTTAATGCGCTGTTTATTTTTAGCTATTGTGACGATATTTGCTGAATTACCCGCTTAACCCTCGAAGATACCTCACGCTCTCCGCTAAGGCGGTACCCGTCAGCTCTTCTACAATGATGGGAATATGGCTTAACTGAAGACGTTCAAGTCTCTCCAGTACCCACGCATAGTCGATAATCCCTTCCTCAAGCCCCACCGGCACTTTAAGACCGTCTTTCAGGATGAAGTTCTTAAAGTGGAGGAGGCGAATCTGCCCGCCATGGGTGAGAAGAAAATGCTCCAGCACCTCGCGCCAGCGCGTGGCGTTACCGGCATTAAGCAGATTCGCAAGATCCAGCGTGACCTGAAAACGGGCCCCTAATCGCGCGTTTAGCTGCGCCAGACGGCGGGCGTCGTGAATAATATGGTCGCTGACCGCCTCAACCAGAAAGTGCCGGTCATGCATCACCAGCGAAGGGCGCAGCTGTGACAGCGTTTGTTCTACGGCCAGGAAGGCCGCCTCGCCGTGGTTATCCGGATGCCATGTCCAGTCATCGTCGTTGAGGGAACCCGTTTCGCTTCCCACTGCCGCAACTCCGCTTTTGCTGGCAACGGCGATGGTAAAGCGGACACGTTCAAGCTCTCGTGCCAGCACGTCGGGGCTGGAATGTGCCGGATTAAAGTAGCTCGCCAGCAGAAACAGAGAAAGTCCGGAACACTGAAGGTGATGAATACTGGCAACGATCGCCTCTTCATCCCGGGCCTTCCAGTCGGCCTCCCAGGTTTTATGGATAGCCAGCTGTAGCCCGTCGAGGCCCAGAACCCGGGCCTCGTCGATAATAGCCTGCAGGGAGTGGCCGTTCAGATCGTGGGCGCGGGCGCCGATGTTCAGTCGGTTCATACGCTGCTCCTGTTGGGATCATGACAATGGGGGAGCATTGCTCCCCCACAAGGTTATCTCACTCAGACATCAGACCGCAGGCGCGTCTGCCAGCTCAGCGCTGATACCACCCGGCCCTTTATTGAACTCTTGTTCAAAGTACTCGCGCACCATCGGTGCCGAGAGACCAACCACAACCTGCAGGTTTTTGCCTGCGCGCATAACGCCAAGCGCGCCCGCCTGCTTCAGCATCTTATCGTCCGCGACCAACGCCTGATCTTTCACTACCAGACGCAAACGGGTCTGGCAGTTGCCGATCGTGTCGATGTTGGTGTAGCCGCCAACGCACTGGAGGATAGCCGCCGCCTTAAGTCTGTCCGGCTCCTGGCCTGTGACCGGTGCGCCAGACTGCTTGTTGCGATAGTCCTGCTTGGTATAAAGACGGACTTCTTCTTTTTCGTCTTCGCCACGGCCCGGCGTCAGGAAATTAAAGCGCAGGATCATGTAACGGAACACGAAGAAGTTGATCGCCGCAAAGCTCAGCCCCAGACCCAGGTGGATCCAGATAAGATGCGCGTGATTCTTGGCGTAGAAGACCCAGTTGAACAGGATGATGTCATTCAGACCGCCGCCCATGAACCCCACCACGCCGCACAAATAAAGCACCACGCACAGGGTCGCGCCGATCAGGGCGTTCACCAGATACAGCACTGGCGCCACAAACAGGTAGGTAAACTCAATCGGTTCGGTGATCCCCACCGCCATGGCGGTGATAATCGCCGGGATCACCAGCGCGGCAATCTTGCGCTTCTGGCTTTTCTTCGCCGTGGCATAGATTGCAAGACCCGCCCCTAATGAACAGAAGACGCTGATGTTGCCATACAGGGAATAGCCCGCCGCCGGGAACTGTTCAACCAGCGGAACGGTAGAGGCCGCGTAGGTGGAGACATTTTCAATCCAGTGGGTGTACAGACCGCCGTCAACCACCGCCGGACCGAAGAAGAACGGGAAGTAGACGAAGCGGTGCAGACCGGTCGGCACCAGCATACGTTCAACAAACGCCAGCATCCACATGCCGAACGCATCCGCTTCAACATACATGCTCTGCATGGTGTTGATGCCAAGCTGCACCTTTGGCCACAGCAGGCAGGTCAGGTACGCCATCGGCAGCATCACGAAGAAGGAGATGATAAACACTAGGCTCATCCCCTGGAAAATACCCAGGTAATCCGGCAGCTTTTTCTCAAAGAAGCGGTTATGCACCCAGGTCACCACGCCGCCGATAATCAGCGAGAAGACAATACTTGTATCCAGCGTTTTAATACCGCCCACCAGCGCCAGACCGCTGGAGCCGCCAATTGCTTTGTCGAAATCAACGCCGAACTCAGGCCCCCAGAAGGTGAGCATGCTGTTGGTGAAGTAGTTGTAGGCCATATAGGCGAAGAAGGCGACCAGCGCCGCACGCGCCTGGCCGGTTCTGGCCAACCCTACCGGCAGCGCCATACAGAACAGCAGCGGGAAGTTTCTGAAGATAGTCCAGCCGCCGGACTTGATGATGGTCATCACCTTATAAAAGTTAGAGTCCGGATGGGCAAGGCCGCCCATCACGTCGGGCATGGTCAGCAGGCCAGTGATAGCGAGCAGTAAACCGGTAAAAGGTAGAAAGGCAATGGGGACAGCCATGGCGCCGCCAAAAGTCTGGAAGGCCCCCATAATATTCCGTTTGGACATCAAATGTTCTCCGAATAATGACAACGTTAAATCTGTTACGCCAGCCACTGGCCCTGTTCGAGCTCGAGCAGTAGCAGCATCGTCAGCGCCTGGGCATAAGGCACAGGGGCAATGGCGATGTCGCAGTAGTACTGATGGTCATGCCCCACCATGGTCCCTTTGGAGGCTTCAAGGACGATGCCGTCGGCATCAATGCGCTGCCACACCGCGCGAGCGGCCCGCAGCGCCGGTTCTACAACCGCCTCATCCAGCAGGCCAAGACGGACGCCGCGCAGCATGCCGTAGGCCATCCCCGCCGTGGCGGATGACTCCTGCGGGGAGTAAGGGTCATCCAGCACCGTGTGCCACATGCCGTTTTCCGCCTGCAGGTCACACAGGGTGCGCACCTGGCGTGAAATAACCTGGGTTAAAAAGCGGCGGGTGCCGGCATCCAGGTGTTCGCCCATCAGATCGATAAACTCAGGGATCGCGACGGTTATCCACGCGTTGCCGCGCGCCCAGAAGGCGCCCGCGAAGTGGTGATTACCAAGGAAGGTCCAGCCGTGATACCACAGGCCGCTGCGCGGATCGCTCAGGTAGCGGGTGTGCAGCAGGAACTGGTAGACGGCTTCGTCTATCAGATCCTGGCGTTTCAGTACGATCCCGGCGGTGCCGAGGAACAGGCAGGTCATAAACAGGGTGTCATCCCAGAGCTGCCCGGTATTTGGCTGTTCCTTCACCACGTGCTGAAAACCGCCTTCTTCGGTCCGGGGGAGGTTTGCCATCAGGTCGTCAGCCCAGGCGTTGACCTCGGTGCGCAGATCGGCGCGATCGCCATGCCCGGCCAGCAGCGCGAGGGTTATCATCGGCGCGGTGGTGTTGATTTGCATCGCCGGCAAACCTTTCGCTATCTGCCCCTCATACCAGTCAAGCAGCGACGCCTGTAGCGCGGCGTCGTTCTGATGCAGGGCATAACGCCAGAAGCCATAAAGGCCGACGCCGACCTCCCATTCCCATTGCTCAAACTGAATAGCGAGACCTTTGCTGGCGCTCAGCTCGCCCATGCCTTTTAGCTGACAGAATCCATGAACGACCCGCTCGAGGGCAGGGATGAGTTGTTGTGGTTTCATTGTGCGTCTCCACGATAATTCACGACGGGATGGCATCCGGCATCGGCAGGAAAGGTGCGTTCAGTGCCGTCAACCTGGCAGTTGCCTTGCCAGTCAAGGCGCATCAGCTCGCCGTCCGCCGTGGCGGCAATGGCCTGGCTGTGGTCGTCCAGATGAACGCTCAGCGTCGACATGCGCAGGCAAAAGGCGTCGAAGTCATGCTCATCGCCGTACCCTGCTTCGATATACCAGGCAACGCGGCGTCCCTGTGCACGGTATTCGTGACCGGCGGTCATGCCCTGAGTCACGGCCACCAGCGGCGCGGAACAGCAGATAGCTGCAAACGCCTCACCGGCGCGAACCAGGCAGGTATGAGAGGTGCTAATGACCCGATCGAACGCGTCGCCTGGCAGGTAAAGGTGGGTCCAGGGGAATATTTCCTCTTCAGGCAGGCTGTAAATCTGCATCGCGCGGTTGTCGACCTGCATGACTCGCGGTAATACGCCGTTGCCTGACCAGTAGGAGGGGCGTTTTTCACCGCCGGGCTCGTGGTCTCCCGGATGGTTAACCCACAGTTTCGCGTCATGGTGGGTGGCGAACTGAACATCCACCAGATGCTGCTGGTGGCCCCGTTTACCGGTATGGTGATCAACGCAGCTGGAGAGGCTGACGCCGGGTGCTTTCCACACGACAATATTCCCACCGCCGGCCTGATAACTGGCAGACAGCGTTCCCTGATGTAAGGCGGCATAGCGGTGAGTGTCGGCTGGTGGCTGATAGTCGCTGGCGCAAAACAGCGGCAGTGAGGCGCATTTACGGTTGTACCAGCCGCCGCCCCAGGCCACGTTGCCGTAGGCTGACAGCTCGGTAAGGATGCCCGCCAGCAGCTCTTTTTCGTACACCCGCCCCATGGTACCGGCGGCAATACCGGCCTGATAATGCAGGGAACTCAGCAGCATCAGCCGGTCGATCAGGGCTTTTGCGCGTTCACTGACCCAGGCATCCGCCGCCAGCTCGTACAGGGCAAACAGACCGATATAGTCAACGGGGTAATACGGCGCGGAATTCCATTCGACAAAGCCGTGCTGCTCAACGGCGTCAAACCACTGTGCCAGGCGGCGGGCGGCAATGTCGCGCTGCTGCTCACCAGAACGCCCCGATGCCAGAAACAGCGCGTCAGGGAACATCTGGCCCGCCAGATACTGGGCGGTATGGAAACAGAGC
This sequence comes from Yokenella regensburgei, assembly GCF_003634235.1. NCBI lineage: Bacteria > Pseudomonadati > Pseudomonadota > Gammaproteobacteria > Enterobacterales > Enterobacteriaceae > Yokenella > Yokenella regensburgei. The sequence continues at coordinate 2,295,842 of NZ_RBIZ01000003.1, read as the reverse complement.
GTATGGTTTTCACTCCAGAACCACATCACGTCGTTACCTGGCTCATCCAGCCAGTAGCGGTAGCCGAGAATGGTGCTGCGCACGCGTCGCCAGAGCGCGGGGGGAAAATGCTCACCCTCGTGATCGCGCCAAATCCACAGCAGCGGCACCAGTGAGAAATCAGAGCAATCTTCCCTGGCGCTGATCCGCTGCAGGGTATCAAGCAGCAGCTGAGTGGCAGCCTCCGTGACTTCGCCGCAGTGCAGCATAGCCAGCAGGCGCGAGGTACGGTCCATCCCATGATGCGCCGTGTAACGCAGCGCCTGTAGCTTGCGATCCTGCAGTCGGGTTGATGATTCTGCCGTACCCGGCGGCTGCATGATGTTCACCCCGATGGCGCGGGTGAGACAAACATTCTCGCAGCGCAAACGTAGCGCAATCTGATAGTGCGCAGCGCCAATGTCGGGAGGGATCTCAAGGGTAAACGACTCAGATTCTGGAGCGACCAGCCCAAAATCGACCTGGCGCGGAGTGAAATTATCGTTGCCCATCCCGTGTATCTCACCTTCAAGATGAACGCTACAGGCAGGCGATGTGGCAGCAAGGCGGACGCGTGCCTGATGGTTCCGGGCCGTCAGTTCAGGGCGCATACTGCTGGCGAACCGGGTTAACGCATCCAGCGTTTTTGCCTCGATGTTCGGTAGCGATACGCCCAACGGCACATCACCGCGATAAATCAGGCGCAGTACAAAATGGGTGTCGCGCTCGAAGAGCTCTTCAAGGTGAATGAGCAGGGTGTTTTTTCCGCTTTTCAGCGGCAGCAGGACGTCACTGTGTTGCTGCGTGTTGCGCGTGAAAGGGGTGAAGCAGGCGAGGGCCTTGCCATCGCGCCAGACCCGAACGCCACCGCAGGTTGACAGTTGAAACGGGTAAAGCCCGGCGCATTCAGTATGCAGTTCCACCTCCAGCCAACGCTGGACGTGGAACGGCAGGCGATTGAAGGACGAAAACGACACGGTATCGCTCTCACCGGCAAAGGTGACCTGTGAGCGCGGTAGCGCCTGTGAGGGATCGACGTAGCGTTCCGCCATCTGCTGGCGAAAAATCTGCCGGCAAAACGTCTCCTCTGACGGTCCGGCTCCATTCTGGAAATGGTAATCCATGGTCATATCCATTGCTTCACCGGTAAAAAACTCGGCGAATCGCTCTTCGCGGGAGGCCGATACGCAAAAACGCGTCAGTGCTTCTCCCGGTTTAAGCTCCCAATTTCCCAGAGACATACAATTCTCCTTGTCATCATTGTCGCCTGTTGGCGCTAATGACATTGAAAATAAGAGCAGACCCTTTTCCATTGACGAAAACGAGCCTGCGGTAATTAACCCATCTTTAAATACAAATTATCCAGAGGCGCGATCGTCAGAATACGTATTCAATCCCGACGCGCCAGCGCCACTGCCACTCGTCAGGGTAGGGGCTGGTATCAGTAGGATCGTTATACGATACGTAACCAATTTCGGTATAAGGACGCCAGTTTTTATTAATAGGAACCCGAATGGTTACGTTATTCAGATAAGAATATTCCTCACCTTTAAAGTCAGGGTAATCAAGTTTCTTATATTCAAAGTCGTAGGCGATAGACCAATTCTCAGCGTTATAACCGAGGTAATAGTTCAGCTGAAAATAGTGTCCATTATCTTGTCCAGAAGCATCGGTATAATTACGCTGACCTACCCTGAAACGCGCAGCAGTATAAAGCTCAGGGGTAATCCAGTAGGTTGGTTTGAAATGAACGCGCAGATCCTGGACATCGTCGGTTATCTCGGTATTAAATCCGGCTTCCCACCACCACGTTTCATTCGGTTTGGCGAGATAGCTCAGATCGTATTCAGTACCGGTGGTATGAAAACCATCGAATGCCCCTTCACCTTCGTTGGTAAATTTGGACTCAACGCTAAAGCCCCAGCCGTTATCGAAACGATGCCCTACGACAAGTCGATCGCTTTGCTGTTCCGATTTCTCCAGAAATTCGTGGCGGTAATTGAGGCTCCAGGCATTTGCATTCAGGCTTGTTAACGCCGAACAAACGGCAAGGGCAACATAAACAGATTTCAACGTCATACCTATCAATCAATCCTGTGAAAAGAACTACTAAAGGTTTTTATCGCCAGATGACATGCTCTGCGGCACGCTCTCTGACCTGAAACGGCACAGTTTCATTTTCCATGACAAGCCGTGTGGACATATAAAAATTGAAATTAGCGTTTAATCAAAATGAAATAACGTTTCTTTTTATATATCTTATGGTCTTATCGGGGGATTGACGGACGTGCGAAAGCGCTCTGCACCTGGTCTGGTGCAGAGTTTGCAACGATGAGATAAAGCACACGTGAAGCCACTGCGGCGTGCTTTCTGGAAATTAATAAATCTAATTGGTAATTTTTGGAGTCACTTACGTGCAATGACGGCGGGTCGAATCTGAGAAGGGATGGCTACGGCAACGTAGTGGAAACCACAATGGATTGATGACAGGTAAGGCAAAATGCTTTCTTCTTGTGAACGGTCAATATGCTGGCCCATTCCTGCGGGTGTTCGCCTTCTGAGGCCCTCGCTCTTATCGCACAGAGTCGATCAATCTCGCAGTAGGCGCTCATGCTGTCGCAGTGAGGGCATAATACCGGTCCATTCTGGAGCTTCATATCATCTCTCCAATGCCGTGCACTTCAGATTAACATTGTCATAACATAGCGCTGATAAAACGGGGGGACAATCATCACGGTGTTTAATTCTGGAGAAGGGATCCTGTTGAGGGCTTGAAGTCTACTTAATTGAGGCAGTTATAGCGTTGTGGGCAAATCATTTTTTCCAGTACGACTAAATGGCGATTAAAACCCCGGGAGCATGGCCAGATGCCGCAATAACGTGATGTCCCGGGATGAATGATAACGAACACATTAGGTGTGTCGTTTGAGGATTACATCCTCAACTTTGCCGTCGCAGCATCAAGGAAACTGTAGGTTTCATGCTCTTTAGGATCGATCCAGGGCGTTTCCCAGGTACTCCAGACCACGGCAACCAGGTTTTCTTTCTGGTTGATGGTGATGAATTGCCCAAAGACCCCTTGCGCCGTGAACGCGCCTGATAAATTCGGAAAGTTTTTCACAGGGGTGCTGCTGTAGGCATCGTTACCCCATACTTTTGGGTCTGTAAGGTAGTCCCAGGCCGTCCATTGACCTTTTGGAAACGACCACCAGTTATAGCCGTAACCCATAGGGTTAGCGTAGGGATGAGAAGTTTCATTAATCGCAGAATAGAGAGCACCCTGCTGATTTTCCGGGGAGTCTGGCGCGGGATACCCGGCTTCAGCGACCCATCCCGCTGGAAGCACTTGCTGGCCCTTAATAACGCCATTGTTGAGAATAAACTGACCGAAACGGCCATAGTCTCGCAGCGTCATGCTCAACGATCCGCCGGCAAACTCTTTGCCATTTTTTGACTCCAGCAGCCAGTAACCATCGGATTCCATCCCCATTGGAACCCAAATTTTACGCGACAAATAACTCGACAACGATTCACCGCCTAATGCGGCGGTCAGCACCTCTCCCTCCATGTGCGTTTCGCCCGTTTTATAGTTAAAACGGGTTCCCGGTGTGGCGACTCGTTGTAGTCCGGACATCACCCCAAGAATGCAATTCGCTTTACCTTCTTCAACGCATTTGAACATGGCGGAAAAGTCAGACTTTGGGTCACGATAATCTTCGTTCCACTGCACGCCAGAGGTCATTTGCAATAGTTGACGGACGGTGACTCCGTCATAGGCGGTTCCTTTCATCTGCGGGAGATAGTTGGTCACCGGATCGTTGATGTTTTTGATTTTACCCTCTTTGACCGCCACCCCGATGAGCGTTGACACGATAGACTTCCCGGTGGAAAACGACGTCCATTTTGAGGTCTCACTGTTACCCTGGGCATAGCGTTCAAGCGCGATATGCCCGTCTTTGATGATAAGCAGTCCGGCGACGTTATTACGTTTCATGAAATCGTCGATGTCGTAGGTGTGAATACCATCAGGTGAATATTGCACCGTGCTGAGGGGGACTGCGGCGGCCGGGAGTGGTGAAACATCATCACCATGATGAAAAGTGCGGGTATTGAAAATTTGGTCAACGTTACGGTACGTGCCGGGCTGCAGATCGTGTTTGAGCGTCAAAAAATCTGTCGCCGCACCAATCTTATCTTGCGCCTTGTTGGGTACCGCCGAAGCGCTGGCGGTAAAACTGGTTAGAGGGAGGCACAATGCCAGCACGCTGCCGAAAAAACGTAGGGTCTTATTATCTTTATATGCAGGGTACATATTATCTCCGGAGCAATATTTTGAGCACCATGCTCAAAACATGAGCACCAGTATAGGTAGCCATTCCCGGTTCGGTCGAGAATCAACCCGTCGAATGAATCATGCTATGAATAGTGCTTGAAAGGCAGAAAGACAGCGTTCTGATCCCGATGATGAACAGCATTGAGATTTATTTAACAAAGGTAATTTAGTGATATCTATAGATATTATTACTTATTTACCTATTCTTTTTTTCCCTGCTAACCTTAAAACATCATTCAGTACTAACCTCAAAATAACCTTCATTACTATGATGATACCCACCAGAAAGGCTTACAGCTTACAAGGTTATTTACAGGCTACCTCTTTAGTTTACTTGCATTATGCAAGTGAATTGCTGTGCTTGTGTGCCAGGAATTAATAACGCGACGTTTTCATTTTTATTGCAAGTGTTTTAATCGGCGCCCCAGGTAGCATATTTACCTTCGGGGAGTAATTCGACAGTGGAGGTGGTCATGGAAGTTCGTAGTGAAAGATTAATATCTTTAAAAGCCCTGGTTGTCCATAACAGTGCCAGCCATGTTGGGGTGGTTAATGACTCAATAACCCGGCTAATCGATGCATTAAATCATAAAGGTATCATCACCGTAGTGGCGGATTCTGCCGACGATGCGGCGGCAGTTTTGCGCAACGATGCGACGATTGAACTGGTGCTCCTCGACTGGATAATAAATAACGAAGAGCAGCAGAACGAATCGGCCAAAAAAGTCATCGAGGCGCTGCGCAGTAAAAGTCAGGCGATTCCCTTATTTTTGTTACTGGATAACCGGCAGGGTGAAAACTTAACGCACGAAATAATGCGTGAAACCGATGAACTGATTTGGATCCAGGAAGATACCCCCGTATTTCTTGCCGGGCGTATCCATTCGGCGATTTTAGCTTACCGGGAAAAAATCGTTCCTCCGCTGACCAGAGCTATTTTTGAATTTGCACAGAAATACGAATATTCGTGGCACACGCCAGGCCATGCTGGTGGGACGGCGTTTATGAAATCTGCCGTTGGCCGCGCTTTTCATGACTATTTTGGTGAAAACCTGCTGCGTTCGGATCTCTCCATTTCCGTTGGTGAACTCGGTTCTTTGCTGGATCACAGCGGGCCTATCGGCGAAAGCGAAAAGTTTTGCGCCCGGGTTTTTGGCGCTCACCGTGCCTACACGGTGACCAACGGCTCTTCGATGTCGAACCGCGTTATCATGATGTCCTCGGTGGCACGCGGCGACTACGCGCTCTGTGACCGGAATGCCCACAAATCGACGGAGCAGGCGCTGACGATGACCGGCGTGGTGCCAACCTACCTGATGCCGTCACGAAATTATCTCGGTATTATCGGGCCGGTTTATGCTAACACGTTGAGTGAGCATGAAATTAAGCAGGCCATTGCCCGCAACCCGCTGGCGAAGGACAAAAACCAAAAGGCGCTGCACGCGATTATCACCAACTCGACCTACGACGGGCTCACTTATCATGTGCCGACGGTGGTTAAACAGCTGGATGCCAGCGTCGATCGTATTCACTTCGATGAGGCGTGGTACGGCTATGCACGCTTTAATCCGCTGTATGCCGATCGTTTTGGTATGTATGGTGAAGCCGACGATTATCCGCGTGATCTGCCAACGATTTTCACCACCACTTCCACGCATAAACTGCTGGCCGCACTTTCTCAGGCCTCGCTGATTGGCGTTCGTGACGGGCGTAATCCGGTGCCGCATGCTCGTTTTAACGAAGCCTACATGATGCATGCGTCTACCTCGCCGCTGTACCCCATCATCATGACCAACGAAGTGTCGGCGGAAATGATGCGCGGGGAGAGTGGTAAATACCTGACGACAGAATCCATTACCGAAGCGGTGCGTTTCCGTAAAGCTGTTCGCCGTATTCGTCGTGACCTTCAGGAAAATCAGGACTGGTTCTTCTCAACCTGGAATGCTGATTTTGTCACCGACCCGGATACCGGGAAGAAAATCTCCTTCGAAGATGCGCCGGTGCCGCTGCTGGTCACCGACCCGCGCTGCTGGGAACTGCGCGCCGGCGACGAGTGGCACGGTTTTCACAATATCGAAGACGGCTACTGCATGCTCGACCCTATCAAAGTTTCGGTGGTGATGCCGGGTGTCGCGACCGACGGCACGCTGGAAGCGACCGGGATCCCGGCGACGCTGGTGACAGCCTTCCTCAGCCTGCGCGGTATTCAGGTAGAAAAAACCACGGACTTTACGATCCTGTTCCTGTTCTCGCTTGGGATCACCAAAGGTAAATACGGCACGTTAATTAACGCGCTGCTGAAATTTAAAGATGCCTACGACAGTAATATTCCCGTAGAGCAAGTGCTGTATGCGCATGAAAAAGATTGCCCGGAGGAATATAAAGGCAAGGGATTAAAAACTCTCGCGGACGAGATGTTTGCTTTCTTTAAGGAAACCGGATTTACCCAGGTGCAGGCGGAAGCCTTTACAACGTTACCGCAGCCCGCCATGACCCCGGCAGAGGCCTACGTCAAGCTGGTGCATAACGAGATTGAAACGGTCAGCGTGGATAACCTTTACGATCGCATTCTGGCGACCGGCGTGGTGCCGTATCCACCAGGTATTCCGATGATCATGCCGGGTGAAAGTGCCGGGGGTCAATCCAGTCCCTATATTCGCTATCTCCAGATATTGCAGCAGTGGGATCGGCGTTTTCCAGGTTTTGGTCATGATATTCATGGCGTGGAAAATGAAGACGGTACCTATTACGTGCAGTGCCTGAAAACCAGCAACTAACGCGGAACTATTCCTGCTGTACGGAGAAAGACTATGGCGATTAAAAAACTGAGCGTCGTGCAGTTAACGATGTTAACCGCGATTAACATGCTGGGGTCGGGGATTATTTTATTACCGACGAAACTGGCCCAGGTAGGGAATATCTCGATTGTGTCGTGGCTGGTGACCGCCACGGGCTCCATGGCGCTGGCCTGGGCATTTGCCCGCTGCGGCACCCTGAGCAACAGACCTGGCGGTATGGGGGGATATGCTGAATATGCCTTCGGTAAAGCGGGAAACTATATTGCTAACTACACGTATGGTCTGGCGATTGTCATCGGTAACGTGGCGATAGCGATAACGGCGGTGGGTTATATTATTGGTCTGTTCCATATCAACCCCAACCCGCTGCAAATTGGTTTGATGACCATCGGGCTGTTATGGCTCACCACGTTTGCTAACTTCGGTGGCGCAAGTATCACCGGTAAAATTGGCGGGGTAACGGTGTGGGGAGTCATTGCACCGGTAGTGGTGGTCTCAACCGTGGGCTGGTTCTGGTTCAAGCCGGAAATCTACGCCGCAGGCTGGAACCCGCATAACACCAGTCTGTTCGGCGCCGCCAGTTCGTCGGTGGCGGTGACGCTGTGGGCCTTCCTCGGCCTGGAGTCGGCCTGTGCGAACAGCGATGCGGTGGAAAACCCACAGAGGAACGTGCCAATTGCGGTGCTGTTTGGCACGCTCGGTTCGGCAATTATCTACATTGTGTCGACCAACGTCATCGGCGGCATTATTCCGAATGCTGAACTGGCGGTTTCTAACGCCCCGTTCGGTCTGGTATTTGCCACCATGTTCACCCCGATGGTTGGCAATATCGTCACCGGCTTGATGATCATTGCCTGTATCGGCTCTCTGTTGGGCTGGCAGTTCACCACCGCCCAGGTGTTTAAAAGTTCGGCGGACGTGGGCTATTTCGTGAAGGTGTTTGCGAAGACCAATAAAAGCGGCACGCCGATTGTCGGGATGCTGATTTTGCTGGCTATCCAGACCGTTCTCAGCTGGCTCTCGATACCGGTCAGCGCCAGCGGCACCCGCTACGGCTGGGCGCATCATATGGCCACCGGCAACGTGGGGGTGTCTGACCAGTTCTCGGCGGTGGTAGACCTGTCGGTGGTGACGAATCTCATCCCGTATATCCTGTCGATGGCGGCGCTGGTGACCATTCAGGCAGTCCATAAAGTACCGACACGCCAGGCGCTTATTAACAATATGGTTGCCGGGGTTGGCGCGGCCTATAGCTACTTTGCGCTGGTGAACTCGGGTGATAAGGCGCTGATGTACGGCGGGGTGGCGACCATCCTGGGCTTCACGCTGTTTGGCGCGGTCAGTGCGCGGTTTGTGAAAGGCGAACAGCTGGCGCATCCGGATCGGGTCATTACCGGCGAAGAGGATGTCCCGGCGATCCCTTATCGCGATAAATAATCGCCAGCGGGCCGGGTCCTGAAGGGACTGCGGCCCGCTTTATATGCGTGGCTTTATCAAGGGAGCCAACACGTTTAAAACAAGCTCCAGACAGACACCGCAATACCGCCGAAAACGAGCCATTTAACGATGTAGTACACCGTTTTATTCCACGCTTTCAGCTTTTTGCCGACGATACGGATCTGGTAGATATAACGGAAGCTTTTGTTGATACCGCCAACACGGTCGCCGACGTCGTTCGGCGCGGCGGCGGCGCTCATTAAATGACGCCCAAACCAGTAATTCACTTTTTGCGCCCAGCGATAGCGCATCGGGCGTTCGATGTCGCAGAACAGAATCAGCCGGTTTTCGCCGCTGGTATTTTCAGCGTAGTGAATAAAGGTTTCATCAAACAGCACGCCTTCGCCATCCCGCCAGCTATAGCGTTCACCATCCACTTCAATAAAACAGCGGTCATCATTAGGGGTGGAAAGCCCGAGGTGGAAGCGTAGTGAACCGGCGTAGGGATCGCGATGGCGCGGCAGGCGGCTGCCATCCGGTAGCGTCGCAAACATCGCTGCTTTAACCGATGGAATACTGCGTAGCAGCTCGGTGGTTTTAGGACACAAAAGGCTGGCGGAAGGGTGAGCGTCTTCGTACCACTTCAGGTAAAAACGCTTCCATCCGGTTTTAAAGAACGAATTAAATCCGGCATCGTTGTATTTCTCCGCCGCTTTAATTTGCTCCACCTGCTGCAGATAAATGCCTTCTTCCCGAATAATCTGCCAGTGCTGCTGAAGAACGGCTAGCTCTGGAAACGCAACTGTCCCCAGGTAGGGCGTATTCGGCACGCGGGAGAAAAGGTACATAAAACCGTTGAGCGGTGCGGTGAAGGTGGAATGATCCGAAAGCTGGCGCCAGAAGCGGTATCGGATCTTTCCACGAAAATGTACGTACAGCACAGAGATAACGATAATAAATAAGACGATATACTTCATGTGGTTTTATCCTGCCATCAACGAGATAAATGCATCCCAAAAGAGAACTGTTTTTTTTATGCTGCAATAGCTCAAACCACTTACAAAGATAGTACAGATTTTCTTATGTCATCATTAATATATTCGGTGCACTTAGAGCCTACATCAATTGAACTTTATTCCAGGCGAGGAGACCACAGGCAGAATGCAGCATGCCGCTAATTTTCGGTCTTCTTTTCCCATCGAGTTAGGACAGGGTGAAAACGATTCACACCATTGTCCAGGATGGCTGTGTGACGCTGATGATATCTTGTCAGCAGCATACATTACTGGCTGCCTGTCACAATCAATGCCTCGATATAGCACTTATCCTCCGGCTTACCAATGAGATTTCCGATCTGGTATATCACCAATGAGAAGCATTATGTTAGCAAATAACTAACAATATCAGGAATTATTCTCAAATGATTTCATCATACCGCTATAGCTAAATGACCTCTGATATAATAGCGCCCGCTAAATGATATATTATGCGGTGCAGAGGGTATTATCATTTAGCAGAAACGGCCTGCGAAACCTTTTTCTTTATAGATGGTTTAAACAAACTTTTAATGAAGCCGAAATTAAATAGCTTATTCATTTAAAATATGAAGATGTAATGATGATATCTAACTCTTTTTTGAGAGCATTTTTCGCCCTGGTGGCGAGCCTCTGGTCTTTTGTCATCCTGCCGGTTGCTCCGGCTTACGCTGCCATTCTTTCGGCCCCGGATGATCCCCAGGAAACATCACGTTCCAGTAGCACGGATGCTAATGATGAGACCGCCCGCACCCTGGCCGGTTGGGCGCAGTCCGCTGGCTCGACTCTGGCTTCCGTTCACGCCGATACTGATATGAGCACCGTGGCTGGCGACCAGCTACGCAACGCCGCCGCTGGCGCTGCTACTGCAGAGGTAGAGCGTTGGCTCTCCGGTTTTGGTACGGCACGGGTCCGTCTCGGCGTTGACCGCGACTTCACTTTGAAAAACTCTGATCTTGATTTTCTTCTCCCCTGGTACAACGCACCGGAGTGGGTAGTATTCACTCAGCAAAGCATTCACCGTACCGACGACCGTACTCAGATGAACCTCGGTGCCGGTGTTCGCCACTTCGGTGCTGGGTGGATGGCCGGGGCTAACGCCTTTTATGACTATGACCTGACCCGCTACCATCAGCGGGCCGGGCTTGGCGCTGAGTTGTGGCGCGACTACCTGAAGCTCGGTGCCAACGGCTACTTCCGTCTCAGCGGCTGGCGGGATGCGCCGGAGCTGAACAATGACTATGAGGCCCGACCGGCTAACGGCTGGGACCTCCGTGCCGAAGGTTGGCTGCCAGCGTACCCACAGGTGGGTGGGAAGCTGACTTATGAGCAGTACTACGGTAAAGAAGTGGCACTGTTTGGCACCAGTAACAGGCAGGACAACCCACAGGCTATCACCGCGGGGATGAACTGGACGCCAGTACCGCTGGTCACGCTGAGTGCGGAGCACAGCATGGGCAACGGAGGGATGAACGACTCCCGCTTCGGACTGCAGCTGACCTGGACGCCGGGGTTGAGCCTGGCGCAGCAGCTTGATCCGGACGCGGTACGTGAACGGCGCACCCTGGCAGGCAGCAGGCTTGACCTGGTGGAGCGTAACAACAACATCGTCCTCGAGTACCGCAAGAAGGCGCTAATTAAGCTGGCACTGCGCGAGCGTGCGCAGGGCACACAGGGACAAGTGTTTACCCTGGTAACCGGGCTGCAGACGAAGTACCCACTACAGGCTATCGACTGGAGCGCCGGCGACTTCCTGGGGGCGGGCGGACGGATGACCGGCAGTGGCCCGACTACGCAGTTTACCCTGCCTGCCTGGCGAGCGGGCGCAAATGCTGCAGAAACGTCGCGACTTAACACTTATATCATTACCGCCGTGGCCAGGGACAGTCAGGGTAACCGTTCTGACCGGGCGGAGAGCACCCTTATTGTCAAAGATACAGGCGTACAGATACTTACTGGTAACCTGACTGCCGGAAGCGGTGCGCGGGCGAACGGCATTGATGTTAACACCGTGACGGCCATGGTCACCGACGGTGCCGGACGAAGAGTTTCTGGTGAGACAGTGCTCTTCACCTTACCTGCCGGATTAAGCGTCGCCGGTGCGGTACACAGCACCCAGGTGAGAGTGACGACGGACAGCAACGGTGTCGCTAAACTGGATTTGATTAGCCTGACGCCGGGAACCTACAGCCTGCAGGCTCAGGTGGGTACGGCGCCGGCGGTCAGTACCACCACATCGTTTGCACAGAATACGGATACAGGCCCACAGGAGATACTTAACCTGGAGGTGACGGTTCCGGCAGACAATGCGCTGGCTAACGGGCAGGACAGGAATACGGTCAGTGTAGTGGTGAAAAACCCGGCAGGTATCCTCCAGACGAACACGGTGGTGCACTTCAGCGTAACGTCGGGAGCTACCCTGTCCTCTTCTGATGTCACCACCGACGGTAACGGTGTGGCTCAGGTGACGCTGACCAGTGTGGCCGCAAATACTTATACGGTGGTTGCGGCAGCAGGTGGTGGGAGTCGGACGGTGCCGGTGACATTTTCCGTGGTACCGTTGCAGGGGGTGCTGACGGCCAGCCCAGCGTCTATTCCGGCGGATAATACGACTGTGAGTACGCTGACCCTGACGTTGACGGACCAGAACGGTACGGTACAGCCGGGTAAGCCGGTGGTGTTCGGTGTGACGGGGGTTAACGGCAATGCCACGATAATAAGCGACACGGCAGACCACGGGAATGGTATCTATACAGCAACGCTGAGAGGGGCCGACACGGGTACAGCAACCGTGACAGCGATGATCAGCGGTGTGGCACTGTCCGGTGCGATTACGTCGGTGACGCTGACGGCGCCTGGCACTCAATTTACACTGACTGCGACTACACATTTGGCTTCCTGGAATTACGCCGCAAATTCCGGTTTTCCGAAAACCGGATTTACTCAGGCGACTTTCACTGTCAATCCTCCGGCAGGACACAATGCCGCAGAATATTCATGGAAAGTACAGCATAAGGACGGAAGTCCCGTTTCATGGCTAAGTGTTGACAGCACCGGTATTGTTACATTCAACAGTGAACCAACCAGCGCAACTGATGCCAGTGTCGAAATTATTGCAACACCGGCGTCCGGTGGCGTTCAGACGTTAGGATACCAGTTTGCTTTGACGGGCTGGTTTACCAGTTATAGTGGTTCAATGAACTGGACCGATGCCACTGCCTTATGCAGAGTTCAGGGGCAAAGACTGCCATTCCGGACCAACCTGAGTAGTGGAACGACATCGGATGGTGTTGTAGGGAAATTATTCAGTGAATGGGGGGGACCATCTCACTACCCGGGTTCTGGTTTCATTCGTGATAACTACTGGACATCCGAAGGGGCGCCTGGAGCTATGATTTATGGGATAAACAGTCAATCTGGGATAATAAACTCTTACCTTCCCAGCCACAGCCTTTCTGTTACTTGCATAAGGGATATGTAATATATGGGGAAGTTTGTATATAGAATCTGTGGTCACTCCCGTTTTTTACAACACAGATATATCATTGGCTGGCTTAATTTTATCCGTCGTCCAAATCGCGCCACGGTAAGTTCCACGCCAGATGAACCTCAGAAAGATTATTCTGTTTCAGATGAGCCATCTCGATATACAGGTTCTTCAATAGGCTGGTCTGCCGTTTGCATCATCAATTATCAGTATTCGCAAAACTAGATAAATGATTATTTAAATAATTTATTGCTGTAGAGACTTACGACGCGAACGTTTGTTGTCGCGTCGTAAGCGCCTTGTCTATCCTGACCAGCTTGTTTGCCAGTACGCAGGTCAGAACCAAGTTACTTTTTATGCGCAGTCATTCCCCGACCCAGTCCGCCATTTTCTGCCCGGAGTTTCAGGATATAGCGCCATCCGATCAGAGCAATAATAATGGCATTGATAATAAGCGTTAACCCCAGGCTCTGGAATACACCGGATAACCCCAGCCCCAGTGCTATCAGCAGATAGTAGAAAAGGCCAAACAGCGCTCCGGCGGTACCGCGACAGTCGTTATAGGCGCTTAACGCGGAGCCCAGAACGACAGGGATAGCCATTGAGTAAGAAATCATCACTATTGCCATCGGTGCGAGAAACCACAGCGAATTTGCGAGCAGATACACGCCGGTGCCGCCAATGATATTCATCATGAGGGCAATCGGAAGTATGGCGTCACTGCCGCGCTGGCTTTTCAGCAACAGACGATTTATCTGTGCCCCAACCACTGAACCTGCCGCCAGAATAACTCCGGTATAGCCGAAGGATTCTGGAGTCTGCCCCAGACGCTGGAACATAAACGGCGCCAGGCTGTAATAACTGAATAATGAAACGTTAAATAACGTCACCAGTATCGTCGCCTGCCAGAGTTTTCCATCCTTGATTGCACGGTGAAGTACACTCGTAAACGGGGTGCTGTTGGTCATCGCCGGGCGCGTTTCTTCAAGAGTGAAACATGACCAGGCGAGCAGCACGAGGGCAAGGGTGGCCAGGCTTGCAAAGACCATCCGGTATCCACCGAAGGAGGCCAGCACCCCACCGAGGTAAACCCCAATAGCAGGACTAATAGCGAGCGCCATGCCGATAAACGAGAAGATCTTTGCCAGTGCGTTGCCGCTGAAGCGGTCACGAAAAATCGTCTGGGTGACCACGGAGCCGCAGGCTGCGCCGAATGCGGCTAAAACCCTGGCAATCAGGATGACGGAAAAGTCTTTCGCCAGCAGCGCTGTCAGAGATCCTGTTCCGTACACCAGCAGTCCGCCCAGAAGAGCTGGCCGACGGCCATATATGTCACTAATGCGGCCCCAGGCTAAAACACCAAAAGCGAAACCAAAGAAATAAACGGAAAGAGTTTGTGATGCTTCCTGGGTGCTCACCGAAAATTGCAGCGCAATATCGGTAAGTGCCGGACTATAAATAGTTTCAACAATTTGTGGGAACATCAATAGCATTGTTAATAACGCCATGCTATTACGGCTAAACATTTTAATCCCCTCTGTACCCGTCATACTTCAAGTTGCATGTGCGTTGGCATTCCTCGCTCACCCCAGTCACTTACTAATGTAAGCTCCTGGGGATTCACTGCGTCGCCGCCTTTCTGCAACTCGAATTATTTAGGGAATATAATTAATAAAGAACAATATTGTAGGGAATGACGTTCTGGCCTGTTATCAGGAGTCGGACAATGAATATCAAAAATCTGACATTTTTATTGTTTTTGTAAATTCTGCCCATGACTGCTTACAGTCAGCATGAGGTCGTTACAGATAAAATCGTTTCCAGGCAAGGTATTAGCGACTAATCGTGAGATACATCCCGGTAGCCAATTTCGATTGAGATTATCCTTAATGTTTTCAGGGTGAGCCTTTCTCGCCGTTCTTTTTATACACAGCAGGTACTCAAGCAATGTCAGAGATGACTTTACCTTTGGCAGCAAGATCTCCTCGTGCACCAGGCAGGACGAGAACCACCGTTGCCGGGCGAAAGCACCGGGTTCGCGTTTCGAATCAGGAGCAGTTCGCCATCGCGCTCGCACTATTCACTACAGGATTAATAGGTTTCGTCGGCGCAGGTCTCTATTTCCTTGCCCAGGAAGGTTGGATCCTTTTATAGCGGCGGAATAAGCCCTTCCATGCAGCATCTCTCCTGAGCCCCGGCCTTCGCCGGGGCTTTTTTGTGTCGCGCTGTTGATACTCACTTGTTAATTATTTGTAATTTAGATCACAAAAAAGAAACATTGGCGTTCGTTTTGTACGCAATTTTCAAAAATGTAGATATTTTTAGGTTATGGCTACGAAATGAGCATTCCCTGACTCTCTACCCTGAGGATTGATCCTGATGAACGCACTCTCCGCCGTTAAACCAAACGCTGATGATTTAGGCCGTAGTTTTACCGGATTTACGCTTACGCCTTCCGCACAGTCTCCGCGCCTGCTGGAGCTGACTTTTAACGCCCAGACCACCGCACAGTTTCTGGATGCCGTGGCTCAGTGGCCGGTACAGGCGCTGGAGTACAAATCCTTCCTTCGTTTTAAGGTCGGGCAGATCCTCGACAATCTGTGTGCAAATCAGCTGCAGCCGCTGCTGATTAAAACCCTGCTGGACCGCGCCGAAGGGGCGCTGCTGATTAACGCCGTCGGAGTAGACAACGTGGCCCAGGCCGATGAGATGGTGAAGCTGGCAACCGCGGTGGCGCACCTGATTGGTCGCTCCAACTATGATGCTATGAGCGGTCAGTACTATGCCCGCTTCGTGGTGAAAAATGCGGATAATTCAGATAGCTACCTGCGTCAGCCTCACCGGGTGATGGAGCTGCACAACGATGGTACCTACGTCGAAGAGCAGACCGACTACGTGCTGATGATGAAAATCGATGAGCAGAACATGCAGGGCGGTAACTCGCTGCTGCTGCACCTCGACGACTGGGAGCATCTGGAACAGTACTTCACTCATCCGCTGGCGCGCCGCGCGATGCGCTGGGCCGCTCCGCCGAGCAAAAACGTCAGTCACGATGTGTTCCATCCGGTGTTCGACGTGGATAGCCAGGGTCGTCCGGTGATGCGCTATATCGACCAGTTCGTGCAGCCGAAGGATTTTGAAGAGGGGACCTGGCTCAGCGATTTGTCAGATGCCATCGAAACCAGCAAAAGCATTCTCTCCGTTCCGGTTGCGGTGGGTAAGTTCCTGCTTATTAACAACCTGTTCTGGCTGCACGGCCGCGACCGCTTTACGCCGCACCCGGATCTGCGCCGTGAACTGATGCGCCAGCGTGGTTATTTTGCCTACGCCACTAACCACTACCAGACTCACCAGTAAATGTCGCCCGGCGAAGGAATTGAGCGGATGTATGATTTTGTGATTATCGGCGGCGGCATCATTGGTATGTCGACCGCCATGCAGTTAATCGACGTTTACCCGGATGCCAGCATCGTGTTGCTGGAGAAGGAATCTGGCCCGGCCTGTCATCAGACGGGCCATAACAGCGGCGTGATCCATGCCGGGGTCTACTACACCCCCGGCAGCATGAAGGCGCAGTTTTGCCTCTCCGGTAACCGCGCGACCAAAGCGTTCTGCGATGAAAATGGCATTCGCTACGACACCTGCGGAAAAATGCTCGTCGCCACTTCGGCGCTGGAAATGGAACGCATGCGCGCGCTGTGGGATCGTACCGCCGCCAACGGCATTGAGCGTGAATGGCTGAGTGCGGAAGAGCTGCACGAGCGGGAGCCGAATATCACCGGCCTTGGCGGGATCTTCGTTCCTTCAAGCGGCATTGTCAGCTACCGCGAAGTGACCGCGGCGATGGGCAAAATCTTCGAGGCCAAAGGCGGCAGAATTGTTTACCAGGCCGAGGTCAGCGCGCTGAAAGAGCACGCCAGCGGCGTGGTGGTGCATACCCAAAACGGCCAGGAGTTTGAGGGCTCAACCCTGATTAGCTGCTCTGGCCTGATGGCAGACAGGCTGGTGAAAATGCTCGGTATCGATCCGGGCTTTATCATTTGTCCGTTCCGTGGTGAATATTTCCGCCTGGCGCCGCAGCATAACCAGATAGTTAACCACCTGATTTATCCCATCCCGGATCCGGCGATGCCGTTCCTCGGCGTACACCTGACCCGCATGATTGACGGTAGCGTGACGGTCGGGCCGAACGCGGTGCTGGCGTTTAAACGTGAGGGCTACCGCAAACGTGATATCTCCCTAAGCGACACGCTGGAAATCTTAGGCTCACCGGGCATTCGTCGCGTGCTGCAGAACAACCTGCGATCGGGCCTTAATGAGATGAAAAACTCGCTATGCCGCAGCGGTTATCTGCGCCTGGTACAGAAATACTGCCCGAGCCTGACGTTAAACGATTTGCAGCCGTGGCCCGCGGGCGTGCGTGCGCAGGCGGTATCTCCACAGGGCAAGCTGATTGACGATTTCCTCTTTGTTACCACCGCGCGCTCGATCCACACCTGCAACGCGCCTTCACCGGCAGCCACGTCGGCTCTGCCGATTGGCGCCCATATCGTGAGCAAAGTACAAACACTGCTGGAAAGCCAGCATAACCCAGGACGCACGCTACGTGCGGCACGTAGCGTTGACACATTACACGCCGCATTTACCCGTTAAACACCCACAATTGGAAGCCATCATGCAACTTTACGATTCAAGCTTATTTCATCAGCAGGCCTTTATTGCCGGAGAATGGCGCGATGCAAACAGCGGCGAAGTGATCACCGTGACTAACCCGGCCAACGGCCAGAAGCTTGGCAGTGTCCCGAAAATGGGCGCGGTGGAAACTCGCGAAGCCATTGAAGCGGCTAACCGTGCACTACCCGCCTGGCGGGCACTAACGGCGAAAGAGCGAGCCAACATTCTGCGCCGCTGGTTCGATTTGATGATGGCAAACCAGGACGATCTGGCAACGCTGATGACCCTCGAGCAGGGGAAGCCGCTGGCAGAAGCGAAGGGCGAAATCAGCTACGCCGCCTCCTTTATTGAATGGTTCGCGGAAGAGGGTAAACGCATTTATGGCGATACCATTCCCGGCCACCAGGCTGACAAACGCCTGATAGTGATTAAGCAGCCTATCGGCGTGACCGCGGCTATCACGCCGTGGAACTTCCCGTCGGCGATGATCACCCGTAAGGCAGGGCCAGCACTGGCCGCAGGTTGCACTATGGTGCTGAAACCCGCGAGCCAGACGCCGTACTCCGCGCTGGCGCTGGCGGAGCTGGCAAAACGCGCCGGGATCCCGGATGGCGTGTTCAACGTCGTGACCGGTGCCGCAAGCGCCGTGGGCAATGAACTTACCAGCAACCCGCTGGTACGTAAGCTCTCTTTCACCGGCTCAACCGAAATTGGCCGTGAGCTGATGGCGCAGTGCGCGAAAGACATCAAGAAGGTTTCGCTGGAGCTTGGCGGTAACGCGCCGTTTATCGTGTTCGATGATGCGGACCTCGATAAAGCGGTGGAAGGAGCGCTGGCCTCAAAGTTCCGTAACGCCGGGCAGACCTGCGTTTGCGCCAACCGGTTGTACGTGCAGGATGGGGTTTACGAGCGCTTTGCCGAAAAACTGCAGCAGGCGGTTGAGAAGCTGCAGTTGGGTGATGGCCTGCAGCCGGGCGTGACCACCGGGCCGCTGATTGATGAAAAGGCGGTGGTGAAAGTGCGCGAGCACATCGCCGATGCGGTCGCCAAAGGTGCCTGCGTGTTGACCGGCGGTCAATCGCACGCGCTTGGCGGCAATTTCTTCCAGCCAACGATCCTCGTCAACGTGCCGGATAACGCCAAAGTGGCGAAAGAAGAGACCTTTGGCCCACTGGCGCCGCTGTTCCGCTTCACCGACGAAGCCGATGTTATTCGTCAGGCCAACGACACCGAGTTTGGCCTGGCCGCCTATTTCTACGCCCGCGATTTGAGCCGCGTTTTCCGCGTTGGCGAAGCGCTGGAGTACGGCATTGTCGGCATCAACACCGGCATTATCTCCAACGAAGTGGCTCCATTTGGCGGGATTAAAGCCTCAGGTCTTGGTCGTGAAGGGTCGAAGTACGGCATCGAAGACTATTTAGAAATCAAATATATGTGCATTGGCCTGTAACCCGGACGCAGAAGAGGATTCAAGATGGGGCAATCATCGACTTCACATGATTTAGGGGGCGGGCTGAAATCGCGGCACGTCACCATGCTGTCTATTGCTGGCGTCATCGGCGCCAGCCTGTTTGTAGGATCAAGCGTGGCCATTGCAGAGGCGGGTCCTGCGGTGCTGCTGGCTTACCTGTTTGCTGGCTTGCTGGTGGTGATGATCATGCGCATGCTGGCAGAAATGGCCGTTGCCACACCGGATACCGGCTCTTTCTCAACCTATGCGGATAAAGCCATTGGCCGCTGGGCGGGGTATACCATCGGCTGGCTGTACTGGTGGTTCTGGGTGCTGGTTATTCCGCTTGAAGCAAACATCGCCGCTATCATTCTGCACTCCTGGGTGCCAGCGATACCGGTCTGGCTGTTCTCGCTGGTGATAACGCTTGCGCTCACCGGCAGTAACTTGCTCAGCGTGAAAAACTACGGCGAGTTCGAGTTCTGGCTGGCGTTGTGTAAGGTTATCGCGATCCTGGCGTTTATCATCCTCGGGGCGGCGGCCATCGGCGGCTTTTACCCCTATGCCGAAGTCAGCGGTATTTCCCGTCTGTGGGATCATGGCGGTTTTATGCCGAACGGCTTTGGCGCGGTGCTCAGTGCCATGCTCATCACCATGTTCTCATTTATGGGGGCGGAGATTGTTACTATCGCGGCGGCGGAGTCCGATACCCCGGATAAGCATATCGTTCGTGCCACCAACTCGGTTATCTGGCGTATTTCTATTTTCTATCTGTGCTCCATCTTCGTGGTGGTGGCGCTGATCCCGTGGAATATGCCGGGGCTTAAAGAGGTGGGATCGTACCGTTCGGTGCTGGAGCTGCTGCACATACCGTATGCGAAACTGATCATGGATGGGGTCATTTTGCTGTCGGTGACGAGCTGCCTGAATTCGGCGCTGTATACGTCTTCCAGAATGCTCTACTCCCTGAGCCGTCGCGGTGATGCGCCAGCCGTCATGGGCAAAACCAATCGCAGCAAAACGCCGTACATGGCGGTGCTTATCTCTACCGGCGCGGCGTTTTTGACGGTTATCGTCAACTACTATGCTCCGGCGAAGGTGTTTAAGTTTCTTATCGACAGCTCCGGTGCCATTGCGCTGCTGGTGTATCTGGTCATTGCCGTCTCGCAGCTGCGGATGCGCAAGATCCTGCTGGCGAAAGGGGACGACATTAAGCTGCGAATGTGGCTCTACCCGTGGCTGACCTGGCTGGTTATCGCCTTCATCATCTTTGTCCTGGTGGTGATGTTGTTCCGTCCGGCGCAGCAGCTGGAGGTGGTTTCCACCGTGGTGTTGGGGCTGGGAATTATTTGTACCGTGCCGATTATGTCGCGCTGGAAAAAACTGGTATTGTGGCAAAAATCGCCGCTGCACAACACGCGTTAGGGGAGTATCCCGGCGTGAGCCGGGATATCACCAGATAAGCAGGAGCTTTAACCATGACCGTAATGCCTCAACCGACGGCCATAGATGGATACCGGTGGCTTAAAAACGACATTATTCGCGGTGTTTATCAGCCCGACGAAAAGCTGCGTATGAGCGGGCTCACGGAGCGCTACGCGCTGGGCGTGGGGCCGCTGCGGGAAGCGCTTTCGCAGCTGGTGGCCGAGCGGCTGGTGACGGTAGTCAATCAGAAGGGCTACCGGGTTGCGCCGATGTCTGAGCAGGAGCTGCTCGATATCTTCGACGCCCGCGCCAACATGGAGGCAATGTTAGTCGGCCTCGCCATCGAGCGCGGAGGCGATGAGTGGGAAGCTGAGCTTCTCGCCCGCGCACATCTGCTGAACAAGCTGGAATCGACGGACGCCAGTGAAAGCATGCTGGATGAGTGGGATCTGCGCCATCAGGCGTTCCACACCGCCATTGTCGCCGGATGCGGCTCGCAGTATCTGCTGCAAATGCGGGAACGACTCTTCGACCTGGCCGCGCGCTACCGCTACATCTGGCTACGCACTACCGTACTTTCCGTCGAAATGCTGGAGGATAAACATGTCCAGCACCATACCCTTCTTGAAGCCATTCTTGCCCGCGATACCGCACGTGCCAGCAACCTGATGCGTGAGCACTTGTTAACGCCAATCCCTATCATTCAGCAGGCGATGCGCGACTGAACCGCGGCCGATAAATATTAATTAATTATATTAATATAATTGAGAAATTCTAATATCGGCCTGTTTCTTGGTGCTATATAAAGCGCGGGCGTTGCAACATATATCGCCTGTGTTATATTTCAGCCGTCCCGCACTTTGACTATAGTGTTAATATTATTATTTATTTAATAAGTAACGTGCTGGCTTTAATTCATTATTTTATTCACTTTATTCATCGTGACTGTGGTGAATAAACACATAAGGTTTTATCCCTATGATGACAAGACGCTCTTTCGTCAGGCAGGGCCTGATGGCTTCCGCAGGTATGCTGGTGGCGGGAACCGTGGGCAGCAGTTTCAGCAGCATCGCGTTTGCCCGCGAGGATAATCTCTGGCAGATGCCAGATGAAGGAGCGCCTCACACGGCTACCTGGATGGCATTTGGCGCCAGTGAAGCTATCTGGGAGCCGCATTTATTACCGGTGGTGCGCGAGAATCTGGCAACGGTGGCAAAAACGATAGCCGCATTTGAGCCGCTGAATATGCTGGTACGGGAAGAAGATTATGATATTGCGAGCAGGCTCTGCGGACCGTCGGTAAATCTTATTGAGCATCCGATAGACGATCTATGGATGCGTGATACCGGGCCGGTATTCGTGAAAAACGGCAGCGGCGGTCTTGCTGGTGTGGGCTTTAATTTTAACGGCTGGGGCAATAAGCAGGAGCACGAGCAGGATGCTGGCGTTGCAGCGTTCGTGGCGAAAGAAGCCCGCGCGACGTTTATACGATCGTCGCTAATACTGGAAGGCGGTGGAATAGAAGTGGACGGTGAAGGGACGGCAATTATTACCGAAAGCTGTGTTCTGAACCCGAACCGCAATCCTGGCGTCAGCAAAGCGGCGTGCGAGGCGGAGCTGATGCGTCTGCTGGGGCTTAAAAAAATCATCTGGCTGCCGGGCATCGCCGGAAAAGATATCACCGACGGGCATACCGATTTTTATGCCCGCTTTACTCATCCGGGTACGGTGGTGGCCGGGCTTGAGCAGGACTCGTCGATGTTTGATTACGCCGTCACCCGGCGCCATCTGGAAATATTACGCAGCGCGACGGATGCCAAAGGCCGACGCCTGAAGGTGGTAGTGCTGGAAGGGCCTGCGTCAGTACGGCAGAAATACGCGAGCGATGACTTTGCCGCGGGATATATTAATTTCTACGTCTGCAACGGGGCGGTGATTGCGCCAGAGTTCGGCGATAAACGGGCTGATCGTAATACCCGGGACATTCTGCAGGAACTGTTTGCTGACCGCGAAATTATTCAGCTGAACATCGATGGTATCGCCGCGGGCGGCGGCGGTATTCACTGCACCACCCAACAGCAGCCCCGTTAAGCAGGGCGGGCGAGGCGGTACACCGGAACCTGCCGCGTGGTGCCGGTCAGGCTGTCGCTCACTTCGACCTCACCGGTGACGATGGTCAGACCCGACGTTCTGAGGGTGGCGACTTCGGCGGCAATGCGCTGACAGCTGAGCCAGAACAAACCGTCGAGCGCGTTGACCGCAAGCCCGGCCTCCAGCGCCAGCCTTAACCGTTCTCGCGGCAGCTTGCTCTGGGTGGCAACCTGCTGGAAGGGCGCCGCCGTAACGCCGTCTTCTGCAACCCGGCGGATGCGGTGAGAAAAGCGGTAGCGGAATTCGTCAGGCACGGTCTGAAAGTCTTCATTCAGGCTGTAGACGCAGCCGCGTTTGCTGGTATTAATCACGGCGTTTTTCTGGTTCAGCGCGAACTCGCCGCGTAGCTTATCGATTAACTGCGGGGCGCGAACCAATAGCAGGCGGAAGGGGAGTTCGAAACTGGTAACGTAATCGACGTTCAGCAGGGCGATGCGCAGACGTGATTCGCTGCCGGCCTTCTCCTGGCGACACTCCTCCAGCACCTCTTCCCACTGGCGGGTCAGGCGGGGAGCTTCATCGATGGCGGTGAAATGGTACTTCTCAATCTGGTAGTCGATGCGTCCGGTCATCAGCTTCCTCGTGGATAAGCGCTTTTCATCGCTCACCTTACCCTGATATGTGCCGTTCTGAAATCCCGTCGTAGCGCCAGTTAAAAAAATAACCCAGCCGGAGGGCTGGGTTATTCTGGCGTTTTGCGGTTAACCGAGGAATTTGCCTTTCAGCAGGTTCATTCCCGCAGACAGCAGGTCAGACTGCGGGGCTTCGCCGTCGGGTGAAACGCCGTCGACAATCTTAGGCAGATATTCGGCAATCATCGACGATGCGGCGTCGGTATCAATCCCGAGCTTCGCCGCCAGTTCCTGAATAGCAGGAGAACCGAAAACGGAGGTGATTTGATCGGCGGAAACCGGCAGATTAGCCCCACCGCTAATCCACGATTCGACCACGCCACCCAGACCTTCGCTCTGGAACTTCGCCAGGATCCCCTGAATACCGCCCTGGTTTTCGATCCACGACAGAATGGCCGTTATCTGTGACCCTTCGCCGGTTTCACCACCCAGCATGCCAGTGAGTTTATCAAATAGTCCCATGATGGGCTCCACGTAGTGTCAGTATGAAAAAGCGTTATTTCGCTGGAATAATCAGCACCTGGCCGGGATAAATTTTATCCGGGTGCTTCAGCATCGGTTTATTGGCTTCGAAGATCCGCTGATAGTCGTTGGCATTGCCATAAACATGTTTTGAGATGGCGCTGAGGGTATCGCCGGATTTCACCGTATAGTAGGTACTTTCGGCACCACTCTGCGCGACGCTTGCGCTGTCGTTGACTTTGCTTATCCCTGCCACGTTGCCAATGGCAACCAGGATCTTCTCTTTGAGCTCCTGAGAGGCGATATCGCCGGTCACCGTTGCAGTGCCGTCGTCCGCCACCTGAATATTCGCTTTTTCTGCCCCCGGCAGGCCGAGGTTATCGATATGCTTTTTCAACTCATCGGCCTGAGATTTCGTGTCTTTGCCTGACACCGCATCCCAGAGCTTCTCCCCAGCTTCTTTCACAAAGTTAAACAGTCCCATATTTTCTCCTTACGTGATGAGTCTCTCAAACAGAAACATCATAAGGGTAGCCCAAAATCAGCGTGATGCTTTGCGGAAATAAAAAAGCCGGGAAATCCCCGGCTTAGCGTCAGCGTATGGTGAAGTTACCGCTGCGTACATCCTGCACACTGCCGGTTCTGGATCTGCTGGAAGAAGTCGTTGCCTTTATCATCCACCAGGATAAATGCCGGGAAGTTTTCGACTTCGATTTTCCATACCGCTTCCATGCCAAGCTCCGGCCACGCCACGCACTCCAGGCTCTTGATGCTCTGCTGCGCCAGTACCGCCGCCGGGCCACCGATGCTTCCCAGATAGAAACCGCCGTGCTGGTGGCAGGCGTCGATCACCTGCTGGCTGCGGTTGCCCTTTGCCAGCATGACCATGCTGGCGCCATGGGACTGCAGCAGGTCGACATAGGAGTCCATGCGTCCTGCCGTGGTTGGGCCGAGTGAGCCAGAAGCGTAGCCCTCCGGCGTTTTCGCCGGGCCAGCGTAGTAGATTGGATGATCTTTGACGTACTGCGGCAGCGCCTCACCGTTGTCGATGAGGGCTTTGAGTTTGGCGTGGGCAATATCGCGCGCCACGATGATGGTGCCGGAAAGCGACAGGCGGGTCGAAACCGGGTGCGCCGACAGCTGCGCCAGGATAGCCGACATCGGCTGGTTCAGATTGATGCTGACCGCGTCGCCTTCGCCCTGCTCGCGCAGGTGTTCGGGGATGAGGCGGGCCGGATTGTGCTCCAGCTTTTCAATCCAGATCCCTTCGCGGTTGATCTTCGCCTTAATGTTACGATCCGCAGAGCAGGAGACGCCCATGCCCACCGGGCAGGATGCGCCGTGGCGCGGCAGGCGGATCACCCGAATATCATGGGCGAAGTATTTGCCGCCGAACTGAGCGCCAAGCCCCAGGTTCTGCGCTTCCTGCATCAGCTCATGCTCCAGCTGTACGTCGCGGAACGCCTGGCCGTGCTCGTTGCCTTCCGTCGGCAGGGTGTCGTAATAGTGGGTGGAGGCGAGCTTCACGGTCTTCAGCGTAGATTCCGCCGAGGTGCCGCCAATCACGAAGGCGATGTGGTACGGCGGGCAGGCTGCGGTGCCGAGTGAGCGCATTTTCTCGACCAGGTAATTTTTCAGTTTTGCCGGGGTAATGAGCGCTTTGGTTTCCTGGTACAAATAGGTTTTGTTGGCGGAGCCGCCGCCTTTGGCGATGCACAAGAACTTGTACTCGTCGCCGTCGACGCTGTAGAGGTCAATCTGCGCCGGCAGGTTGGTGCCGGTGTTCACCTCGTTGTACATATCCAGCGGCGCGTTTTGCGAATAGCGCAGATTGTCTTCGGTATAGGTGTTGTACACCCCACGGGCGAGGGCGGCTTCGTCACCGCCGCCGGTCCATACGCGTTGGCCCTTTTTACCCATGATGATGGCGGTACCGGTATCCTGGCAGGTTGGCAGAATGCCTTTGGCGGCAATCTCCGAGTTGCGCAGGAACTGCAGCGCCACGTATTTGTCATTTTCGCTGGCATCGGGATCGTGAAGAATAGCTGCAACCTGCTGCTGGTGTGCCGGGCGCAGCATAAAGGAAGCGTCGTGGAAGGCTTGTTGCGCCAGCAGGGTCAGCGCTTCAGGTTCAACTTTCAGTACCGGCTGTCCGTCAAACTCGGTGACGGAAACGTACTCATTGCTGAGCAGATAGTATTCGGTATCGTCTTTCGACAGCGGGAACGGATCCTGGTAAACAAAAGGTTTATTCGACATTGTCACATACTCCATAAAAGAAAAGCCGCCGACGGTTGCCCGCCAGCGGCTCTGAATCAGAACATCATGCTCATCCACGGATAGCCAATCAGCAGCAGCGCGGCGAGGAAGATGGCGCCAAAGATGGTGCCGAGCCGCCAGTAGTCTTTGGTCGGCAGGTAGCCGCTGCCGTAGTAAATCGGGCTTGGGCCGGTACCGTACGGGGTGATAATCCCCATCACGCCGAGCGAGGTCACCATCAGCAGCACGAAGACTTCCATATTCATGCCCGGAATGGTGGCGGCGATGGTCAGCATCGCAGGCAACAGGGCGGTGGTATGCGCCGTGGTGCTGGCAAACAGATAGTGCAGCAGGTAAAACGCCAGCAGCAGGACGATGGTTGCGGTACCCGGTGAGATGCCGCCCATCAGCGCACCACCTTCTTTACCGAGCCAGGCAATAAAGCCGGTAGAGGAGAGGCCATCGGCAAGGGCAACCAGGGTGGCGAACCAGACGAAGGTATTCCACGCCGGTTTGTTGCCGGTGATATCGCTCCACTCCAGCACGCCGGTCCACAGCATCAGCACAATAATCAGCAGGGCGGCCATTGCCGGTTCAATCCACTCGGCGGCGAAGATCCACATCATCAGCGCACAGCAAACGAAAATCAGCAGCAGGATTTCGTTACGCGACAGTTTCCCCAGTTTCTCCAGCTCACGGCTGGCCCACAGCGGCACTTCATCATTCACTTTTACTTCAGGTGGGTAGAACCAGTAAGCCAGCAGCGGCATGGTCAGCAGCAGCAGGATCCCAAGCGGCAGGAAGGCGATGAACCAGGTCCCCCAGCTGATGCTGATCCCGACGATGCTTTTAACCAGCGCCAGCGCCAGCAGGTTCGGCGCCAGCGCCGAGAGGAACATGGAGCTGGTGATACAGGCGGCGGTGATGGCAACCCACATCAGGTAAGAACCAATACGGCGCGCGCTTGGATCGTTAGGTTTAGAACCATACAGCGGTGGCAGGTTGGCGATGATAGGGTAGATAGTCCCACCGCTACGCGCGGTGTTAGACGGCGTAAACGGTGCCAGCAGCAGATCCGCGAACATGATGGCATAGCCGAGCGTCAGGCTGCGACGACCGAGGTATTTTACCAGGATCAGCGCCAGACGGCGACCGAACTGCGTTTTGTCGTAGCCCGCCGCGAACATAAAGGCACCAAAAATCAGCCATACGGTTGAGTTACCAAAGCCGCTGACCGCCCACTTAAAGGAGGCGCCTGCCAGTTTAAAGTGCGGGTCGGCGAGTTGCTCCGGGCTGAACAGCAGCCACTGGCTACACAGCGCGATAACCACGACGCCGGTAAGACCGATAACCGCGCCGGGCAACGGCTCAAAGATAAGACCGACAATCACGCCAACAAAGATGGCGAAGTAGTGCCAGGCGTACGGCGGTAACCCTTGCGGAACCGGTATGAAGAGCAGAAGCACTGCCACGATGATGGGCAGCGCCATCATGATAAGCCGGGAAGATTTTCCGGCTGTGCCTGACGCAGGTGCAGGTGTTGCAGTTTTTAGTTTCATAATACACGTCTGTAAGTAGTTAAGAATTCGGTTGCGATGCGAACATGCCTTATTGCTTTCTTTAGTTACAATAGCTTTTTTAATTAATTTTTAAGCGTTAAAGGTGTTCGATAAATAACGGTTTAAGCTGATTTCATAATCGGCTTAAATATAAATTCTGGTTAATTCTATAATGCATTTTCAGACGCTGTTTCATTTGATCTGGATCACAAAGTTACCGCTAATAACGATTTTTAATGTAAAAAATAATACCCACAAAGATTAGTGTGGTTATGGCCTGTAGTCGTACGAGTTTTAGTCGTATGGCGTCGTGCATATATAGGGTTTTCCTGCGTAAACTTACCTTAATCTATTGATTGTAATGATTTTTGTTGTGCATTGATTTCAGCTTGCTGTTTTGTGGTAAGTAATGAAGATGTTGCATGTTTTTAATTTTTGGTAAACGTAATGCGCAGATATTAATAATGCTTTGTGGGTACTGGTGTTATTGCTGGTGTTAAATAGTTTAATAACTAGAGTAACTACTTTGGTAACTAAAAAAAGCCTTATATTAATATCATGAGATCGGAAAGAAATATAACGAGAGTAAACACCGATAACGAATTCTGAATTTCAATTTTAAATTTTCTGGAGTTTCTATTATGACCAGTGACGAACGTATTCTGAGTCCATTTACGCTACCCAACGGGGTTATGCTGAAAAACCGTTTGTTAATGGCACCAATGACCACCTGCACCGGTTATTACGATGGCACCGTCACCAGCGAGCTGGTGGAGTATTACCGTGCCCGTGCGGGCAGCATCGGAACCATCATTGTGGAATGCTGCTTTGTCGATAACGATGGTCTGGCGTTCCCGGGCGCTATCGGTATCGATAACGATGAGAAGGTCGCAGGCCTGGCGAAAATCGCCGAAGCCATTCAGGAGAAAGGCTCAAAAGCGATTCTGCAGATCTATCACGGTGGCCGGATGGTTGACCCGCAGCTAATCGGCGGCCGCACCCCCGTTGGCCCAAGCGCGGTCGCGGCACCGCGTGATGGCGCT
The DNA here is from genome assembly GCF_003634235.1 of Yokenella regensburgei. Lineage (NCBI taxonomy): Bacteria > Pseudomonadati > Pseudomonadota > Gammaproteobacteria > Enterobacterales > Enterobacteriaceae > Yokenella > Yokenella regensburgei. Next base: position 2,267,080 of record NZ_RBIZ01000003.1, on the reverse strand, counting down.
GCGACTCCGCGAGCGCTCTCGGCTGCAGAAGTTGAGGCAATGATTGGCAAATTCGGGGACGGCGTTCGTCGCGCTATTCAGGCCGGCTTTGACGGCGTGGAGATTCACGGCGCGAATACCTACCTTATCCAGCAGTTCTATTCACCAAATTCTAACCAGCGTGATGATGAGTGGGGCGGCAGCCGCGACAACCGCGCAAAATTCCCCCTCGCCGTGCTGGATATCACCCACAAAATGGCGCGCCAGTACGCTGACGATGCGTTCATCATCGGCTATCGCTTCTCGCCGGAGGAGCTTGAAGAGCCGGGTATCCGTTTTGATGACACCTTGTATCTGCTGGAAAAACTGGCCGCGCGAGGCGTTGATTACCTGCACTTCTCCCTTGGCGCTTCCCTGCGCCCGTCGATTGTTGAAACCGAAGACCCGACGCCGCTGATTGAAAAATACTGCGCCCGTCGCTCGGCTACCCTCGCTGAAGTACCGGTGATGGGCGTGGGCGGAGTGGTTAACGCAGCCGACGTGACTTCCGGTCTTGACCATGGCTATGACCTGATGGCCGTTGGCCGTGCCTGCATTGCATATCCGGACTGGACCGATCGTATCGCCAGCGGCGAGAACCTCGAACTGTTTATGGACAGTACCCAGCGTGAAGCGCTGAACATCCCGCAGCCGCTGTGGCGCTTCTCGCTGGTAGAAGCGATGATCCGCGACATGAGCATGGGCGATGCGAAATTCAAACCCGGCCTGTTTGTCGAAACTGTCCAGGACGATAGCCGCGAGCTGGTGGTTAACGTTAGCCTTGAAAACGATCGTATTGCCGATATTGTGCTGGCCGGAGAGCCAGCGCAGAGCGTGGAGTTCACCACCAGTTTTGAAGAGATCCGTGAGCGTATTCTGACCGCCAACACCCCGCATGTGGATGCGATAACCGGTGCGACCAGCCAGAGTGAAGCCGTTAAAAAAGCGGTGGCGAAAGCGATGGTGAAATCGAGCAAAGCGCTGGCCGCAGAAGAGGGTTGTGCAACGGATACGCCGAAACCGTATGACGTGGTCGTCATTGGCAGCGGCGGGGCAGGTTTATCGGCGGCGATCCAGGCCCATGACGACGGCGCCCGCGTGCTTGTCGTTGAGAAAATGCCGACCATTGGCGGGAACACCATTAAGGCTTCCGCCGGGATGAACGCCGCAGAAACGCGCTTCCAGCGGGTGAAAGGCATTGAGGACAGCAAAGCGCTGTTCTACGCCGAAACCCTGAAGGGCGGCAAGAACAAAAACAACCCGCAGCTGCTGCAGCGCTTTGTCGAGAACGCGCCAGAGGCGATTGAGTGGCTGGCGACGCGCGGCATTATGCTGAACGACATTACCACCACCGGCGGGATGAGCATCGATCGCACCCACCGTCCGCGCGACGGATCTGCAGTGGGTGGCTACCTGATTAGTGGCCTGGTGCGTAACGTCACCCGTCGTGGCATTGACGTGATGCTTGATACCAGCGTGGATGAGATCCTGCTGACCGAAGGTGAAGTCAGCGGCGTGCGGCTGCTGAACGATGAGCAGGAGCAGATTACGGTACAGACCAGAAGCGTGGTGGTAGCCACCGGTGGATTCAGCGCTAACAGCGCCATGGTGGTGAAATACCGCCCGGATCTGGCGGGGTTTGTTACCACCAACCATAAAGGCGCTACCGGCGGCGGTATCGCGCTTCTGGAGCAGATTGGTGCCGGGACCGTGGATATGGGCGAGATCCAGATCCACCCGACCGTGGAGCAGAACACGTCGTATCTGATTTCCGAGTCTATCCGCGGCGGCGGCGCGATTCTGGTGAATCAGCAGGGGAACCGTTTCTTCAACGAGATGGAGACCCGTGATAAGGTCTCGGCGTCCATCATCGCGCTGCCGGAGCACTACGCTTACATCGTGTTTGATGAGCACGTGCGTGCCAAAAACAAAGCAGCGGATGAGTATATCGCGAAAGGCTTCGTCACCAGCGCCAGCTCGCCGCGCGCTCTGGCGGCGAAACTGGGAATGGACGAACATGCTTTCCTGGCAACGCTCGAGCGCTACAACGGCTTTGTGGAAAAACAGCATGATGATGACTTTGGTCGTACCACCGCGCTGCGTAACCCGATAAACGAAGGACCGTTCCATGCCATCCGCATTGCGCCGGGCGTCCACCACACCATGGGCGGTGTTACCATCACCACCGAGGCAGAGGTGCTGAACACTGAGCAGCAGGCTATTCCGGGGGCGTATGCCGCAGGTGAAGTGGTTGGCGGTATCCACGGGGGCAACCGTATCGGCGGCAACGCCGTCGCGGATATCATTATCTTCGGCACTCTTGCAGGACACCAGGCCGCGCTGCGCGCCCGGAACTAAATGAGGAAGGACTTCGCGATGCCAACCGACTCTCGGGTATACAGTTATTCCGCCGTGCTGATGGGTTCTCCCATTCTGCTCAAGCTGTTTGTCCACGATGAAGCGCTGGCTTCGCGAGTTTTCCAGCTCATTAAACGCTATGAAGATTTGCTGACCGTTAACCGCCAGAGCTCGGAGGTGATGGATATCAACCACGCCGCCGGGCTGCATCCGGTGAAGGTGAGCCGCCCGGTGTTCGAGCTCATCCGCTGTGCGAAAGCGGCGAGTATGCTGCCGCAAAGCGCGTTCAACCTGGCGATTGGGCCACTGGTCAAACGCTGGCGGATTGGCTTTAAAGGCGATGAAGTGCCCCCAGCGGCGGAGATAGCCGCGCTGCTGGCGCTGACCCGGCCGCAGGATGTCATTCTCGATGATGCCGCAGGCAGCGTGTTTCTCACAAGGCCTGGCATGGAGCTCGATCTCGGCGCCATCGCTAAGGGCTACATTGCCGACCGCGTGCGCGATTTCCTGCGCCGTAGCGGCGTGGAAGAGGGGCTGATTAACCTCGGCGGTAACGTGCTGACCCTGGGCTCTCCCGTGGGCGAATGGGGTATTGGCTTAAAGAAACCCTTTGCCGCCGCGCAGGAGACGCTGGGCACTATCACCGTCAACCATCAGTCGGTGGTGACATCCGGCACCTATGAGCGCTTTTTCGAGCAGGACGGCCGCCGCTATCATCATCTTCTGGACTCGCGCAGCGGCTACCCGCTGGATAACGAGCTCGACAGCGTCACCGTGGTTTCCGCTGATTCTCTGGATGGCGATATCTGGACCACGCTGCTGTACGGGTTGGGCGTGGAGAAGGGATGTGCGGCGCTGGAAAAGCGCCACGATCTTGAAGCGATTTTTGTCACCAAAGACAGGCGGGTGGTGCTGTCGTCGCAGCGGAATTTTCATTTCACGCTGCAGGACGACAGCTACCGGCTTACTGACAGAACTGCTTAAGCAACCCGTACTGTTCGGCCAGCAGGCGATAGCGATACACTGGACGGCCGGTCGCACCATAGTGAATGCTGGTGAACAGGATATTGATCTGCGCCAGCCAGATAAGATACTTACGGCATGATACCCGTGAAATATTCACCGCATTCGCCAGATCGTCGGTGGAAAACTCCACTCCCGGATGAGCGTCAATCCACTGGCAAATAGTGCGCAGCGTCTGTGGTGTGAGCCCCTTCGGCAGACGGCGCGCGTCAGCCACTTCCGGCGCTCCACCGTGCAGCAGGCGATCGACATCCGACTGCTCATGGTATTTGTGCGCACCCAGCAGATTCTTCTTTTCTTTCCACGTCGTCAGCGCCTCTTCAAAGCGCGGGAACTGGAATGGTTTAATCAGATAATCCACCACGCCATAGTGCAGTGATTTCTGGATAGTAGCGGCATCGGCGGCGGAGGAGATCATAATCACATCAATGGGCCGACCGCTGGCGCGCAGGGTTGGCAGAAGATCCAACCCGTTATCCTGCTGCATATACACATCCAGCAGGACCAAATCGATATTCTGCGCGGGATCGGTCACTATCTCCTGTGCCTGGCGCAGCGTAGACGCGGTTGCCACACACTGAAAACCGGGCACCCTGGCAACGTAGCAGCGGTTCAGTTCTGCCACCATGGCGTCATCATCGACGATGAGTACATTTATCACACGATATTCCTTACTGTGGTCCCCAGGGGAGATGTACAAAAAATTGGGTAAAGACGCCGGGTTCAGACTCTACGGCGAGCGTACCGCCGAGGTTTTCGACCTGCTGACGGGCGAGAAACAGCCCCACGCCGCGGTTTTCGCCTTTGGTTGAGTAGCCTTTATCAAAAATAGCCTGAATATGCTCAGGCGAAATGCCGGGGCCATCGTCGCTGACCTCCACGCTAAGCCAGCCGTTCTGATAGTGCATGAGCACGCTCACCTCACCATCTTCCTGCCCGCTCATCGCGTCCAGCGCGTTTTCGATTAGATTGCCGAGCGCGGTAATCAGTACGGTGACCTGCTCTTCGTGCTCGTTATCCGGCACCATGCAGTCGTCAGAGAGCGTCAGAGTAAACCCGGCCTCTTTGGCGCGGTTCATTTTGCCCAGCAGGAAACCGGCGATCACCGGCGATTTCACCCGCAGCTGAATGGCGCCAATGTCGGTCTGATAGTTATGCGCTGTCTGCAGGACATACTCTTCGAGCTTGTCATAACGCTTCATGTGCAAAAGCCCCAGCACGACGTGGAGCTTGTTCATAAATTCGTGGGAGTGGCTGCGCAGCGCGTCAACGTAGTTCACCATGCCGTCGAGACGCTGCAGCAGTTGGCTGACTTCGGTTTTATCGCGGAAGGTGCTGATAGCGCCGATCACCGTGTTCTGATTGCGCACAGGGACGGTATTGCACAACAGCAGTCGTCCGTTGCAGCCAATTTCGCGGTCCTGCTGGGCCATCCCACTCTCCAGCACTTCCTTAAGCGGAACCAGCAGGGGAGTGCTGGCGTTATCCGCCGGAGCGGCCCCGGGAGCGGCGAACAGCATCTGCCGCGCCGCATGGTTAATCAGTGTGACCCGGCCCTCTGCATCGACCGCCATCACGCCTTCTTTCAGCGACTGCAGCATGGCCTGACGCTGCTCGAACAGGGTGGAAATTTCGTAAGGTTCAAGGCCGAATAAAATACGTTTCAGCACGCGTACCAGCACGAAAGTCCCGAGCGTACCGACCAGCGCGCTGAACAGCAGGGTCCAGAAAATGCTCCAGCGCGCACGGTCAATCTGTCCATCGACTTTGCTGAGTGAAATCCCAACGGCCACCACGCCAATCTGTTGGTGGCGAGCATCGTACACCGGGGTGAAGGCGCGTAACGCCTCGGCGAGCACCCCGTGGTTCACCGCCACGTTCTCGTGGCCTTCCAGCGCCGGGGTGATGTCATTACCGATGAACCGTTTGCCAATTTGTTGATTTTTCGGGTGTGAGAAGCGACGGCCATTCATGTCGGTGACAACCACAAACAGCAGGTCGTTGCGCTGCTGAGTCGCGAGAGCGATGGGCTGAATGATGTTGCTGTCCGGGGGCAGGGTGAGCCCGCGCTGTACCTCCGGGCTGTCCGCCAGCGTTCGGGCGATAGCCAGCGCCGTCTCCTTGACACCGTCACGCGTGGCATTGCCGAGCTGCAGAAAATAGAGCACGAATACCACCAGCAGCACGGAACCGGTAACGCAACCAACCATCAGCGTCACGGCAGTACTGAGCTTCATCGGACGCTTTTGAGGGGTCATCAGGATCTCAACGCCTTATCATAAAACGGTAATTATCGCCGATGACGAGAAATTCTTAAAGCCATGCTGAAAGTGCGTGAATAATCCGGGTTGTCCCGGCGTTTCGTGACCCCATTCGCAGGTCAATCATAAAAATAACTTTATAGTAGGGAAGAACCCATACAAAGGAGGTTGTTATGAGCATTGAGCTAACCGGTTCAGTCACGGAACGACGCAACGTCAGCACGGTTGATATCGACCGTTTGTCCACAGAAGACATGCTGGCCACCATCAATAAGGAAGATAAGCACATTGCTGACGCGGTTGCCTCCTGTCTCCCCGCTATTACCCGTTTAGTTGATAACGCTGCTGCGACGCTGAGCCGTGGCGGTCGCGTGGTGCTGGCCGGTGCGGGTATTTCAGGCCGTGCTGCGGTACTGGCCGCCAGCGAGTACGCGCCGGGCAATCATCATCAGGTGTTGGGGCTGATTGCCGGGGGACCGCAGGCGATGCTGGAAACCCTCGAAGCCGCAGAAAAAGACTACGATCTCGGTGTGCAAAACCTGAGTGAAGTGGATTTTACCGCCAACGACATGCTCATTGGGCTTAGTGTGAGCGGAAAAACGCCGTGGACGTGGGGGGCGCTGCGCCATGCCTGGTCGCTGGGCGCTCGGGTCGCGGTGATCGCGCCTGATAGCGAAAGTGAAGCGGCGCAGCTTGCAGATATTGTGGTGGCGGTGCCAGCCGGTGCGGAAGTGATTGCCGGTTACGGTAATCCGAAAGCACACCTGGCGCAGAAAATGGTCCTCAATATGCTGATGACCGGGCTTGCCATCCGCTCTGGACGGGTTTATAGCAACCTGCGGGTGGATGTGGAAGGCGACAGCATGCGCTGGCAGGAGCGGCAGATTGCCATCGTGATGGAAGCGGGCGGTTGCCAGCGGACCGAGGCGAAAAATGCGCTGGAGAGCTGCCACTACCACTGTAAAACCGCCATTCTGATGGTGCTGACCGGGCAAAACGCCTGGGAGGCCAATGCCTTACTCGCTGGGCACAACGGTTTTGTGCGCCTTGCCCTGCGTGACGCCCCGGTAATGACAAATTAATGCCGCATACTGGCGCGGTCTGCAGCGGCCGCGCCAATCATTTGACTCGCCTCCTTGCGACATTCTCCCCTAAGTGTTAAAAGGTGCCCCTTCGAAAAAAATGACAGGGGAAAGACGTGAATAACGCGTCATCAGCATCTGACCAGACGTCAGCGGATGCGTCGTCGCAAGAGCCGACGCTTCATCGTGGATTACAGAACCGCCATATTCAGCTTATCGCCCTCGGTGGCGCCATTGGTACCGGGCTTTTCCTCGGGATTGGGCCCGCTATTCAGATGGCGGGACCAGCCGTACTGCTAGGTTACGCCATCGCCGGGATCATCGCTTTCCTGATCATGCGCCTGCTGGGCGAAATGGTGGTCGAAGAGCCGGTTTCCGGGTCATTTGCCCACTTTGCTTATAAATACTGGGGCCCGTTCGCCGGCTTCCTCTCCGGCTGGAACTACTGGGTGATGTTCGTGCTGGTTGGCATGGCTGAGCTTACCGCCGCCGGGATCTACATGCAGTACTGGCTACCTGACGTCCCCACCTGGGCGTGGACCGCGATTTTCTTTGTGCTGATTAACGCCGTTAACCTGGTCAACGTGCGCCTGTATGGCGAAACCGAGTTCTGGTTTGCGCTGATTAAAGTGCTGGCGATCATCGGTATGATTGGCTTTGGCCTGTGGATGCTGTTCTCCGGCAACGGCGGCGAGCACGCCAGCGTCGACAACCTGTGGAAGTACGGTGGCTTTATGGCAACCGGCTGGCATGGGCTGATTCTTTCCCTCGCGGTTATCATGTTCTCCTTTGGCGGGCTTGAGCTGGTGGGCATTACTGCCGCTGAAGCCTGTGACCCGGAAAAATCGATTCCAAAAGCGGTAAACCAGGTGGTGTACCGTATTCTGCTGTTCTATATCGGCTCGCTGGTGGTGCTGCTGACGCTCTACCCGTGGGTAGGCGTACAGTCAGACAGCAGCCCGTTCGTGATGATTTTCCATAATCTGAACAGCAGCGTGGTGGCTTCTGCGCTGAACTTCGTCATTCTGGTGGCATCGCTGTCGGTGTATAACAGCGGCGTTTATTCCAATAGCCGTATGCTGTTTGGTCTCTCCGTACAGGGTAACGCACCGAAGTTCCTCACCCGTATCAGCCGCCGCGGCGTACCGGTAAATTCGCTGCTGCTCTCGGGGGCGATTACGTCGCTGGTGGTGCTGGTGAACTACGTGCTGCCGAAGGAGGCTTTTGGTCTGCTGATGGCGCTGGTGGTGGTGACGCTGCTGCTGAACTGGATAATGATCTGTATGGCGCACCTGAAGTTCCGCTGCGCCATGCGCCGCAAAGGTCGTGAGCCGAAGTTTAAGGCGCTGATGTCGCCTGCCAGCAACTATCTGTGCATTGCGTTTCTGCTGATGGTGCTGGGGCTGATGTGCACCATCGACAGCATGCGCACCTCGGCGATGCTGCTGCCGGTGTGGGTGCTCTTCCTCTTCGCGGCGTTCAAACTGCTGCGCCGTAAGGCCTGATGAAAACGGGCGCTTCTCGCGCCCGTTCATTTATCTTACCATACTTCCTGCCAGCGCCCGGATATCGTTGCCGGTTGGCGACTGATGGATCCGTAAACCAAACTCATCCACGACCGCGAAAATATGGTCGAAGATATCGGCCTGAATGCTCTCATATTCCGCCCATACCACGGTGTTGGTAAACGCGTAGATCTCGATCGGTAAACCGTTGTTATCCGGCGCCAGCTGGCGAACCATCAGCGTCATATCTTTACGAATACGCGGGTGGTTGCGTAAATATTCGTTCAGATAGGCGCGGAAGGTGCCCACGTTGGTCATTTTGCGCAGGTTAAGCACCGACTCGCCGAGGCCGTGCTGCGCATTCCACTGGTTAATTTCCTCGTGGCGCGAATCCATGTACGGCTTCAGCAGGCGCGCCTGAATCAGTTTCTGCTGCTCTTCGGCATCAAGAAAATGAATGCTGGTGGTATCGAGGTTAATGCTGCGCTTAATGCGGCGACCGCCGGAGGCCGACATTCCGCTCCAGTTTTTAAAGGAATCAGACACCAGCGACCAGGTGGGAATGGTGGTGATGGTGTTGTCCCAGTTGCGCACTTTGACCGTGGTCAGGCCGATATCGGTCACGGCCCCGTCAGCGCCGTACTTCGGCATTTCCAGCCAGTCGCCGAGGCGCAGCATGTCGTTTGCCGACAGCTGGATCCCCGCCACCAGCCCGAGTATAGGGTCTTTAAAGACCAGCATCAGTACCGCGGCCATCGCGCCGAGGCCGCTAATCAGAATGGTCGGTGACTGTCCCAACAGCAGCGAGATAATCAGGATCCCGACCAAAATGGCGCTCACCAGTTTGATGCCCTGGAAGATCCCCTTCAGCGGCAGCTGTGATGAGAACGTCAGCTTCTGCGACAGGTTAAACACGACGTCGAGTAACGAGAAAAACGACAGCAGCGCGTAGAGCATGATCCACAGCTGAGCGCAGGTGATAAGGATACTGGCGGCGTCACTGCCTTTTTGTAGCCACAGCATGGCCTGGATCTGGACAATAATCCCCTGCAGGGTAAAGGCCAGGCGGTGGAAGAGCTTATTCTGGGTGATAATCTGCAGCCACAGGTGCTGGCTGGCCTGAGCCCGTTTTTCGAAGGTCCGCAGCACAATCCGATGAAGTATCAGATGCACAATAATTGCGGTGAGAAAGATGATGCCAAAGATAATCGCCAGCGTACTGGTGTGATTAATTTTAATGCCGAGTGCTTCAATCGCGGATATCAATTCCTGCATAACGTCTCCTGTTCAATCAGCATTTATCATGACCGTTGAGCGCTTATTATGCAAACCAGGCCCGGGCGGGCCTGGTCAGGTGTGCTACTTCGCGGTTGCACCGATTAACACCCGGCAGTTCAGACGCTGGCGCTGCCAGAGCCCGAATCCCCCCAGCACAACCATCATTAACACCTCGACGCTGAGGAAACCGACAATCGCCTCGCGGTAGCTGCCGCCGCTGTGCTGCTCGAGGGTCAGAAACAACGTGCCTAACACCGCCGGGCCGAGCCCCAGCGAGGATTGTTGTAGAGTGCTCAGCAGCGCGCTGCCCGCACCGGCATCGCAGGCGGAGATATCGCGCATACCGATGCGATAAAAGGTGTTCACAATCAGCGCCTGGCCATAACCGACAAGCGACGTTGCAGGCACCAGCGTCAGGGTGGAGGTATGCCGGCCGTAATACCAGAACGTAAGCATCAGAAGCAGCAGGCCGCTGATTTGTACCGTAATGCCGGTCAGCAAAATGCGCCCCATGCTGTAGCGTGCGATCAGACGCGGGGCGTACAGCGCAGAGACAAAATAAGCCACGCCAAGGGCGATGAAGCTATTGCCGGATTGCCACGGAGCCATCCCGAGACCAGCCTGCATGGTCAGCGCCATACAGAACATAAATCCAGACCAGGCGCTGAAAAATAGCAGCGCAATCACCGTTCCGATACGTACGCTGTTCATGCGCAGCAGGCGAGGCGGCAGCAGCGGCTGTTCGCCACGCTGTTCTTTACGTTGGGCGCTCGCCCACATCAGCACCAGCAGCGGTGCGGTTGCTGCCAGCATCAGCTGCAGCGTCAGCGGCCAGTGCATCTCCGGGCCCAGCGCCAGAGGAAACAGCAGGCAGCAAAGAAGGGCCGCCAGCAACAACGTTCCCTGCCAGTCAATACGCGCCGGTGTCTCCCGGCGCGTTTCCGGCACATAGCGGCGGCTTAGTGCCAGCACCAACAGGCAAATAGGCACGTTGATAAAAAAGGCGTTACGCCAGCCGAGGCCACCGATATCCGCTGATACCAGCCAGCCGCCGCCCATCTGCCCCACGATAAACGCGATGCCGCCGATACCGCCGTACAGGCTGATGGCGCGGGCATGAGCGCTCCCCCGCAGGGTGACGTGCAGGGTGGCGAGTATTTGCGGCACGATGAGCGCTGCACCTGCGCCCTGCAGCGTGCGGGCAGCCAGCAGCTCGTTCACGCTTCCCGCCATCCCGCAGAGCAGCGAAGCAATACCGAACAGCGCTACGCCCCACATAAACAGGCGACGACGGCCAAAGTTATCGCCAAGTTTGCTGCCCATCGCCAGGCATACGGCGAAGGCGACCCCGTAGAGGGCGACAATCAGCTCCAGTTGTGTGGCAGAGGTGTGTAGTGACAGGGTAATGGAGTCCAGTGCGACGTTGGTGATTGAGGTATCGATAAGCGGCAACATCTGCCCGCTGAGCAACAGCAGCAGGCCCGCTTTTCCGGGAGAAACAAGGGGTGAAACAGCAGATGAATTCATGTTAGCTCCATTGCGTCATTCTGATAATGGACGTAGCATCGCTGAACTATAAAACGGGTACCAGTTCCTGCTTATACTGGTACTGGCACTACTATGCTGGGGGGAGCCGATGAGCATAATGATCCCAACGGAGCCGCACACAACGGCACAGGACGATCGCCGAAAACAGTTAGGGGCATTTTTACGCGCCCGGCGTGAGAGCCTCGACCCGCAGCGCCTCGGGCTACCGCGCAGCGGGCGTCGTCGCACGCCGGGACTGCGGCGGGAAGAGGTCGCGTTTCTTGCCGATGTCGGCGTGACCTGGTACACCTGGCTTGAGCAGGGCAGAGAAGTGAATCCGTCGGCGGCGGTGATGGAGGCGGTGGCGGCGGCGCTGAAGTGCAGCCCGCTGGAGACTCGCCACCTGTTCGTGCTGGCGGGTTTGCCCCCGGTGGAGTCGCTCAACGTGCCGCAGTGCGAAGGTATCAGCGCCGGTACCCGGCGCATGCTCGACAGCCTGATGCCACAGCCGGCGAGTATCCAGAAACCTAATTTTGATATCGTGGCGTGGAACGACAGTTTTTGTCATCTGATGGGCGTTGATTTCAGTACGTTGCCGGAAGAAGACCGCAACTGCATCTATCTTTATCTTACTCACCCGGCATGGCGTAGCCGCCTGGAGAACCGCGACGTGCTGCCGACCTTCGTCTCTTACTTTCGCGCGGCGATGGCGGAGCATCGCGGAGACGCGGCGTGGGAAAACCAGCTGGCGCGCTTTTTTGCCGCCTCTGCTGAGTTTGAAGCGCTGTGGCATCAGCGTTATGAGGTGCGTGGCGTAGAAAACCAGATCAAAACCTTTAATCATCCGCAGCTTGGCGTATTCAACCTGCAGCAGATGTACTGGTATTCCGCACCGCGAAACGGTTCGCGGCTGCTGGTCTATTTACCGGTGGATGATGCCGGAGAGAACGCGCTTGCGTGGCTGGCGCAGCAGGCTCAATAACTTATTGTGACACAGGGAATCAGGATGATCGTTACCCGTAAGCAGGACCGCATTATCCGTCGCGCGCTCGACGAATGGGAACAACAGGGGCAACTGACCGCCGAGGATAAGCAACGGTTGGCCGGTTCACTACACCCGGCAACGTTCGACTGGCAGCGCCTGAGCAAATACGCCTTCTGGACGGCGCTCGCCTGCCTGCTGATAGCGCTGGCAAGCCTGTTTGCCGACAGTGAACTGATGGCCTGGTTTATCGGCCTGTTCTACTCCACCGATCTCGCGCGGATTGGCGTTCCGTTGCTGCTGGCGGTGGGTTGCTACGTCTGGGGATTCCGCCGTCAGCGGCGAGAAACGCAGTGGCACTACAGTACGGAAGCTATCCTGTTTCTCGGCGTTGTGTTTACGGCGGTAATGCTCTGGCAGGTGGGGGAAAAGCTCGATAACGGCAGCGGTCATGTCGCGCCGCTGTTTCTGCTGGGCTGCGCCATCTATGGTCTTATCGGCTTTTTTGGCCGTTCCGGGCTGGTATGGCTGTTCTTTCTGCTCTCGCTGGGCAACTGGTTTGGTGCCGAAACGGGGTATATGTCGGGCTGGGGAGCCTACTGGCTTGGGATGAACTACCCGATTCGCTTCGTGCTGTTTGGCGCCGTGCTGCTGCTGGCCTGCTACCTGCTGAAAGGCTGGTTGCAACAACGCAGGTTGTTCACCGTCAGTAAAGCGATGGGGCTGACCTGGCTCTTTATCGCCCTGTGGATCATGTCGATTTTTGGCAACTATGATATCGATAGCTGGAGCGCGGTCACCCGCGACGCGCTGCTGCCGTGGGCGCTGCTGTTTGCCGTAGCGGCAGGGATTTGTCTGTGGATTAGCTTCAAAACCGACGACGGGATGCTGCGCGGTTTCGGTCTGACTTTCCTTGCCATCAACCTCTATACCCGCTTCTTTGAATACTTCTGGGATAGCCTGCACAAGGTGCTGTTCTTCCTGATCCTCGCCGTTTCGCTGGCAGTGCTGGGCCGCTATGCGGAGAAAATCTGGCATGCGGGGGAGAAAAGGGGCTAAGGATGTTGGCCCGGAAAGTCGTTTTCCGGGCCTGTGAGGATTAAACTTCAGTCAGCGTGACGCTTTGTGGCAGACGAGATTTCGGCAGTGCGGCGTTGAAATCTTCCACGCTGTGGTGTCCCACCGGAACGATAACCACGCTGGTGAAGCCTTTTGCTTTCAGACCGAACTCTTCATCCAGCACGGCGGCGTCGAAACCTTCAATTGGCACGGCGTCCAGACCCATTGCTGCCACACCGAGCAGGAAGTTACCCACGTTCAGGTAGACCTGTTTTGCCATCCAGTGCCCGTCATCTTTTAAATCTTTACGATGCAGATCGGCAAAGAAGGTGCGGCCCTTATGGTTGCCCGCTTTTGCTTCCGGGGTGGCGAAACGACCATCGCGGTCTTCCTGGTCGACCACCAGCTCAAGCCAGGCGTCGTCCATCGCGGTTTTAGCCGCAAACACCACCACGTGAGAAGCATCAAGAATTTTACGCTCGTTGAAGGAGAAACCACCGGCGGCGGCTTTGGCCACGCGCGCTTTACCGGCGTCTGTGCTCGCCACGATAAAATGCCACGGCTGCGAGTTGGTGCTGGACGGGCTGTATTGCAGCAGGGTCTTCAGGTTTTTTTCCTGCTCAGCAGTCAGTTTTTTGCTCGGATCGAAAGCCTTAGTCGAGTGGCGTTTCAGGGCAACAGACACGATATCCATAACGATTCCTCAATATTTTGTGCACCCGGGGTGCGATTCGTTTACGCAGATTACAGGGCGAAGGGGGGCATGATAAGGGGCAAAAAAACGATAACACTTATCGTTTTACCAACAAAATCAGCCCGGGCGTAGCCGTTTCTGATCTTTTTTTGGCAGTTTATCCACGACCAGATGCCAGGAGTCGGCGATCAGTTCGGCGAGCAGATCTTCGCTGATATCTTCCCCCGGCGTCACCGTTATCCAGTGCTTTTTGTTCATGTGATAGCCGGGTTCGATACTGCGGTAGATCTGCTGGTTAAGCAGGGATTTTTGCGGGTCGGCTTTGAGATTAATCAGCGTACGCCCGCGGACGGTCATCGTCAGCATGAAGATGCGGTTGCAGACTTTAAACACGTCATACTCCGGCCCGAACGGCCAGCAGTGCTCGGTGAAGGGATGCTCCAGTGCCAGGCGGTGGGCGATAGCGTGGAAGGTGCTGGCCTCCATCAGGGATTCTCCTCTGCCAGCGCCAGCCACATGGTCTCAAAACCGACGGCGATAAAATCATCGGCGCGCTGCGGCTCGTTGCTCGCGTATTCAATGGTGGCTTCCGCAAGAGCCAGAAACAGCGCATCGCCAAAGGCCTGATACTCTGCCGTCAAGAACAGTGGGCGCACCGAACGCTCACAGAGCTGGTGCAGCTCCGGGAACATGCTATTTACCTGCTCTTTGGTGTCTTCGGTGATTTTTTCACTGAGCGCCATGCGGCGGATCGCCTTATGGCGCATGGGGTTGCGGATCCCCCAGTCGATGTAGCTGTTCCAGATATTGCGGGTATGCTCTTTTGAGCTGGTGGCGTTAGGATCGAGACGCGAAAGCATCGCCTCAATCAAATCGGCTTTGATATGCAGATAAAGTACGTTCAGCAGGTCGTCTTTGGTGGCGAAATAGCGAAACAGGGTGCCTTCGGCCACGCCAGCGCCGCGGGCGATGGTCGCGGTTGAGGCCGCAATCCCTGACTGGGCAAACGCGGCGGTAGCCGCCTCCAGCAATGCTTGTTTTTTATCTTCACTTTTCGGACGAGCCACTACACTTTACCTCTCTGACGCCTAAACCCCAGATTGAAACATGCAGGATACTTACACTTCAACGGGGAATGTCAAAAATTGAAAATCGGCTTGACGACTTTCGCTCTCTTTCTATAATGAGTGCTTACTCACTCATAATCAAGTCTTACTCAGACGTTCCAGGTGGATGGAACGGTTTTTGCTGGTCGGGAAATGAAGCGACACTATTTCAGCGTGGTTGTACTCATGTTAATTGCATCTGCAACGAGTTTACCGTTTGTGCTTAATCCCGGTTTCGGGCAAGCGCCGCAGGGCGCGCAGCGTGGGGCGATAGAGAGCTCGCCGCACTACCGTGACGGCCAGTTTCAAAATCAGTTACCCACCCCCGGCTTTACCAGCGATAAAAACATGCTGGCGGCCTGGTGGGAGTTTTTGACCGCAAAACGTGAGAACGCACGCCCGGCGCAGCCGCTGCCAATGGTGAAAACCGATCTTGCCAGCCTGCCGCGTGAGCGAGAGGTGATGATCTGGCTCGGCCACTCCTCCTGGTATTTGCAGCTGTCGGGGCAGCGCATCCTGATAGATCCCGTGTTCAGCGATTACGCCGCGCCGTTCAGTTTTCTGAATAAAGCTTTTGCCGGAGAGTATCCGTGGAAAGCGCAGGATATGCCGGAGATAGACCTGCTGATTATCTCCCATGACCATTACGACCATCTTGATTACGCCACGATCAAGGCGCTGATGCCGAAGGTGCGCCGGGTGATTACGCCGCTGGGCGTGGGTTCGCACCTGCGTTACTGGGGTATGGACGGCAGCATTATTAGTGAGGCGGACTGGAACCAGCACATCACGGTGACGAATAACCTGACGGTGCACGTGCTGCCCGCCCGCCACTTCTCCGGGCGTGGGCTCAAGCGCAACCAGACCCTGTGGGGCAGCTTTATGTTTGTTACCCCGGAGCAAAATATTTACTACAGCGGTGACAGCGGCTATGGCCCGCACTTTAAGGCCATCGGTGAGCAGTTTGGCAAAGTCGACCTGGCGATTATGGAAAACGGGCAGTACGACCAGGACTGGAAGTACATCCACATGATGCCGGAAGAGACGGCGCAGGCGGCGGTTGATCTCAATGCAGAAGCGGTACTGCCGGGGCACTCCGGGCGTTTTGTGCTGGCAAAACATACCTGGGACGATCCGTGGAAGCGCTTGACCGCTGCGAGTCAGGACAAGCACTACCGTTTACTGACCCCCGTTCAGGGAGAACCGGTAAACCTTCACGACCGTAGCCAGCAATTTCAAGCGTGGTGGGAGTAATCCACCCCGTTTTTTAGCAGAGGGGAGAGCAGTATGACCATTTCCACTCAGGTGATTGAAACCATCGTTGAATGGATAGACGACAACTTGCATCAGCCATTGCGTATTGACGATATTGCGCGTCATGCGGGTTACTCAAAATGGCATCTACAACGGCTGTTTTTGCAGCATAAAGGCGAAAGCCTGGGGCGCTATATTCGTGAACGTAAACTGCAGTCGGCGGCACGCGATCTCCGCGACACTGACCAGAAGGTGTACGACATTTGCCTGAAATACGGGTTTGACTCCCAGCAGACCTTTACCCGCATTTTCACCCGCGCTTACAAACAGCCGCCGGGTGCCTGGCGTAAAGCTCATCACGGCAACGCCCATTAATCTACACCCCTTTCTCACCTGGAAGGGGTGGCTTCTCTGTATCGAAAATATCTCCTGACACCAGGGGGAGCGTGAGCCTTGCCTGTAATCCAGAGGCAAAATGTACCGAGCGGGTAAGGGTGATACTGCCGCCGAGGCGCTGCACGCAGGTCTTTACAATCGATAATCCAAGACCGGACCCCGGTTGTTGCGTGCCTTCCAGCCGGTAGAAGGCGTCAAACACCCGTTCGAGCTTGTTCTCATCAATCCCTGGACCATTATCCTCAACCTCAATGACCATTTTGTTCCCGTCCTGCGTCAGCCGCAAATCGACCTGCCCGTTTTCCGGGACATAGCGCACGGCATTCTCCACCAGGTTTTTTAACGCCGTGTAGAGGGTGTTTCGATCGGTCAGGAGTTGCGTATTTACCGGTAGCGGCTCGACCACGCCAATATCAATATGCTTATCCGCTGCCAGCGGCAACAGGGCTTCGATAACCTGCCTGAATAGCGCATCGATCGCGACGTTTTCTCTGAGTGACTCCGCTGGGGTTTGCTGCTCTCTGGCCAGCGCCAGCAGTTGTTCAAGCAGATGATGTGTACGCTTTAACCCCTGACGCAGCGCACTCAAGCGGCTCTGCGCTTCGCTGGACATTTCCGAGGCTGCCAGTCGTTCGGCCTGCAGAGAAAGCGCGGTCAGCGGCGTGCGCAGCTCGTGGGCTGCATCGGCAATAAACCGTTGCTGGTTCTGCATCGCCACATCGACTTTGTTGAGGAGATTATTGATACCGTTGACGAAAGGACGGATCTCCTCCGGAACGCCCTGTGCTTCCAGCGGCGTCAGACATTGCTCATCCCGGCGATGCACATCGTTTGCCAGGCGAACGACCGGGCGAAAGGTTTTTCTGATAAGGTCGTGGGTGACCAGCAGCAGGATGGGCAGCAAAATAGCGAAAGGAATAAGCGTGAGGAGCGCGCTGTTCAGGGCAATTTCATTTCTCACGCTGGTCGGTTGAGCAATCGCAACCCAACGCTGCGTGGTGAGCGGATGCACCAGCACCCGCCAGGCGCCGTCGGCGGTTACAATATCCTGAAAACCTTCTTTGAACGGCGGGCGCAGGTGGAAGATGTTGTTTGCCACCGGCGTCTGTTGAACCTGTGTGGTGAGGTACTCCACGATTATCCGGGCGTCGTTATCGCCTTCCGGTCGCGGGCTTACGCTATGTTGAGCGCCATCGTTGCCTGCGGAAGAGGTTACCAATGTGGCCAACTGCACCAGGGTGTTGTCCTGCAGCTCATGGGCTTCATCGAGCGCAAAGTAGAACGTGAACCCGCCTGAAATAAGGGCTGTTGCGAAGATGGCGACGCACAACGCGGCGGATAAGCGCCGCTGTACCGAGTGGGTTACCCGTTTTTTGAGACCTGCCATCCGACTCCCCTGATGTTTTTAATGGCTTCGCGGCCCAGTTTCTTTCTCAGGGCATGAATAAGAAACTCGACGGCGTTGCTTTCGACCTCTTCGCCCCAGCCGTAAATGCTGTCTTCCAGCTCCCGGCGTGAGAAGATCCCTCCAGGACGCATCATCAGCGCCGCGAGCAGGGCGTATTCCCGGCTCGATAAGACAAAGCACGCTTTGCTGGCGACAAGGCACACTTCATGGGTGGCGGGATCCAGCGTCATCATGCCATTGCTCATCACCGGCGAGCGGCTCCCCGTCTGGCGGCGGATGACCGCCCGGATCCGCGCCAGCAGTTCACTCATTTCGAAAGGTTTGAGAATGTAGTCATCCGCGCCGCCATCCAGCCCTTTCAGCCGATCGGGCAGCGCATCGCGGGCGGTGAGAATTAATACCGGTACGTTGGCATTTTTTTGCCGCACACCGCTCAGTACGGCAAAACCGTCTTTATCCGGTAAACCGAGGTCGAGCAGCACCGCATCGTAGGGCTGAGCGGCAAAACCGCTCAGGGCATCGTTGCCGTTTTTCACCCAGTCTACGGCGTAGGCGGCGTCTTTCAGCGAGCTTTCCAGCACTTCGCCAACCATTACATCGTCTTCAACCAGCAGTATTCTCATGGATTAGGGCTCAAGCGAATCGATTTTCATCCGGTATGTAAGGTAGCCAATCAGACTAATGATAGCCAGCAGGAACAGGACGCTGGTCCCCGTTGTGCCAAGCCCAATGCCACCGTTGGCCGGAGGCTGTGACAGCAGGTCACCACAGGAAGCGCCAAACGGGCGCGTCAGGATGTAGACAATCCAGAAACACAGCACGCTGTCGGCGCGAAACAGATAATAGCTGGTGGCGGTCATCAGGATCATCGTGCCGAACATCACTGCCGCGTTCAGATAGCCGAGGCCCAGTCCTTCCGCCGCCCAGTCGCCTGCGGCGGTGCCGAGCGAAAAGGTCACCAGAATGGCGGTCCAGTAAAACGCCTCACGTTTAAAGGTGTTGATACTGTGGATGGATAAGGTTTTCTCTTTGACATACCAGATGCCGAAGACCACCAGCAGCAGAGCGGTAAAAACGAGGGTCGAGAGCGCGAGCGGTGCGCCGAAATGGTCCGTCAGGTTATCGGTGACCAGCGTACCAAACACGCTGATTAACAGCACCGTCGACCAGTAGAGCACCGGAATGTAGCGATCGGAGCGCATCTGGAAAAACAGCACCACCACAAACAGCAGGCCAGTAAACAGCGACGTATTGGTCAGCCCCCAGCCCAGATTGCCATTCAGAAAGTCGGCGGCGGTTTCCCCGACGGTGGTGGACATCATTTTAATCAGCCAGAAGAGAAGGGTGACTTCCGGGACTTTGTTCATTGAAAACGATGAGGGGGTGTTAAGTGTGGAAAGCATGATTCCTGCCTCAGGCATCTCTGTGCCGGTAAACTCAGGTAAGTAACGCCAGAAGCGTCGTTGAGGTGGTTGAGTTTACCGGTGAAAACTTAGAGATGACTTAGGCGGCGTCGGAGAGCGAAAACCAGCGTCTCCAGATATAGCGAATGACAAAATACTCCACCACGCCCAGCAGTAAAAACCACAGACAAAACAGCAGAGTGTACAGCTGATTGAGATCCATCAGGTGGAACTGCACCACCAGCTTTTGCGCCAGCACCAGCCCGAGAGAAGGGGCCGGCAACAGCAGGCAGGAAAGAAAGGCCAGCAGCAAGATACCGGCGGCGGTCATCAGCGATTCCAGCGGGTGTTTCATCAGAGGTTAATTATCCGTTAAAGAAAACTCATGCTGCGTAATGTACCGCATAACGCAGCAGAAGTTGAGATTAGCCCATCCGGTGTTCCCCTCGCACCAAAGCCGGGCGGTCGAAAAAGCGCTGGATCACGCCTTCTGCCATAAAGGCAGCGCGGTCCGACATATGGGCGATAACGTCGGCATCGTGGCTCACCAGCAGATAGGTCATGCCGTGCTCCTGCTTGAGTTTATTCAGCAGGTTAAGGATTTCAGCCTGTACCGACATATCCAGCGCCGAGGTGGGCTCATCAAGCAGCAGGAGCTGCGGGCGCAACAGTAGCGCCCGGGCAATAGCGACACGCTGACGCTGACCCCCGGAAAGCTGGTGCGGGTAGCGCTCTTTGGCGTCGGCAGGCAGGCCCACTTCTTCCAGCGCCGTTGCCACACGCCTATCAAGGTGAGTTTCGCCCTGAATGTGCAGCGGCTCGGCGAGCGTGCGGTACAGCGTATGGTTAGGATGCAAAGAGGCGTAGGGATCCTGAAACACCATCTGCACATTTCGCCGCAGCGCCCCCTGAAAACGGGCGCCGGGGACAATCGCCGATCCCAGCAGCGACACGTCGCCCTGCCACTCCCGCTGTAACCCGGCCAGCACCCGTAAAATGGTGGATTTACCGCAGCCCGACTCGCCTATCAGGCTGAAGGTTTCCCCGGCCTGCACGCTGAGCGTGGCATTTTTCACCGCAACTTTGTCGACGAAGCGGACCTGAAGCGCGTTGATATCAACGATGGTCATGCGGTTTCTCCGTGAAGCTCAGACTACGGTCAAGAGTAGGAAGCGATGTACCCCAGGTGCTGGCGCTGGGACGGCAGTTCCACAGCGTTTGGGTGTAGGGATGCGTCGCGTGCGCCAGCGCATGTGCCGGCATTTCGTCAACCTTTTCCCCCTGGTACATCACCAGCACGCGGTGGCAGTGCTCCGCTACCAGCGGCAGGTCGTGGCTTATCAGCAGCATCGCCATTTGACGCAGTTCGCACTGTTCAACCAGCAGTTCGAGGATCTGGTTACGCAGGCGGGCGTCGAGCGCCGAGGTGGGTTCATCGGCAATCAGCACCTGCGGATCGTTGATGAGGGCGATGGCAATCATCACCCGCTGGCCCATCCCGCCGGAAAGTTCGCCGGGGTAACGCTGCAATACCCGGGGATCGAGACCCACGGCGGCAATAGCCTGCTGGATTTTCTCTTCGCGCTGGGCGCGGTTCAGGCGCTGATGAAGGGTTAACGCTTCGCTGATTTGTGCGTGAATACTTTTCACCGGGTTCAGCGCGTAGCGTGGATCCTGCAGCACCATCGCGATACCGTTGCCGCGCAGCCGCTGCCAGTCGCGCCCGCTGAGCGTCAGGAGGTCGTTATCCAGCACCTGCAGCGTTTCGGCGCTGACCACACCGGGTTTACGTACCAGCCCCATCAGGGCTCTGGCGGTCATCGATTTACCGGAGCCAGATTCGCCCACCAGCGCCAGGCGTTCGGTGCCAAGGGTAAAGCTGAGGTGGTTAACCACTCGGGCACCGGGATAGTCAATATTCAGCCCCTGAACGGAAAGCCGTGGTTCAGTCATGTTGTGGCTCCAGAACGTCGCGCAGGCCATCGCCCAGCAGATTAAAAGCCAGGCTTGCGAGCAAAATAGCACCGCCAGGGATGGCGGCAACCCACCACTGATCGAAGATTACCTGCATACCGTCGGCAATCATGGCCCCCCATTCCGCCATCGGCGGGCGGGCACCGAGCCCGAGGAAGCCAAGTCCGGCGGCGGCGAGGATAATGCCGGCCAGATCGAGCGCCAGGCGGACAATCGCCGAGGGCAGACACAGCGGTAAAATGTGGCCCACCAGCAGGCGCCAGCCCCGGATACCCATCATCTCGGCCGCCGCGAGATAGTCGCTATGGCGCAGGCGCTGGATCTCGCTGCGTGCCTGGCGGGCGTAGGCGGGCCAGGTGGTGAGCGCCAGTGCCAGCGCGCCGTTGACCAGCCCCGGACCCAGCATCGCGACAAAGGCGAAGGCGAGGATGAGGCGCGGCATCGACATCACTACGTCGGTAAAACGCATCAGGATCCGCTCCAGCCAGCCGCCGTAGTAGCCGGAAAGAATGCCCACCAGCAGTCCGACGGGCAGGGTGATTATTGTCACCAGCGCCACCAGACCCAGTGCCGGACGGGTGCCGTACAGCAGGCGTGATAGCAGATCGCGCCCGTAGCTGTCGGTCCCGAGCCAGTGCTGAGCATCAGGTGCCTGCAGGCGCGCGGCGGCGTCCTGCCAGTTGGGATCCTGTGGCGCAAGCCACGGCGCAAAAAGGGCGATTGCCAGCAGCAGCCCGACCAGAATCAGCCCGCAAAAGGCAGCAGGAGAGCGGCGCAGGCGCTGTAAAAATAATGATACCGGCATCAGCGCACCCTCGGGTCGGTCAGCTTCACCAGCAGATCGGTGAGATTATTGATAAGCACAAAGCAGACGCCTATCAGCAGCGTTCCACCCATAATGGCGGTAGTGTCCCCGGCGAACAGCGCCGTGGTGAGGTAGCGGCCAATGCCCGGCCAGGAGAAGACGGTCTCGGTCAGCACCGCGCCCTCCAGCATGCCGGTCCAGGAGAGGGCGATCACCGTCAGCAGTGTGCCGCGAATATTGGGCAGGACGTGGCGCAGCAGGATCGTCATTTCCCCGGCCCCTTTGGCGCGTGCCAGCAAGATGTACTCTTTATTCATCTCACTCAGGCAGGCGGAGCGGGTGAGGCGGGTAATGCTCGCAAGGGCATAGTAGGCCAGCAGCAGCACCGGTAGCACCAGGTGGCTGAGGGCGTTTTTGAACGCCTCGTGGTCGCCAGAAAGCCAGGTATCGATAAGGACAAAGCCGGTTTTTGCCTCGACGGTGAACTGATAGATATCGTCGAGTCGCCCTGGCCCCGCGCTCCACTGCAGCTTCGCGTAGAACAGCGCCAGCATCAGCAGTCCGAGCCAGAAAACAGGCACTGAGTTGCCGAGCAGAGTAAAGGTGCGCACCGCAAGATCCAGCGGTGAGCCAACATAGCGGGCGCAGAGCACCCCGGCTATTACCCCTGAAAATGCGCCAATGACTAACGCCAGCGTCGCCAGCTCAAGAGTGGCGGGGAAGGCCGCCAGCAGATCGTGCAACACCGGCTGCCCGGTGGCGCTGGCGATGCCCAGATCGCCGTGGGCCAGATTCTGCAGATAGTGCCAGAACTGGACGGGCAGCGAACGGTCAAGGCCAAGCTGGTGACGAACCTGATCGTAAGTCGACTGACTGGCGTGATCGCCGACTATCTGCAACACCCGGTCGACCGGGGAGAGCGCGGAGAGCGCAAACGTGACGAGCAGCAGCCCGAAAAGCGTTAGCAACAGGGTCAACAGACCCTGCAGCACGCGCGTCACATGGGTGGAAAACTGTGGCATTGGGGATCTCTTGTTGCCCGATTACTTCGTCACTTTGTCATACCAGACCATGTCGGCGTTCAGCCCCTGCTGATAACCCTTCACCGCATTACGCACGACTATCTGGGTTTTGCCCTGGTCGATGAAGACGTACGGTGAACTGCGCTGTAGTTCTTCCTGCATTTTCTTGTACAGGTCCAGTCGTTTGGCCGGATCCGGCTCGGCGACGGCGGCGAGCGTCTGCTGGTTCAGCTCGGGAATTTTCCAGCCGTTAAGTCCGGCTACGGTGCTGGATTTTCCGTCGTTCCACGCAAAAGCGCTGGCGTTTGAGTGGGCATCGAAGTAGTCCGGGATCCACAGACGAATTGCCGCCTGATGCTGCTTCGCACGTACGCGGGCATACACCTGGCTACCGGCGGCCGGGAGTAAGTCGACCTTCACGCCGCCCTGGGCAAAACTGGCCTGCATCGACTGGGCGATGGTGATAAACGGCGGTTTGTTTTCCACATCGAGAGTGAAGTGGGCGTCTTTAATCCCGGCTTTTTCCAGAATCGCTTTCGCTTTTTGCGGATCGAACTTGAACGGATTGTTATCAAGCGCGCCCGGTAAACCAACCGGCAGGAAGCTCTGGTGCACAAAGTACTGACCCTTCAGCAGGTCTTTGGTGATGCCTTCGTAGTCTACCAGCCAGCGTGCGGCTTCCCAGAATGCCGGGTTGTTCAGGAGTGGGTTAGCGCTGTTGGCGGTGTTAAACGCCAGATAATTTTGCTCGGCGGAAGGAATGCTCAGCACTTTTACGCCAGGCTTGTTTTGCAGTGCCGCAATCTGATCGGCACCTAAATCGCGCGCGACATCGGCGTCACCCTGCTGGATAAGCAGGCGGCGGGAGGCCGGATCCGGCACGTTTTTGATGATGATATTTTTAAGTTTCGGTGCACCACCGGGGGCGGATTCGTTGGCGTCGAGCACAATCGCCTGGTGCGGCTGATACACGCGCATTTTGAACGCGCCGCTGCCGGCGGAGTGCATCTTAAGCCAGCTATTACCGAAGTCGTCGCCCTTCACGTTGGCGCTGACCAGCTTCTCATCGACGATAGAGGCAATGGGGGTTGAGAGAATGTTCAGCGCCACCGCCGGGCTGACGTCGGCGGTCCAGTGCAGCTGTAGCGTATGGTCGTCGATTTTCTTCAACTGACCGTCGATGTTGTCCGGCTGCCAGCCGAGCACGTTAAGGATAAACGCCGGTGATTTATTGAGCTTCACCGCGCGTTGGTAAGAGAAAATGACGTCTTCCGGACGCAGCGGGTTGCCGGAGGCGAATTTAGCCTCTCCCCGGAGCTTCACGGTCAGGGTTTTGGCGGCCGGATCGGCCTGCCAGCTTTCAGCCAGCACCGGGGTGATTTTTTCCGGGTTGTCGCGATCGGGTTGTACCAGGCGCTGATACAGGCTCGGGACGGTCTGAATACTGGAGAGTTCGTTTGCCTCCGCCGGGTCAAGGCTGACGATATCGTCAAGACCCTGGGCAACGACCAGCGTATTCGGGGGCGTTGCGGCCCAGGATGGGGCCGACAGCGCGGCCAATACCACGATAGATAACAGTTTTTTAGCCATGAGCAATCCCTGAAAAATGATATTGTGTGATTATTATGCTTTGCTACGTTAGGGCTCGATTGAAAATCCGTAAAGTCATAATTCAGAAATGCTTATGCGATAAATGCATAACCAAGAAGTAGAAAGCATGAGTCGCCAGATATCTCTTTAAAAGGAGCACTATGTGACGGAAATAAATGAATATGGTCAGGAGGTTGGCACCCCGTTGCCACAATGGCAGGGGGCTGAGCAGTTGCGTCGAAAGACGCTGACGGGCCGCTATTGTCGGCTGGAAACGCTGTGTGCCCAGACGCATGCCGCAGATTTGTATGATGCCTACGCACAGGCTGAGGATGAGCGTGACTGGACGTGGCTTGCAAGCCGGCGCCCGCAATCGGTCGCGGACACTCAGACCTGGCTGTTACTGAAAACCGCCGACCCTTCTCTGGTGCCGTTTGCGGTGATCGATAGCCGTAGCGACAGGGCGGTAGGGCTGGTGTGTCTGATGGCTATCGATCGCGCCAACGGCACGGTGGAAATCGGCCACGTGACCTGGTCGCCGCGAATGAAAAATAGCGTACTGGGTACGGAAACCGTCTGGCTATTACTACGCGAAGCCTTTGCCTGCGGCTACCGGCGCGTGGAGTGGAAATGTGATTCGCTCAATACCGCCTCAAGACGAGCGGCAGAGCGTCTTGGTTTCACTTTTGAGGGGCGTTTTCGCCAGAAGATCGTGCGTAAAGGACGTAACCGTGACAGCGACTGGCTCTCCATCATTGATGGTGAATGGCCCGAGCGTGATGCGGTGCTTCAGGCCTGGCTGGAAGCGAATAATTTTACCTCAGAGGGTCAACAGCGGCGCTCGATGCATGACGTGCGCCAGGCTTTAAGCGCTACGCCGCGCACAGCAGAGTAAGTACCCGCTCCGCCTCAGCCTGCCAGTGCAGCGTGAAGGCGGTGCCTTTGGGGAAGCCCGCCAGCGGCTCGGTGAGCGCCAGAGTCATGGTGAGAGGCGTCAGCGCGACCACCTCGGCGCAGGTAAAATCCAGCAGTTGGTTGACCCGGTAATGCAGCGCCTTGTACAGACTCTCTTTCGCGCTGAAAGCCAGCGTGACGGCGGTGGCGAAGGGGAGTGAGTGCAGACGCTGGCGTTCCGCGTCATTGATAACGGTTTGCCAGCACTCACTTGCTATTGATTCCTCCATGATATTTTCGATATCAATGCCGACCAGCGCCCGGTCGTTATTCACCACGACGGCGACCGCCAGACTCGCGCTATGGCTAATACTCCCGCGAACCTCACGTGGCCAGAGTGGTTCACGCTGCGGCCCGATGCCCGGAATATCGACGCGCCCGGTAAGCGCCTTCAGCGCATGGGCTGCGGCAATACGCCCGGCCAGATGTTCGGCTTTGCGTTTGATGGCGGCGTGGCTGAGCTGTGCGTGGTGCGGAAGCCACAGTAAGTCGTGCTCAAGAAAGGTGGCGGCATCGAATTCCAGTTGATGAACTTCGGCACCGGCGAGGCAAAACGTGGTGTGCTGATTTTGCATGAAGCGTCTCACAGGCCCCCTCCTCGCGGAGAGGGCTGGATTAACAATTAATAACGTATCAGAAGTGCGTGTTCACACTCATAAACCAGGTACGGCCGGATTCATTATAGGTTTCTGCACCCGCACCGTACATATAGCCGGTGTTGCCGCCGGTGGTCTGGGCATTACCTGCACGCCAGTGGCGTTTATCGAAGAGGTTGTCCACACCCGCCGTCAGGCTGACGTTTTTGGTGGCATCCCAGGTGGCGCTCAGACCAACAATGCTGTACGGGCTGACTTCGTTTGTCTCGCTGCCGGTGGCCGGTTCACCCTTGTAGTTGTACTTCTTCGGCTGCTGTTTGCCGTACCAGGTGAAGGTGGACTGCACGGAGAGATCCTGCTGGATCTGCCAGCTCAGCGTCGAGTTCAGCGTGTACTCCGGAATGATGGAGAGACGATCGCCGGTCTCTTTGTTTTTGCTCTGCAGCATGTAAGTGACGTTGTTGGTCCAGCTGACGGTCTCGCTGACCGGTACGTTCAGCGTCCCTTCCAGTCCCTCTACCACCGCTTTAGGCACGTTTTCCCACTGGTAGATATCCGTTTTCGTGGTGCCTTTGGCGGTCTGACCGATTGGCGCATAGCCCGCTTCAATCTTGTTGCGGTAGTCGTTACGGAACCAGGTGATACCGGCTAACCAGCCATCACGTTTGAATTCCAGGCCAATCTCTTTGTTGATGCTGTTTTCGGCCTTGAGGTCGTCGTTACCCATCATGTAGCAGCCGACGCCGTTACCGCTGGCGTAGCAGCCCTGGCCTTTGCTGTAGAGGATATAGTTCGGGTTGGTCTGATACAGGCTGGGTGCTTTATAGGCGCGGGCGATACCCATTTTCAGCGTGAAGTCGTCACCTAAGCCCTGAGACAGGTTCAGCGCCGGGCTCCAGTTGTTGCCCACGATGCTGTGATGGTCAAAGCGCAGCGCCGGGGTCAGCATGGTGGAGTCGGTGACTTCCATGTTGTCTTCCGCGAACAGCGAGAAGATCTCGGCCTGGGAATACGGACTGCGTCCGGTGCTGCTGGAGTTCGGAATATCGCCACCCATGAAGGTCTGGGTGTTGGAGGACATATCCTTCATGCGCTGCTGGTTCCACTCGCTGCCGAGGGTCAGGTTCTGATTTATTACGAAATCGAGGGGCAGGTTGACCTCGCTGTGCAGCATCAGATCGGAGAGATCGATATCTGAGAAGCTGTTGCTGCTGAAGATCCCCTCGGTGCCGCCAGCCAGGCCTTCGCCTTTACGCGAGTTACGCGTGCGCTCGTATTGCACCCAGTTGCTGGTGGTGACGCCGCTGTCCCAGCCGCCGTTCCAGGTCATGGAGTAGTTCTGGCGGTACAGGCGGTTAGTCTCTTTACCGTAGTTCTCTTTCACCAGATCGTTGGAGTTGGTGTTCTGGGTATCGCCAGAGTAGAGGTTGCCCTGGCGGCTGTAGCCCGCCTGCATTTCAAGAGACTGCATCGGCGCAAAGTCCCAGTGCAGTACCCCGTTAATATTCTTGTTGGTGACCCCTTCACGCCCGGCTGGCAGGGTATCGGCGTAGATACCGGTACGTTCTGACTGATGGCCCTGGTTGATATCCCAGGCATCGGCCTGCGTTTTATCAAGGTTGCCGTAGAGGTTAAAGCTAAAGCCTTCGCCCATCGGGCCGCTCAGGCTGAAGTTGGTACGCTTGGTGGAACCTTCGTCTTTGTGCTCCGGGGCGTTGAAGTAGGTATTCCACGAGCCGTGCCACTGGCCATCACTTTTCTTGGTGATGATATTCACCACACCACCGGCGGCACCGTTACCGTAGCGGGCTGCTGCCGGGCCACGAATCACTTCAATGCGTTCAATCATTTCTGGCGGTACCCAGCCGGTATCACCGCGGGTGTCACGCTCGCCACGCCAGCCGAGGCGGATAGAGTTGCGGCTGGTGACCGGTTTTCCGTCAACCAGAATCAGCGTGTTTTCCGGGCCCATGCCACGGATATCGATCTGGCGGTTGTTGCCGCGCTGGCCGCTGGTGGAGTTACCGGTCAGGTTCACGCCGGGCATGGTGCGGATAATTTCCGAGATATCGCGAGCGGGCGGATTTTTACGGATTTCATCGGCGGTGATCGTCGACACGCCTGGCGCCTGCAAGTTCTGCTCGGCGGCGGTCACGACCATGGTTTCTTCTGCATGCAGTGGTAATGCAACCCCGTAAATTCCCAGAGAGACCAGAACGGCCAGGGATGTGATTTTGTTATTCATTGTGTGTCCTGCTGTGAAAGTTCTTAATAAAAAAACGCGCGGCATAACGCTATTGCAAATGCAAATAGTTATCAATAATATTATCAATATATTTTGCGTTGTAACACAAAACGCATTGCAAACATGGGGTTAATGTGTCTGAGTTGTTAACGACGGGTAGCGAAGCCTGGTGGGAAAGCAAAAAAGGACCGCAATGGCAGCCGGAAGGGGATGACTATCGGGTCACGTTCTGGTGGCGCGATCCTGCGGGTAGCGAGCAGACTTCCGCTATTCAGCGGGTGTGGATTTACATCACCGGCGTCACCGACCATCACCAGGGCGCCACCCCGCAAACCCTTGAACGCCTGCCCGGAACTGACGTCTGGCAGTGGCAAACTCTGCTGCCTGGCACCTGGCGCGGCACCTACTGCTTTATCCCCTCCGTGCGCGACGACGATTTTCCCTCTGAAGCCTTTAGCCCTACTCCCGAGCGCGGGGCGCTACGCAGCGGCTGGGCGAAACTGCTGCCGCAGGCGATTGCCGACCCGCGTAATCCGCAGGGCTGGAGAGGGGGGCGCGGACATGGCGTATCGGCACTTGAGATGCCTCAGGCCCCGGTACAGCCCGGCTGGAATACCCCCGCAGAGTGCTTTACGCCGCCGGTTAACCTGACCTGGCGCAGCACACGCCTGAACAACATCCGACGGGTATGGGTGTACAGCACCGGCAGGAGTGATGACGCCAGTCGACCGCTGGCAGTCCTGCTGGACGGGCAATTCTGGGCCGAGAGCCAGCCGCTCTGGCCGGTGCTCGCCGGACTCACCGCGCAGGGGAAATTACCCCCGGCGGTGTACGTACTGATTGATGCCATTGATATCGCCACCCGTGGGCGAGAACTTAGCTGCAAAGATGATTTCTGGCAGGCGGTGCAGCAGGAGCTGTTGCCTCAGGTGCAGTGCATCGCGCCGTTCAGCGACAGGCCCGAGCGCACCGTGGTGGCCGGGCAAAGTTTTGGTGGTCTGGCGGCCATGTACGCCGGACTGAAATGGCCGCAGCGCTTTGGCTGCGTGCTGAGCCAGTCCGGCTCGTTCTGGTGGCCGCATCGTCACGAACAGCAGGAAGGCGTGGTGCTCGAAAAACTCAAACATGGCGAACTCTCGCCGCAGGGTTTGCGGATCTGGCTTGAGGCCGGGAAGCGTGAACCGGTTATCTATCGCGCCAATCAGGCGCTGTTATCGCAACTGCAAAAAACGCCGCAGCCGGTTTTCTGGCAGCCATTTGATGGCGGGCACGACGCGCTGTGCTGGCGAGGCGGGCTGACGGCCGGGCTGATGGCACTCTGGCAGCCGGTTATTCAGGCAGGGATATAAAAGGAGTTTGGTATGCAAGGCAGTAACCCTTTCGACGATCCGCAGGGACAGTTTTACATTCTGCGTAACGCCCAACTGCAGTACAGCCTGTGGCCGCAGCAGTGCGACCTTCCGGCTGGCTGGCAGGTGATGCTCGAACCACAGCCGCTGGAGCAGTGTAATGCCTGGCTTAGCGGACAGGTTACCACGCTGACACCCGCTCATTACGCCATCGCAGGGAGCGCCGCATGACGAAGACTTTACCGCTGGTTGCCGCACAGCCGGGGATCTGGATGGCAGAGCAGCTCTCAACGCTACCGAATGCATGGAGCGTGGCGCACTATGTGGAGCTGAACGGTGAGCTGGATGCCCCGCTGCTGAGCCGGGCGATTGTCGCGGGTTTATCGCAGGCGGATACGCTGCGTCTGCGTTTTCTGCAGCAGGAGGGCGAGGTCAGCCAGTGGATTGACGATGCCATGATCTTCAGTACCCCTGAGTGCCTCGATCTGCGCCAGCAGGAAGACGCCGAAGCCGCGGCGAAGCGGGTGATGCAAAACGATCTCAAGCAAAACCTGCGTGCCGATGGCAATAATCCGCTGGTGATGCACAAACTGCTGCGCGTGGCCGATGACCGCTGGTTCTGGTACCAGCGCTACCATCACCTGCTGGTTGATGGCTTCAGTTTCCCGGCTATTACTCGCCAGATTGCCGCGATTTATCGTGCCTGGCAGCAGGGTGAGGCGACTCCGGAATCCCCGTTTACCCCGTTTGAAGAGGTGGTTGCCGAGTATCAGCAGTATCCACACAGTGAAGCATATCAGCGCGATAAACTGTTCTGGGCGGAGCAGCGCGCGGCGCTGCCGTCTCCGGCGTCGCTATCGCCGCTACCGCTCCCCGGACGGGCTACCACCACTGATATCTGGCGTTTTCACTTAACGGCAGACAGCCGCGACTTTGGCAAGCTTGCCAACGCGACGGGCTGTCAACGCGCGGATCTGGCACTGGCGCTGGTGGCGCTGTGGCTGGGTCGTCTGTGCGGGCGTCAGGAATATGCCGCCGGGTTTATCTTCATGCGCCGCATGGGTTCCGCGGCGCTCACCTCCACCGGCCCGGTGCTGAACGTGCTGCCGATGGCGGTGCGGCTCGACGCCGCTCTGACGGTGGCAGAGCTCGCGCAGCGCCTCGCCGCGCAGCAGAAAAAAATGCGTCGTCACCAGCGTTATGATGCCGAACAGATTGTGCGCGACGCCGGGAGAGCCGCCGGTGATGAAGCCCTGTTTGGCCCGGTATTGAACGTCAAAGTGTTTGAGTATCAGCTGGATCTACCCAACGTTTCGGCGAGAACCCACACGCTGGCGACCGGCCCGGTGAACGATATCGAACTGGCGCTGTTCCCGGATGAGCACGGTGGACTGTCGATTGAGATCCTGGCGAACCAGCAGCGCTACGACGAAGCAACGCTGCGCGGGCATATCGACAGACTGAGCGCCATGCTGCGCCAGTTGGCGGATAACCCAAACCTGCGCTGCGGCGATGTCGATCTGCTCAGTGCGGAAGAACACCAGCGGCTGGCGACCATTAACGACACCGCCGTGATGCTGCCGGAAACCACCCTCAGCGCGCTGGTGGCGGAGCAGGCGGCGAAGACACCGGACGCGATAGCGCTGGTGGATGCCCGCTGGCAGTTCAGCTACCGCGAGATGCGTGAACAGGTGGTGGCACTTGCAGAACTGCTGCGCGCCCGAGGCGTGAAGCCTGGCGATAGCGTGGCGGTGGCGCTGCCACGATCGGTATTTTTAACCCTCGCACTGCACGCGATTGTTGAAGCCGGGGCGGCCTGGTTGCCGCTCGACACCGGTTATCCGGACGACAGGCTGCGAATGATGCTGGAAGACGCACAGCCATCGCTGCTTATCACCTCAGAGGACCAACTTTCTCGCTTCTGTGGCGTTGAGACGCTGTGCTACAGCGAACCGCTGCCGGTCACCGACGGGGCGCCGCTCTTGCTTTCCCGTCCGGAACATACCGCGTACATCATCTTTACCTCCGGCTCCACCGGGCGTCCGAAAGGCGTGATGGTGGGGCAAACCGCCATCGTTAACCGTCTGCTGTGGATGCAGGAAAGCTATCCGTTAACGGCAAACGACGTCGTGGCGCAGAAAACGCCGTGCAGCTTTGACGTCTCGGTCTGGGAGTTCTGGTGGCCGTTTATCACCGGTGCAAGGCTCGTGATGGCAGAGCCGGAAGCGCATCGTGACCCGCAGGCGATGCTGCAGTTTTTCGAAAACTATGGTGTCACCACCACCCACTTTGTCCCCTCGATGCTGGCGGCGTTTGTCGCTTCGCTGACGGCGGAAAACCGCCATGGCTGCCGGAGCCTGCAGCGGGTATTCTGCAGCGGTGAAGCGCTGCCTGCCGAACTGTGTCGCGAATGGGAACAGCTGACCGCTGCCCCGCTGCACAACCTCTACGGCCCGACGGAAGCGGCGGTGGACGTGAGCTGGTATCCGGCCTGTGGCCCGGAACTGGCGGCGGTCACCGGCAACAGCGTGCCGATAGGTTTCCCGGTCTGGAATACCGGTCTGCGGATCCTGGATGCCATGATG
Source organism: Yokenella regensburgei (assembly GCF_003634235.1). NCBI lineage: Bacteria > Pseudomonadati > Pseudomonadota > Gammaproteobacteria > Enterobacterales > Enterobacteriaceae > Yokenella > Yokenella regensburgei. Next base: position 2,234,606 of record NZ_RBIZ01000003.1, on the reverse strand, counting down.
CGCCCGGTGCCGTTCGGTGTGGCAGGCGATCTGTATCTCACCGGCATTCAGCTGGCGCAGGGCTATCTGGGGCGCCCGGACCTGACCGCCAGCCGTTTTATTGCCGATCCTTTCGTCCCGGGCGAGCGTATGTACCGCACCGGTGACGTTGCCCGCTGGCTGGATAACGGGGCGGTGGAATACCTTGGCCGCAGCGACGATCAGCTCAAAATTCGCGGTCAGCGCATTGAGCTTGGTGAAATCGACCGGGTGATGTCGGCGCTGCCGGATGTTGTTCAGGCGGTGGCGCATGCTTGCGTATTTAACCAGGCCGTGGCAACCGGCGGTGATGCCCGCCAGCTGGTGGGGTATCTGGTTTCTGAATCCGGCCTGCCGCTGCCGCTTGAGGCGTTGCAGACGCAATTGCGTCTGCAACTTCCTGCTCATATGGTGCCGGTGGTGCTGTTGCAGCTGGATGCATTACCGCTCAGCGCTAACGGTAAGCTGGATCGCAAGGCGCTGCCGTTGCCGCAGCTCACGCAAAAAGCGGCGGGACGGGCGGTGTCATCTGATGAAGAAGTGGCGGTGGCTGGCGCGTTCAGCGAGCTGCTCGGCTGCCAGGTGAACGACGTGGATGCTGATTTCTTCGCGCTTGGTGGACACTCGCTGCTGGCGATGCGTCTGGCCGCCATGCTGAGCCGCACCTTCGCCCGACGGGTCACGCCGGGGCAGGTGATGGTCGCCTCTACGGTAGGGCAGCTCAGCGCGCTGCTGGCGGCTGAGGACGATGGTCGCGCGGAGCGTCTCGGGTTTGAGACCATTTTGCCGCTGCGTGAAAGCGATGGCCCGACGCTGTTCTGCTTCCACCCGGCCTCCGGCTTCGCCTGGCAGTTCAGCGTGCTGGCGCGCTATTTGAGCGAGTGCTGGAACATCACCGGTATTCAGTCTCCGCGTCCTGATGGCCCTATGCAGAATGCGGCTAACCTCGACGAAGTGTGCGAGCACCATCTGGCGACGCTGCTGGAGCAGCAGCCCCGGGGGCCGTATTACCTGCTCGGCTACTCGCTCGGAGGGACGCTGGCGCAGGGTATTGCCGCTCGTCTCCAGCAACGCGGTGAAACGGTCGCTTTCTTAGGCCTGCTGGATACCTGGCCGCCGGAGACGCAAAACTGGGCGGAGAAAGAGGCTAACGGTCTGGATCCTGAGGTCCTGGCGGAAATTGCCCGCGAGCGGGAAGCCTTTATTGCCGCGCAGCAGGGGCAGGGATCGAGCGAGCTTTTCAACGCCATCGAAGGTAACTATGCCGACGCGGTGCGTCTGCTAACCACCGCGCACAGCGTACCGTTTGCGGGTAAGGCGACGTTGTTCGTGGCGGAGCGCACTCTGCCGGCAGGTATGAACCCGCAAACGGCCTGGGCGCCGTGGGTGGAGGCGCTTGAGGTGTACCGTCAGGACTGTGCCCACGTGGATATCATCTCCCCGCAGGCGTTTGAAAAGATTGGTCCGGTGCTGCGTGAGCTGCTGGGCTAAATCAGGTTTCCCTCTCCCGCTGGGGAGGGAATACTTAACGGTGACGGCCAAGCGGGATCACCAGCGGCGTTCCGGCAATCGGATCGTCAATGATGGTACAGCGCAGGCCGTAAATTTTCTCAATCAGGTCGGTGGTGACGATGACTTTTGGGTCACCTTCGGCAACTATCTTGCCATCGCGCAGTGCGATGAGATGCGTGGCATAGCGGCAGGCCTGGTTTAAGTCGTGCAGTACCGCTGCCAGCGTATAACCCTTCTCGCGATTTAATTCGCTCAGCAGTTCCAGCAAATCTATCTGGTGGCTGATATCAAGCCAGGTGGTTGGCTCATCCAGCAGCATAATCGAGGTTTCCTGTGCCAGCACCATGGCAATCCATGCCCGCTGCCGCTGCCCGCCGGAGAGCGTATCGACGCTCTGCTGGGCCAGTTCGGTAATGCCGGTCGCCTGCATCGCGCGGCTGACCGCCTCGTCGTCTTCCTGCCGCCAGCGACTGAACATCGGCTGGTGGGGGTAACGCCCGCGCGCTACCAGCTCCTGCACCGTGATATCTCCCGGTGTCGTGGCGTTTTGCGCCAGCAGACCAATACGCCGTGCCACCTCTTTACTGGGGTAGTGCGAAATGTGTTCGCCATCGAGCCAGACGTGACCGCGCGCTGGTGTCATCAGACGGCTTAGGGTACGCAGCAGCGTTGATTTACCGCAGCCGTTTGGGCCAATGATCGCCGTGAAGTGACCGTCCGGAATGGCCACGTTAAGCTGCTCGGCAATGGTTTTCTTGCCCCAGGCGAGGGTTAACTGGTCGCCGCGCAGTCGGGCAGTGGTATCGGTCATTTTTTACGAGACTCCTGAATTAACAACACGATGAGGTAGATGCCGCCGAGGCTGACGGTGACCACCCCCACCGGGAGCTGATACGGTAAAAAGATTTTTTGGGCGCAGAAATCGGCAAGCGACAGCAGTAGCGCGCCGCACAGCGCCGACTGGGTAAGCCCCCAGCGTGCGGTGCCGCTCAGGCGATGCGCGATATGTGGAGCGACCAGCGCAATGAAGGATATGGGGCCTGCAAGCGCCGTGGCGGCGGCGGTTAGCACCACCGCGACCAGCATCAGCAGCAGCCGCGAGCGCTCGACCCTTACTCCCAGCGCACAGGCGCTGTCGTCACCCATCTCCAGCAGACGTAAACGGCGTACCAGCAGCGTAGCGCCCACCAGCGCGAGCAGAATAAGCGGTGCAGAGGGCCAGGTCTTCGCCCAGGTGATGCCGTTGAGCGAACCGGCGTTCCACAGACCGGCGGTCAGCGCCGTCTCTAGAGAGGCGCGCAGCAGCAGCCAGGTATTGAAGGCAATCAGCATCGCACGCACGCCGATACCAATGATAATGAGGCGGAAAGTATCGATACCGTTGCGCCACGCCAGGGCCCACACCACGACAGAGGTCAAAATACCGCCCGCCATCGCCGCCAGCGCAATGGCGGTGAGATCCTGACCGAACAGCACCATCGCCACCAGCACGCCGCTCCATGCGCCGGTGTTGAAGCCCATCACGTCCGGGCTGCCCAGCGGGTTACGCATCAATGACTGAAATATGGCGCCGCTGACCCCAAGGGCGGCACCAATCAACAGCGCCATCAGCACACGTGGCAGACGCCATTCGGTCACCACGAGGGTAATACTGCGCGGTGCATCGCCCATCAGCGCAGCGAAAACCTGGCTGAGCTCCAGCGTCACCGCTCCGCTGCAAAGCCCCCACAGCGCGATACCGGTTCCTGCCAGCAACAGCAGCAGGCAGCTTACGACCAGCCGACGAGAAGGTGCGGTCATTGGGCACCTCCTTTCGGCTGGCGGCGTACCAGCCAGATAAGCACTGGCGCACCAATAAAGGCGCTGACCACCGATACACGCAGTTCACCCGGCACCAGCAGGCGGCCAGCAATATCGGCGAACAGCAGCAGGGCTGGTGTCGCGAGCAGCGTCACCGGCAGCGACCAGCGGTGATCGGCGCCGACTATCCAGCGTGCGACGTGCGGCATCATCAGGCCGATAAAGGCTATCGGGCCGACGAGGGCGGTGGCGCTGCCGCTCAGCACGGCAATGGCCAGCAGGCCGATAATTTGGGTTCGGGCGACGCGGCTACCGAGCGCGGTGGCGGTATCGGTGCCGAGACTCAGGCTGTTCAGCGACCGGCTCAGGCCGAGTGCGACGGCACCGGCAATCAGCGCCGGCAGCAGCACGGCCTTCAGGGTAACGAGGCTGCGGATATCAAGCGAACCGGCTTGCCAGAAACGCAGTTGATCGTAAACGTCGGGGTTGAGCAGGGCGATCCCACTGGACAGCCCTTCCAGGACCGCACCAAGGGCAACGCCAGCGAGGGTTAATCGTACCGGGCTTAGCTGACCGCCACCCTGGCTGCCGGTAAACGCCACCAGGAGTGATGCTGCCAGCGCGCCGCCGAAGGCCATCGCCAGCTGTTCCTGCGGCGACGTCAACCCCCAAATTGCAGCGCCGAGGACGATTGCAAAGCTGGCCCCGGCGTTAACGCCGAGGATCCCCGGGTCGGCGAGCGGATTACGGGTCAGGGATTGCATTAACGCCCCGGCCAGGCCCAAAGCACCGCCGGCCAGTAATCCGGCAAGGGTTCGCGGCAGTCGTGCGTCAAGCACGATGGTACAGTCGGCGGTCTGGCAGGTGCCTGAGAGGGCATCGTAAATGATGCTTACCGGGAGCGGTTTTGCGCCAATAAGCAGGCTGAGTGCAGCGGCAAAAACGAGCAAAAGCAATAAACCGGGAACGGCAATGGCGCGCAACGCGGTTTTAGAACACGACATAGGCAACATCCATGAGTATGATAATGATAGTACTTATCGTTATCGATCTTATTTGTATATGTTACCATGCACCACCATGAATCTGGTAAGGAATTAGCGCAAGGCGCCTCATGAATCGACAATCCTGGCTACTCAATTTAAGCCTCCTGAAAACGCATCCGGCCTTTCGTGCCGTGTTTATTGCTCGCTTTATCTCCATTCTTTCTCTTGGGTTATTGGGCGTGGCTGTCCCGGTACAAATTCAGACAATGACCCACTCCACCTGGCAGGTGGGTCTCTCGGTGACGCTGACCGGCGGGGCGATGTTTGTCGGCCTGATGGTGGGCGGCGTGCTGGCGGATCGCTACGAGCGAAAAAAACTGATCCTGCTGGCGCGTGGGACCTGCGGTATTGGTTTTCTCGGGCTGTGGCTGAATGCGCTGTTGCCTGAACCCTCACTGCTGGCGGTATACCTGCTGGGGCTGTGGGATGGCTTCTTTGCCTCTCTTGGCGTGACGGCGCTGCTGGCCGCAACGCCGACGCTGGTCGGGCGTGAGAACCTGATGCAGGCCGGAGCGATCACGATGTTGACCGTCCGCTTAGGTTCGGTGATTTCGCCGATGGTTGGCGGGCTGCTGCTGGCGACCGGCGGCATGGAGTGGAACTTCCTGCTGGCGGCGCTCGGGACCTTCATTACGACGCTCACTCTGTTGCGTTTACCGCTACTGCCACCGCCACCGCAGCAGCGTGAACATCCGCTGAAATCACTGCTCGGTGGGATCCGCTTCTTATTCCAGAGCCCGCTGATTGGCGGCATTGCGCTGCTGGGCGGACTGCTGACCATGGCGAGTGCTGTTCGGGTGCTGTATCCGGCGCTGGCGGAGGGCTGGCAGATGTCGGCTTCGCAGATTGGGTTGCTGTACGCGGCGATCCCGCTCGGCGCAGCGCTGGGGGCGCTGACCAGCGGGCAGCTGGCGCAAACTTCACGTCCAGGGCGGGTGATGTTGCTGACGACGGTTGCTTCTTTCGTGGCGATAGCGCTCTTTAGCGTAATGCCGCTGTGGCTGGGAGGCGTGGTATGCCTGGCGCTATTCGGCTGGCTCAGCGCTATCAGTTCTCTGCTGCAGTACACCCTGATCCAGACACAAACACCGGAGGCGATGCTCGGGCGTATTAACGGCCTGTGGACCGCGCAAAACGTCACCGGGGACGCTATCGGCGCGGCGGTGCTCGGGGGGCTTGGCGCCATACTGACGCCGGTATCCGCCGCCAGTACCAGCGGCTGGGCGCTGGCGATCGTGGGTTTACTGCTGGTGTGGCTGCTGGGTGAGCTGCGACGTTTTCAGCGCGAAGGGCCTGAATCTCTCACCCCAGCAAAGCCGTTAGCCAAATAATTTCTCCAGCCGCTGGAGTACCAGCATGGCGCTGTAGTAGTCGAGGCGGAAGGTTTCGGTGCCAAGGGCGTATACGCGCTTGTGCTGTACCGCTGGCAGATGTGCCAGCAGCGGGTTGTCATAGATGGCATCGACGTCCTTCTGGTCGCCGGCAAACAGGAACAGTGACTCACCGTTAAGTCCTGCAGCCAGATTTTCACCGCCCAGCTGAAGAATATCGTGGCGCTTACCCTGGCTCTGGCTGGTATGCAGATCCGCCGGTAATGGAGCAAGGGTAAAACCGAGCTGGGTCAGGAGTTTGCCCTGCGCGGAGTCGGCGGTCCACAGGTTAGCGCTGTGCGCAGCGGCGGTATACACCAACGCGCTCACCGGCTGCGGGGGTAGCGTCATTTTGGTTTTCAGCGTCGCAAGCTGTTGGGCGAAACTATTGATCCGCGCGGCGGCCTGTTTCTCATGACCGGTAATGGTGCCGAGCTGCGTCAGCAGCGCCTGCCAGCTCTTATCGTCGTAGTTGATGATGAGCGTAGGGGCAATGGCGGAGAGCTGGTCGTACAGCGCGATGGCGGAATCGCCGCCGGTGGCGCTAATGAGAATAAGATCTGGCATTTGCGCCGCTACCGCTTCTGCGCTGGGTTCGCCGATATACAGGCGCGCGAGCTGGCGAGATTTTGCTTCAGTGCTCCACTGGCGCAGAAAACCCTGGTCGTCGGCAACGCGGTTGTTTGGCGTGGTGGCGCCGCTGGCAACTATCGGCGCATCAATCGCGAGCAGGGAACCCGTCAGGGTCACGCTGGTGGAGACAATTCGCGTAGGTTGGCTTGAAAGGGTATGGGTGCCGCGGCTGTCGGTTACCTGGCGCGGCCAGTCGGCGGCATACGCTGAGGCAAATCCGAAAAGAAAAAGTGCTGAAATCAGTAAGCTACGGGACCACATAGAACAAAGTTTCACGAATTAATGTCCTGTTTTTATTGGAGTGAATGCGTCTCATTTTCACAATCCTCTCTCCGGGTTGCAAGTGTTCATCGTGCAATATGCGGGTTGAGCGGTTGACATCATACGCATTTACTTTTAGCTTACCGAACCAAAATATAAATGATAATCATTATTAATATCTTTATCGTTTCGGAGGATGATATGGAAACGTCATTGGCTGAGGATGTGCTGGACGAGACGACAACGCTGTCGCCCGATAGCTTCTTCTTCATGTCCCCGTACCGCAGTTTTACTACCTCTGGCTGCTTTAGCCGTGTGTCGACCCCCGTTGAGGGCGGCGACGATCTGAATAGCGCTTTCCAGCAAAGCATCAGTACGGCGTTCCGCGAGGCAAAAGCCGCCGGGATCCGCAAACCGGTGATGGTCGGGGCAATCCCGTTCGATACTACGCAGCCTTCCGCGCTATTTATTCCACAGCAGTGGCAAACCTTCTCCCGTACCAGCCGACAGCACGCTGCCCGTTACGCCGCGGCATTGCCGGAGATGAACGTCACCGAGCGGCAGGAAATCCCGCCTCAGGACGGGTTCATGTCGATGGTCGCCAGCGCCGCCGGGCTTACCGCTACGCCGGAAGTGGACAAGGTGGTGCTTTCCCGCCTGATAGAGATTTCGACCGATGCGCCGTTAGACAGCGGTGCGCTGCTCGAACGTCTGATTGCACAGAACCCGGCGAGCTACAACTTCCATATCCCTCTGCCTGACGGCGGTGTGCTGCTGGGGGCAAGCCCGGAGCTGCTGTTACGTAAAGAGGGCAGGCACTACAGTTCGCTGCCGCTGGCCGGTTCTGCGCGCCGCCAGCCGGATGACATGCTGGATCGCGAGGCGGGCAATAAGCTGCTGGCGTCGGAAAAAGATCGCCACGAGCATGAGCTGGTTACCCAGGCGATGAAGGCGGTGCTTGCACCGCGCAGCAAAATGCTGGAGCTGCCGGATTCCCCACAGCTGGTGACGACGCCAACCCTGTGGCATCTGGCGACCCCTATCGAAGGGATTGCTCATGACGAAGAGAATGCGCTGTCGCTGGCCTGTTTGCTGCACCCGACTCCGGCGCTGAGCGGTTTCCCGCATCAGGTGGCAAAACGCCTGATTAGCGAACTGGAACCCTTCGATCGTGAACTGTTCGGCGGCATCGTCGGCTGGTGCGATGACGAAGGCAACGGCGAGTGGGTGGTGACCATCCGCTGCGCCCGCGTGCGTGAGAACCAGGTTCGCCTGTTTGCGGGCGCCGGAATTGTTCCGGCTTCTTCACCGCTTTCCGAGTGGCGCGAAACCGGTGTGAAGCTTTCCACCATGCTGAACGTTTTTGGCCTGCACTGAGGAGCGAGTATGACTATTCCGTTTACCCGCTGGCCGCAGGAAGCTGCCGCTCGCTACCGGGAGAAAGGCTACTGGCTGGATCTGCCCCTCACTGACATTCTGACCCGCCACGCTGATAACGACGCCATCGCCGTGTACGATGGTGAACGCACCTTCAGCTACCGCGAGCTCAACCAGGCGGCTGATAACCTCGCGGCCCACCTGCAACGTCAGGGGATAAAATGCGGCGAAACCGCGCTGGTGCAGCTTGGCAATGTGGCGGAGTTTTATGTCACCCTCTTTGCGCTGCTGCGCCTTGGCGTGGCACCGGTTAACGCGCTGTTCAGCCATCAGCGCAATGAGCTTAGCGCCTATGCGCAGCAGATTGCGCCGACGCTACTCATCGCCGACCGCGAGCACGCGCTGTTTGCCGACGATACCTTCCTCAATACTTTTGTCGCAGAGCATCCTTCGTTACGCCTGGTGCTGCTACGTGGGGATATGGGGGAACATGCTCTCGAAGCCGCGATGGCACAGGCGAGTGACGCACTGGTACCGACGCCTTCACCCGCCGATGAGGTGGCGTTCTTCCAGCTCTCCGGCGGCAGCACCGGTACGCCGAAGCTTATCCCGCGTACTCACAATGACTACTACTACAGCATTCGCCGCAGTAATGAGATTTGTCATTTTGATGCGCAGACCCGCTATCTCTGCGCGCTGCCGGCAGCGCATAACTACCCGATGAGCTCGCCGGGCGCGCTGGGGGTGTTTCTTGCCGGCGGCGCCGTGGTGCTGGCGAGCGATCCGAGCGCCACCTTGTGCTTCCCGCTCATCGAAAAACACCAGGTCAACGTTACGGCACTGGTCCCTCCGGCGGTCAGCCTGTGGCTGCAGGCGATCAGCGAGTGGGGGAGCAATGCTTCGTTACGCTCTCTGAAGCTGTTGCAGGTGGGCGGCGCAAGGCTTTCTGCCTCGCTCGCGGCGCGGATCCCGGCGGAAATCGGCTGTCAGCTGCAGCAGGTGTTCGGCATGGCGGAGGGGCTGGTGAACTACACCCGCCTGGACGACAGCGAGGCACGCATCCTTAACACCCAGGGTTGCCCGATGAGCCCGGACGATGAAGTCTGGGTTGCGGATGAACAAGGTAACCCGTTACCGCTCGGTGAAGTCGGGCGTCTCATGACCCGTGGCCCGTACACCTTCCGGGGTTATTTCCGCAGCCCTGCACATAATGCCGAAGCCTTCGACAAGAACGGTTTTTACGCTTCCGGCGATCTTATTTCTATCGACAAAGACGGCTATATCACCGTTCAGGGACGCGAGAAAGATCAGATCAACCGCGGCGGCGAGAAGATCGCGGCGGAAGAAGTTGAGAATCTGCTGCTGCGTCATGAGTCGGTTATCCATGCGGCGCTGGTCAGTATGGAGGACAGCCTGCTCGGCGAGAAAAGCTGCGCGTACCTGGTGACTACGGCTCCGCTGCGGGCGGTTGCCGTGCGTCGTTTCCTGCGTGAGCAGGGCGTCGCGGAATTTAAGCTGCCGGATCGCGTGGAGTGCGTAGAAACGCTGCCGCTGACCCCGGTTGGCAAAGTGGACAAGAAAAAATTGCGTCAGTGGCTGGCGGTAAACGCTTCAGCCTGAAGGAGACAACAACATGGCTATTCCTAAACTGCAGGCTTATGCCCTGCCAGGCGCCGATGACATTCCGGCGAACAAAGTTGACTGGGCCTTTGAGCCTGAGCGCGCCGCGCTGCTTATTCACGATATGCAGGAGTACTTCCTCAACTTCTGGGGTGAGAACAGCCTGATGATGGAAACCGTCGTCGCCAACATTGCGGCCCTGCGTCAGTACTGCAAGCAGCACCATATTCCGGTGTATTACACCGCGCAGCCGAAAACGCAAAGCGATGAAGACCGTGCGTTACTGAACGATATGTGGGGGCCGGGGTTAACCCGTTCCCCGGAGCAGCAGCAGGTGATTGCCGCACTGGCGCCCGATGAAGCTGATACCGTGCTGGTGAAGTGGCGCTACAGCGCATTCCATCGCTCTCCGCTGGAAGAGATGCTGAAGCAAACCGGGCGCAATCAGCTGATTATCACCGGCGTGTATGCGCATATCGGCTGCATGACCACCGCCACCGATGCGTTCATGCGCGACATTAAACCGTTCTTTGTGGCCGACGCGCTGGCGGATTTCAGCCGCGAGGAACACCTGATGTCGCTCAACTACGTAGCCGGTCGTTCAGGCCGGGTGGTGATGACGGAAAATCTGCTGCCGGTACCGCTTTCAAAAGCGGCGCTGCGCACCACCATTCTGCCGCTGCTCGATGAATCCGACGTGCCGCTGGATGATGAGAATCTGATTGATTATGGCCTCGATTCGGTACGCATGATGTCCCTTGCCGCCCGCTGGCGCAAAGTGCACGGCGATATCGATTTTGTGATGCTGGCGAAGAACCCGACGATTGACGCCTGGTGGACGCTGCTCTCTCGCGAGGTGAAGTGATGGCCGGGTTTGATTTTCACGGCAAACACGTTTGGGTAACCGGCGCGGGCAAAGGCATTGGTTATGCTACCGCGCTGGCGTTCACCGAGGCGGGTGCCAGCGTTACCGGTCTCGACCTGACCTTTGACGGTGAGCATTACCCTTTTGCCACTGAAGTGCTGGACGTCGCCGATGCCGAAGAGGTGGCGCTGGTAAGCCGCCGTCTGCTGGCGCATCAGCCCCGCCTGGATGTGCTGGTGAATGCCGCCGGGATCCTGCGCATGGGCGTGACCGATGCGCTGAGCCAGCAGGACTGGCAGCAGACTTTTGCGGTCAACGTTGGCGGCGCCTTTAACCTGTTTCAGAACACCATGGCGCAGTTTCGCCAACAGCAGGGTGGGGCAATGGTCACCGTAGCATCTGATGCCGCCCACACGCCGCGCATTGGCATGAGCGCCTATGGCGCCTCGAAGGCCGCGCTGAAAAGCCTGGCTTTGACGGTGGGGCTGGAGCTTGCCGCCAGCGGTGTGCGTTGTAATCTGGTGTCGCCGGGATCGACCGATACCGATATGCAGCGCACGCTGTGGCGCAGCGACGACGCCGAGCAGCAGCGCATTCGTGGGTTCGGCGAGCAGTTTAAGCTCGGCATTCCGCTGGGCAAAATCGCCCGCCCGCAGGAGATTGCCAGTACGGTGCTGTTCCTGGCCTCCGAGCAGGCGAGCCATATCACGCTGCAGGATATTGTGGTCGACGGCGGCTCGACGCTGGGGGCTTAGATGATCTGGAAACGTCATTTAACGCTCGAAGCACTGAACGAAACCAGCCGCCACACCATGGTTGAGCATCTGGGGATTGTCTATACCCGTCTCGGTGATGACATGCTGGAAGCGGAAATGCCGGTGGATGCCCGCACACATCAGCCTTTTGGCCTGCTGCACGGCGGGGCTTCGGCGGCGCTTGCAGAAACGCTGGGTTCGATGGCGGGATACCTGATGACCCGCGACGGCCAGTGCGTAGTGGGAACCGAGCTTAATGCTACCCATCATCGCCCGGTTTCTCAGGGTAAAGTGCGCGGCGTGTGCCAGCCGTTGCACCTGGGGCGGCAGAGTCAGAGCTGGGAGATTGTGGTGTTTGATGAACAGGGCAGGCGCTGCTGCACCTGCCGGTTAAGTACGATGGTGATGGGTTAAAGCATTGATATAACCCGGCGAAGCAGGCGGATACGTGGTTCAATGGACGCAATATCCAGCCACTCCGCCGGACTGTGGAAACCTGCGCCGACCGGGCCAAACCCATCCAGCGAAGGGATCCCCAAAGCGGCGGTATGGTTAGCATCGCTACCGCCGCCTACCGCCTGCCAGGTCACTTTTACGCCTTCTTCCTGACCTGCAAGCTCGACGAGGCGCATCAGCAGCTGTGTCTCTTCGCTGGCTGCCATCGCCGGTTTGTGGTTAATGCGAGTAAGCGATGTGGTAACCCCGTCGAGGAATCCTTCGGCACACAGCGCTTCCAGCGCCTTATTCACCCGCTCATACTCGTCGTTTTCCCAGAAGCGTACGTCCAGCTCTGCGACGGCGTGGTCTGCAACCACGTTGGCAACGCTGCCGCCAGAGATAACGCCCACATTCAGCGTGGTGCCGCGTGGGATATCACTTAACGCATTGATGGCGAGAATACTGTTAGCCAGCGCGGTTACCGCAGAACGGCCTTTCTCCGGCTCGTTCCCGGCGTGTGCTGCGACGCCGCTGAAGGTGAGACGATAGCCCGCCATACCTTTACGTGCTTTAACCAGTGAGCCGTCGGCGCGTGCGGCCTCGCAAACCAGTACGCAGCGGGAACGTTTGGCGATTTCCCCTATCCACTGGTGTGAATGGACGCTGCCGGTTTCTTCATCCGGATTCATGGCAATGGCGATAGATAATCTTTCCAGATGGGTGTTGCTGAGGCTGCGCATCGCCCACAAGATATTGAGCAGACCGCTTTTCATATCGGATACGCCCGGCCCGTACAAGCGTTCGCTATCCTGAGTAAGCGGGCGTTCAGCCACGGTACCCTGCGGGAATACAGTATCCAGATGGCCAACCAGCAGCACGTCATACTCTTTGGCTTCTGGCTTGTTGGTGACAAACACGCCCGGGCCAACTTTATCTCCAAGATCAACACGCTGGGTGTGCCAGCCTTCCTTCTGCCACAGGGTTTCCATGACGCCCGCGACGGTAGCAACACCGGAGAGGGTTGCGGTGCCGCAGTCGACGTTGACCAGTGATTTTAGCTCTTCAATATAGCGTTCAAGATTCATATTGCGTCCTGTTCTAGATAATAATGCGCATCAGCAGCATGGCTAAAAAGGCATTGATGACTGAGATAACAATCATCAGTGGGATCCGTTTGGCGCGGGTGCCGATGACACCGAGAATGCGGCCGATATACTGCACCTGCGAACCCATCAGGTAGATGGCGGGAGCGAGGATCGCCAGATGTTCGCCGGTGAGAATGCCTTTATCGAACAGACCGATAGCGACCCCGATCCCGCCTCCCATCGACATCCAGCCGCCGATTAACACCGCAGCCGCTTCGCCCGGCAGACCGAAAAGCCCCATCAGCGGAGCGAAAATCATGCCCAGGCCCTTCAGTGCCCCGGTGATCTCCAGAGCTTTAATAATGATGAATGCCATCACGACGTTAGGCAGGGTACTGCTGGTGGCTATCCCCCAGCCTTTACGCGCGCCTTCAACAAAAACATCGGTAATGACCGGTTTAGATGGCGATACGCTCATGAGGCTTCTCCTTTTGCCTGAGTAGGGGCGGGAGCATCTTTGGCGCTAAAACGCACAACCAGACGCAGCATATTGGCGCCGACAATTTTCATGATGAACATGACGGCCACGCAGGCGCCGATAGAAGTAGGAACGGCAGCGGTGCCATCAATGGCAACCAGGGTGAAGAGGATTGCACCGGAGGAAAAGAAGTTGGTGATCATTGCTCCCGCTGAAAACTGAAACATGGCGAAAACGTCTTTTTCATTTTCGCTGATTTGCCCTTCATCAGACAGGTTGCGGGTGAGAGAGGCTCCGACATCGGTGCTTTGCAGGCTGCCGATCAGTGCAAGCCCGGTGGTGCCCGGAATACCAAGCAATGGTCGTAATAGCGGCGTGAGCAAACGACGTGCGGCGCGCAGGGCACCGTAGTGCTCGAGAACGTTGATCATCCCGAGCGCAAACATCACCGCCGGGATCAGACCAAGAGCAAACAGAAAACCATCCATCGCGCCGCTGCCGCCGGTTCCGCGGAAGGCGCTGGTGGCGGTGGTCAGGGTGCCATCATCAAGCGATGCTTTACTGACGACTTTGCCGAAAGCACCGTTGAGCGTGGTGAAATCAAATACGCCGTACCACTCTTTTCCTCCCAGCAGGCCGGAAAAGAAGACGGCAGCAAACGCCAGGGCGAAGTACGCGCCTGGCCCAACCTTGTAGTCCTCAGGTGTTGAACTTTTCATATCCATGTCCTTGTTTATATGCGGATCCGCCTGCTTATTCTGGCGAGGATGGGAACAAAAAAAATGATACAAATCATTTCGTGACGGTATTAGATCGAGCAAAAGCAAAAACTGTGACAGGGAGAGCTTGTACAGTGAAAGGCGTTGCTACGGCGTGAAAGTGATCGACTTAACAATGTGATGTAAAAAGATGGTGATATGTCTGTTTTAATTGGTTGTTGTGTTGTTAATTTTTGACCGAATGTTATAGATACAAAATGTAACAACTCACCTCTCCACTCATGGAAACAACACAATGAATAACTCAGGGAAATACCTTGTCTGGGCATTGCTTTCCGTTGTCGGAGCCTTTGCCCTCGGCTATATCGCCCTCAATCGCGGTGAACAAATCAGCGCATTGTGGATTGTCGTGGCATCGGTTTGTATTTATCTCATCGCCTACCGTTTTTATGGCCGCTACATTGCCAAAACCGTGCTGGCGGTAGATCCCACGCGCATGACGCCCGCCGTGCGCCACAACGACGGTCTGGACTATGTGCCGACCGACAAGAAAGTGCTGTTCGGTCACCATTTTGCCGCCATCGCCGGGGCAGGCCCGTTAGTCGGCCCGGTGCTGGCAGCGCAGATGGGCTATTTACCAGGGATGATCTGGATCCTCGCCGGCGTGGTGCTGGCCGGTGCGGTACAGGACTTCATGGTGCTGTTTGTCTCCACGCGCCGCGACGGGCGTTCGCTTGGTGAGCTGGTGAAAGAGGAAATGGGCCCCACCGCTGGGGTCATTGCCCTCATCGCCACATTTATGATTATGGTGATAATCCTCGCGGTGCTGGCAATGATCGTGGTGAAAGCGTTGACCCATAGCCCGTGGGGAACGTATACCGTCGCCTTTACCATTCCGCTGGCAATTTTCATGGGAGTCTATATTCGTTTCCTGCGTCCCGGGCGGATCGGCGAGGTTTCCGTTATCGGTCTGGTGCTGCTGGTTTTTGCCATTATCTCTGGCGGCTGGGTAGCAGAAAGCCCGACCTGGGCGCCGTGGTTTGACTTCACCGGGGTGCAACTGACGTGGATGCTGGTGGGGTATGGGTTTGTGGCGGCGGTGCTGCCGGTGTGGCTGCTGCTGGCGCCGCGTGATTACCTCTCAACCTTCCTGAAGATTGGTACCATTGTCGGGCTCGCGATTGGCATTCTGATTATGCGCCCAACGTTGACGATGCCGGCGCTGACCAAGTTTGTTGATGGTACAGGCCCGGTATGGACCGGTAATCTGTTCCCGTTCCTGTTCATTACTATCGCCTGTGGCGCGGTTTCTGGCTTCCATGCGCTGATTGCCTCCGGTACGACGCCTAAGATGCTGGCGAGCGAAGGGCAGGCTTGCCTTATCGGCTACGGCGGTATGCTGATGGAGTCGTTTGTGGCGATCATGGCGCTGGTGGCGGCCTGTATTATCGACCCGGGCGTCTACTTTGCCATGAACAGCCCGATGGCGGTGCTGGCACCGGCAGGCACCACCGACGTTGTCGCGTCGGCGGCACAGGTGGTCAGCAGCTGGGGCTTCACCATCACCCCAGATACGCTTAAGCAGATTGCCAGCGAAGTGGGTGAGCAGTCGATAATCTCCCGCGCAGGTGGAGCGCCGACGCTGGCGGTGGGGATGGCGTATATTCTGCATGGTTCGCTGGGCGGCCTGATGGATGTATCCTTCTGGTACCACTTTGCTATCCTGTTTGAAGCGCTGTTTATCCTGACCGCCGTCGATGCCGGTACCCGTGCGGCGCGCTTTATGCTGCAGGATCTGCTCGGGGTTATCAGCCCGAACCTGAAACGAACGGACTCACTGCCTGCGAACCTGCTGGCAACGGCGCTGTGCGTGCTGGCGTGGGGCTATTTCCTGCACCAGGGGGTGGTCGATCCGCTGGGCGGTATTAATACCCTGTGGCCGCTGTTTGGTATTGCTAACCAGATGCTGGCGGGAATGGCGCTGATGCTTTGCGCGGTGGTGCTGTTCAAGATGAAGCGTCAGCGTTATGCCTGGGTGGCGCTGCTGCCGACGGCGTGGCTGCTGATCTGTACTCTGACGGCAGGCTGGCAGAAGGCCTTCAGTCCGGATGCTAAGATTGGCTTCCTGGCGATCGCTAATAAGTTCCAGGCGATGATCGACAGCGGTAATATTCCGTCGCAGTACACCCAGTCGCAGCTGACGCAGCTGGTGTTTAATAACCGTCTTGATGCCGGACTGACCATTTTCTTCATGGTGGTCGTTGTGGTACTGGCGCTGTATTCTCTGAAGACCGCGCTGGCGGCGCTGAAGGAAGACAAACCGACGGCGAAAGAGACGCCATACGAGCCGATGCCGGAGAACCTGGATGGGATCGTAAGCCAGGCAAAAGGGGCGCATTAACGCCTCATCGTAACCCTCTCCCCTGAGTGGGAGAGGGGCTAAAAGCGAGAAATGAAAAATGTTCGACACGCTTTCTAAAGCAGGAAAATATCTGGGCCAGGCGGCGAAGATGATGATTGGTGTGCCCGACTATGATAATTACGTCGAGCATATGCGAGTCAATCATCCGGATCAGACGCCGATGACCTATGAAGCGTTTTTCCGCGATCGTCAGGACGCCCGTTACGGCGGCAAAGGCGGGGCGCGCTGCTGTTAGAGGTAAAGGCTGATTTGTTGCTGGGTACAACCGTAAATCGCCGCCAGTTTTTCGCGGGTGCGTTTTTGCGGGCGAGAGTCGGTAGACTCCAGCTGAGAAATGGCAGATTGGGTGATACCAAGTTTTTCAGCCACTTCCTGCTGTGATAAACCACTGGCGATACGCCAGGCCGCCTGCAGACTCACGTTCTGGGTATCCATGATGCTAATGATATTGGCTGGAATACCGACGTTATCGTACTCATCGGCCTCATATGGGATCTCTTCCCACTCATCACTATCATTGCTCCCGGCAATAGCAGCCTGACCGAGACGCATACGGAACCACATGTCGTAGGGAATAACGACAAACTGCGGCTCACCATTTTGATCGTTAATATATTGCACATCCATAAGTGACACTCTCCTCATGCAGATACGTGGTGGAGGTTCGACGTTTGACTGCCACAACGTAGCAGATGTCCTGCCGCTCCCCCTGAACGGTGAAGATGATCCGGTAGTCCCCTACGCGCAGCCGAAAATGGTCTTCCGGATATGCTAACCGCTTTAGGTCAACGGGCGGCGCGCTTTGGTCGCCAATATCGAAAAGCCGTTCTTTCAGCCTGTCCCGATAACGTACATCTATCTTTGCTAATTGCTTACAGGCGGCTCTGGACCACATAAACCTCATTTCGACCTCCACGTTACAGTATAAGTAAATTATTAGATAATTAGATTTTCTAAATAACTCATGAAGGCAGAGTACTTAATGGCGCGCGGAGCCAAAAGGGAGGGATGTCGAGGCTGGGAAGCATCACGGAAAAAAGTTAACGAAGGTACTGGAAATTGCAGATGCTATGGAAAGCCGCTCGCAGAAGCGAGCGGGGGCGCGGATGCACCCCCAACGTTATTATTTGACCGTCCAGGCCTGTGAGAAGTGGCGGTCGGCAAACAGCTCCAGCAGACCACTTACCTGTTTTAGCCGCAGGACTTCATCACTATCCATACCCAGCTCCAGGCCGATTTTTTTATCTTCCCAGCCCAGCAGCGACAGCTCACGGACGATGTCGGACATCGCGTTTATCTGATGGCGACCACGGGCGCGGTTGTGGCGGATTGTCGAGGCCATGTGGGCGTCTGGTTTATCATGCTCGCCGCTCAGGCAGGTGACGGGAAGATAGCCTTTCAGCTGCTTTTTCAGCACGGGTTTTGATTTTGCCAGCTCCTGGCGATGGAAGCCGTCGATGATTTCAAACCGGTGATCGGTATGCTGAACTGCGACAATGGGCTGGGTAAAACCGTCGGTTTCTAATGATTTCTGCAGCAGCCGTTTTTCCGGTGGGGCAACGTTGTTCGGGTTGTAGTCATTAGGTGAAACCGTCTCCTGTTTGACCCACAGGACGCAGTCAATGGGCTGGTTCTGAAACGGACTTTGATGATGAAGCGCGAGACGGAAGGCATTAATGGCTTCGATGCGTTCATTCTCAGGCAGGTTGCTGAGATACTCTTCCATCTGTTGAATTAGTCTTTGTTGCATAAAATTCCCCATTCCTTGCGTTTTTTATTAACTCGCTCGCTATAGCGCTGGTAGTTACCCGGCTTGGTGGGGCTGAAGGAGAGCATGCGGCACCAGTAATCGTTGTTTAACATGACCTTGCAGATCCGGCGCCAGGAAGGGATATCTTTCGAGCCAATATCTCCTGGTTGGGTATCTGGAATGGTTTCCCCTTTTTTCTGGTACCAGTGCAGATAGACGGCGATCTTGTTGCGGTAATGTTCGGCGGTTTTTTGCGGCATGCTGTCCAGCAAGAACAACGCATAGCTTTCCCAGCTGTGATTCTGCGGTTTCTCGAGTTTGCGGTGGCCGTAAAATTGATTGTCGAGCCCGGCATAGGTACCGCCGCTTTGTACCCCGCTGACACGTTCACACATGCTGGCCCAACGTTCGGGCTCCAGAACATGGTACAACCACAGCCCTTGTCGTTGTTCCGGGCCGAAAGGTTCACAGATGCGCATATAGCGAAAGGGGACCCCGGCCTGGTACATGAGGTCGTAGAGCGGGTTGTAGCTGCGCTTCGTTTTCGCAAACCAGGTCCAGATATCCGCCGTTTTCCAGTCGTATATTGGATAGACATACCAGGTATGTCCTCCCGGAGCGACGCTGGTCCATGGCATATCATCGGCAAAACGCTGTTTGCGTGCGCTGGCGATAGCTAAAAAGCGGTTGTAGGACTCGTCGGCACGAATCCCCACTAACATCGCGGCCGGACGTTTTTCAGCAAACCAGGCTGCAAACTCGCGGACGAAAGCTTCAAACGTCATGCCAACGTGGTAGAAGGGAAAATAGTCTTGCCCGGTAATCGCATCTGCTGGTGGTGTGCGTACCCAGTCAGCTGCAGGATCCCAGCATTGCCATTCAGGCTGGAATTGCGAGAGAGCATTCTGGGTGGTTAGCGGTAATGCTACCCACCAGAATTTTTCTATCACATCAGCGTAGCACTCACGCATTTTCTCAATATGGGTGATGGTGCAGGAGAATTGCGCCTCCCAGTCAATAAACAGCACATGTATTTTTTTATTCAACTGACGCGCCAGCAGCGCCGTCAGGTGCAGCATGACGGTTGAATCTTTCCCTCCGGAGAAGGAAACGCAGACCTTAGGTAAATTCTCCAGAGCCCAGGTAATGCGCTCTGTGCTGCCCTCCAGAACGGTCTGGTTGAGAGGAAGTTTGTAAAGCGACATAGTCAGTTTCCGTACAGGAAAATATCCAGAATTTCATATAATATAGATCGTTTCGCTTTTAGTTGATATAAATGATTGGTCAACCGAAATCTATCAATAAAATTAATAAACAATTAGAAACACATTCAAATGTTTAATGTATTGAGAGATGTGAACTAGTGCTGATTCACCTGATTTATAAAATCTACAAATGCCTTGCTGTTGAGGGATGCACGGTTGTACATCATAAATATGTCAACGCTTGGCAGGGTGAAGGGGGTCGCTATTTCCTGTAGTTTCAGGCTGTCTTTATAATAATCGAAGGCTACTTTAGGGAGCAGGCCCAGCAGGTCAGAATGGGAAATAATATTAATAATTGAGATCAGTGAATCGCTACGGAAAGTGATTTTTCGATTCATGAACAGCATTTCGCTCTGATCCTGAAGGCGCTTAGCCCCGGGCTCAGAGGTGATATAGTAGGTGAACTCTTCTTCAAGCAGCTTATCCAGCGCTAAACCGCTGTAGACCCGAGGGTGGTTTTGACGACAGGTTAGTACGGCGGGTGTCGTAACGTACAGTTCGGAAACAATGGAGCGGTTATTGATAGGAAAAAGTGAGAAAATAATATCGGCTTTGCGAAAGGCCAATAAATCTTCCGCAGACTCCTGTGTGATAAATATATCCCGATGCTCGATCTCGTAATTATTTTGCTTACGTAATGTGGTAATAGGTTCCAGCATCCCTCCGGCGAGTAATAATTGCGAGCAGTAAATAACAAAGCTCTTTTTCAGGGCAGTGGTATGCATAATATTGATAGTTTGTTCTATCTGATTGAGGTTTTCCTCAAGATAGCGGTGCAAATTGACACCCATCGTTGTCGGGGTGATGCCTTTACCGGAACGAATAAACAAAGGGTCGTTGAATTGGGTGCGTAAGCGCTGGAGCGACTGGCTAACGGCTGAGGGCGTGATAAAGAGAGTTTCTGCCGCTTTACTAATACTGAGGTGCTGGTAAATACACTCAAAAACGATCAACAGATTGAGATCAAATTTTTTTAGATTATAGAGGTTAGCCATTGGGATTCCTTTTTCTGGCAAAGATATTAGTTAAATACAAACCATCGCCATTCCAGGCGACATGTTGTTGTTTTCTTTAATATATGCGACTAAAAACAAATGCCTTGATGAATCAGTATATTCGATAAATGAAATTTTGCTAAGGATCATTTGTAGTTAATCAGAGCAAGGGTAATGGATTCTTACTCTGATTAACTTATTGTATATTATGGTTTTTCACCAAGCATTGCTTTGAGTTGTTCGGCATCAGGCAAACCAACTACCTGCTGAAGTTCTTTTTCATTATTCATGTAATAAATAGCGGGGGTGGCGTTAGCGCCTAATGCGTCCATGAGGTGTTGATTCTCATTAAGAATTTTCATCTGTGCCGGTGGAACGGCTGCAGGGACGTTAAGGGCGAGCTTGCCGCCAGATTGTTCGTAATCGTGCCAGGTTTTGGCCGGGTCTTTGGCACTCATTATGGCCGCTGCCGTCGCCGGGCTTTCGGGCTTGATTACACCCACCATCAGGGTTCTGAGCTGAACCTTCCCTGATTCTACCCATGGGCGTGCCTGTTGCCAGAACTGCTTGCAATACGGGCAGAACGGATCGGCAAACACGTAAATAATCTGCGGGGCGTCTTTTTTGCCATCGAGGATCCAGCTCGCTTTTTCCATGCGTTGCCAGAGCTCGCGTCCTGCAGGAGCGTAGATCTCTTTCTGAATGATTTTTTCGCTCAGGTTGCTGCCTTTCTCATCATACATATAGCCCGAGATGGCATGTTTGCCGTCGGGTGTGACATAAATCGTCACCCCCATGTCCTGATACTTCCCGAGATAGCCCTTCATGCCGCCCGGCGCATCGAAAGGTTTAATGATGGTTATGCCTTGCTTTTCGATGGCTTTAACCGCGTCGGGAAGCTCCTGCGCAAAGGCGAAGCCGGGGAGCAGGCTCAGAAGTAGCACATGTTTCAGCATTATCATCCTCATCAATTGAAAAGCCAGGCCTTAGCCTATCACAGTCATAGGAAAGACCAGGTTTCCAGTTATTGCCCTTTTACGGGACGAATGGTGTAATCGCTGCGCTTTTACGACCTTTGCGAAGGAAGTGGAGAGCGCAACGCACTGAACCGGTCTCACGGTTCGGGTAACGAGGCCACCTGTTTTCAGGTGGCCTTTTTACGTTCAGGGTTTCCGAACGTGTTGTTAGTCAGCGCTTATTGATTTGATAAAGGAAACGCATTAGCCGTACCCGGCAAAGTTCGTTACCTTTGCTGTCAACGAAAACACGGAGGAAGTACAGATGTCTTTAATTAATACTAAAATCAAACCTTTCAAAAACCAGGCGTTCAAAAACGGTGAATTCATCGAAGTTACCGAAAAAGACACCGAAGGTCGCTGGAGCGTCTTCTTCTTCTATCCGGCTGACTTCACCTTCGTTTGCCCGACCGAGCTGGGCGACGTGGCTGACCATTACGAAGAACTGCAGAAACTGGGCGTAGACGTGTATTCCGTTTCTACCGACACCCACTTCACCCATAAAGCATGGCACGGCAGCTCTGAAACCATCGCTAAAATCAAATACGCGATGATCGGTGACCCGACCGGGGCGCTGACCCGTAACTTCGACAACATGCGTGAAGATGAAGGTCTGGCTGACCGCGCAACCTTCGTTGTTGACCCACAGGGTATCATCCAGGCTATCGAAGTGACCGCTGAAGGTATCGGCCGCGACGCGTCTGACCTGCTGCGTAAAGTGAAAGCTGCTCAGTACGTTGCTTCCCACCCGGGTGAAGTGTGCCCGGCGAAATGGAAAGAAGGCGAAGCGACGCTGGCTCCGTCCTTAGATCTGGTCGGCAAAATCTAAGCCTGACCCCATCAGCAATCAATGGGCGCATCTGCGCCCATTTCAAGAAAACCACCATGATGCAAGTTGCGTTCAGATTGCCGACATAAGGCAATTTGCATGATGACGTTTTTAGAGAGGGAAGAATAATGCTCGACACCAACATGAAAACCCAGCTCAAGGCTTACCTTGAGAAACTGACCAAACCTGTTGAGCTGATTGCGACGCTTGATGACAGCGCAAAATCGGCGGAAATCAAGGAACTGCTGACAGAAATCGCCGAGCTTTCTCCGAAAGTGACGTTTAAGGAAGACAACACGCTGGCGGCACGTAAACCGTCCTTCCTGATAACCAACCCAGGTTCTGAACACGGGCCACGCTTTGCCGGTTCTCCGCTGGGGCACGAATTTACTTCACTGGTGCTGGCGCTGCTGTGGACCGGTGGGCATCCATCGAAAGAAACGCAGGATCTGCTGGCGCAAATTCGCGATATCGACGGTGATTTCGCGTTTGAGACCTACTATTCGCTTTCCTGCCATAATTGCCCGGATGTGGTTCAGGCTCTGAACCTGATGGCGGTGCTGAATCCACGTATTAGCCATACTGCTATTGACGGTGGGACCTTCCAGAGCGAAATCACCGATCGTAACGTGATGGGCGTTCCGGCTGTTTTTGTTAACGGCAAAGAGTTTGGTCAGGGGCGTATGACGCTGACCGAAATCGTGGCGAAAATAGACACCGGTGCTGAAAAGCGTGCGGCTGAAGCGCTGAACCAGCGTGCGGCATACGACGTGTTAATCGTTGGTTCCGGCCCTGCCGGAGCCGCCGCCTCGGTCTACTCTGCGCGTAAAGGTATTCGTACTGGCCTGATGGGCGAGCGTTTTGGTGGCCAGGTGCTGGATACCGTTGATATCGAAAACTACATTTCGGTGCCAAAAACCGAAGGTCAGAAACTGGCGGGTGCCCTCAAAGCCCACGTCAGCGACTATGACGTGGACGTTATCGATAGTCAGAGCGCCAGTAAGCTTACCCCGGCAAGCGTCGAGGGTGGCCTGCATCAGATTGAAACTGCATCGGGTGCGGTGCTAAAAGCGCGCAGTATCATCATTGCCACCGGTGCGAAATGGCGCAATATGAACGTTCCTGGTGAGGATCAGTATCGCACTAAGGGCGTAACCTACTGCCCACACTGCGATGGCCCGCTGTTTAAAGGCAAACGCGTTGCGGTGATCGGCGGCGGTAACTCCGGTGTGGAAGCTGCTATCGATCTGGCCGGGATTGTTGAACACGTCACGCTTCTGGAGTTCGCGCCGGAAATGAAGGCAGACCAGGTGCTGCAGGATAAAGTCCGTAGCCTGAAGAACGTAGATATCATCCTCAATGCACAGACCACCGAAGTAAAAGGTGACGGTAGTAAAGTGACCGGACTTGAGTATCGCGACCGCGTCAGCGGCGACGTTCATCAGGTGCCACTGGCCGGGATCTTTGTCCAGATTGGCCTGCTGCCGAACACGAACTGGCTGGAAGGTGCTATTGAGCGTAACCGCATGGGTGAAATTATTATCGATGCGAAATGCGAAACCAGCGTGAAGGGCGTCTTCGCAGCCGGTGACTGCACCACGGTACCGTACAAGCAAATTATCATTGCAACGGGCGAGGGTGCCAAAGCGTCACTGAGCGCATTTGATTACCTGATCCGCACTAAGACCGCATAATAAAAGCAAGTAAGGCAACACCTGCAAGATGAAGAGGCTACCGCGAGGTAGCCTCTTTTTTTGTTAGCGAACGACCAGCACCGGGATATGGGCGTGGCGAATCACGTTAGATGCGCTGGAGCCAAGAAGGTGAGTGGTGATGGACGGATTGCGTGAGCCAATGACAATCACATCAGCGTGCAGCTCTTCTGCCAGCTCGTTGACCACATCGCGGATGTTCCCTGGGCGCACGTGGATCTTGATTCTGGAAGGGTCAATGCGGAAATGCCCGACCATGGTTTTGAGCCGGGATTCGGCTTCCTGATGCAAATGCTCTTCAAAGCGACGTAGGTCAGCCGCAAAGCGGCTCATTGTCATACTGGCCGCGCCGGGCAGGACATGCAGCAGGTGAATGACGCCATTCTCTTGCGCCATAAACTCAGCGTGCTTCACTGCTTTGTCGCTCAACTCCATTTCAAAGACATCAACCGGCATAATGATCGTTTTGTACATATGCGTAGCTCCTTGTCATCGTCGTTATGTGTAGTCAAACATACTCTGCCTGATGATTGTGTCATTCAGGTCGCAAATTTGTCCAGACGAAGGGCGTGGAGTGTGACGTTGGGCGAAAGGCTGATACAGAAAGAGGATGTATAACATCCTCTGAAAACGAACGGGTTAGCGGTGAAACTCGCCTGCGGCTTCCGGTTGATACAGAAGCTCCAGCACTTCCAGGTGAGTGGTGGCACCGCCCGGCAACTGCCAGTTAATAGTGCTGCCTACGCGCAGCCCCAGCAGCGCTGCACCAACCGGTGCCATTACCGAGAGCTGTGTGGCGCTATCCGTCATGTTCGACGGGAACACCAGCGTACGGGTACGTTCTTCTCCGCTGGATAAATCACGAAAACGCACTTTGCTGTTCATGCTTACCACATCAGCAGGCATCTCTTCCGGCGCACACATCTGGGCGCGGTCCAGTTCGTCATTGAGCGCTGCCGCCACCGGGAGGCTGGCGAACGCAGGTTGCTCAAGCAGGCGATCGATACGTTCAGCATCGAACTCATTAATAATGATGGTGGGTCTGGTCATTATCGACTCCATGTTTTTCCAGGTACCTTGTGTCCAAAAGAAAACCCTCACCGTCAACGGCAAGGGTTAATCTTTCCCCATCATACTGAGAGTTGACGGTGGTTTGAAGTGATAAAGCACACAATAACTCATGCTCATCCGGGGAGAAGGATGAATTTTTTGCTAATTCCGTCACCTTTTGTCGCTGTGGTTTATCCTTTTCTGGCGGTGTCACATTCCGTGGTGCCATTCCGTTATGGGAGAACCTATGAGCGATTTCGATAAACTCACTCTGAAAGATGGCAGCTATCTGTACTTTAAGGACTGGGGAAACGGGCAGCCGGTAGTGTTCAGCCATGGCTGGCCGCTGTCGGCGGATGCCTTTGAGGATCAGATGTTTTTCCTGGCATCGCAGGGGTATCGGGTGATTGCCCATGACAGACGAGGGCACGGGCGTTCGGCGCAGCCCTGGGACGGGCACAATATGGACCAGTATGCCGACGATCTGGCGCAGTTGACGCAGCACCTTAATCTCAAGGACGCGGTGCATGTGGGCCATTCCACCGGTGGTGGTGAAGTGGCGCGTTATATCGGTCGTCATGGCACGCAGCGCGTGGCAAAAGCGGTGCTGATTGGCGCGGTCACGCCCATCATGATCAAAACCGATTTCAACCCCAATGGGGTGCCAAAAGCAGTTTTTGATGGGATTCGCTCCGGCGTGATAGCCGATCGGGGGGCATTCTTCCACGAGCTGACGCTGGCGTTCTATGGCTATAATCGTCCGGGCGTTAAGCCTTCCGAAGCCGTACGCAACGCTTTTGTGGCGCAGGGGTTACAGGGGTCGATCAAAGCGATGTACGACTGCATTAACGCTTTTTCACAAACAGACCTGCGTGAAGATCTGAAAAAGATGACGATCCCAACGCTGGTTATTCACGGCGATGACGACCAGATCGTGCCTGTTGAAACCTGCGGTAAGGCGGCGGCGAAGATCCTGCCGAACGCTGAGCTGAAGATTTACCCAGGCGGTTCACACGGGATCTGCACTACCCACAAGCAGCAGATTAATGAAGATCTGTTAGCCTTCATCAAACGTTGATGTTGAGCCTGCCGTGAAGCGAGTTTTACCGGTGGCGAAGGGCCACCGGTAAGGCGATTAATAGCCTGCTTTGTCGATCACAAACTGTTTGCCGCAGTTACCCGGATGGGGTTGTGGCAGGAATGACGTCGCATCCAGCGGGGCATTGATGGCGGCAGACTTAATAGAAATCTGCATTTCTGTGAGGTAAGCCGGGTTGCCGTCGCAGGTGAGCTTCACGGCTTTCACGTTATCCTGGCCCCAGGCTTTGGCGACGGCGGCATCAAAATCACTCCGGCTGACGGTTTTGCCGTAGTTCTGTGTGATGAAGCGGCCAATTGGGCCATTTTTCACTTCACCGTTCAGTCGCACCATGGTGCCAAAATAGGCATCCGGGTCGAAACCGAAGCAAACGCCATGTTTGGCGTATTCATAACGCTCGAGGCACGAACCCCCGCCGGCCCCGGGCATGACGCCATTAAGCTTGTTAGCCATTTCAAGCGACAGACCGGTTTCAGCAGCAGCGCATTTCCGGCTGGCACGGGCTTCCGGCATGTTGGGGATAGGGCGGGTCGCACAGCCGTAGCGCATCCAGCGGCGATCGTCGACGCCCCTGGCAGCGATAGATTTTGGCAGACCCGGCCACAGGCCATGAACGGTCAGACTGTTGATTTCGTCACCGTTTTCATGCTGGAGACGGCATTCAGCAGGTTCATTGCGGTTGCGGTCATGCTGGCTTTGGCAAAAGCCGTTTTGCCAGCTGAGGGCGAGAACGTAACGGTCAAAATCACCGTAGCGGGTGGCGGTAAGTGGGTCGGCATAAGCGCTGGCAGAACAAAACGCGGCAGCAGCAACGCAGCAGGCAACAACATCCTTCCTGAACATTTGTATTCCCAATGATAAGTATTGATTAATCACTGAAAATTATTAAAGCATAAAAAAGGCGCCATAAGGCGCCTTTTCGTGTCCAGAAACCATTATAACGCTGCGGTTGCTGGTACCAGGATCTCGGTTGCCACAATAACTACAATCAGACCCACCAGCACCGGTACCGAGGTGCGTTTAACCACTTCAAATGGCGAGATCTTCGCCATCCCGGCAACCGCCACAACCACACCCGAAACCGGGGAGATCGTGCGGCCAAGGTTGGAGGCCTGCAGCATCGGAATAGAGAGATACGCCGGGTTGATGCCGGAAGAGTGGGCAAGTTTAGGGATCATCTCAACAAAGGCATAAAATGGCGCATTACCTGAACCGGTCGTCATTGCCGCCAGCATGGTGAGCACGACCAGTACCAGCATCAGAATGATGCTTGCAGAGCCGAATGAGGTGGCGATAGAAATCAGGCTGTCGATGAAGCCAATGGTGCTGAGCCCCTGTGCAAAAACACCGGCCGCCACCAGCAGCATGACCACGTTGGCGAAGGCGTCGGCCATTCCGCGGTAGGCCACTTCCAGCCCGGAATAGACGTTCTGGGTGTTGAAACCACGGCAGAATTCCAGCACGGCGGCAATCAGCATGCACAGCACCAGAATGGTAATAATATGCAGTTCCGGCCCCCATTTTCCGTCAAAAATAAGCACACCAATAATCGGGGTAAATGGCAGGAGGGCGTAGAAGGACGGGGCCGTGGTGGTTATTTCGCTGACATCGAGCATTTCATGAGAAATATTCTCTTTTTTATCCAGATACCGCTGCCAGAAGAAATGCGCGACCGCCATGCAAACAATTGCCGCGATGGAGATAGGCAGGGTGGTTTTAAAGGCAAAGTCGATAAGCGGCATTTCAGCAGCTTTGGCAGCCAGCACCACATCGCCTGACGTTGGTGAGAGAATGAGAGCCGCAGGAGAAGCACAGATGGCCGCCGCTGCGCCACGGCTGATCCCGACGTTTACCATCACCGGGAACAGCGTCGCCATCAGTAATACGCCAAGACCGGTGGCTGAGGAGACGGCCAGGGACATCAGGCAGGCGACGAAGTAGGCAGCAATCATCAGGAGATAAGGAGAGTTGATGTAGCGTAGCGGTTTGGAGGCCAGTTTCACCACCATGTCGTTAGCACCGATATGCGTCATGTAGGCGGCAAACCCGCACAGCATCATGATCATCATACCGAGGTCGCCGCCGCGGCTCATCAGCAGAATTTTAATATATTCAACAATATCGGTCGCAGAGTACCCGGTGCTGGTGGCGCTGCCTGGCAGGATTTTGTGCCCCATGACGGCGCTGGCAATCAGCAGCGCGATACCGCCGACAAACAGCACCCCGGTCGCGGAGTAACCTTTGATGATATATCGGGCAACGCCCACAATCACCACCACCCCGATGAGGAGTTCTAACATCATTAACATCATTATCACCTGTTGCCCAAAGAATGTACTGTAAGTGCTACAATTTGAAAAAGAAGGTAAAGCAATCTGCCGAATTTGTGGGCAGAACTTGCTGATTAAAATCAATAAACGCCGTCTTCAGCACGACGTTTTCTCAGTTTGATCACTCTTATCACACTTTTGACGAGGGGATCCTGGTGCTTCACTGAGGAGAGAGGGCGTTAAAATTAACACGACGGCGGGTGAATAATTTTTTGGAATCAGTGTGTTATCGCCAGGGTCAGCAAATTCAGATTAAATCTTATTTCGTTAAGACAGTATTAATATAAAATTCGCTAAGATGATCGGCTTTGTAAATGGAAGCGGTATTAACAACGTGGTGAGTTTGAAACGATTTTTTTTATTTCTTGTGGTCATTTCCGGCCAACTGGTGTGCTCTTCTTTTGCGCAAGCTTCGCTAACTGCAACGGTTAAAGATGGATATAACACGTTGACGGATAATATTGCGCAAACGTGGAATTCGCCAGAGCATTACGATCTGTATGTTCCAGCTATTACCTGGCATGCACGGTTCGCCTACGATGAAGAAAAGATTGAGAAGTATAACGAGCGTCCCTGGGGGGCGGGCTTCGGCGCGTCTCGTTGGGATGAGAAGGGAAACTGGCACGGCTTGTATCTGATGGCCTTTAAGGACTCTTTTAACAAATGGGAACCGATTGGCGGCTACGGTTGGGAGAGCACCTGGCGACCGTTGACCGATCAGAACTTTCACGTTGGTCTCGGCTATACGGTAGGCGTGACGGCGCGTGACAACTGGAACTACATCCCTATTCCTGTCGTGCTGCCGCTGGCATCGGTTGGCTATGGCCCGGCGACGTTCCAGATGACTTACATTCCTGGTACCTATAATAACGGTAACGTTTTCTTTGCATGGCTGCGCTTCCAGTTTTAAACGTTTGCATAATGATATTTGTAAAAGTCATAAGTCATAACTTACCTTGTAAAACAATGACTAAAGTAAGTGGTTGTTGAAATATAGAGACTTTTATCACTTTTTAGCAAAGTTGCACTGGACAAAAGCCACCACAATTGATGTACTGGTACTCGACACAGCATTTGTGTCCATTTTCATGTAAAGGTAATATTGATGTCTAAGATTAAAGGTAACGTTAAGTGGTTTAATGAGTCCAAAGGATTCGGTTTCATTACTCCTGAAGATGGTAGCAAAGACGTGTTCGTACACTTCTCTGCAATCCAGACCAACGGTTTCAAAACTCTGGCTGAAGGTCAGCGTGTAGAGTTCGAAATCACTAACGGTGCCAAAGGCCCTTCTGCTGCTAACGTAACTGCTCTGTAAGAGTAAACGACAGCTGAATTTCAAAACCCGCCTTCTGGCGGGTTTTTTTTATCGTGCACCTGCCGCTGAGAACAACCAGAATGCCAGCGCGGTCATCGCGAAAGAGCCGAGCAGATTCACCGCTACGTTCAGTAATGCCCAGCCAAAACGCCCTTCCTGCAGTAAGAACACCACTTCCGCCGAGAACGTTGAGAATGTTGTCAGGCCGCCGCAAAAACCGGTGGTGATGAGCAGCTTCCAGACCGGGTCTATTCCGGTCAGGCGGTTAAACCAGGCAAGCCCCGCGCCAATGATAAAGGCACCGAGCAGGTTAGCGGTTAGTGTGCCGATAGGGATAGCGTGATGCAGTGGGTTAAAACGCATGCCGAGGATCCAGCGCAGTACGCTCCCGGTCCCACCGCCAATAAAAACAGCCAAAAGCATTTGTAACACCGTCATTTCCTGCTAGAAAAAGAGAATGGGAAGAGTGTAGCGTTTTCACTTGCCTTCTGACTATGGCATTGCAAAGAGAGTAGCGGAACATGAAAGTTGCAGCTGGACAATTTATCGTTACCCATGAGTGGGAGCGTAATGCCGGGCAGTGCGTCAGGCTCATGCGCGAGGCGGCACAGCAGGGGGCTGCGTTGCTGGTACTGCCTGAGGCGCTTCTGGCCCGGGCGGATAACGATCCCGATTTGTCGGTTAAGTCGGCGCAGGCGCTGGATGGGGGATTTATTAGCCGCCTGCAGGAGGAGAGCCGCAGCAACACGATGACCACCGTGCTGACGATCCATGTGCCGTCATCAGCGGGCAGGGCGACAAATTCGCTGATAGTCCTGCGCAACGGTGAGGTTATCGCCCGTTACGATAAGCTGCATCTGTATGACGCGTTCAATATTCAGGAATCGCGACGCGTGGATGCCGGAACCCATCTGCCTGCACTTATTGAAGTTGAAGGCATGCGGATTGGGCTAATGACCTGCTATGACCTGCGATTCCCGGAACTGGCGCTGTCGCTTGCTTTGCAGGGGGCTGAACTGCTGGTATTGCCCGCCGCCTGGGTGCGAGGGCCATTGAAGGAGCAGCACTGGGCCACGCTGCTTGCCGCAAGGGCGCTCGATACGACCTGTTATATGGTAGCGTCAGGGGAGTGTGGTTCACGTAACATAGGACAAAGCCGGATTGTGGATCCCCTCGGGGTCACCGTTGCGGGGGCGGGTGCCACACCGCAGCTCATTTTTGCTGAGGTGACGGGGGAAGCGGTGCGGCAAATTCGTGAGCAACTTCCGGTTCTGCTCAATCGCCGGTTTGCGCCACCGCAATTGTTGTGATGTTATTTTAAACTACGCTTGATTCACCTTGTTACAGATTGCTATTGTGTGCCGGCGTCAAATGACCGTTAATACGTTATGGGTTCATGGCGTGTTTTTGTAGCCTGTTTTAATGAAGAAGGTATCTATGGGTGAGATTAGTATTACCAAACTGCTGGTTGTGGCAGCGCTGATTGTCTTAGTGTTTGGTACTAAAAAGCTGCGTACTCTAGGCGGAGACCTGGGTAGCGCCATCAAAGGCTTCAAAAAAGCCATGAATGATGATGATTCTGCTGCGAAGAAAAGCGCTGAGGAAGATGCACCAGCGGAGAAAATTACTCATAAAGAGCCGTAATGCTAATTGAGTGATTTGCAGCAAAGAAAAAACCGGCTGAGATGCCGGTTTTTTTATGATGTTTGTAAGTTAATGTAACGCTGTTACTTCACTTCTTCGCCTTTCGCCTGCATATCTGCGTGGTAAGACGAACGTACAAATGGGCCGCAGGCGGCGTGGGTGAAGCCCATCGCCATGGCTTCGGCTTTCATTGCATCGAACTCATCCGGGCTTACATAGCGCTGTACCGGCAGGTGGTGACGGCTTGGCTGCAGGTACTGTCCCAGCGTCAGCATGGTCACACCGTGACGACGCAGATCGCGCATCACTTCGATGATCTCTTCGTTGGTTTCACCGAGACCAACCATCAGACCGGATTTGGTCGGAATGTTCGGGTGCGCTTCTTTAAAGCGCTCCAGCAGTTTCAGCGACCAGGCGTAATCCGCGCCAGGACGAACCTGACGATACAGGCGCGGTACGTTTTCCAGGTTGTGGTTGAACACATCCGGCGGCGTGGCGGTCAGGATCTCCAGTGCACGATCCATACGACCACGGAAATCAGGCACCAGCGTTTCAATTTTGATGTTCGGGCTCTTCTCACGAATCGCGGTGATGCAGTCAGCGAAATGCTGAGCGCCGCCGTCGCGTAAGTCATCGCGGTCAACGGACGTGACCACAACATAGCGCAGCGCCATGTCGGCAATAGTCTGAGCCAGCTTCAGCGGTTCGTTGGCATCAGGCGTAACCGGGCGGCCGTGTGCCACGTCGCAGAACGGGCAGCGGCGGGTACAGATTGCGCCCAGAATCATGAAGGTCGCCGTACCGTGGTTGAAGCACTCTGCGAGGTTAGGGCAGGAAGCCTCTTCACACACGGAATGCAGACCATTTTTACGCATTGCTGCTTTGATTCCCTGGATACGGGAAGAGTCTGCCGGAAGTTTGATTTTCATCCATTCCGGTTTACGAAGCAGAGCTTCTCGCTCTGTGACCACGTTTTTAACCGGGATAAGGGCCATTTTATCGGCATCGCGGTACTTAACACCGCGTTCCATCACAATGGGTTTACTCATAGCGTGCGTGTTCCAGTTGCGAGAAACAGAAGGAAAGCGTTGCAATTCAAGGGAATGTTGTATTTATCAACTATTTTTGAATTCATGACAGGCAGTATACCATTGAAACGGGTGACAAAGCAGCCCGCTCACCCGCAAATTGTAAAATAGTTGTTGTTGTTTAATGCGCTTTAACCTGCATCCCGCAGCAGTATGCCTGCGGGTAGTGTGCTAAAAGGTCTGGCGAATAACGGTGATCAGATTCTGCAGTATCGGGTCGCGCAGACTGAGTTTGTTATAGTGCAGTGAAAACTCGATCTGTTCTTCCTGCAGAGGCGGGTAGTGGATCTTCTTCAATGGCCAGCATTTTTCAAAGAGCGTGAAGAAGCGACCCGGCATGAGTCCCAATAAGTCGCTGGTACCCACGAGCGCGGCAACGGTAAACAGATTGTAGCTACTGAAGCTGACCTGGCGATCCGGGAACATATCCTGCATTCTTCTTCGCAGGTCTACCTGCGTTTGCCCTTCCAGCATCAGCAGCGTGAATTCGTAGTCGTTAAGCGTCTCCGGCGTGGCTTTGCGCGCAAGGATAGGATGGTTTTCACGGCATGCCAGCACCAGGCTGTCGCTGTAAAGCGCATGGTGGCTAATGGTGCGTGCGCTGTGGATACAGCTGTCGATGATTAAATCGGTCTGGAACTGTCCGAGCTGGTTCGGCGCATCGGTGACAGCAACGTTCCTGATAAGCAACTGTGGAAAATGCTGTTTGACGGTTTGGTAGATCTCAGGCATGACCACAGCACCCACAGAAGGGGGCGTGCCGATGGTAATGGTACGCTGCTTGTCATAGCTTCCGGTGAGGTCAAGTGCGCCAAGAATCGACTCCAGCCCCTGGCTGATGTACTCATGCAGATGGGTAGCATACGCCGTTGGCGTTACCCCCTGACCTTTGCGAATAAATAGCGGGTCGGGAAATATGGTGCGTAATTTCTGAATTGACTGACTAATAGCCGAAGGGGTGAGATTCAGAATTTTCGCAGCGTTAACGATACCTTTGTGTACATATACTGCTTCAAAAATAGTCAGCAAGTTCAGGTCAATATTACGCAACGTGCGAAAGATTTGCGGCGTGTCACTCTCACGTCGCTGCGTTATTCTGTTTTCCGGAAGATCGTTATATTCCACACTGTTGCTCCGTATTCATTCACAATATGAATGATAGTTGAAAATCTATTATTTGTTATTATCTATTTGGCGATGGTGTGTTGCAGAGGTAGACATTTTTTGCTTTTTTGTCAATGGATTGAGTGAGTGTAAATATACGTCTATCCCGGCCTGACTGCTTCGATTGTAAAGATTTCTTAGCCCACGCTTTTTAAACGGCAGACGGGCGGAGAAAAAATATAGAAAGTCTCGAGGGAAGTAAAGGGGTTACAGGCTAAAGGAAGGCGGACCCGACAAAATATCGGGTCGTTATGTATGATATATTAAGCAGTAATATATTCGTGCGGTGGATTGTTTAGCAGAGCTAAAAAATTAGAAACCAGTACCGGGGCGATATTTTCCACGCTGGCATCAGGCTTCCATTGTAACATTTGTACCATCTGCATCCCGGCATAGCCGCAGGGATTGATGCGTAAGAAGGGCGTAAGGTCCATAGCAATGTTCAACGCCAGACCGTGGAAAGAGCATCCTTTACGTATGCGCAGCCCCAGCGAACAGATTTTATCATCACCGACGTAAACGCCCGGTGCGTCAGCACGTGGATGTGCTGCAATCTGATACTCAGCCAGCGTATTGACTACCGTCTGCTCCAGAAGTGTAACCAGCTCGCGTACGCCCAGTTTCCGTCGCTTCAAATTCAGCAGCACGTACATCACCTGCTGTCCTGGCCCATGATAGGTTACCTGACCGCCGCGGTCGCTCTGAATCACCGGGATATCGCCCGCAGCAAGAACATGCTCGGCTTTGCCCGCCTGGCCCTGAGTAAACACCGGAAGGTGCTCTACCAGCCAGATTTCGTCCAGCGTAGATTCATCGCGATTATCAGTGAAGTCGTGCATCGCCTGAGAAACGGGTTCGTAGGGTTGCAGCCCGAGTTGGCGGATGAGGATTTTAGCGTGGTCCACAGCAGTATCTCGCAGAGGAGGAAAAACAGTGGCCGGGAGTATATCACAGGGAAGGGGGAAGTTACCCGGCAGGGCCGGGTAACAACGGTATTACAGCACCATACGTACGATTTCGATGTTGCCTAACTCTTCGTACAGTGTCTCAACCTGCTCAATATGCGTGGCCGTAATGGTGATGGAGACAGAGTGGTAATTGCCTTTGCTGCTTGGCTTTATCTGCGGAGAGTAATCACCTGGCGCATGGCGCTGTACCACTTCCACCACCTGATCAACCAGCTCAGGCTTCGCCAGACCCATTACCTTGTAGGTAAACGGTGTAGGGAATTCAAGCAGTTCGTTAAGTTTGGTTTTCATGTCAGCTCCGATGGTATAAAGAATTACTCCCGCGTCAGGCGCGGGAGTAATGTTTCTGATAGGTATTATATGGGGATGGAAATCACACTTTCAAGTGTGCAATTTTTAACCAAACCAGTGATGGAACATTAATTTAATGTAATCAATGATTTTGCCGAAGAAGTTCCCTTCCGGGATCTCCTGCAGTACCACCAGTGGGCGCTGGTCGATGGTTTTACCATCCAGCTGGAAGTTAATCGTACCCACAACCTGGTTTTTCTGCAGCGGTGCATGCAGCTCGGTGTTGTTTAACACGTAGCTGGCCTTCAGATCTTTCATACGGCCGCGCGGGATAGTCAGGTAAACGTCTTTATCCACGCCAAGAGAGGCACGATCGCTGTCACCAAACCAGGCCGGTTCAGAGGCGAACTCTTTACCTGCTTTCAGCGGGCTTACGGTTTCAAAGAAACGGAAGCCCCAGGTCAGCAGTTTTTTGCTCTCGGTCTCGCGGCCTTTGTAAGTGCGACCACCCATCACGGCGGAAATCAGGCGCATCTGACCTTCGGTAGCGGAAGCCACCAGGTTGTAACCCGCTTTATCGGTGTGACCGGTTTTGATGCCGTCAACGTTCAGGCTGTTGTCCCACAGCAGGCCGTTACGGTTGAGCTGACGAATACCGTTGAAGGTAAATTCCTTCTCACGATAGATGTTGTACTCGTTCGGAACATCGCGGATCAGAGACTGACCGATGGTGGCCATATCACGGGCTGAACTGTACTGACCATCGGCATCCAGGCCATGAACGGTCTGGAAATGGGTGTTTTTCAGGCCGAGGGCGCTCACGTAGCTATTCATCAGCCCGACGAAGGCGTCCTGGCTGCCGGCAACATAGTCGGCCATCGCCACACAGGCGTCGTTACCAGACTGCAGGTTGATCCCGCGAATAAGCTGGGAAACCGGTACCTGCATGCCAGGTTTCAGGAACATCAGGGAAGAGCCTTTGAACACCGGGTTACCCGTTGCCCAGGCATCGTTACCCACGGTGACCAGATCGGTTTCTTTAAATTTGCCGGCTTTCATTGCCTGGCCGATAACGTAGCTGGTCATCATTTTGGTCAGGCTGGCCGGGTCGCGGCGCTCGTCGGCGTTCTGTTCAGCCAGGACTTTACCTGAGTTGTAATCGATCAGGATATAGGATTCAGCATCAATCTGCGGGACGCCTGGGATCATGGTTTTGATATTCAGGTCATCAGCGTGGGCAGCGGAAGAGAGCGCTGCAACGGAGAGTGCCGTAATGATGAAACGAGCAAAAAAAGTGGTCTTCATGGTATGGAAAACGACATCCGTGATGGAGTTAAAAAAGTGCCTTACTATAACAAATGCCCTATGGG
Source organism: Yokenella regensburgei (assembly GCF_003634235.1). Classification (NCBI taxonomy): domain Bacteria; kingdom Pseudomonadati; phylum Pseudomonadota; class Gammaproteobacteria; order Enterobacterales; family Enterobacteriaceae; genus Yokenella; species Yokenella regensburgei. Next base: position 2,198,321 of record NZ_RBIZ01000003.1, on the reverse strand, counting down.
CAGGCATCCGACATTGCGCACGAGATTGTTAATGACTTTTACATGCGCGAAGACGGTGGATGCCTGTTCGGGCCTGAGTTTAGTTGGCTCGAGTAATAAATGATTGCAGTTGAGCCTCACTCTGTAAGCGTTGCTGAAGCGCGCTGGCTTCGCTTTTGCTACCGAATGGTCCCATCTGAATACGCCAGACCGCACCGTTTTGCGTGACACGGCCTGGGGCGGAAAACTGTTGGCTCAAACGCTGCTGGTACTGCTGCGCCCGGGTCTGATCACTAACAGCACCAACCTGAACGACATAGCTGCCAGCGGCGGACGTGCTGCTGCTGGTCACCGCTGCGGCGGCGACGGCGGTGGCCGCAACCGGCGCTGCGCTTTGCGCGACCGGAGCACTGACCGGCGGTGTTGCCGGAGCGGCTGGTGGTTCGCTGCCTTCCAGTACGCCATTATTCAGCGGCGTCGGCGCGCCGAGGAAGCCACTGCTGTTGACCGGCGCACCGGTACTATCTTCAGGCGTCAGCGTTGAGTTACTGATCGCACGCACGTCGCCCTGAGGAGACTGAGCCTGCGGTGCACCAGAAGCACTTCCCATTCCGCCGCTGAGGTCCGGGCGGGAGGGCAGGGCATAGGTCTGTTTTGCTACCGTCGTACAGGCCATACCCGGGCCGGAAAGCGAACCGTCCGGTGCAACCACGATTGGGTCGATCCGCACTTTGGTGTTGTTCGACGTGTTCAGGCGATCGGCGGCGGCGCGGGAAAGTGAAATCACACGGTCGTTGCCATATGGCCCGCGATCGTTAATGCGCACCACCAGCATACGCCCGTTAGCCAGGTTAGTGACGCGAACATAGCTTGGAATTGGCAGCGTCGGATGTGCGGCAGTTAATTGCATCGGATCAAACGCTTCACCCGAGGCGGTCAGGTTGCTGCCCGGCTCTGCGTCATAAATCGCGGCGAAGCCGGACTGGGTAAAACGGGACGGATCCTGGACGATTTTGTAGCTTTTACCGTCACGCTGGTAGTCCTGGTTTGCTGTGGCGTTCAGCGGTTCAAAACGCGGGTCAGCGCCGCTAATTTCTACCGTTGGGCCATTACACACGGCAGGTTGTGGTGTGGATACGCTCTGCTGTTGAACATCATCACTGGTGCAACCCGCCAGCAATCCCGCGGCGATGCAGACTCCGAGCCAAATCTTACGCATTGCGTACCCCTTACACACTTTTCGACAACATTTTTCTGTGGGTGTGGATAGACATGACTATACCAAACCCGGCCATGAGTACTATCAGGGCTGAGCCCCCGTAGCTGACGAGCGGTAGCGGAACGCCAACCACCGGCAGAATACCACTTACCATACCAATATTTACGAACACATAAACGAATAAAATCAACATTAAACCACCGGCCATAACGCGGCCAAAGGTGGTCTGGGCCTGAGCCGCGACCCACAGCCCGCGCATAATCAACAGCACATACAGCGCAAGCAAAATAAGAATACCGATGAGTCCCAACTCTTCAGCAAGAACCGCGAAGATAAAGTCGGTATGACGCTCGGGTAAGAATTCGAGCTGCGACTGGGTGCCGTGCAGCCAGCCTTTACCACGTAAGCCGCCGGAACCAATCGCAATTTTAGACTGAATAATATGATAGCCCGCGCCGAGCGGATCGGTTTCCGGATCGAGCAACATCATCACGCGCTGGCGCTGATAATCGTGCATCAGGAAGAACCAGAGTATCGGGATGAAGGCGGCTATCAGTACCACCGCAATACCAATCAGGCGCCAGCTAAGCCCGGAGAGGAACAGCACAAACAGGCCGGACAGGGCGATAAGAATCGAGGTCCCAAGGTCAGGCTGTGCGGCAACCAGCAGCGTAGGCAGGAAAATCAGCACCAGTGCGATAGCGGTGTTTTTGAGCGAGGGCGGACAGACATCGCGGTTAATAAAGCGCGCCACCATCAGCGGTACGGCGATTTTGGCAATTTCCGAAGGCTGGAAACGCACAATACCGAGATCGAGCCAGCGCTGTGCACCTTTAGATATCGCGCCGAAGGCATCTACCGCAACCAGCAGAATAATACAGAAGATGTACAGCCACGGTGCCCACCCTTCGTAAACGCGGGGGGGAATTTGCGCCATCACCACCATGATGACAAGCCCCATGGCTATCTGGCCAATTTTACGCTCCATCATGCCAATGTCCTGACCACTGGCACTCCAGATAACCAGCGCGCTGTACACCAGCAGCGCCAGCAGGATCAGTAACATCGTCGGGTCGATATGAATCTTATCCCAGAACGATTTTTTGTTCGGATTATCCGTCATGATTATTGGTCCTCCCCGGCGGCGGCTGCCGGGTTTTCCGCAGGCAGCGAGGTATTGTTATCGCCAAGCATGATGTGATCGAGGATCTGACGCATGATGGTCCCGACCGCCGGGCCAGCACCACCGTTCTCCAGAATCATCGCCACGGCGACCTGAGGGTTATCGTAAGGGGCGAAAGCCGTCATGAGCTTGTGGTCACGCAGACGTTCAGCAATGCGGTGCGCGTTATAGGTTTCATTCGCCTTCAGGCCAAAGACCTGGGCGGTACCGGATTTCGCCGCAATTTTATAAGGGGCGCTGGCAAAGTACTTATGCGCTGTACCGTTACCTCGGTTCGCTACACCATACATCCCATCTTTGGCAATTTCCCAGAAGCCGGAGTGAATATCACCCACCGGCGCTTCCTGCGGCTGCTGCCACGGCACTTTTTTACCTTCTTCAACGGTGCTCATCAGCAGGTGCGGCACTTTCACCACCCCGTCGTTGATTAGGATCATCAGCGCTTTGCTCATCTGAATTGGTGTTGCGGTCCAGTAGCCCTGGCCGATACCAACCGGAATGGTGTCACCCTGATACCATGGTTTCTTAAAGCGTTTGAGCTTCCATTCGCGGGTGGGCATGTTCCCGGAGCGCTCTTCGGAGAGATCTATACCGGTGTATTTGCCGTAGCCAAATTTGCTCATCCACTGCGAAAGGCGGTCAATCCCCATGTCATATGCCACCTGGTAGAAGAAGGTATCCGCAGATTCCTCCAGCGCCTTAGTGACGTTCAGATGACCGTGTCCCCATTTTTTCCAGTCGCGGTAGCGTTTATCTGACCCCGGTAACTGCCACCAGCCCGGGTCAAACAGGCCGGTATTGCGGGTAATTACGCCAGCGCTTAGCGCGGAAACGGCGACGTACGGTTTCACCGTCGAAGCCGGTGGGTACACGCCCTGGGTTGCACGGTTCACCAGCGGGGTGTTCGGGTCGTTCAGCAGCCCGGAGTAATCTTTGCTGGAAATACCATCGACAAACAGGTTCGGGTCATAGCTTGGCATGGAGACCAATGCCAGCACGCCGCCGGAGCGTGGATCGGTTACCACCACGGCGGCACGGCTGCCCGCGAGCAGCGTTTCAATATACTGCTGCAGCTTCAGATCCAGCGTCAGGTAGATGTCATGTCCGGCCTGTGGCGGGACTTCTTTCAACTGACGGATGACGCGCCCACGGTTATTCACCTCGACCTCTTCATAACCGGTCTGACCGTGCAGCACATCTTCGTAATAGCGTTCGATTCCCAACTTACCGATATCATGCGTCGCGGCATAGTTGGCGAGTTTGCCGTCTTTATCCAGACGTTCAACGTCTTTATCGTTGATTTTGGACACGTAGCCAATGACGTGGGTTAACGCGGAGCCGTAAGGATAATAGCGGCGTTTATAGCCTTTTACCTCTACACCCGGGAAGCGGTACTGATTGACGGCAAAACGCGCTACCTGAACTTCCGTAAGGTTGGTTTTGACCGGAATGGAGGTGAAGCGGTGCGAGCGCGAGCGCTCTTTTTTAAAGCCAGCGATATCGTCGTCAGTAAGATCAACGACACTGCGCAGGGCATCAAGCGTCTGCTGTACGTTATCGACCTTCTCCGGCATCATTTCCAGCTGATAGATGGTGCGGTTGAGCGCCAGTGGTGTCCCGTTGCGGTCATAGATGATGCCGCGACTGGGCGGGATCGGTACCAGCTTGATACGGTTTTCGTTAGAGCGGGTTTGATAATCGGTGAAACGGACAATCTGCAGATTATAAAGGTTGGCAATCAGCACACCGGTAAGCAGCAAGATCCCGGTAAAAGCGACCAGTGCCCGGCGCACAAACAGCGCGGACTCAGCCGTATAGTCGCGAAAAGAATTCTGTAGTTTCATCCGCTGCTTAATCTACCCTGGTCATCATTACTCGCGGTGGTAAGGGTGGTTGGTGGTAATGCTCCACGCCCGGTACAGGCTTTCTGCGACCAGCACCCGAACCAGCGGATGAGGGAGCGTCAGGGTGGAGAGAGACCAACTTTGCTCGGCGGCGGCTTTGCAGGCGGGAGATAACCCTTCCGGGCCCCCGATAAGCAGGCTGACATCGCGGCCATCCTGTTTCCAGCGTTCCAGCTCGCGCGCCAGCTGGGGCGTATCCCAGGGCTTACCCGGGATATCAAGGGTCACAATGCGATTTTTGCCTGCAGCTGCCAGCATCAGCTCACCCTCTTTTTCGAGGATGCGCTTAATATCTGCGTTTTTACCGCGTTTTCCGGCGGGGATCTCCACCAGTTCGAATGGCATATCTTTCGGAAAACGACGCAGATACTCGGTAAAACCCGTCTGAACCCAGTCCGGCATTTTGGTGCCAACGGCGACCAGCTGCAGCTTCACGCATTAACCCCAGAGTTTTTCCAGTTCATACAGGCGACGACTCTCTTCCTGCATGACATGGACAATGACATCGCCTAAATCAACAACGATCCAGTCGGCGACACTTTCGCCTTCGGTGCCAAGCGGGAGCAGGCCAGCTGCGCGGGATTCCTGAACAACGTGGTCCGCGATAGACATGACGTGGCGTGTAGACGTGCCGGTGCAAATAACCATGCAATCGGTGATGCTGGATTTGCCCTTAACGTCGATGGCGAGAATATCCTGACCTTTCAGGTCATCAATTTTGTCGATCACAAAATCCTGGAGTGCTTTACCCTGCAAGAGTTCCCCCTGGTAACTAAAAAAATAACAGCAGTAAACAGCCGAACAGTATACCTGAACTGGCGGCGATGTCGGGACAAATGTCACCAGACGAATTTTAAGGTTGGCTATCATCCCATCCATCGGCAATGAATGCATCGCCATTTTTGTAAAACAATTTCTGTAAATCAGTGTGAGGGGATAGCCCGGCTGCGGAGAATAGCAGCCTGTCCCGGCGTGTCAATGGTCCAGGCGTGGGCGGCAGCAGAAAATAACGTTAACTTGCCGCTTTCTCATAAATTGCACGACTGTTGAGCACCTTAAGCGTGGCGAAATCGTCGTGAATATCGATTCGGCTCCAGGCTCCCTGGGCAATAGGGAAGTGCCACATTGAGGCGGCGGGCATGTTGAGGAGCAGGGCGGTCAACAGGCTTAATACGCCCTGATGGCTGACCACCAGTACGTTCTGATGCGCACGATACTCACTCAGTGAGGTAATAAACTGACTCACCCTCGCGGAGAACTGCTGAAAACCTTCGCCGTTAGTGGGAACAGCGTGCTGCCAGTCAGCACACCAGGCGGCATAGTTGTCACTGTCCTCAACGGTAAGATCGCGGTGATGGCGCATCTCCCAGTCGCCAAAATACATTTCATTTAACAGCGGAGTGAGGCTCAGGGCATAGTCACGACCAGCGAGCGCAAGCTCCGCCGTGTGCCGGGCGCGAGCAAGCTCGCTGCACAGGACGCTATCGAAGGGAATGTTGTGCAAAAGCTGGTTAAGTTGCTGTGCCTGGGCAATGCCGCGTGGTGTTAACGCGGTGGGAGCGTGGCCGCTGTAAACCCCTGCCACGTTAGCGTCGGTTTCTCCATGACGAATCAGCCACAACTTCATTATTGCCTCCTGGCAGAGCATCAACCGTGCTGGTATAGCCCCTGTTGATGAATATAGGTGAGTACCGCCTCCGGCAGCAGCGCCTCGCAGGGTTCACCGCGCTGCAGGCGTTCGCGAATAAGCGTAGCGGAAATATCAAACCACGGGGTTTCGGCAAGGTAAATCTTACCGGCGGGCTGCGTATGCAGGTTTTCCGCATTGAAGGTCAGATGTTGTTCCAGCCAAAGCTGATGCTGTTCTTCTTTCATCGCCAGCGGATAGCCCGGACGGCGACAGACGATAAGGTGGGCATTATCGAGAATGGTTTCATACTGATGCCACGTCGGGAAATTCAGTAGTGAATCCTGACCAATAATAAATGCCAGTGGTGCGTCGGGGCCCTGCTCTTCGCGCCATTCGGCCAGCGTCTGCGCGGTCCAGGAGGGGGCATTGCGTTTGAGTTCACGCTCGTCGAGGACAAACAGCGGTTTATCGGCGATGGCCAGTTCCAGCATGCGTTTTCGCTGCGCGCTACTGGCTTCCGGCTGGGGCCGATGGGGAGGAACGTTGTTGGGCATGATGATAACTTTCGTCAGCCCAATCTGGTTCGCGAGGATCTCAACCGGTTTGAGGTGCCCGTAGTGCACCGGATCGAAGGTACCGCCGTACATCGCCTGTAATGAGGTCATATCAGCCATTAATAAAAACGTCTGCCAGTGCCTTATGACAGAGTAGCAGAGAAAGGCTTTCCAGTTCAGACCACACCGACTGTCCGTAGTCCTGCTTCAGTGTCAGCTCCGTGCGGCTGAGCAGGGTAACGGCCTGGCGTAGTTGTTCGGCGCTCATACGGTTGACCGCGTCGGTCACCAGTGGACGACGGTTCTGCCAGACCCGGTGTTTATCGAGCAATGTGCGCAGTGGGGTCTGGGTAGAATGGCGTTTCAGCGTGACCAGCAGCAACAGTTCTCGCTGCACGGTGCGCAGCAGAATCACCGGCTCACTCCCTTCAAGACGCAGTTGCTGCAGGATATGCAACGCGCGCTTACTCTTGCCGGCCAACAGGGCATCAACCCAGTGGAAGGGGGTAAAGTGGGCGGCATCGTTTACCGCTTGCTCAACGCGCGGCAGAGTCAGTTTGCCGTCCGGCCAGAGTAGTGACAGCCGCTCCAGCGCCTGGGCAAGCGCCAGCAGGTTGCCCTCGTAGCAGTAACACAAAAGCTGGCTTGCGGCGTCGTCAAGCTGAAGGTTCATCTGTTTTGCTCGGGAACCCAGCCAGCGTGGCAGCTGCGTCTGTTCCGGCGTCTGACAGCTCACCTGAACCGCGCGGTTAGCCAGCGAGGTTACCCATGCGGCATTTTCCTGCGCTTTGGTGAATTTGTTACCCCGACAAATCAGCAGCAAATCGTCATGCAGCAGGCTGACAAGGGTGGCCAGTTGCTCGTTAATCGCCGCGTTTGGGCCGTTCTCCGGCAGCAGTAACAGTATGGTTTGCCGACTGGCGAAAAGGCTCATCGCCTGGCACAGAGAAAATAACGCGTTCCAGTCGGTGCTGGTATCAATCGTGACGGTGTGGTGCTCGTCAAAGCCCTGTGTAGCCGCCACCTGACGGACCGCATCCTGGCTTTCCTGAAGAAGTAGAGGATCGTTACCAAGTAATAGATACGCCGCGCGCAGCCCTTCGGAGAGCTGCGCGCGGAGTTGTTCAGGGTAGAGCCGAATCATCAGTTACCCAGGGTGGTAGAGACACGTGAAGCCGGTTTTGCGGGTTCAGTGACCTTAACCGGGGTCTGAGTTTTGCTCTCTTCGGTATCCGCAATGCGAACGCTCGGGAGCTGACGAATCAGCTGCTCAGCGGCTTTATCGTACATTTCCTGAATGATTATCTGCTGCTCAGCATCTTTCGCCAGCGCGGCCTGCGGGTTATCGAAGAATGAACGATAAACCCTGGTGCTGATTGGATAGATGTCGTGACCCGGGATCAGCACGCTTGCTGAAGCAATCATCACCATCTGGTATTCCGCGGTCTGACCGTTCTGGAAGACTGACGCGGTATCCTGGGAGATGATTGCAGTACCAAGACGCAGTGACGGAATGTCTTTACGCGTAGCGCTGCTCTCGACCAGTTTAATGTCGTTCAGGCGCAGCTGGTTGCGTACTGCACGGGTAAACGGACCGTTCGGATCGCTGGAATCCAGGATCATGGTTTTCATGTTTTCCGGGACCTGCGTAGTGCTACGCAGGTGCCAGCCACACCCGGCGGTGACCAGCACCGCCAACGTTACCAATAATGTTGCCAGATATCGCACGCTTCCTCCCGCGCTTAGCCAACGACCAGGTTGAGCAGTTTACCTGGAACGTAAATCACTTTACGTACGGTAACACCCTCAAGATATTTCGCCACCAGATGTTCCTGGCCTGCGCGCTCACGAACCTGTTCTTCAGTTGCATCAACCGGAACGGTAATTTTACCACGAACTTTACCATTTACCTGGACCACAACCAGCGTTGAGTTTTCCACCATCGCTTGTTCGTCTGCGACCGGCCACGGCGCGTTGTCGATATCGCCTTCGCCGCCCAGTTCCTGCCACAGCGTGAAGCTCGCGTGCGGGGTGAACGGGTTAAGCATACGTACGACCGCCAGCAGTGCTTCCTGCATCAACGCTCTGTCCTGCTCACCTTCAAGCGGAGCTTTAGCCAGCTTGTTCATCAGCTCCATAATCGCCGCAATAGCGGTGTTGAAGGTCTGACGACGACCGACGTCATCGGTTACTTTGGCAATGGCTTTGTGGACATCGCGGCGCAGAGCCTGCTGGTCTTCGCTCAGCGCAGCGACGTTCAGTGCTGCAACCGGGCCCCGGGAAGTGTGCTCGTAAACCAGTTTCCAGACACGCTTCAGGAAGCGGTTGGCCCCTTCAACGCCAGATTCCTGCCATTCGAGCGTCATATCTGCCGGGGAAGCAAACATCATGAACAGACGAACGGTGTCTGCGCCATAACGTTCAACCATCACCTGCGGGTCGATGCCGTTGTTTTTCGACTTCGACATTTTGCTCATGCCGGTATACACCAGCTCATGGCCTGCCGCGTCTTTCGCTTTCACGATACGGCCCTTTTCGTCGCGCTCAACGATGGCATCAACCGGGGAAACCCAGTTACGCTCGCCGTTGTCGCCGACGTAGTAGAAGGCGTCTGCCAGTACCATGCCCTGACACAGCAGCTGTTTAGCCGGTTCGTCAGAGTTGACCATACCCGCGTCGCGCATCAGTTTGTGGAAGAAGCGGAAGTAGAGCAGGTGCATGATGGCGTGTTCGATACCACCGATGTAGATATCGACCGGCAGCCAGTAGTTGGCGGCATTCGGATCCAGCATTCCGTCGTTGTACTGCGGGCAGGTGTAACGCGCGTAGTACCAGGAGGACTCCATAAAGGTGTCGAAGGTGTCAGTTTCACGCAGCGCAGGCATGCCGTTCACGGTGGTTTTCGCCCACTCAGGATCGGCTTTGATCGGACTGGTGATACCGTCCATCACTACGTCTTCCGGCAGAATCACCGGCAGTTGGTCTTCCGGGGTTGGCATTACGGTGCCGTCTTCCAGGGTGACCATCGGGATCGGTGCACCCCAGTAGCGCTGACGGGAAACGCCCCAGTCACGTAGACGGAAGTTCACTTTACGCTCGCCCACGCCCATCGCTGCCAGTTTGTCAGCAATCGCGTTGAAGCCCGCTTCATGGCTCAGGCCGTCAAACTCACCGGAGTTAAACAGTACGCCTTTCTCGGTCAGTGCCTGCTCGGAGAGGTCCGGCTCAGAACCATCGGCGGCCAGAATAACCGGCTTGATGTTCAGACCATATTTGGTCGCAAATTCGTAATCGCGCTGGTCGTGACCCGGAACGGCCATCACCGCACCGGTGCCGTATTCCATCAGCACGAAGTTAGCCGCCCATACCGGAATTTCTTCACCGGTCAGCGGATGAATCGCTTTAAAGCCGGTGTCGATGCCTTTTTTCTCCATGGTCGCCATGTCGGCTTCGGCCATTTTGGTATTACGGCATTCATCGATAAACGCGGCCAGCTCTGGATTGTTTGCTGCAGCCTGCTGCGCCAGCGGGTGACCCGCAGCTACCGCCAGGTAGGTGCAGCCCATGAAGGTATCCGGGCGGGTGGTGTAAACGGTCAGTTTGTCGGCGTAGTTGTTGACGTTGAAAGAGATTTCAACCCCTTCAGAACGACCAATCCAGTTACGCTGCATGGTCTTCACCGTATCCGGCCAGTGATCCAGCTTATCCAGGTCGTTCAACAGCTCGTCAGCGTAGGCGGTGATTTTAATAAACCACTGCGGGATCTCTTTACGCTCAACTTTGGTATCGCAGCGCCAGCAGCAGCCGTCGATGACCTGCTCGTTGGCGAGAACGGTCTGGTCGTTCGGGCACCAGTTGACCGAAGAGGTCTTCTTGTACACCAGGCCTTTCTTATAAAGCTCGGTGAAGAATTTCTGCTCCCAACGGTAGTATTCCGGGGTACAGGTCGCCAGCTCGCGGCTCCAGTCATAGCCGAAGCCCAGCATTTTGAGCTGGTTTTTCATGTAGGCGATGTTGTCGTAGGTCCACGGCGCAGGCGCAGTGTTGTTTTTCACCGCCGCACCTTCTGCCGGCAGACCAAACGCATCCCAGCCGATCGGCTGAAGAACGTTTTTACCAAGCATTCGCTGGTAGCGCGCAATCACATCACCGATGGTGTAGTTACGCACGTGGCCCATGTGTAGTCGGCCAGAAGGATAAGGTAGCATCGACAGGCAATAGTATTTTTCTTTGCTGTTGTCTTCGGTCACTTCAAATGTGCGCGCGTCTGTCCAGTGTTGCTGGACTTTCGATTCTATCTCTTCCGGGCGGTATTGCTCTTGCATGGCAGCCAGTGGTCCTGTTTCAGTACAGCTACAAATGTAGCCAATGGATATGATATTTCAGATCGGCATAGCATAGCCCAAACGTGCCCGTCAAAACAGTCTTTCACGACATTAAGCCGCGGCGAATATTTACGTAGTCTGTGTGTTGGCTGACAAAGCGCTGAGTAAATAACGTCTATTATTATCAGACGTTAACCGCCCGGGAGATGAAACAATGAACAAGGTTGCTCAATATTATCGTGAACTGGTGACGACGTTGACCGAAAGACTGCGTAACGGCGAGCGTGATATCGATGCGCTGGTGGAGCAGGCGCGCGCGCGGGTCATCCAGACCGGAGAGTTAACGCGCACGGAAGTGGAAGAACTCACGCGCGCCGTGCGTCGCGATCTCGAAGAGTTCGCTCGTAGCTATGAAGAGAGCCAGGAGGAGCTGAACGACAGCGTTTTTATGCGCGTCATTAAAGAGAGCCTCTGGCAGGAACTTGCGGATATTACCGATAAAACGCAGCTGGAGTGGCGCGAAGTGTTCCAGGATCTCAACCATCACGGGGTATACCACAGCGGAGAAGTGGTGGGGCTTGGCAATCTGGTATGCGAGAAGTGTCACTACCATCTGGCAGTGTACACCCCGGACGTGCTGCCGCTGTGTCCGAAGTGCGGGCACGATCAGTTCCAGCGCCGGCCGTTTGAGCCTTAAATAAAAACGCCCCTCGCGATGAGGGGCGGCTAGAGTGGATCAGTGCAGGATCTTGGCGAGGAAGTCTTTGGCGCGATCGGATTTCGGATTGGCGAAGAAGGCTTCTTTTTCGACGTCTTCGACAATTTTACCTTCATCCATAAAGATAACGCGGTTTGCCACTTTGCGGGCAAAGCCCATCTCGTGGGTGACCACCATCATCGTCATCCCCTCGTTTGCCAGCTCGACCATCACGTCCAGTACTTCGTTGATCATCTCCGGATCCAGCGCCGAGGTAGGTTCGTCGAACAGCATGGCAATAGGGTCCATACACAGGGCGCGGGCAATGGCGACGCGCTGCTGCTGACCGCCGGAAAGCTGCGCCGGGTATTTATCGGCGTGAGCCGAAAGACCAACACGCTCCAGCAGTTTTAACCCTTTCTGACGTGCTGCCGTTTTATCACGATTAAGCACTTTCACCTGCGCCAGGGTCAGGTTCTCGATGATGGAAAGATGCGGGAACAGCTCAAAATGCTGGAACACCATACCCACCTTAGAACGCAGCTTAGCGAGATCGGTTTTTTTATCGTTAACGGTCGTTCCCGCCACAATAATTTCACCTTGCTGCACCGGCTCGAGACCGTTCACGGTTTTGATGAGCGTTGATTTCCCGGAGCCAGAAGGACCGCACACCACCACGACTTCGCCTTTTTTGACTTCCGTGGAGCAGTCGGTCAGCACCTGAAAGTGACCATACCATTTTGAAACGTTTTTCAGGGTAATCATTGTACTGTCCTTTTCTTCAACCAGCTGACCAACAGCGATGCACTTAAACTAATCACGAAGTAAACCGCACCCGCAAACAGGATCATTTCAACCTGAGTACCGTCACGTTCACCAATGGTAGAGGCGGTACGGAAGAAGTCCGCCAGACTCAGCACGTATACCAGTGAGGTATCCTGGAACAAAACGATGCCCTGAGTGAGCAGCAGCGGCACCATTGCACGGAACGCCTGCGGCAGAATAATAAGCCGCATTGACTGCCAGTGGGTCATCCCCAGCGCCAGTGCAGCACTTGATTGTCCGCGCGAAATACTCTGGATCCCGGCGCGGATGATTTCGGAGTAGTAGGCTGCTTCAAACATGGAAAATGCCACCATCGCCGAGATAAGACGGATATCCGTCTTCGGCGACAGGCCGAGCACGTTTTGCAGAAAACCCGGGACAATCAGGTAGAACCACAGCAGCACCATCACCAGCGGGACGGAGCGGAAGATGTTGACGTAGGCCTTCGCAAACCAGGCAATCGGTGTGAAGGTCGACAGACGCATGACGGCAAGAATCGTGCCCCAGACGATCCCAATGACGATCGCGGTCAGGGTAATCTTGAGCGTAATGACCAGACCTGCCAGCAGGTAAGGCATCGAAGGAACGATAGAACTCCAGTCGAAATCGTACATTATTTGCCTCCCAGATTGCCGGGCAGGCGAATCTTACGTTCGACCAGGCTCATGACCAGCATAATGACCGCGTTGATGAGCACATAAGCCAGAGTGATGGCGGTGAAGGACTCCCAGGCATGCGCCGAGTAATCCAGCAGCTTTCCCGCCTGAGCGGCCATATCCACCAGACCAATGGTCGAAGCGATGGCCGAGTTTTTCACCAGGTTCATCATCTCAGAGGTCATTGGCGGCACGATAACGCGATACGCGTTCGGCAGCAGCACATAGCGATAGGTTTGTGGCAGCGTCAGCCCCATCGCCAGGCCAGCATTCTTTTGCCCACGCGGTAGCGACTGGATGGCGGCGCGCACCTGCTCGCAGACGCGGGCAGCGGTAAACAGCCCCAGGCAAAACAGAGAGGAGAGGAAAAACTGAATGTTCGGATCGAGTTCTGATTTAAACCACGTGCCGATGTTTTCCGGCAGCAGTTCAGGGATAACCAGATACCAGGTAAAGAACTGAACAATCAGCGGAACGTTACGGAAGAGTTCAACATACAGCGTGCCGAGGCCTGAGAGAAAGCGGTTCGGAACGGTACGCAGAATGCCAAACAGTGAGCCCACAAGAAATGCGATAATCCATGCCGAAATGGATAGCGCGACGGTGACCTGAAAGCCGCTCCATAGCCAGCCCAGGTAAGTGGTGTTGCCGAACGGGGCCTGTTGCAGGAAGATCCCCCAGTTCCAGTCTATAGACATAAATCTACTCCAGAAAAAAAAGGGTAGCAGAGCTACCCTCGAAGACTGCTAAGGAAACCTTTCCCCTTCATACTTCAAGCCGCAGGCGCGTTGGCTTTCCTCGTTCACCCCAGTCACTTACTTGAGTAAGCTCCCGGGGATTCACAGTGTCGCCGCCTTGCTGCAGCCCGAACTATTTTGGGGAAACACGTCGTCTTTCACCCTGCTTTGTTACAGCTCAATGTGAAGAACGCTGTGTCATTTTCGTGCTGAATGGGGAACGACCATTCAGCGTATAGTCTGTCCGTGTTTCCCGGCAGTCGAGAGGGCAGGCGAACCCGCCCTTATTGTTTTTGATTAGTTCAGTGCTTTGTCGTTCGGTTCTTTGAACAGCGCTTTCATGTCGTCGGACAGTTCAAAGTTCATATTCAGGTTTTTCGGTGGAATCGGGTTCTTGAACCATTTTTCAAACCACTTGGCTGCTTCGCCTGAGGTTTGCGCCTTCGCGATGGTGTCATCCATCAGCTTCTTGAACTGCGGATCGTCTTTACGCAGCATGCAGCCGTAAGCCTCTTTAGACTGCGGTGTGCCGACGATCTCCCAGTTGTCCGGTTTCTTCGCTTTCGCGCGCTCGCCAGCCAGCAGGGCATCATCCATCATAAACGCCACAGCACGACCGCTTTCCAGCGTACGGAACGAGTCACCGTGGTCTTTCGCGCTGATGATGCGCATATCCATTTTCTTCTCGTCGTTAAGCTTATGCAGCAGAACTTCAGAGGTCGTCCCGGAGGTCACTACAACCGCTTTGCCTTTCAGGTCCGGGAAATCTTTGATATCGCCACCTTTCTTCACCAGCAGACGAGTGCCGACGACGAAGATGGTGTCAGAGAATGCAGCCTGCTGCTGACGCTCGACGTTGTTGGTGGTGGAGCCACACTCAAAGTCAAAGGTGCCGTTTTGCAGCAGCGGAATACGGTTCTGCGAGGTAATCGGGATCAGTTTGACCTGCAGATCCGGTTTGTTGAGCTGTTTTTTAATCGCATCAACGATAGCGTTGGAGTAGTCCTGAGAATAACCAACAACCTGCTGCTGATTATCGTAATAAGAGAAGGGAACAGATGACTCACGGTGCCCCACGACAATCACGCCGTTTTTGGCGATTTTATCCAGGGTGCTGCCCGCAGCAGGTGCGTCTTCAGCATGGGCCAGACCGGCGGTCACACCCATGACCAGCATTGCCGCAGCCAGTTTACGTAATTGCATATCCTACTCCTTATCATCAGCGCCGGAGACGCTCGTGATACCCATTGTGATGTTGTTATGGTCTGCCGCTTTAGTGGGCAGTGTTATGTGTGTTTGTTAGCATTTAGTTTGGCTTAATGTAAATATTTTGCTGCGATATTGTTTGTTTTTGCGAAGTGCGCCGCACCGTTTCGAGGCAAAAAAGTCTGTTTGCACTCGAATGGTGCTACCCGTGTACCGTGCTGGTGCAACCCGGTTGCGCTTATGCGTGTTACGCAGCAGCCTGATTTATAAAAGCAATTGCTGTGCCAGAATGGCGAGGAAGGGAGAAGGCGCGAATCCCCCCTCTCCCGTGGGGAGAGGGGGTTAAACTTAACGTCGGTTACGCAGGCTCATCAACAGCGCACCAAAGCCGAACAGGGCGGTAATTAGCCACAGTGGCCAGTTGCCGGTTCGGGCATACGGTGTAAGCCCGCTGGTGGGGGTGACTTTGGTGGTCAGCACCTCGCGGGTGAACTGCGGGATCATCGCCTGAATTTCGCCGCGCGGGCCAATCACGGCGGTAATCCCGTTGTTGGTGCTGCGCAGCAGTGGACGCGCCAGCTCCAGCGCACGCATTCGCGCCATCTGGAAATGCTGCCACGGGCCGATAGACTGACCGAACCAGGCATCGTTAGAGATGGTCAGCAGGAAGTCGGTGTCCGGACGGAAGTTATCCCGCACCTGTTCGCCAAGAATAATCTCGTAGCAGATAGCGGCGGTCAGCTTCAGGTTGTGTGCACTCAGCTGAGGCTGAACGTAGGCTCCACGGCTGAAGGATGACATCGGCAGGTCAAAGAACGGCGCCAGCGGACGCAGAATTGACTCCAGCGGCACAAACTCGCCGAACGGCACGAGGTGGTTCTTGTTGTAGCGGTCGGCGGAGTTGTAGCTGTACGGATTGTCTTTGCCAAGCGTGATAATGGTGTTGTAGGTATCGTAGCGATTCTTGCTGTTAAGACGTGAATCGACAATTCCGGTAATCAGCGAGCTGTTTTTGGCGCGCAGCATATCGTCCATCATGCTGAGCAGACGCTGCTGGTTGATTTCGAGATCCGGAATGGCGGATTCGGGCCAGATAATCAGCTGCGACTTGCCCATGACCTTCTCGGTGGCGTCGAGATAAATCTTGAGCGTATTGACCAGTTGGCCTTCGTCCCACTTCAGCGACTGCGGGATGTTGCCCTGCACCATCGATACCTGTGTTGCACGTTCCGGCAACAGCTGATACCACTGGATGTAGCGCAGCGGGAAGGGCAGAGCGAACAGCACCACGGCAATGACCAACGGACGCCAGCAACGGCGTACGACCGCCAGCGCCAGCAGGCCGCTCACCATCATCAGCAGGAAGTTAATGGCCTCCACGCCCATTACCGGTGCCAGCCCCTTCAGCGGGCCGTCAATCTGGCTGTAACCAAACTGCAGCCACGGGAAGCCGGTGAGCACCCAGCCGCGCAGAAACTCGGTGACCTGCCAGACGACCGGTGCGGCAATCGCCACCCGCAGCCAGCTGGTTTTCGGCCACAGGCGCGAGAGCACACCGGCAAACAGACCGGTGTAGAGCGACAGATATGCCGCCAGCAGCACGACGAGGAAGATGTTAACCGGCCCAGGCATACCGCCGAACTGGGCGATACTGACGTAAACCCAGTTAATGCCGGTGCCGAAGAGGCCAAATCCCCAGGCATAGCCAATCCAGGCGCTTTGCAGCGGACGCCGGTCGAGGGTTAAGGCCTGTAGCCCGAAGAGCGAAACCAGGGCCGCAGGCCAGAAATCGTAAGGTGAAAAAGCCAGCGTACCGCTGGCCCCGAAAAGTAACGCCAGCAGTAAGCGCACGCGCTGGCGTTGAAGAAGAGAGGCAAATGCCATTTAGATTTGTCTTCCCGTTAAATTAATCTTCCAGCTTCGGTTGTGGTGCGTCGTCCGGAAGTTTGACATGAACCTGAATAATACGGCGACTGTCGGCCATCGCGACCTTAAACTGGTAACCATCGATGTCAATCGACTCACCGCGCGCCGGAAGATGCCCGAATGCCTGCATCACCAGACCGCCGATAGTGTCTACCTCTTCATCGCTGAAGTGGGTGTCGAAGGTGTCGTTGAAGTCTTCAATGGAAGCCAGCGCGCGCACGGTCCAGGTGTGGCGGCTTAGCTGACGAAAATCGATATCTTCCTCTTCGTCATACTCATCTTCAATTTCGCCCACGATAAGCTCAAGAATGTCTTCAATGGTCACCAGACCAGACACCCCACCGAACTCATCGATAACGATAGCCATATGATAGCGCTGCGAACGGAATTCTTTCAGCATGCGGTCAACCCGCTTGCTTTCAGGTACAACCACCGCCTGGCGTAACACTTTATCCATGCTGAAGGCTTCGGCATCGCTGCGCATAAACGGCAGCAGATCTTTAGCCATCAGAATCCCTTCAATGTGATCTTTATCTTCACTGATCACCGGGAAACGAGAGTGGGCAGACTCGATGATGACATCAAGGCATTCGTCCAGCGTCTGGTTACGTTTCAGGGTAATCATCTGTGAGCGGGGGATCATGATATCGCGAACGCGTTGTTCGGCGATGTCCATTACCCCTTCGAGCATATCGCGCGTATCTTCGTCGATAAGGTCGTTCTGCCCGGAGTCACGGATCAGCGCCAGCAGATCGTCACGGTTTTTGGGTTCGCCGTGAAAGAGCTGGCTCAGGAGCAGGGAGAAGAATCCCTTCTTACTGTTCAGGGTGTCGCTACTGTGTGAATTGTCGTCGCTCATGGCGTCGTTTGGGTTCTCATGTTGATATAAAATTCGCCGCCTCGCGTAAATTCAGCGCAGACGGCATGACGGACTATTCTTTCTCGGAAATGTACGGATCCTCATAGCCCAGAGCAAGCATTATCTCTGTTTCGAGGCTTTCCATTTCTTCAGCTTCTTCATCTTCAATGTGGTCGTAGCCCAGCAGATGCAGGCTACCGTGCACTACCATGTGCGCCCAGTGGGCCTCAAGCGGTTTACCTTGCTCTTTGGCTTCCTGTTCAACAACCTGGCGACAGATGATGAGATCGCCCAGCAGCGGCAGCTCGATACCCGGTGGGGCTTCAAACGGGAAAGAGAGCACGTTGGTTGGCTTGTCCTTTCCACGGTAGGTCAGGTTTAACTCGTGGCTTTCGGCTTCATCCACCAGGCGGATAGTCACTTCTGACTCCTCCTGGAACTGCGGGATCACCGCGTTAAGCCAGGCCTGAAACTGGGCCTCTTCCGGCAGGCCATCGTTGTTTTCACAGGCCGGTTGTAGATCGAGGATCACCTGACTCATTTTTGCTCCTGTGCCAGCAGGGCTTCGCGTTTACGCTCGGCGGCCTGCTCGGCTTTACGTTTTTGGTCGGCCTCTTCCCACGCCTCATAGGCGGTCACGATACGGGCCACGACCGGATGGCGCACCACGTCTTCGCTGTGGAAAAAGTTAAAGCTAATTTCATCGACTTCAGCCAGCACTTCAATGGCGTGGCGCAGGCCGGATTTGGTGCTGCGCGGCAGGTCAATCTGCGTCACGTCGCCGGTAATCACTGCTTTCGAGTTAAAGCCGATACGGGTCAGGAACATCTTCATCTGTTCGATGGTGGTGTTCTGGCTTTCATCAAGAATGATGAAAGCATCATTTAACGTACGACCACGCATGTAGGCGAGCGGGGCAACCTCAATCACGTTGCGCTCCATCAGCTTCTCGACTTTTTCGAAGCCCAGCATCTCGAACAGTGCGTCGTACAGCGGGCGTAAATAAGGGTCGACTTTCTGGCTCAGGTCACCCGGCAGGAAGCCGAGCTTTTCACCGGCTTCAACCGCCGGGCGAGTCAGCAGGATACGACGAATTTCCTGACGCTCCAGGGCATCTACGGCCGCTGCAACCGCGAGGTAGGTTTTACCGGTTCCCGCAGGGCCAACGCCGAAGGTAATGTCGTGGTCGAGGATATTGGCGATGTACTGCGCCTGATTCGGCGTGCGTGGTTTAATCACGCCACGCTTGGTCTTGATGTGGATAGCTTTGCCGAACTCCGGCACGCTGTCGGCGCTTTGCTCCAGCACGCGCGCTTCTTTAACCGCGAGGTGGATTTTCTCCGGCTCAATATCCTGAATCTGTCCGCGCATCGGGGCGGTATCAACGTACAGACTGCGCAGAATGTCCGCCGCGGCGTTGACGCAGATGGCGCGCCCAGTCAGTTTGAAGTGGTTGTCGCGGCGGTTGATTTCGATACCAAGACGTCGTTCCAGATGTTTGATGTTGTCATCAAACGGGCCACAAAGGCCCAGCAGGCGTTCGTTGTCCGCTGGCTCCAGGCTAATTTCTCGGGTTTCTATGTTCAATCTGTTCCTCTTTTATGGGTATTGCCAGATACGAATCGCATTTCTGGCTCTCGGGCGACGAGCCTCTTAAGGGAATTATTCACGGCACCTGGAAAAGGTGCAAGCAACTCTCTGCAGATGGGGGCAGGGTGGGGGAAATGCAAGGGCCTGCCCGGGACGGACAGGCCGCTGGGATCAGGGCTGATAGGTTCCCACGCCCAGGTCGTTCTCTTTACGGGTGCGGGCAATAACCGACTCCGGCGTTTCCACAACGCGCAGACCCATTTCATCCTCGGTACGCACCAGCTTGCCGCGCAAGGAGTTGGTGTAAACGTCGACAATCTCTACGTCCACAAACTTGCCGATCATCTCCGGAGTGCCTTCAAAGTTCACCACGCGGTTGTTCTCGGTGCGTCCTGAAAGCTCCATGATGCTCTTACGCGAGGTGCCTTCCACCAGAATACGCTGGGTGGTGCCGAGCATACGACGGCTCCACGCCATCGCCTGCTGGTTGATGCGATCCTGCAGAATATACAGACGCTGCTTTTTCTCTTCTTCCGGCACATCGTCCACCATATCGGCAGCCGGCGTCCCTGGACGGGCAGAGAAGACAAAGCTAAAGCTCACGTCGAAGTTGATCTCGGCAATCAGCTTCATGGTCTGCTCGAAGTCCTGGGTGGTTTCTCCCGGGAAGCCGACGATGAAGTCAGAGCTAATCTGAATATCCGGGCGCGCTTCGCGAAGCTTACGGATAGTGGCCTTGTACTCCAGTGCGGTGTGCGTACGGCTCATCAGGTTCAATACGCGGTCGGAACCACTTTGCACCGGTAGATGCAGGAAGCTCACCAGCTCCGGGGTATCACGATAGACATCGATAATGTCGTCGGTAAACTCGATCGGGTGGCTGGTGGTAAAGCGGATACGGTCGATGCCGTCGATAGCCGCGACCAGGCGCAGCAGCTCGGCGAAGGTGCCGATGCTACCGTCGTAGTTTTCGCCACGCCAGGCGTTGACGTTCTGGCCAAGCAGGTTAACTTCGCGCACGCCCTGCGCCGCCAGTTGGGCGATTTCAAACAGGATGTCGTCACTTGGACGGCTCACTTCTTCACCACGGGTGTAGGGGACCACGCAGTAGGTGCAATATTTGTTGCAGCCTTCCATGATTGATACGAATGCGGTCGGACCATCGGCGCGCGGTTCCGGCAGACGATCGAATTTTTCGATTTCCGGGAAGCTAATGTCGACGACCGGGCTGCGGGTGCCGCGCACGGCGTTAATCATCTCCGGCAAACGGTGCAGGGTTTGCGGCCCAAAGATGATATCGACGTAATGGGCGCGCTGCCGAATATGCTCGCCTTCCTGAGAAGCCACGCAGCCGCCAACGCCAATAATGATCTCCGGATTCTTCTCTTTGAGGAGCTTCCAGCGACCCAACTGATGGAAGACTTTCTCCTGAGCCTTCTCACGAATGGAGCAGGTGTTAAGCAGCAGCACATCCGCTTCTTCCGCCACTTCGGTGAGTTGGTACCCGTGGGTGGCATCCAGCAGATCGGCCATCTTTGATGAATCGTATTCGTTCATCTGACAGCCCCAGGTTTTTATGTGGAGTTTTTTTGTCATCGACTTGCTCGTGCTCAGTTAAAAGCCAGGAATGCAGGCCGCATAGTGTAATGCTTTGCGGCGGGTGTGACCAGTCGCGGCCCGCCATTGATCGCGATGTCAGGTCACACTCTGGCCTCAAGCGAGTAAAAATCCGGTAAACTTAAGGTATTCGGGTTTAAGGACAAGTCACCATGAGTAATCAACTAACGGATGTCGCCATTGTTGGGGGCGGGATGGTCGGGAGCGCACTGGCGCTGGGGCTGGCACAGCATGGTTTTGCGGTGACGGTTATCGAGCAGAGCGCGCCGCCGGAGTTTGACCCGCTGGCGCCGCCGGATGTGCGGATTTCGGCTATCAGCGCCGCCTCGGTCTCTTTGTTGAAAAGCCTTGGCGTGTGGGAGGCGGTGCGAGAGATGCGCAGTCACCCTTATCGCCACCTCGAAACCTGGGAATGGGAAAATGCCCATGTGGTGTTCGACGCTTCCGAGCTCAAGCTACCGCTGTTGGGCCATATGGTGGAAAACCACGTTTTGCAACGCGCACTGTGGCAGGGACTGGCAGAACATCCGCAGGTGACGTTAAAAACGCCGGCTACGCTCACTTCGCTACTGCACGATGGCGAAATGCACCAACTGCTGTTTGCTGATGATACCGACCTTGCCGCGAAGCTGGTCATCGGCGCCGATGGCGCAACGTCGCAGGTGCGACAGATGGCGGGGATTGGCATTCATGCCTGGCAATATCAACAGTCATGCATGCTGATTACCGTGCGGTGCGAAGAGGATCCAGGTGACAGCACCTGGCAGCAGTTTACGCCGGAGGGGCCCCGGGCTTTCCTTCCGCTCTTTGATAACTGGGCATCGCTGGTGTGGTATGACGCGCCTGCACGCATCCGCAAGCTTCAGACGCTGTCGATGGCGCAGCTGCAACAGGAGATAGAACATGTCTTCCCGGCGCGTCTGGGACACGTGACGCCGATTGCCGCAGGTGCCTTTCCTCTGACCCGTCGCCATGCGCTGCAGTATGTCCAGCCCGGGCTTGCGCTGGTGGGGGATGCGGCGCACACCATTCACCCGCTGGCCGGGCAGGGTGTTAACCTTGGCTACCGTGACGTGGATGCTCTGCTGGACGTGTTAACCAGCGCGCGCAGTCACGGAGAGGCCTGGCACAGCCATCATGTGCTTAAGCGCTACCAGACGCGGCGCATGGCAGATAATTACCTGATGCAGTCGGGGATGGATCTGTTCTATGCCGGGTTCAGCAATGATTTAGGTCCGGTGCGGGTTTTGCGTAATATCGGCCTGATGGCGGCGGAACGTGCGGGGGGGCTGAAGCGTCAGGCGCTGAAGTATGCGCTAGGGCTGTAACTCACCGATCCCCCTTTCCTGATGTGTGAGGGGGAATTGAAAGCACAAATGCTAAAAACAAAAAAGCCCGCCGAAGCGAGCTTTTTTGTTTTTAATGGCTGGGGTACGAGGATTCGAACCTCGGAATGCTGGTATCAGAAACCAGAGCCTTACCGCTTGGCGATACCCCAACAGGGTGCGTTAGACTAACAGTATAACGACTTTTTAAATTGGCTGGGGTACGAGGATTCGAACCTCGGAATGCTGGTATCAGAAACCAGAGCCTTACCGCTTGGCGATACCCCAACAATTTCTTTTGGTACTTATGAATAATCAAAAGTAACCGAATTTGGTGGCTACGACGGGATTCGAACCTGTGACCCCATCATTATGAGTGATGTGCTCTAACCAACTGAGCTACGTAGCCATGTACTGCATTCATCGACTGGCTGGGGTACCTGGATTCGAACCAGGGAATGCCGGTATCAAAAACCGGTGCCTTACCGCTTGGCGATACCCCAACAACAGGTACGTCAGTACATCGATGAAAAAATGGCTGGGGTACCTGGATTCGAACCAGGGAATGCCGGTATCAAAAACCGGTGCCTTACCGCTTGGCGATACCCCATCCGTGCAACGCTTTTATGGGAATGGTGCGGGAGGCGAGACTTGAACTCGCACACCTTGCGGCGCCAGAACCTAAATCTGGTGCGTCTACCAATTTCGCCACTCCCGCAAAAAGATGGTGGCTACGACGGGATTCGAACCTGTGACCCCATCATTATGAGTGATGTGCTCTAACCAACTGAGCTACGTAGCCATCTTTTTTCGCGTTACCTTATCGGCGTTGCGGGGCGCATTATGCGTATTGAGCCTTGTAGCGTCAACTCCTTTTTAACGGAAAATACCCGGAATGTGACTGTTTGGTTAGGTTGCGAACAGCGTGGTGCATTATTCGGCAATTATTGGTTATTTCTCAATTTTGCTGAGCAAAAACAACAAAGGGCCCCGCAGGGCCCTGGCCGTAATTTCAGCACTTTTACTGGTAAGCAGACTGATGCACACCCACGGCACGACCCGAAGGATCGTTCATGGTTTTGAAGGCTTCATCCCACTCAATGGCTTTCGCGGAAGAGCAGGCGACGGAAGGACCACCTGGCACACATTCAGCGGCACTGGGTACCGGGAACAGTTCTTCGAAGATCTCACGGTACAGGTACGCTTCTTTTGAACCCGGCGTGTTGTATGGGAAGCGGAAGCCGGCGGTTTCAAGCTGTTGATCGCTGACCTGTTTTGCCGCCACTTCCTTCAGCGTATCAATCCAGCTGTAGCCTACGCCGTCGGAGAACTGCTCTTTCTGACGCCACGCCACGCTTGCCGGCAGGTAGGATTCGAAGCATTCGCGCAGCACGTGTTTTTCCATCTTGCCGTTGCCGCACATCTTATCCTGCGGGTTGATGCGCATGGCCACGTCGAGGAACTTCTTGTCGAGGAACGGCACGCGGGCTTCCACACCCCAGGCAGACATCGCTTTGTTAGCGCGGGCGCAGTCGAACATATGCAGCGCCTGCAGCTTACGCACGGTTTCTTCATGCAGCTCTTTGGCATCCGGCGCTTTGTGGAAGTAGAGATAGCCGCCAAACACTTCGTCAGAGCCTTCGCCCGACAGCACCATCTTGATGCCCATCGCCTTGATTTTACGCGACATCAGGTACATCGGCGTCGAGGCGCGGATGGTGGTCACGTCATAAGTTTCGATGTGATAGATAACATCGCGGATCGCATCCAGACCTTCCTGCACGGTGAAGTGGATCTCGTGATGCACGGTACCGAGGTGGTTTGCCACCTCCTGTGCGGCTTTCAGATCGGGTGCGCCTTCAAGGCCGACGGCGAAGGAGTGCAGCTGCGGCCACCAGGCCTCTGTTCGCTCCTGATCTTCCACGCGACGAGCGGCATATTTCTTGGTGATAGCCGAGATAACGGAGGAATCCAGACCACCTGACAGCAGCACACCATAAGGAACGTCAGACATCAGGTGGCTCTTCACCGAGTCTTCCAGCGCCTGGCGCAGGGCATTTTTATCGGTAACGTTGTCTTTCACCGCGTCATAGTCAAACCAGTCGCGCTGATAGTAAGAACGGATCTCACCGTCCTGGCTCCACAGGTAGCTGCCGGCCGGGAACTCTTTAATGGTGCGACACACCGGCACCAGCGCCTTCATTTCAGAGGCGACAAACAGGTTGCCGTGTTCGTCATGGCCCATATACAGCGGGATGATCCCGATATGATCGCGGCCGATCAGATACGCGTCTTTTTCGCTATCGTAGAGGACAAAGGCAAACATACCCTGCAGATCGTCGAGGAATGCCGGGCCTTTTTCCTGATACAGCGCAAGGATAACTTCGCAGTCTGAGCCGGTCTGGAAGGTGTATCGATCGCCGTATTCCGCACGCAGTGCCTGATGGTTGTAGATTTCACCGTTAACCGCCAGCGCATGAGTTTTCTTTTCGTTGTACAGCGGCTGGGCGCCTGCGTTGACGTCAACAATTGACAGACGTTCGTGGGCGAGGATGGCGTTATCGCTGGCGTAAATGCCGGACCAGTCCGGGCCACGATGGCGCATCAGGCGGGAGAGCTCCAGCGCTTTTTTGCGCAGCTCGCCCGCATCCGTTTTGATATCCAGTACACCGAAAATAGAACACATAGACTTCTCCGTTAACCTGTTGCGTGGTGCTGTTGTGTAATTTGCTTACTAGTGAAAATGCCGCAAAGGGAGGGAAGGCGCAATAGCTTTGGCAGAGGAAACAAAAATAACGCAATAAGGGCTGAGGAATACTAAAAAAAGCGTGGCGATTAACGCCAGTTATTGATGAATATGCAATGTAGGACGTATTTTTTTGATGAAATGATAATTGGCCGGATTCGCTAGGCGCTCTCCGGCCAGATAGGGTCAGATGACGTCGATTTCCGCAACGGACGGGTAAATCCAGGATGGGCGGAACGGCATGCTGTCGATGTCATCCATGGTAGAAACCCCCGAAAGCACGAGGATGGTTTCGAGACCCGCCTGGAAACCGGCCAGAATATCCGTCCGCAGATTGTCGCCAACGATGACCGTCTGCTCGGAATGGGCCTGCATTTTGTTCAGCGCGGCGCGAATAATCCATGGGCTAGGCTTACCGACGTAGAACGGTTTACGACCCGAAATTTTCTCAATACCGGCGCACAGCGCGCCACAGGCCGGATAGTAACCACGGCCATGGGTATCCGGGTTGGTGGCGATAAAGCGCGCGCCGTTAGCCACGAAGAAGGCGGCTTTGTGCATCATTTCCCAGTTGTAGGAGCGGGTTTCACCGACGATAACGAAATCCGGGTTGACGTCGGTGATGGTGAATCCGGCTTTATACAGCTCGTGAATCAATGCACCTTCACCTACAACGTAGGCTTTTTTTCCCTCCTGACGACGCAGGAAGTCTGCCGTCGCCATGGCCGACGTGTAAAACACGCTGTCCGGAACATGAACGCCTGCAGTGGCGAAGCGGTTAGCAAGATCCTGGCCAGTCTGGGAAGGGTAGTTGGTCAGCAATACCAGCGGCAGTCCGTTCTCAAGGATGCGGGTGAGGAACTCCGCTGCCCCCGGTACCGCAACGTTATCGTGCATCAGCACGCCGTCAATATCGCAAATAACATTTTTAATGGTCATGGACTACCCTGGCTCAACGTCTTTAAAAGAGGCGTAACTATAAGACTGCTTTAACTTTCCAGCAAATGCTGGAGGAGGATACCGTTAAGCATGGCGCGTTTTACCAGTGCGAATGCGCCTATGGCGGAACGGTGGTCGAGAGTGGAGCGCACTACCGGCAGGTTCTGACGAAACGCCTGCAGCGCCTGGGTGTTAATGCAACCTTCAATGGCGGGCAGCAGAACGCGCTCGGCTTCGACAATTTCTCCGGCGATCACCACTTTTTGTGGGTTAAAGAGGTTAATGGCGATGGCGATGGTTTTACCCAGGTGGCGACCCACGTGCTCGATAACTTCACTGGCGAGGGCATCGCCTTTGTTAGCGGCTTTGCAGATGGCTTTAATGTTGCAGTCATCAAGCGTCACCCGGCTCTGGTAGCCCTGCTCAAGCAGATGGCGAACGCGTTGCTCAATAGCCGCGTTGGCGGCAACCGTCTCCAGACAGCCGAAGTTGCCACAATGGCAACGTTCCCCAAGTGGGTCGACCTGAATGTGGCCAATCTCGCCAACGTTGCCGTTACGGCCGATAAAAATACGCCCGTTGGAGATGATCCCGGCACCGGTACCCCGGTGAACGCGCACCAGAATAGAGTCTTCGCAGTCCTGACTTGCACCGAAATAGTGCTCCGCCAGCGCAAGACTGCGGATATCGTGCCCCACAAAGCAGGTGACTTTGAATCGTTTTTCCAGCGCCTCAACCAGGCCCCAGTTCTCCACCGCGATATGTGGCATATAGCGAATAACACCGCTTTCCGGGTCAACCAGGCCTGGCAGAATAACGGAAATGGCAATCAGCTCGCGGATTTTGCGCTGACAGTTGTCGATAAACAGCGCAATGGTGTTCAGCAGCGCGTGCTCCAGGGTTTCCTGGGTACGCTCGGGGAGCGGGTAGTGTTCTTCCGCCACCACTTTGCTGCTCAAATCATACAGCGTAAGGGTGGTATCGTGGCGGCCCAGACGGACGCCGATGGCGTGGAAATTTCGGGTTTCAGTGACGATGGAGATGGCGCGGCGTCCTCCGGTGGAGGCCTGCTGATCGACTTCTTTGATCAGGCCGCGCTCAATAAGCTGACGTGTGATTTTTGTCACACTGGCGGGAGCAAGCTGGCTTTGTTCCGCAATCTGGATGCGCGAAATAGGGCCGTGTTGATCGATCAGGCGGTACACGGCCGCGCTGTTCAGTTGTTTTACGAGGTCAACATTGCCAATTTGAGCTTGTCCGCCTGGTGTCATACTTTTACTTACTCAGTGACGACCTCGTTACCATTAACGATGGTCTTAGTGATTTTATAATCGCGAGTGAACGCGGTCAGGTTGGCCACCATGCCAGGGGCAATGCTGCCAAGCTGCTTGTCGACGCCAATCGCGCGTGCCGGATAGAGCGTGGCCATACGCAGAACTTCGTCCAGCGCAATGCCGCAGTGCTCAACCAGATTGCGAACCCCTTCAATCATTGTCAGGGAGGATCCGCTAAGGGTGCCGTTCTCATCTACGCACAGTCCATTACGGTAGTATATTGTTTTACCAGCAAAAATGAACTGTTCAATGTTAGCACCCGCCGGAGCGGTTGCATCGGTGACGAGGCACAGTTTATCGCCTTTCAGACGTTTGGCATTACGAACGTTTGCAAAATCAACGTGCAGGCCGTCGGCGATGATGCCGCAATATACGTCCGGCTCGTCGAAAATCGCGCCAGCAAGACCAGGCTCACGGCCGGTAATGTACGGCATAGCGTTATAAAGATGCGTTGCGAAGGTGATACCCGCACGGAAGCCGATTTTTGCTTCTTTAAGCGTCGCGTTGGAGTGGCCAGCGGAGACAACAATTCCGGCTTTCACCAGCTTGCTTATTACTTCCGGCTCAACCATTTCTGGTGCCAGGGTCACTTTGGTAATGACGTCGGCATTATCGCAGAGGTAATCCACCAGTTCCGGAGAGGCTTTACGCACGTAATCCGGGTTGTGAGTCCCTTTTTTCACCAGGTTCAGCCATGGGCCTTCGAGATGTAAACCCAGCGCCTGGTTTGGATATTTGCCGAGGTACTCGCGCATTACGCGGATACCCTGTTTCATCAGCTCATCGCTGGAGGTGATGAGGGTTGGCAGATAGCTGGTGCAGCCGGATTTTTCATTCGCGTGCTGCATGATTTCCAGCGTTTTGACGGTGACCGCGTCCGGTGAGTCGTTAAACTGCACGCCGCCACAGCCGTTCAGCTGCACATCAATAAAACCAGGGGCAAGAATGGCGCCATTGACCGAGCGTTGCTCGATCCCGGACGGCAGGTCAGCCAGTGGACAGACTCGTTCGATAAGGCCATCGGCGACGACAATCGCATGGTCATCCAGAATTTCGTGACCGGTATAAATTCGGCCATGGGTTAAAGCGTACATAACTCCCCCGGTTTTCAAAAAATACGACCGTCCCCCGGAGAGGGGACGGAATTCAATCAAAGACCTTTAACGTTTTCTGCTTCCAGTTCGTTGAAGTATTTCAACGTTTTCACCTTAAGCTCCATGGTGGACGGTTCGTCACACACCATGACCGCTTTCGGGTGCAGCTGCAGACAGCTAATGGTCCACATATGGTTGACGTTGCCTTCAACTGCCGCCTGCAGCGCCTGTGCTTTCTGCGAGCCCAGCACCAGAATCATCACTTCTTCAGCGTCAAGCAGGGTGCCCACGCCAACGGTCAGCGCGTATTTAGGGACCTGGTTAACATCGCCATCGAAGAAACGAGAGTTTGCAACGCGGGTATCGTGGGTCAGCGTTTTAATACGGGTGCGTGAAGCCAGAGAAGAAGCCGGTTCGTTGAACGCGATGTGACCATCGTTGCCTACGCCGCCCATAAACAGGTGGATTTTACCGTAGGAACGAATTTTTTCTTCATACTGACGGCATTCTGCGTCAATATCAGGCGCATTACCATTCAGAAGGTTAATGTTTTCTGCCGGAATATCAACGTGATCGAAGAAGTTACGATGCATGAAGCTGTGGTAGCTTTCCGGGTGTTCTTTCGGCAGACCAACGTACTCGTCCATGTTGAAGGTGACGACGTGCTTGAAGCTAACCTGGCCTGCTTTATGCATTTCTACCAGCGCTTTGTACGCGGTCAACGGCGTGCCGCCGGTCGGCAGACCCAGCACAAACGGACGGTCAGCCGTCGGTTTGAACGCATTGATGCGATTCACGATGTGACGCGCAGCCCATTTACCGACTTGCTCAGCAGTTGCCAGGGGAATCAGTCTCATTATTCACCTCTATAGTTAATTTGAAAGGGTGGCGGATTGAAGTCAGCTATGGTTAAGCGTAACTGGTTTTTCCCAGGTGGGATCAATCTGCATCGATTTTTTGAATGATAAAATAAGTTTTCACTGTTAGCCAGTGATTAGGAGGGGTTAATACGATATTTGGTGATTATAATCACAAAAAATACGCGTTTAATTTGCGATACGAATTAATTTTTCACACACTCTGAACGTAGGTGATAATTCGCCACGCTTCAAGGTTTGTTACACACAATAAAAAACGGCTTTGAATGAGTCTGAACGGGGTCTCATAGGGGGAGTAAAGTGAGTATTCTAGGTTATTTACAGAAAGTTGGTCGCGCACTGATGGTGCCAGTGGCCACGCTGCCAGCAGCAGCCATCCTGATGGGTGTCGGCTACTGGATCGACCCGGTGGGTTGGGGTGGTGGGAATGCGCTGGCGGCGTTCTTCATTAAGTCCGGCTCCGCTATCATCGACAACATGTCCGTACTGTTCGCCATTGGTGTGGCTTATGGTATGTCTAAAGATAAAGATGGCGCTGCGGCGCTGACCGGCTTCGTCGGTTTCCTCGTGTTAACGACGCTCTGCTCGCCAGCAGCGGTGTCTATGATCCAAAAAATCCCGGCGGATCAGGTTCCGGCGGCGTTTGGTAAGATCAACAACCAGTTCGTGGGTATTCTGGTCGGTATCATTTCTGCTGAACTGTACAACCGCTTCTCCGGCGTTGAGCTGCCGAAGGCGCTGTCGTTCTTCAGCGGTCGCCGTCTGGTACCTATTCTGACGTCTTTCGTCATGATTCTGGTAGCGTTCATCATGATGTACATTTGGCCGGTTATCTTCGACGGTCTGGTGAACTTCGGTGAGCACATCCAGAAACTGGGCTCTGCCGGTGCGGGCGTGTATGCGTTCTTCAACCGTCTGCTGATCCCGGTGGGTCTGCACCACGCGCTGAACTCCGTATTCTGGTTTGACGTAGCCGGTATCAACGATATCCCGAACTTCCTTGGCGGTGCGCAGTCTATCGCAGCAGGTAAAGCGGAAGTGGGTATCACTGGTCGTTACCAGGCGGGCTTCTTCCCGATTATGATGTTCGGTCTGCCGGGTGCGGCGCTGGCTATCTACCACTGTGCTCGTCCGGAAAACAAAGCGAAAGTGCTGGGTATCATGATGGCGGGCGCGTTCGCAGCCTTCTTCACTGGTATCACCGAGCCGCTGGAATTCTCCTTCATGTTCGTGGCACCGGTACTGTACGTTATCCACGCCTTCCTGACCGGTATCTCCGTGTTCATCGCGGCGAGCATGCACTGGATTGCCGGTTTCGGCTTCAGCGCAGGGCTGGTGGATATGGTGCTGTCCTCGCGTAACCCGCTGGCGACTCACTGGTGGATGCTGATCCCGCAGGGCCTGGTATTCTTCGTTATCTACTACGTGGTGTTCCGCTTCACTATCACTAAATTCAACCTGATGACTCCGGGTCGTGAGCTGGCGGTTGCCGGTAGCGAAGCCGATGGTCAGGACGTGAACGTGAGCTCTGATAAAGAGCAGGACGCGACTGCACTGGCTCGTCAGTATATCGCTGCAGTCGGCGGTTCTGACAACCTGACCGGTATCGATGCTTGTATCACCCGTCTGCGTCTGAATGTGAAAGACTCAAGCCTGGTGAACGAAGCGATGGCGAAACGTCTGGGTGCGTCTGGCGTTATCCGCCTGAACAAAACCAGCGTGCAGATTATCGTTGGCTTCGTGGCTGAGAAAATCGCTAACGCCATGAAAACTACGGGTCATGTTTCCGCAGCAGAGGCCGCACCAGCGGCAGCAGCTCCGGCAGCAGCCGCGGCAAAACCGCAGGCAGTACCGAATGCCGTGACTATCGCAACGCTCGTTTCGCCGGTAACCGGTGACGTTGTTGCCCTGGAGCAGGTGCCTGATGAAGCGTTTGCCAGCAAAGCGGTCGGTGATGGTATTGCAGTGAAACCGACGGAAAAACTGGTCGTTTCTCCGGCAGCCGGCACCATCGTGAAAATCTTCAACACCAACCACGCGTTCTGCCTGGAAACTGAGAAGGGTGCGGAAATCGTTGTCCACATGGGTATCGATACCGTTGCGCTGAACGGCGAAGGCTTTAAGCGTCTGGTGGAAGAGGGTGCGGAAGTGACCGCAGGCCAGCCAATCCTCGAAATGGATCTGGATTTCCTGAACGCGAATGCGCGCTCCATGATTAGCCCGGTCGTTTGCAGCAACATCGACGACTTCAGCGGCCTGGTCATCAAGGCGCAGGGTTCCGTCGTTGCGGGCCAGACACCACTGTACGAAATTAAAGGCAAGTAATCGTTCCTGAGTAAAGTTGTGCCTTTAGCGGCGGGGGAGATCCTCCGCCGCTTTTTTTTGCAGCAATTAACCCCATATATTCCTTCCAGTACGTATTTTCCGTAACTAATAGTTGTCTCTTCGCCCGGCTTATAAGATCATGCTCCGTTATATGTTGTTTACGCTTTGAGGAATCCACGATGAGTGAGGCTGAAGCCCGCCCGAGTAACTTTATTCGTCAGATCATCGATGAAGATCTGGCCAGTGGTAAGCACACCACAATCCACACGCGCTTTCCGCCTGAGCCGAACGGCTATCTGCATATCGGTCATGCGAAGTCTATCTGTCTGAACTTTGGTATTGCTCAGGACTATCAGGGCCTGTGCAACCTGCGTTTCGATGACACCAACCCGGTGAAAGAAGATATCGAATACGTAGAGTCCATTCAGAACGACGTGCAATGGTTAGGTTTCCACTGGGCCGGGAAAGTTTGCTACTCGTCTGACTACTTCGACCAGCTGCATCAGTATGCGATTGAGCTTATCAACAAGGGCCTGGCCTACGTCGATGAACTCTCAGCAGAACAGATCCGCGAATACCGCGGTACCCTGACTCAGCCGGGTAAAAACAGCCCATATCGCGATCGCAGCGTGGAAGAGAACCTCGCGCTGTTCGAAAAAATGCGTGCCGGTGGTTTTGAAGAAGGCAAAGCCTGCCTGCGTGCCAAAATCGACATGGCATCACCGTTTATTGTGATGCGCGATCCGGTGCTGTACCGCATTAAGTTTGCCGATCACCACCAGACCGGCAGCAAGTGGTGCATCTACCCGATGTACGACTTCACCCACTGCATCAGCGATGCGCTGGAAGGCATTACCCATTCACTGTGTACCCTGGAGTTCCAGGATAACCGTCGTCTGTATGACTGGGTGCTGGACAACATTTCTATCCCGGTTCATCCGCGTCAGTACGAGTTCTCACGTCTGAATCTGGAATACACCGTGATGTCCAAGCGTAAGCTGAACCAGCTGGTCACCGAGAAGCACGTAGAGGGCTGGGACGATCCGCGTATGCCGACCATCTCTGGTCTGCGTCGTCGTGGCTATACCGCCGCATCTATCCGTGAGTTCTGCAAGCGCATTGGCGTGACCAAGCAGGACAACACCATTGAGATGGCGTCGCTGGAATCCTGCATTCGTGAAGATCTCAACGAAAACGCCCCGCGTGCGATGGCGGTTATCGATCCGGTTAAGCTGGTTATCGAGAACTACCCGCAGGGCGCGAGCGAAATGGTGACCATGGCCAACCATCCGAGCAAACCGGAGATGGGCAGCCGTGAAGTACCGTTCAGCGGTGAAATCTGGATCGACCGTGCTGACTTCCGCGAAGAAGCGAACAAGCAGTACAAGCGTCTGGTGCTGGGTAAAGAAGTTCGTCTGCGTAATGCTTACGTGATTAAAGCCGAGCGTGTAGAAAAAGACGCTGAAGGCAACATCACCACCATTTTCTGCAGCTACGACGCTGACACCCTGAGCAAAGATCCGGCTGATGGTCGTAAAGTGAAAGGCGTTATCCACTGGGTAAGCGCTGCACACGCGCTGCCGGTTGAGATTCGTCTGTACGATCGTCTGTTCAGCGTGCCGAACCCGGGTGCGGCGGAAGACTTCCTGTCGGTGATGAACCCGGAGTCTCTGGTTATCCGTCAGGGCTACGCGGAACCGGGCCTGAAAAACGCGCAGGCGGGTCAGGCTATCCAGTTTGAGCGTGAAGGTTACTTCTGCCTCGACAGCCGTCTTGCTACCGCAGACAAGCTGGTGTTTAACCGCACCGTCGGTCTGCGTGATACCTGGGCGAAAATCGGCGAATAATTGCCGTAGCCACAGGTCGTCAGCAAACAAAAGCGCCGTCAAGTACGGCGCTTTTTACATTTTCGCGATGCAAATTAATATCATCTTCGTATTTCTCCTCGCTGTAACAAAATCGATTCACCTCTATTACCGCTTCGTCTGAGGCGGCGTCAGCCGCGGTTTGGCAAAAACAACTCAATTTTTGGCTTTGTAACAAAACGCAATCAAATATGTGCGCCTTGTCATAATCTTGTGTTTTCGTGCGGAAAAAGGATTGATAATTCGCGTCGCGAAAAATAGTCTGTTCACAGTGACGCGGAAAAGTTCATTCTTCGTTACTCTTTTTAAAATTTTTATATTTTTCTCGCTGTCGGCCTTTGCCACGGCGTATTTAAAAGTCAAAGAGGATATACACATGCGTACGTTCAGTGGCAAACGTAGTACGCTGGCGCTGGCTATTGCAGGCGTCACCGCACTCACCGGCTGGGTTGCAGTTCCGCAGGCCCACGCCGCAGGCTTCATCGATGATTCAACGTTAACCGGCGGCATCTATTACTGGCAGCGTGAGCGTGACCGTAAAGATGTAACCGACGGCGACAAATATAAAACCAACCTTTCTCACTCTACCTGGAACGCCAACCTGGACTTCCAGTCCGGTTATGCGGCAGATATGTTCGGTATTGATATCGCGGCGTTTACCGCGATTGAAATGGCGGAATCAGCAGAAAGTGGACACCCGAACGAAATCGCTTTCTCCTCCAGCAACAAAGCTTACGACGAAGATTATTCTGGCGATAAGAGCGGTATCAGCCTGTATAAAGCGGCGGCCAAATTCAAATATGGCCCGACCTGGGCACGTGCTGGTTATATCCAGCCGACCGGACAAACCCTGTTAGCTCCACACTGGAGCTTCATGCCGGGTACCTATCAGGGGGCAGAGGCGGGCGCTAATTTTGATTACGGCGACAATGGTGCGCTGAGCTTCTCCTACATGTGGACCAACGAGTACAAGGCGCCATGGCACCTTGAGACCGACAATTTCTACCAGAACGATAAGAAAACCAAAGTCGACTACCTGCACTCCATCGGTGCTAAGTACGACTTTAAAAACAACCTGGTGCTGGAAGCCGCTTTCGGTCAGGCACAAGGTTTTGTCGATCAGTACTTTGCTAAAGCCAGCTACAAATTTGATGTTGCCGGTACCCCGCTTTCTACCAGCTACCAGTTCTACGGCGCGCGCGATAAAGTCGCTAACAACACTATCAACGACATCTATGACGGTACTGCCTGGCTGCAGGCGTTGACCTTCGGCTACAAAGTCGCTGACGTCGTTGACCTGCGTCTGGAAGGAACCTGGGTGAAGGCGGAAGGCCAGCAGGGCTACTTCCTGCAGCGCATGACTCCAACTTACGCTTCCTCTAACGGTCGTCTGGATATCTGGTGGGATAACCGCTCAGACTTCAACGCCAACGGTGAAAAAGCGGTGTTCTTCGGCGCCATGTATGACCTGAAGAACTGGGATATGCCGGGCTGGGCGGTAGGTGCGTCTTACGTCTATGCGTGGGATGCCAAGCCAGCGGACTGGTTTATCAACAGCGCCGGTCAGCGTGAAGATTACGCGTCTAACAAAATTAAAGAGTCGGCTTACAGCCTTGATGCGATGTACACCGTACAGGAAGGTCGTGCGAAAGGGACGCTGTTTAAACTGCACTTCACTCAGTACGACAACCACTCCGATATCCCAAGCTGGGGCGGCGGTTACGGCAACATCTTCCAGGATGAGCGCGACGTGAAGTTTATGGTCATCGCTCCGTTCACCATTTTCTGATGCAGGCAGGGGCGGGGAGACTCGCTCCTGACATAAGGACGACATGATGAAAAAACTCATTCTTATTGCTGTGATGGCCTCGGGTCTGGTTGCCTGTGCGCAACCGCCTGCACCTAAAGAAGACAGCAAGCTGAAAGAAGCTTATAGCGCCTGTATCAATACGGCGGAAGGTAATCCGGACAAAATTTCTGCCTGTCAAAGCGTGCTGGATGTGCTGAAAAAAGATAAGGCGCATGAGCAGTTTGCTAATCAGGAAACCGTGCGCACGCTGGACTATCAGCAGTGCATCCTGGCGACCCGTACCGGTAACGACCAGGCGGTTAAAGCGAAATGCGATCGCATCTGGCAGGAAATTCGCAGTAACAACAACTGATTCAGCCGTAGTTGCAACAAAAAAAGACCCGCATCGCGGGTCTTTTGCTTTTCAGTCGCTGAAATAAAAAAGCCAGCGGCGTCGCTGGCTTCAGGAGTGCTGAAGATTATTTCCCGTCGTGGGCATGATCATCTTCGCGGCAATCACCTTCCGCACAGTGACCGTACAGGTACAGGCTGTGATTGGTGAGGCGAATACCGTGTTTAGCGGCGATTTCACGTTGACGCGCTTCAATCGAATCATCACTGAATTCAATGACTTTCCCGCAGTCCAGGCAGATCAGGTGATCGTGATGGTGCTGCTGGGTCAGCTCGAATACGGATTTACCGCCTTCGAAATTATGGCGGGTAACAATGCCGGCGTCGTCAAACTGATTCAGAACGCGATAGACTGTTGCCAGTCCAATCTCTTCGCCCATGTCAATCAGACGTTTATATAAGTCTTCCGCACTGACATGGTGGTTGTCCGGGCCCTGCAGGACCTCCAGAATCTTTAACCGTGGAAGCGTGACTTTCAGGCCAGCCTTCTTTAATGCGGTATTATTGTCAGTCATGCGGAATCTGTCCTGTAGCTAAATATTCGGGTATAGAATTGTCATGGTTAAACACTAACTGCAAGTACCTGACATCGTATACTTTCAAAAACGAATGACTATCGGCAAAGCTGCCAATGTACCTCGTCAAATCAGAGGATATTGTACAGATAAGCGCTGAAAAGTTAAAAAAATGTAGCGATTAATTTGATTGCTTTTATCTATTAATGCGGCGCAACTTATCTGTTGCACCGCTTTCAAATCACGCGTTCTTGATAGCTTCGAGATTCAGCTCAGCGGCAACCTGGTTTACCCACTTCTCAACACGCTCAGCGGTCAGCTCAGGCTGACGGTCTTCATCGATAGCCAGACCCACGAAGTGATCGTCATCAGCCAGACCTTTGGATGCTTCAAAGTGGTAGCCCGCCGTTGGCCAGTGACCCACGATCGCCGCGCCGCGCGGTTCAATGATGTCGCGGATAGTTCCCAGCGCATCACAGAAGTATTCTGCGTAATCTTCCTGGTCGCCACAGCCAAACAGCGCCACCAGCTTACCGTTGAAGTCGACTTCTTCCAGCGTCGGGAAGAAATCATCCCAGTCACACTGTGCTTCACCGTAGTACCAGGTTGGAATGCCGAGCAGCAGGATATCGAAACCTTGCAGATCTTCTTTGCTGCTCTTGGCAATGTCATGCACTTCAGCGACGTCTTTGCCGAGCTGTTTTTGAATCATCTTTGCGATATTTTCGGTGTTACCAGTGTCGCTGCCGAAAAAGATGCCTACGATTGCCATGAGTAAAATAACCTCTTGAAACTTAATGATATGGTGGTGGCATATTGCCCACAGATAAGGCAATCATAGCAGAGAGGGGAAGTGCACGGAAACAGCAATAACGCTGGACTGC
Source organism: Yokenella regensburgei (assembly GCF_003634235.1). NCBI lineage: Bacteria > Pseudomonadati > Pseudomonadota > Gammaproteobacteria > Enterobacterales > Enterobacteriaceae > Yokenella > Yokenella regensburgei. The sequence goes on along the minus strand of NZ_RBIZ01000003.1, from coordinate 2,161,309 downwards.
ACTCTCTGCTACATGAAAGTGTGTTTTTTGTGAGACTTCAGACAATCTCCTGACGCAGCGCGGCAAGCTGGCTCAGCAGAATCTCTTCAATCAATTCACTGCGGCTCATATTGCGCACTTCTGCCAGTTCATTTAACGCGTCAACGGCGTCGGCGTTGAGTTTTAGCTCAACACGCTTCAGGCCGCGAACTTTATCGCGTTTGAGCTGATTGCGCTTGTTGATGCGTAATTGTTCATCACGCGAAAGCGGATTGGTTTTCGGTCTTCCCGGGCGACGCTCGTTTGCGAACAAATCTAATGTCGTACGGTCCGTTTGTTCTTTTGCCATGATTCAGAGTGACTTCGGGGAAACAAACAACCAGGCCATTGCCCGGATGGATAGCGCGCCATCATACATCAGCGAAACCCCCACGCCAACGACCGCGGGCATTCTGGCGCGCGGTCGCTGAGTTTTTAGTCAGTCAGGCCTCATCGAGGTAGCGGCGAATAGCTCGCAGCACGGCATCGGGCTTTTCTGCATGTACCCAATGACCGGCACCGGCGATAACGTGAGCACGCGCCTGTGGGAACTGCGCCAGTAGTTCACTTCGATATGCTTCAGTGACATACGGAGAATTGCCGCCAGGAATAAACAGGGCAGGCTTATCCCAGGCAGGCACCGTTTCCCAGCCAACAATATGCGGATACTGATCCCACAGTACAGGAACGTTGAAGCGCCATTCGCCATCGACGAATGACTTCAGCAGAAATTGAATGACGCCTTCTTCATTTAAATGCTCGCGCATCACGGCGGCAGCTTGTTGACGGCTGCTGGCACCCGCCTCGGTGACGGCGTTAATCGCGGCAAAAATTTCGTCGTGGCGACGAACGTGATAATCCACTGGGGCAATATCGATAGCCACCAGCTTTTCTACCCGCTCCGGGGCGAGTGCGGTGAGAGCCATTACCGCTTTGCCACCCATTGAATGGCCAATCACAATCGCTTTTTCTACCTGATGGTGATCGAGGGTATCCAGCAGGTCCTGCGCCATCGCCGGGTAGTTCATCTCCGCTGAACGAGGGGAGAGTCCGTGGTTACGCATGTCCACCTGAAGGACATCGTGCGTGCTGATAAGGTCACGCGCGAGAATGCCAAGGTTATCCAGGCTGCCGAATAAACCATGGACCAGCAGAATGGGAGAATTATTGTGCAGGTTTTGTGCAGTTTGCGCTCGGGTATTCAAAATCATAGTAAAGTTCTTTTTTTCGCTCTGTCGGGTTAGGGTATCATGGTGACCATTCTGCCGCCCGGCTGCAAGATTGGGGATTGTTCTTGATTTTGCCGCCATCCTGGTTTGACGCTATCCGCTGCTGGGTTTTAACCCTATAATCCCGGCAACTTATATTCAGAAAAGATATCGCACTGGATGAAGATGAAAACAATTGAAGTTGATGACGATCTCTATCGCTACATTGCCAGCCACACCCAGCACATTGGCGAGAGTGCGTCCGACATTTTACGGCGCATGCTGAAATTTTCCGCCGTAGCACAGCCTGCAGCACCGGTTGTTAAAGCCGCAGTGGCACCAGCGCCTGCTGCTGAGGTAAAACTGGCGACGGCGAAAGATAAGGTCCGCGCCATGCGCGAACTGCTGCTTTCCGATGAGTACGCCGAGCAGAAGAAAGCGGTTAACCGCTTTATGCTGGTGTTGTCCACCCTGTGGTCGCTGGATGCCAAATCTTTTGCTGAAGCCACTGAATCCCTGCACGGCCGCACCCGCGTTTACTTCGCGGCAGACGAGCAGACGCTGCTGAAAAACGGCAATCAGACCAAACCACGTCAGGTGCCAAATACGCCATACTGGGTTATTACTAACACCAATACCGGGCGTAAATGCAGCATGGTTGAGCACATCATGCAGACCATGCAGTTCCCGGCGGAACTGATTGAAAAGGTTTGCGGTACCATCTAACTCTTGCATTAAGAAGGACCAGGCAATGGCAATTCATAGCCGTGCAGGCCAGCCTGCACAACAGAGTGATTTGATTAACGTCGCCCAGCTTACCTCGCAGTACTACGTGCTGCAGCCGGACGTGGGCAATGCGGAACATGCGGTGAAGTTTGGTACTTCTGGCCACCGTGGTAGCGCAGGCCGCCATAGCTTTAACGAACAGCATATTCTGGCTATCGCCCAGGCTATTGCCGAAAACCGCGCAAAAAACGGTATCACCGGCCCATGCTTCGTGGGGAAAGACACCCACGCGCTGTCTGAACCGGCGTTCATTTCCGTACTGGAAGTGTTGGCTGCTAACGGCGTAGACGTCATTGTGCAGGAAAATAACGGTTTCACTCCGACGCCGGCTATTTCTCACTCAATCCTGGTCCATAACAAAAAAGGCGGGGCACTGGCGGATGGTATCGTCATTACTCCGTCGCACAACCCGCCGGAAGACGGTGGCATCAAGTACAATCCGCCTAACGGTGGCCCGGCTGATACCAACGTCACCAAAGTGGTGGAAGATCGTGCCAACGCGCTGCTGGCTGATGGCCTGAAAGGCGTGAAACGCATCAAGCTGGATGCGGCGTGGAAAAGCGGTCATGTGAAAGCACAGGATCTGGTACAACCGTTCGTTGAAGGGTTGGCCGACATTGTCGACATGGCGGCTATCCAGAAAGCAGGTTTGACCCTGGGTGTCGATCCGCTGGGCGGTTCCGGTATTGAATACTGGAAACGTATTGCAGAGCACTACAAGCTGAACCTGACTATCGTTAACGATCAGGTTGATCAGACATTCCGCTTTATGCACCTCGACAAAGACGGCGCAATCCGCATGGACTGCTCCTCTGAGTGTGCGATGGCGGGACTGCTGGCGCTGCGTGACAAATTCGATCTGGCGTTTGCTAACGATCCGGATTACGACCGTCACGGCATTGTTACTCCGGCTGGACTGATGAACCCGAACCATTATCTGGCGGTGGCTATCAATTACCTGTTCCAGCATCGTCCGCAGTGGGGCAAAGACGTTGCCGTAGGTAAAACGCTGGTTTCTTCGGCGATGATTGACCGTGTGGTCAACGCGCTGGGCCGTAAGCTGGTGGAAGTGCCGGTTGGCTTTAAATGGTTTGTCGACGGGCTGTTTGACGGCAGCTTTGGTTTTGGTGGCGAAGAGAGCGCCGGGGCCTCGTTCCTGCGTTTCGACGGCACGCCATGGTCAACCGATAAAGACGGCATCATCATGTGTCTGCTGGCGGCTGAAATCACTGCCGTAACGGGCAAAAACCCGCAGCAACATTATGACGAACTGGCGCAGCGTTTTGGTGCGCCGAGCTACAACCGCCTGCAGGCTGCTGCGACCTCGGCCCAAAAAGCCGCACTGTCGAAGCTTTCTCCGGAGATGGTTAGCGCCAGCACGTTGGCGGGTGACCCTATCACCGCACGTCTGACGGCGGCTCCGGGTAACGGCGCTTCTATCGGCGGTCTGAAGGTGATGACCGACAACGGCTGGTTTGCGGCACGCCCGTCAGGTACGGAAGATGCCTACAAAATCTACTGTGAGAGTTTCCTCGGTGAAGAACACCGGAAGAAAATCGAAAAAGAAGCGGTGGAAATTGTCAGCGAAGTGCTGAAGAACGCATAAAAAAACAGGCTCCGAAAGGAGCCTGTTTTGTTTTACGCTGAAAATCGCCCCGGCCGCTGTCGGCAGGTGAGCATATCGCACTCGACCCGTACCACGCAGACCGCTTTCATCATCTTCTCATCATAGGTAAATGATTTTCCGGGTACAGCCTGGCGCATAATCACGTCCAGCCCGTGCTGCATCTCTTCACGTGTAGGAAGGATCACCGCTTTCCCGCTGGCGATAATACTGCTGTAGGCGTAGCTGTAATCACAGGCCTGCTCCGCCCGGAGTAGCTGGTGATCGCCGTCAATTTCAACGCTCAGTGCCGCATTTTTCCGCAGCAGGCGCATTTTCTTGCCCGTGCGCGCCCCGTGAAAATAAAGCACCCAGCGATCTTCCAGGTATTCGTAGCCGTAATTTACCGGTACGACGTAGGGACTGGGTGAATCGTTGAGGGCGATACGGCAAACCTGATGTCGGGCAATAATGGCCGCAATGGCCTTCTTGTCGTGCACTTCCTGTTCTGAATGGCTCATGGTTCAGGCCTTAAAGAAAAGTCCCGGCGGCAGGAGAAGTGATAGACCGCCGGGAAAGGGGCTCAACTGTGTTTATCTTTTAATTCAAAACGCGGTGATACCAGGCCATACAGCGTCCAGCCCATGAAGGTCACGATAGCGCCGTAGAGCATCGCTTCCTCACCGGAAGAGTAAAGGGCATAGAAACTGTAGATGGCACCGATAAAGGCGATAACGTTGGCCGAACGTGCTTTGCCCGGATCCACTTTCGCCACCTTCTGAATGATGACCAACGCCGCCATCGACAGGATGTACGGAATAATATTGGTCACCACCGCCAGGTTGACCAGCACGTTAAACTGGTTGTTCAACGATGGGCTGATGGTCATCAGCGACAGCGCGGACTGCAGAATAACGATGGTCAGCATCCCCTGAATCGGCGCGCCGGATGAAGCAGAAACGCGGGAGAAGATTTTCGGGAAATAGCCTTCGTCAGACGATGATTTGAACACCTGAGCAATGGTGAACTGCCAGCCGAGCAGCGAACCGCAGCAGGACATGACCATCAGACCCATGATCACTTTACCGACTTCCGGTGTGAACATCTGGGCAAACGCCAGGCCAAACGGCGCCGTGGAGTTGGCGAGATCCATGTTTGGCACGATACCGGCAATTACGTTGGTAGAAACGATGTAGATAACCGCTGCGCCCAGGGTACCGCCCAACACGGCGATTGGTACGTTACGTTCCGGGTTATCCACCACATCGGTGTTCGCACAGGCAGACTCCAGACCCAGGAAGGCCCACAGCGTCATGGCGATAGAGGAGCCAACAGCGCTGAAGAACGGCACGTGATGCGGGTTCCAGGAGTTGGCATACATCGTTGGGCTGAACCAGAACCAGCCAATGATGCACAGACCCACTACCGGGATAATGACCCCCCAGACGGTGACGCTACTGATCTGACCGGTGATACGCGCACCGCCAAAGTTGGCGATGGTGCACAACCACAGGACGCCAATGGTCGCCAGACCAATTTGTACTGGCGACAGTGTGGCACCGAATAATTCGGTGCCGTAGCCCACAGCGGAGATCGCGATAGCGACGTTGGCAATCAGCAGCGACACGCCGTAGGTATAGTTGGCCATAAAGTTGCCCGACTTACCAAACGCGTACTCCGCATAACCGCCCATGCCACCTGATTTGCGGCTGAACATCCCGCATTTCGCGAAGGCCCACGCCAGCGCCATTGAACCCACCGCCGTCACCAGCCAGGAGATGATGGAGATGGTCCCCACCTCCGCAAGCTTGGTGGGTAACATGATGATGCCGGAGCCCATCATGTTAACCATGGTCAGGATGGTGAGCTGAACAACGCCCATCTTGTTGCTCGATTTACTCATAATTTTTCCCCTGCCAGCAGCGCGCCTTGTTTATCGCGCGGTGCTATCACATAACACCAGACCTGTTTGCGACCGTCGTGCTCCTGGATGTAAACCCCCTGCAGCTCTGGCGCAAAGCCCGGCAGCAGGTTGATACCTTCCTCAAGCGCGGTGAAATACTGCAGAACGGCACCACCCCAGATTTCGCCCGGAACGACACACAGCACTCCTGGCGGGTAAGGAAGCGCACCTTCAGCGGCAATACGACCTTCAGCCTTCGGCAGCGGAACCAGGTCGACTTCGCCGCGCAGATAGGCGTAGTTAGCGTCCTGTGGGTTCATGCTGACGCGTGGGAAGTGATCCTTACGGAACATCTCTTTTTGCAGCTGTTTAACGTTATGGCGGGCGTACAGGTCATGCATTTCCTGGCACAGCTGGCGCAGGGTATAACCGGCATAACGCTCTTTGTGCTGGCTGTAGATAGACGGCAGCACTTCCTGCAGCGGCGCATCGGCGTCGAGCAGTTTGTCAAAGCGCGCCAGCAGGGCCACCAGCTGTTGCAGTTTGGCCATGTCTTCCGCCGGGGTCAGCAGGAACAGGATTGAGTTGAGGTCGCATTTTTCCGGGACGACGCCGTTTTCACGCAGGAAGTTGGCGAGAATCGTGGCCGGAACACCAAACTTCTCGTACTCGCCGGTGGCGGCATTAATGCCCGGCGTGGTGAGCAGCAGTTTGCATGGGTCAACGAAGTATTGGTGTGCTGCGTAGCCTTCAAACGCGTGCCAGTGTTCACCAGGCACAAATTCGAAGAAACGCAGGTCCACGGCGATTTGCGCAGTTTCATAAGACTGCCACGGTTTACCATCAACCATTGCTGGTACGAACGGACGGATATGGTTGCAGCTTTCCAGAATCAGCTTACGCGCGTTGATGCCGTTCACCACGCAGTCCATCCACATGTTGCGTCCGCTTTCGCCTTCATGCATTTTGGCGTTGACGTCGAGCGCGGCAAACAGCGGGTAGAACGGGCTGGTGGAGGCGTGCATCATAAAGGCGTTGTTAAGACGCTTATGCGGGACGTAACGCTGTTGCCCTTTGATATGGCTGTCTTTTTTGTGGATCTGTGAGGTCTGAGAGAAACCTGCCTGCTGTTTATGCACGGACTGAGTGACGAGGATACCCGGATCGTTTTCATTCAGATCCAGCAGCAGCGGGGAACAGTCAGCCATCATCGGAATGAACTGCTCGTAGCCTACCCAGGCGGAGTCAAACAGGATGTAGTCGCACAGATGACCAATCTTATCGACGACCTGACGGGCGTTATAGATGGTGCCGTCGTAGGTGCCGAGCTGAATAACCGCCAGGCGGAAAGGACGTGCTTCCTGTTTACGCTGCGGTGCAACTTCGGCAATCAGTTCGCGCAGATAGCTCTCTTCGAAGCAGTGTGCGTCAATCCCACCGATGAAGCCGTACGGGTTACGTGCGGTTTCCAGATACACCGGCGTTGCACCCGCCTGCAGCAGTGCACCGTGGTGGTTAGACTTGTGGTTGTTGCGGTCAAACAGCACCAGGTCACCCGGGGTGAGCAGGGCGTTCAGCACCACTTTGTTGGATGAAGACGTACCGTTCAGTACGAAGTAGGTTTTGTCAGCGTTGAAGACTTTAGCAGCATGCTGCTGAGCGACACATGGCGCACCTTCGTGGATAAGCAGATCGCCCATCGCGACGTCGGCGTTGCACAGGTCTGAGCGGAACAGGGTTTCGCCAAAGTACTCAACAAACTGATTCCCGGCCGGATGACGGCGGAAGAATTCACCACCCTGGTGCCCCGGGCAGTCGAAGGCGCTGTTACCCTGTTTCACGTAATCGACCAACGCACGGAAGAACGGTGGGCGCAGCTGCGTTTCGTATTTATGCGCGGCGGCTTCCAGCTGACGGCCGTAGAAGTCATTGCGGGTTTCGTCGTGCTCAAATACCCCCTGAATAGCTGAAAGATATTCTGAAGGAACGACTTCTTCTTTATTAATAGCAATGAACACCGGAATATTATATCCGGTTGCCTGGATTTCATCGAGTTTACCGCATTCGACATCTTCGATCGTCAATACTGCTGTGGCAACATCAATAAAATTAGTTTCAGAGGTGTTTACAATACTACGCTGTGTAGAAAAACAGTCCGGACAGGTATGGCTAACGGCAATTTTTAAATCAGTCATTTTTTATCTCTTTATTTTCAGGTAATAGCAGGTCCTCAATTTCTCGAATGAGAAACTGATTACTCCGGAAAAAAAGCAATACTTCACCGCTGACAGTTAAAACATCAGTAGAGTGCTTTTTCGGATGCAATAAATCCCACCAGTCCGGTCACTGGTAAAAGCAGGATTCATCAGGGTGAGCGCGATTAGCTACAGGCAATAGCCTGCATTAACGAGGATTCAGGAAGACCTGTATGCTGAAGCGCCCGTAGTCGAACGACTACCGGGCATTAAAGAAATGAAAATCGAAGCTGTTGCGGTGGGCAAACATCATAATATGAGTTGTCCGCCTTATATGGGGCATCATTCGGTTGTTGTTTTCCATGATATGTACCTTTCACATGATTAACTGAAGGTATGGCTATTTTATCCAGGAAAGCGCTACGTTCTGTGAAGGTGATCAATAAATATCGATCATTTCAGAAATAATTAGTCGATTCTTATGCATATCGGTGAGCAATTTGCTTTATTGTAATGCAGTTGTGAATACATTGTTTAGTTTGATGGTGAAAATAGATCGATGCTGCGCAGAATAATAATTACTGGCGCAGCGTTTATTATTAAATAAATAAGGTGGGGCGGTTTTGAATTATTAATGAATAGCTATTCAAAACATAAAGCGATAACCGATACCGGTTTCAGTGAGTAAATGCTGGGGGCGCGCTGGATCAATTTCCAGTTTTTGCCGCAGGTGACCCATATAAATACGCAAATAATGGCTATGTTCAATCGCATTCGGTCCCCATACCTGGTTTAACAGGTGGCGCTGCGTGAGGACTTTCCCAGGGTTATTAAGTAATACGGCCAGCAGGCGAAACTCAATGGGCGTCAGGTGAATTTCCTCTTCACCACGGGTAATGCGGTGTGAGGCAAGGTCCACCTCGATACTGGAAAACTGGATAACCGGCTCGTCCTGCGGTTTACCCGCATGACGGCGCAGCGCAACGCGCAGACGTGCCTGCAGCTCGCCAATGCCGAAAGGTTTGCTGAGATAGTCGTCGGCACCGGCGTCCAGCGCGGCGATTTTATCCGTCTCCTCTATCCGGGCAGAAAGCACAATCACCGGGATCTGGCTCCACTGTCGCAGGTCGCGAATAAAATCAATGCCGTCACCGTCAGGCAGGCCCAGATCGAGGATAACCAGATCGGGCTTGCGCGTAGCCGCTTCAATCAGGCCACGCTGTAGCGTATCGGCTTCAAATACGCGCATGCTTTCGGCTTCCAGCGCGGTGCGCAGAAAACGACGGATGGCTTGTTCATCTTCAACAATGAGTACGTTAATCACAGGTCCTCATGAAAGTCTTCCAACTGCGGAGGGGTTTCCAGTGGAAGTGTAACACGAAAACAGGCGCCGCCTTCGGGACGGTTCCACGCTGAAATGGTGCCACCGTGAACATCAACAATTGCTTCGCAAATTGCGAGTCCGAGCCCAACGCCCGGGATAGCAGATTCTTTCGTCCCACGGGCAAATTTATCGAAGATAGCCTGCTCTTGTCCGGGCGGGATCCCGGGGCCATTGTCCCAGACGTCCAGCTGCAGGTGTTCGCCCACGGTTTCCGCCTTAATGCCAATCTGTGCGCGATATCCGGCATATTTGGCGGCGTTCTCCAGCAGATTGATCAGCACCCGTTCAAACAGCGGGCCGTCGACGTGCACCAGCATCAGCGGGTCCGGAAGGGAGAGGGCGATGTGCCGTCCGCCGAGGGTAGGTTCAAGCGTTTTGAGTGCGCTGCCTACCACTTCTTCCAGCGTCAGCCACTCTTTACGCAGGTTGAAACCGCCGGACTGGATCCGCGCCATATCGAGCAGATTGTTCACCAGGCGGGTGGTATTCAGTACGTGCTGGCGAATTTCGTTAGCCTGTGGCGCATGTTTCGAGCCTTCGCTTGCCAGATCGAGCGTCAGGATTTCTGCCTGGCCGAACAGCACGGTGAGCGGGGTACGCAGGTCATGCGATAGCGCCGCCAGCAGCGAGTTACGAATGCTCTCACGTTCGCTGGCAAGCCGCGATTGCTCTTCGCTTTCGGTCAGCGACAGACGCTCCAGCGCGCTTGCTACCAGCAGGGTGAAGGTTTCCAGCAGTCGCTGCTGCTCGGGGATCATCAGCTGCCGCAGATTGCTCGGTTCTACCACTACCAGCCCGTGCGTACGGTCGGCGCTTCTGAGCGGGAGGATCTGGTACGGCACGCCGGGAAGGGTATCGGTGCCCGCACCCGCAGGCTGGCCTTTATCAAAGCTCCAGCGGGCGATAGCGTCGTCCCACGGTGTCATTCCTTGCTGCTGGGTGAGCGGCATCAGCTTACCGGCGTCGTTTGGCAGCAGCACCTGGCTGCGGGCATCAAAGGTTGAATGAATAAATTGCTCGCTGGTGGTGGCGATATCTTTGGCGCTACGCCCGACGGCGAGCGCTTTCGACATTTCGTACAGATGGCGGGTGCGCTGCTCCCGGTAGCGGGCGATCCTCGCCTGGTAACGCACCCCGGCCGTCAGGTTACCGATGACCAGACCGACGGTCAGCATAACGCCGAAGGTCAACACATACTGCACGTCGGATACCGCCAGCGTACCGCGAGGGGCAATAAAGAACAGATCAAAGCTAATCACGTTAATCACGGTCGCCAGCACCGACGGCCAGCGACCATAAAACAGCGCGATGACCACCACGCCCAGCAGGTAGATCATCACCAGGTTGGCGGCATCAAAGGCGTACATCCACTGCATCGCTACCATGGTAATAGCGGCACAGAGCGCCACGGCAACGGCGCAGCCGCGGAGCTGAACGCGCCATTTTTCCATCCACGGGCGGGTATCGTTAGTACGCGGCGCCGGCACCGGCTTTTCATCCAGCGCGACGATCATTACATCCAGGTCGGGGGCGTGCGCGGATAAACGGTCGGCAAAGGTGCGGGAGTGGAACCACTGGCGTTTGTTGTAGCGGCCGATGACGATTTTGCCAAGGTTATGCTCACGGGCGTAGCGCAGTACCGCGAGTTCTTCAGAAGGATCGGAGAGCGTCGACGTTTCGGCTCCAAGCTCCTGCGCGAGTCGCAGAGCGCTGAGAATGGCGCGCCGTTGATGTTCCGGCAGGCGGTGCAGGGCAGGGGTTTCTACATACACGGCGTGCCAGACGCTGCCGAGCTTGGCGGCCAGTCGGGCAGCGGTACGCACCAGCTTTTCGCTGCCGGTGTTATGGCCGATGCACAGCAAAATGGCATCGCGGGTGTGCCAGACTTTTTCCTGTCCCTGGCGGTCGCGCCAGGCGCGCATCTGGTCATCAACCCGGTCGGCGGTACGGCGCAGCGCCAGCTCACGCAGGGCAATCAGGTTGCCTTTACGGAAGAAGTTCTCGATAGCTCGCTCGGCCTGGCCACCGATATAGACTTTACCTTCGTTCAGGCGTTGGCGGAGATCGTCCGGCGGTAAGTCCACCAGCACCACTTCGTCGGCGGCATCAAAGAAAGGGTCGGGGACGGTTTCACGTACCTGAATGCCGGTCACGCCGCTCACCACGTCGTTAAGGCTTTCGAGATGCTGCACGTTGACGGTAGTAAAGACGTCGATGCCTGCTTCCAGCAGCTCTTCTACGTCCTGCCAGCGCTTCGGATGGCGTGATCCCTGAGCATTGCTGTGCGCCAGTTCGTCCATCAGAATTAACGCCGGACGCCGCGCAAGCGCGGCATCGAGATCGAATTCGAGAACGTAGCGTCCCCGGTGAGAGATGCGCTTCAACGGCTGTGTGGCAAGCCCTGTCAGCATGGCCGCCGTCTCTTTGCGACCATGGGTCTCCACCACCCCAATCAGGATATCAAGCCCCTGCGCCCGTAGCCGCTGCGCTTCCGCCAGCATGGCGTAGGTTTTCCCCACGCCCGCGCAGGCGCCGAAGAATACCTTCAGCTTCCCGCGATGCAGCGAGGCGGTCTGTTCCAGCAGTCGGTCCGGGTCCGGGCGCAGCGGCTCGTCGGTCATATTACTTATCCTTCAGGGCATCCAGTGCCATATTCAACTCATTTATATTTACCACAGGTTGGCCGATAAAGCTGACCAGCGGTTTTTCGGTTTGACGATTCACCAGCTGCGTGACCGCTTCCACCGACAGGTTTCGGGCCTTTGCCACACGAGGAACCTGCCAGAGCACGGCCTGTGGCGTCAGGTTATTATCAAGGCCGCTTGCCGAGGCGGTGACCAGCTCAACCGGGATCTGGGCCGGGGCGTCCGGGTTAGCAGCGCGCAGCGCCTTCACACGGTCGCCGATGGCTTTATCCTGCGCCGGGTTGCTGACCGCAAGGTTGCTCCCGCCGGAGGCCATCGGGTTATCGGCCACGTCTGAGGTGGCAGAAGGGCGGCCCTGGAAGTAACCCGGAGAAGTGAAAAGCTGGCCAATCAGGCGAGAGCCGCGCACTTCATCCTGCTGCTGAATCAGCGAACCGTTGGCCTGATCCTGAAACCACCACTGGCCAAGCGCCGTGGTGAGCAGAGGATACAGACCACCGGTCACCAGCGTCAGGAAAATCATTAATACAAAAGCCGGACGAATAAGAGTCATCATTTCTTCCTCACACCAGACCCAGAACGGTTAACACCAGGTCGATAATCTTGATGCCAATAAACGGCACCAGCAGGCCACCCAGGCCATAGATCCACAGGTTACGGCGCAGCATTGCCGACGCGCTCAGCGGCTTGTAGCTCACCCCTTTCAACGCCAGCGGGATCAGGAACACAATAATCAGGGCGTTAAAAATCACCGCGCTTAAAATCGCCGATGCCGGAGAGTGCAGATGCATGACGTTCAGCGCGCCAAGCTGTGGATAGGTCGCCGCGAACGCCGCCGGAATGATGGCGAAATACTTAGCCACGTCGTTGGCGATACTGAAGGTGGTTAGCGATCCACGGGTCATCAGCATTTGCTTACCGATGTGTACGACTTCGATGAGCTTGGTCGGGTTAGAATCAAGGTCAACCATGTTGCCTGCTTCTTTTGCCGCCTGAGTGCCGGAGTTCATCGCCACCGCCACGTCAGCCTGCGCCAGGGCAGGGGCATCGTTGGTGCCGTCGCCGGTCATCGCGACCAGACGACCCTCAGCCTGATACTGACGGATCAGCGCCAGCTTCGCTTCCGGCGTTGCTTCAGCGAGGAAGTCATCCACGCCGGCTTCGGCGGCAATCGCGGCGGCGGTAAGACGGTTATCACCGGTGATCATCACCGTTTTGATGCCCATTTTGCGCATCTGGGCGAAACGCTCTTTGATCCCGCCTTTCACGATATCCTTCAGTGCGATAACGCCCAGCACCTGTGCACCTTCGACCACCACCAGCGGAGTGGCACCCTGACGGGCGACGCTCTCCACCAGATTGTCGACATCCGCCGGGAAGTGACCGTTGTTGGCTTCCACATGACGACGAATGGCATCGACGGAACCTTTACGGATCTGGCGGTTATCGATATTGATGCCGCTCATGCGCGTCTGGGCGGTAAACGGTACGAAAGTGGCGTGCAGCGACTGCACGTCCCGCTCGCGCAGATTGAAACGTTGTTTGGCGAGGATCACAATGCTGCGGCCTTCCGGGGTCTCATCCGCCAGCGAAGAGAGTTGTGCAGCGTCGGCCAGGGTTTTCTCATCCACACCTTTGGCTGGCAGGAAGTCGGAGGCCTGACGGTTACCCAGCGTGATGGTGCCGGTTTTATCCAGCAGCAGTACGTCGACATCGCCTGCGGCCTCAACGGCACGGCCGCTGGTGGCAATCACGTTGGCGCCGAGCATGCGGCTCATCCCGGCAACACCGATGGCCGACAGCAGGCCGCCGATGGTGGTGGGGATCAGGCATACCAGCAGCGCGACCAGCACGGTGACGCTGACCGCGGCACCGCCCCAGCTGGAGAACGGCCAGATGGTGGCGGTTGCCAGCAGGAACACGATGGTCAGTGCGATCAGCAGAATGGTCAGGGCGATTTCGTTTGGCGTTTTGCGACGCTGCGCGCCTTCCACCATGGCGATCATCCGGTCAAGGAAGGTTTCGCCCGGGTTTACGCTGCACTGGATGACCAGCCAGTCGGAAAGGATACGCGTCCCGCCGGTGACCGAGGCGAAGTCGCCGCCGGATTCACGGATAACCGGAGCCGATTCCCCGGTAATGGCGCTCTCATCAACCGAGGCGCCGCCCTCAATGACTTCACCGTCGCAGGGGATGATATCGCCTGCTTCGACCAGCACGATATCGCCTTTACGCAGATCCTCCGCCGGGATGTGATCCATCTGGGCGTCATGATGTGGTGCGCGAAGTTTGCGGGCGAAAGAGGTTTTCTTCACCCCTTTCAGGCTGTTGGCCTGCGCTTTACTACGACCTTCCGCCATCGCTTCCGCGAAGTTGGCGAACAGCACGGTGAACCACAGCCACACGCTGACCGCAGCGGTGAAACCCGCGCTGCCGCTGATGTGACCGGTGGCCATGGCAATCGCCAGCACGGTAGTCAGAACGCTGCCGAGCCAGACGAGGAACATGACCGGGTTGCGCCATTGGGTGGCGGGACTCAGCTTCTTAACGGCATCGAGTATGGCCTGACGGACCAGGGAAGGTTCAAACAGGGCCAGTTGTTTGCGACTCATAGAATAAGGCTCCACATCGCTTAAAGTAATGACAGATGTTCCGCCACCGGGCCCAGTGCCAGTGCGGGGATAAAGGTCAGTGCGCCAACCAGCAGAATGGTGCCGATAAGCAGGCCGATAAACAGCGGGCCGTGGGTCGGCAGCGTCCCGATACTGGCGGGCTGCGATTTCTTCGTCACCAGAGAACCCGCAATTGCCATTACCGGAACAATCACCGCGAAGCGGCCAAAGAACATGCAGAAGGCCAGCAGGCAGTTCCAGAACGGCGTATTGGCGCTAAGTCCGGCGAAGGCGCTACCGTTATTGTTGGCCGCAGAAGATACCGCATACAGCACTTCGCTGAAGCCGTGGGTGCCCGGATTGAGCATCGCACTACGACCTGCGTCGGTCATCATCGCCAGCGCAGTGCCAAGCAGTACCAGCGTTGGTGTCACCAGAATGGCCAGCGCGGTCATTTTCATCTCGCGGACATCGATTTTCTTGCCGAGGTATTCCGGGGTACGGCCAATCATCAGCCCGGCGATAAACACCGCCAGCAGAACGAACAGCAGCATGCCGTACAGGCCCGCGCCGACGCCGCCGAAGACGACTTCACCTATCTGCATCAGCCACATTGGTACCATGCCGCCGAGGGCAGTGAAGGAGTCATGCATGGCGTTGACCGCACCGCAGGATGCCGCTGTGGTCACCACCGCAAACAGACTGCTGGCGAGAATACCAAAGCGACTCTCTTTGCCTTCCATGTTGATATTGCTGTCGGCACCGAGCGCCATCAGGTGCGGGTTACCCTGAGTTTCCGCCCACATCACCACAGCCGCAGCCACGATGAAGATAAGCGTCATCGTCCACAGCAGCGTACGCCCCTGACGGCGGTCGCCTACCGCCTCGCCAAAGGCAAAGCACAGCGCGGCCGGGATCAGGAAAATTGACAGCATCTGGACGAAGTTAGTCAGCGCTGTAGGGTTTTCAAACGGGTGTGAGGAGTTGGCGTTAAAGAAACCACCGCCGTTGGTACCCAGCATTTTGATCGCTTCCTGAGACGCCACTGGCCCCATAGGCAGGAGCTGTTTTGCGCCTTCAAGCGAGGTAAAAGCCTGGTACGGATGGAAGTTCTGCAGCACGCCTTGCTGAATGAAGAACAGGGCGATCACCAGAGAGATTGGCAGCAGCACCCACAGGGTGATACGGGTTAAATCCACCCAGGCGTTGCCGAGGGTTTTCACACTATGGCGGGAGAAAGCGCGTATCAGCGCGAAAACAACCGCAATCCCGGTTGCCGCCGACAGGAAGTTCTGCACGGTCAGACCGGCCATCTGGCTCAGGTAGCTCATGGTGGTTTCGCCACCGTAAGACTGCCAGTTGGTGTTGGCGACAAAGCTGACCGCCGTGTTCAGCGCCAGGTCCCAGGAGAGCCCCGGATAGTTTTGCGGATTCAGCGGCAGAATACCCTGCAGCATCAGCATAGCGAACAGTATGACCAGGCCGAACAGGTTCAGCAGCAACAGAGCCATCAGGTACTGGCACCAGCCCATTTCATCCGTGCGGATCCCCAGTACTCGCCATAATCCGCGCTCAATACCTGCCACGCCCGGGAGCGGTGAATCGCCAATCATTCTCGCCAGTACAGTGCCAAGCGGGCGCGCCAGGACAAACAGCACCAGCAAGAAACCGGCGATCAGTAAAAATCCTTGTGCGGCCATCAGAATGCCTCCGCATTAATCAGGGCATAAATGAGATACGCCAGTATCAGGAACACCAGCACCACGCCAGCAATTACACCTGCAGTCACAATCCACCTCCGGATGTATGAGTTATTGAAATGAGGATAGAAATTTCGGTGCAAAGATTTCGCAAAAATCGCGATGGCGGGTGTAAAAAAAGTATAAAAATGGCAAAAGGCACAATTTAACTGTTGGTTAGTATTAATTTAACTTTTCTGTAACTCAGTTACGCGATATTCATAAACTAATCGTAAATGTTCTAAAAAAAGTGGTCGGATGAGTAGTAAAATTACAAGCAAACGGGTATTATTTTAGCCAGATGATTATTGCTGGTGATGATTACCGGCTACTAAATGGGGAGAGAATTATGGATCTGTATAAAGACTATCCGGCACACATCGTTTTTCTGCGTCGCGCTTTCGCCGTCGTAGCGGGGGTTGTCGCACTGCCGGTGATGCTGTTCTGGAAAGATCGCGCACGTTTTTACAGCTACCTGCACCGCGTCTGGTCTAAAACCAGCGAAAAACCGGTGTGGATGGAGCAGGCTGAAAAAGCCGTCTGCGACTTCTACTAAAATTTCAGGCGCAAAGCCTGCACACAGCATAAAAAACCGCCTGATAATGGGCGGTTTTTTTGTGCCTGCTCCCTCACAATGGTTACACTTAGGGCAAAACCGTGGGTCCTGACCGAGGGCTTCGGTGACGTTTTACTATCGCCCTGAAAGGAGCAGTATGACCACGCATCTGGTCTGGTTTCGTAACGATCTACGCATCCACGATAATCTGGCGCTCGCCGCGGCCTGCCGCCATCCCAACGCCACCGTGCTGGCACTCTATATTGCTACCCCCGGGCAATGGCACCAGCATCAGATGGCGCCACGGCAAGCCGCGTTTATCCAGGGCCATCTCAATAGCCTGCAACAGGCGCTTGGCGAGCGGGGGATCCCGCTGCTGGTGAAAACGGTTGATGATTTTGCCGCGAGCATCACAGTACTGCGTGAGGCGTGCGAAACGCATCGGGTGGATGCGCTTTTCTACAACTATCAGTATGAAATCAACGAGCGCCAGCGTGATGCCGCCGTTGAAAAAACGCTGAGCAACGTAATGTGCCAGGGGTTTGACGACAGCGTCATGCTGGCTCCCGGTAGTATCATGACCGGTAACCACGAAATGTATAAAGTGTTTACCCCATTTAAAAATGCGTACCTGCGGCGGCTGCGGGAAGGGCTGCCGGAGTGCGTACGTGCACCCGACGTTCGCCCTGGCGGTGCGCTTCGTGAGGCGCTGACTGCGGTCGAACTCAACTACCCACAGCAGGATTTTGATCACACGTTATTCGCCGCAGATGAAAAAAACGCACTGAACCAATTGCGTCAGTTCTGCCAGCAGCGAGTGGTAAATTACGATACTGACCGTGACTTCCCGGCCATTGAGGGAACCAGCAGGCTGTCGGCTTGCCTGGCCATCGGGGCGTTATCGCCACGCCAGTGCCTGCACCGGTTGCTGAAGGAGCACCCGCAGGCGCTGGAAGGTGAAAACGGGGCCGTGTGGCTGAGCGAACTTATCTGGCGTGAATTCTATCGTCACCTGATGACTTACCATCCGAAACTCTGCCGTCATCGTCCGTTTATTACCTGGACCGACAACGTACAGTGGCAGAGTAACCCGGTAATGCTCCGTGCCTGGCAGCAGGGGGAAACCGGGTTTCCTGTTGTGGATGCCGCCATGCAGCAGCTCAATCATACCGGCTGGATGCATAACCGCCTGCGCATGATTGTCGCCAGTTTCCTCGTTAAAGACCTGCTCATTGACTGGCGGGAAGGAGAGCGCTATTTCATGTCGCAGCTTATCGACGGCGATCTCGCTGCGAACAACGGCGGCTGGCAGTGGGCGGCATCAACCGGGACAGACGCTGCGCCCTATTTTCGCATTTTTAACCCCACGACTCAGGGGGAGCGTTTTGATAAGAAAGGCGAGTTTATTCGCCATTGGCTGCCTGCGCTTGCAGAGGTGCCGGATAGCGATATTCATGAGCCGTGGGGGTGGGCGGATAAAGTGGGGGTTAAGCTCGATTATCCGCGTCCGATTGTCAGCCATAAAGAGGCGCGGTTGAAGACGCTGGCGGCCTATGAGGCCGCCAGGAAAGGAGAGGCTTAAGACTGCAGCGCCAGCGGGCGGAACTTCACTTTCAGTGCCTGATACAGCCAGATAGCCAGCACCATTACCACACAGGCGAGGGCGCCCCAGGTTATCTGGCTGAATACGTTGATATAGGCATCAATCGAGTAGTTGATCGCCCCGGAGGCATCAAAAGCGCTCTGAGAGGTTTGATCGGCGATAACGCCGGCCAGATAGTTCGCAATAGCGCCAGAAAGCAACATATAAATCCCGGTTAACACGCCGGTGACGCCGGGGATCTCAATACGGGTTATCTGCGCCATCGCCACCGGATCGATAAACAATTCAGCGAAGCCCATGACGGCCATGCCGAGGATCATCAGCGGCATGGAGGAGTGGCCGTAAATGGCCGACCAGCGGGCGCTCAGCGTCAAAATACAAAAACCAGCGCTCATCAGGCCGAGTCCGAGGGCATATTTCCCCCAGATGCGCAGGGTGCGGTTGCCGGTCACGCTCTCTTTGATGAGCCACGCGAGGACAAAGCCGCACAGCATCACCGCAAAACCGTTCACCGACTGGAACATGGCGGTTGGTACTTCATAGCCAAGGATCTGACGGTTGACGAAGCGGTCGATATACAGGCTGATGGAACTACCGCCCTGCTGAGCGAAAGCCCAGAACAGCAGGCTGAAGAAGGTCAGTACCACGATAAGCCCCAGCTCTTTACGCTGTTTGCGCGTTTCTGCCCGCAGATAAATTTTCCCCAGTACCGCCAGCCCGATAAGCGTTGCGACGATCAGCGCATACACCGACCACTCTTTCCAGAACAGGACCGCGATAAGTAACGGAGAGACCACCAGCAGTCCCAGCAGCCAGCTCCAGTTTGGCAGTACGAAGGTTCTGGCATGCAGGGCAGCTTTATTCACCCCAGTCGTATGCTGAAAATGGCGATGGCCACAGAGGAAGATCACCAGCCCGGCGAGCATCCCGATAGCGGCCAGCGCAAAGCCCATTGCCCAGCTGTACTCTTCCTGCACAAAACCACAGGCAATCGGGGCGACGATGGAGCCAATATTCCCGGCGGCGTAAAGCAGGGAGAAACCACCGTCACGGCGCGGATCGGCCGGATCGTACAGTTCGCCCAGCAGACAGCTGACGTTGGATTTAAACAGGCCATAACCGCAGACGATTATCGACAGCGACAGATATAGCCAGACGGGAGATATTTCACTGGCGCCCAGCACCAGATGACCCACCACCATCAATAGCGCGCCTATCATCACCGCCATCCGGTTGCCGAGCACCTTATCGGCAAGCCAGCCGCCCAGAATAGGCGTGACGTACACCAGTGAACAGTAAGCGCTGAACAGCGCGTAGGCGTGGTTGTCGTCGTACTTGAGCTGGTTGGTGAGATACAGGATCAGCAGCGCGCGCATGCCGTAAAAACTGAAGTATTCCCATATCTGTAGCGCCACTACGTAATAGATAGCGCGGGGCTGTGACGGTGAAGTTTTCATTTCCTTGCAATCCCGGTGTCGCGCGAAAGGTCATCCTTCCGCATTTTGTTGTTTTTTTAATCTTATCGTGAGGTCTTAAGCAACACATCATTGATAATATGCTGCCTGAGTGAATAAATATACATTATTGCACCAGGGTGGGGTAATCATTTTGCGGCGTTTTTGCTGATGGGGAAGGGAGGATACGCTATGTTATTCTCTGTACCTGCCGCCAAAGAGGAGTAGTCATGAAAAATAGCGAACTGGAACAACTGATTAATGAAAAACTCAACAGCGGGGCGTTCAGCGATTACGCACCCAACGGCCTGCAGGTCGAGGGGCGCGAGACGGTACAAAAAATTGTCACCGGCGTGACGGCAAGCCAGGCGCTTATCGACGAAGCGGTGCGCCAACAGGCCGATGCGGTAATTGTTCACCACGGCTACTTCTGGAAAGGGGAGTCTCCGGTCATTCGTGGCATGAAGCGCCGCCGCCTGAAAGCGCTGCTGGAAAACGACATAAACCTCTACGGCTGGCACCTGCCGCTGGATGCGCATCCTGAGCTTGGCAATAACGTCCAGCTGGCGGCGCTACTCGGCATTAATGTGAAAGGTGAAATCGAACCACTGGTGCCGTGGGGGGAGCTGTCGATGCCGGTTTCCGGCGTGGAGCTGGCTTCCTGGCTTGAAGCGCGTCTGGGGCGCAAACCGCTGTGGTGTGGTGATACTGGCCCGGACCGTGTTTCACGCGTTGCCTGGTGCACCGGTGGTGGACAAAGTTTCATCGACAGCGCCGCCAGCTTCGGCGTCGATGCTTTCATTACCGGCGAAGTTTCTGAACAAACGATTCATTCGGCGCGTGAGCAAGGTTTGCATTTTTATGCGGCGGGACATCACGCGACCGAGCGGGGCGGCATTCGCGCGCTCAGCGAATGGTTGAATGAAACGACCGACCTCGATGTCACCTTTGTTGATATTCCAAACCCAGCCTGACGGAGAAGAAAAGTGCAGCGAGCGCGTTGTTATCTTCTGGGAGAAACGGCGGTAGTGCTGGAGCTGGAACCGCCGGTCACCCTTGCCACGCAAAAACGGATCTGGCGACTGACGCAGCGGCTGGCGACCGTCCCCGAAGTGCTGGAAGCCATCCCCGGCATGAATAACATTACCGTTGTTCTGCGCAACCCGCAGAACCTGGCGCTGGATGTAATAGAGCAGCTGCAGCGCTGGTGGGAGGAGAGCGACGCGCTGGAGCCGGAGTCCCGGCTTATCGAGATCCCGGTGACCTATGGCGGCAGCGGTGGGCCAGATCTCGCCCATGTGGCGCGCCATGCTGAGCTTAGCGAAAAGCAGGTAGTGGAGCTGCATGCTGCTCAGGATTACGTGGTGTGGTTTATCGGTTTTCAGCCTGGATTTGCCTATCTTGGCGGCATGGCTGAGGCGCTGGCGACTCCCCGGCGTGCGGAGCCACGATTGCTGGTTCCGGCAGGAACGGTGGGGATAGGCGGGGCGCAAACCGGGATTTACCCGCTGGCAACGCCGGGAGGCTGGCAGTTGATTGGTCACACGCCGTTGACGCTGTTTGACGCGCAGCGGGCAGAACCGGCGCTGCTGCGACCGGGCGACAGCGTGCGCTTTGTGCCGCAGAAGGAGGGCGTATGCTGAAGATACTCCGTGCCGGAATGTATACCACCGTGCAGGATACCGGACGCTTTAGTTTGCGTCAGTCAGGAGTCAGCCACTGCGGCGCGCTGGATACCCTTTCATTAGTCACTGCCAATTTGCTGGTAGGGAATCACCCGGATGATGCGGGTCTGGAAATGACCCTGGGCCAGGTGACGGTGGAATTTACCCGGGATGGCTGGTTTGCCCTGACTGGCGCAGGTTGCGAATCCACCCTTGACGGCGAACCGGTCTGGAGCGGCTGGCGTCACTTCGCCCGTGCCGGTCAGCAACTGGTGCTCAAGCGCCCGCTTTACGGCATTCGCAGTTATCTGGCCGTTGCCGGAGGGATTGATGTTCCGAGAGTGTTAGGGTCGCGCAGCACCGATCTGAAAGTCGGGATCGGTGGCATGGAAGGGCGTAGACTGGTAGACGGAGACGTGCTTGGTCTGGGGCAGGCAAGAAGAGATTTCCGCAGGCCGAAAGGGGTCAGGCAGCTGCCAACCAGTAACTGGCTGCGAGCTCTGCCGGGACCTGAGTATCAGGAATTCGATACAGCCTCTCAGGACGCGTTCTGGCGCTCGCCGTGGCAGCTCAGCCCGCAGAGTAACCGTATGGGTTACCGCCTGAGCGGACAGCCGCTGGTGCGTGAGGCTTCGCGGGAAATGCTGTCGCACGGTCTGCTGCCTGGTGTCGTGCAGGTGCCGCACAACGGCCAGCCGATTGTGCTGATGAACGATGCGCAGACTACCGGAGGATACCCACGCATTGCCTGCGTTATTACTGCCGATCTCTACCAGCTGGCGCAAATTCCGCTCGGGCAGCCCATCCATTTTGTGGCCTGTTCGCTGGAAGAGGCGTTGAAAGCGCGCAGCGACCGGCAACGTTACCTCGAACAACTGGCATGGCGACTTGATGAAGACGATTGATTTAAACGCCGATCTTGGCGAAGGGGCGGCCAGTGATGCGCAACTGCTGCAGCTGGTCTCCTCTGCCAATATCGCCTGTGGTTTTCATGCCGGTGATGCCGACACCATGCGCTTTTGTGTGCGTGAGGCGCTGAAAAACGACGTGGCTATCGGGGCACACCCGAGCTTCCCGGATAGGGAAAACTTTGGTCGTACAGAAATGCATCTGTCGCCGGAAACGGTGTACGCACAAACGCTGTACCAGATTGGCGCCCTGGCGGCGATTGCCCGTGCGGAAGGCGGTATCATGCGCCATGTGAAACCCCACGGCATGCTGTACAACCAGGCGGCGAAAACTCCGCGACTTGCTGACGCCATTGCCCGTGCGGTGCATGATTTCGATCCTTCTCTGCGGCTGGTAGGGCTTGCGGGGAGTGAACTGATTGTTGCCGGGCAGCGTTATGGCCTCGCGACATACGAAGAAGTGTTTGCCGACCGTGGCTATCAGGCGGACGGCAGCCTGGTCCCCCGCGCACAGCCGGGGGCATTGATTGATGATAGTGATAAGGCACTCACACAAACGCTGGAGATGGTGCAGCACGGTCGTGTGCTGAGCATCACCGGTAGCTGGGCGCCTGTGCACGCGCAAACCGTTTGCCTGCATGGCGACGGCGAGCATGCCCTGGCGTTTGCCCGTCGTTTGCGGGTGGCATTTGCTGAGAATGGTATTACCGTTGCTGCATGAGGCAGCACTAAGGATGTAACAATGCCTGAAGGCCCGGAGATCCGTCGCGCGGCGGATAGCCTGGAGGCGGCTATCCAGGGCGAACCATTGACTGATGTCTGGTTTGCTTTTCCGCAGTTAAAATCGTTCGAATCACAGCTTATCGGCAAGCGTATTACCCGGCTCGAAACCCGGGGGAAAGCGCTGCTGACCCATTTTTCTAACCAACTCACGCTCTACAGCCACAACCAGCTCTATGGCGTCTGGCGAATAGTGGATGCCGGAGACACGCCACAGACCACGCGGGTTCTGCGCGTTCGGTTACAAACCGCCAACAAAGCGATTTTGCTCTACAGCGCTTCCGATATTGAGATGTTGACCCCGGAGCAGCTGGCGGTGCATCCGTTCCTGCTGCGCGTCGGGCCTGATGTTCTCGATATGAGCCTGACGGTGGAGCAGGTGAAAGCGCGCCTGCTGTCGCCGAAGTTTCGCCATCGTCAGTTTGGTGGTCTGCTGCTGGACCAGGCGTTCCTGGCAGGGCTCGGCAACTACCTGCGGGTTGAGATCCTCTGGCAGGCAGAGCTCACGCCACAGCACAAGGCGTCGCAGCTCAGCGAAGGAAGGCTCGATGTGCTGGCTCATGCGATGCTGGATATCCCACGTCTTTCATATCAGACGCGTGGCAAAGTCGATGACAATAAACATCATGGGGCATTATTCCGCTTCAGGGTGTTTCATCGGGATGGAGAACGCTGTGAGCGCTGCGGGGGGGTTATTGAGAAAACGATAGTGTCATCCCGGCCCTTTTACTGGTGCCCGGAGTGCCAGAAATAATTAACCCCTCCCTAAGGGGAGGGGTTAGCCGTCAGATCTTGCGGATTAACGCTTCTTCAGATCGGATTTGAACTCACGCTTGTCGTAGCCGGTGTACAGCTGACGCGGACGAGCAATCTTCATGCCTTCGGTATGCATTTCGTTCCAGTGTGCAATCCAGCCCACGGTACGCGCCATCGCGAAGATAACGGTGAACATGGAAGACGGAATGCCCATGGCTTTCAGAATGATACCGGAGTAGAAATCGACGTTCGGGTACAGTTTCTTCTCGATGAAGTACGGGTCGTTCAGCGCGATGTGTTCCAGCTCCATCGCCACTTCCAGCAGATCATCTTTGGTACCCAGCTCTTTCAGCACTTCGTGGCAGGTTTCACGCATTACGGTGGCGCGCGGGTCGTAGTTTTTGTACACGCGGTGGCCAAAGCCCATCAGACGGAAAGAGTCGTTCTTGTCTTTCGCGCGACGGACGAATTCCGGAATGTGCTCAACGGAGCTGATTTCTTCCAGCATCTTCAGTGCTGCTTCGTTGGCGCCGCCGTGAGCCGGTCCCCACAGGGAGGCAATACCGGCCGCGATGCAGGCGAACGGGTTAGCACCAGAAGAACCGGCGGTACGCACGGTTGAGGTGGAAGCGTTCTGTTCGTGATCGGCGTGCAGGATCAGGATGCGGTCCATTGCACGTTCCAGAACCGGGTTCACCACATACTCTTCGCACGGCGTAGAGAACATCATGTTCAGGAAGTTACCCGCGTAGGAGAGATCGTTGCGCGGATAAACAAACGGCTGAC
Organism: Yokenella regensburgei; assembly: GCF_003634235.1. NCBI lineage: Bacteria > Pseudomonadati > Pseudomonadota > Gammaproteobacteria > Enterobacterales > Enterobacteriaceae > Yokenella > Yokenella regensburgei. Next base: position 2,136,709 of record NZ_RBIZ01000003.1, on the reverse strand, counting down.
CGATGGAATACTTGTAGCACATCGCCGCCATGGTTGGCATTTTAGACAGCAGACGGAATGCGGCAATCTCGCGGTGACGCGGGTTATTCACATCCAGAGAGTCGTGGTAGAACGCCGCCAGCGCGCCGGTAATACCGCACATCACCGCCATCGGGTGAGAGTCACGACGGAACGCATGGAACAGACGGGTGATCTGCTCATGGATCATGGTGTGACGAGTGACGGTGGTTTTGAATTCTTCGTACTGGGCCTGAGTCGGTTTCTCACCGTTCAGCAGGATGTAGCACACTTCGAGATAGTTAGACTCGGTAGCTAACTGGTCGATAGGAAAACCGCGATGCAGCAGGATGCCTTCGTCACCATCGATAAAGGTGATCTTGGATTCGCAGGATGCGGTAGAGGTGAAACCCGGGTCGAAAGTGAACATCCCTTTGGAACCGAGGGTACGGATATCAATAACATCTTCGCCGAGTGTGCCCTTTAGCACATCCAGTTCGATAGCAGCGTCACCATTTAGAGTGAGCTTTGCCTTTGTATCAGCCATTACAGTCTCCTTAGCGCCTTATTGCTTAAGACCGCCGGGGCCGGATTCGCTTTCAGACTGTATGTCGACCTTACCGATTCTTTTTCGGCTCGCAGCTCTGCGTCAGAGGGTAACCAGGGTACAGAGCAATGGGCGCTTAGTGGTAATGAATCTCTATACAGCGAAACAGCAGCAAATCAGGGTCTTAGCAGTCCGTATTATTCAAACCTGTCTATCACTAATAACTGTCCTGATTACTGAGGTCAATACCGACACGCTGTTACATAACTTATTTTCAGGTGCGAGTATGTCCCCATAACTTTTACGCATTATATGACTTTTCTAGTGATGGTTGTAACAATAATGTTTAATATTTGTCAAATCAGCTGAGTAAAATTTAAAATAATGTTGTTATCGTGATATCGATCACTGTTCCGCATAAAACCCGACAAACTATATGTAGGTTAATTGTAATGATTTTGTGAACGTCCTATACTGCCGCCAGGTCTCCGGAACACCCTGCTAATCCCGAGCCACCCAGCGTTGTTTTGTGTCGTACTTACGCCTTAAGAGACGTTTTTACATGACGCTAAGTTATAGAAAGGACGCTGCTTGACCCGCACGCAGACCGGAGGAAGGATAATAAGAACAGCATGTGGGCGTTATTCATGATAAGAAACGTGAAAAAACAAAGACCTGTCAATCTGGATCTCGCAACGATCCGGTTCCCAATAACGGCGATAGCGTCCATTCTCCATCGCGTCTCCGGTGTGATCACTTTTGTGGCCGTCGGTATTCTGCTGTGGTTGCTGGGCACCAGCCTCTCTTCCCCTGAAGGTTTCCTCGTCGCCAGCTCAATCATGAGCAGCTTCTTCGTTAAGTTCATCATGTGGGGCATTCTCACTGCACTGGCCTACCACGTCGTTGTCGGCGTTCGCCATCTGCTGATGGACTTCGGTTACCTGGAAGAGACGTTAGAATCTGGGATCCGCTCTGCCAAAATTTCTTTTGTTATTACTGTCGTGCTTTCACTTCTCGCAGGAGTCCTCGTATGGTAAGCAACGCCTCAGCACTAGGACGCAACGGCGTACATGACTTCATCCTGGTCCGTGCTACCGCAATCGTCTTGACCCTCTACATCATCTACATGATTGGGTTCTTTGCGACCAGCGGCACGCTTACCTGGGAAGTCTGGACGGGTTTCTTCTCTTCCGCTTTCACCAAAGTCTTCACCCTGCTGGCTCTCTTTTCCATCTTGATTCATGCCTGGATCGGCATGTGGCAGGTGTTGACCGACTACGTTAAACCACTGGCTGTTCGTCTGGTTCTGCAACTGGCTATCGTTGTAGCGCTGGTGGTTTACGTCATTTATGGATTTGTTGTGGTGTGGGGTGTGTAATGAAACTGCCAGTCAGAGAATTTGATGCTGTTGTGATTGGAGCCGGTGGCGCGGGTATGCGTGCCGCGCTGCAAATCTCCCAAAGCGGCCAGACCTGTGCGCTGCTTTCCAAAGTTTTCCCTACCCGTTCCCATACCGTATCCGCGCAGGGTGGCATCACCGTAGCGCTCGGTAATACCCATGAAGATAACTGGGAATGGCACATGTATGACACCGTGAAGGGGTCAGACTACATTGGCGATCAGGATGCCATCGAATATATGTGTAAAACTGGTCCGGAAGCGATTCTGGAGCTGGATCACATGGGTCTGCCGTTCTCGCGCCTCGAAGATGGCACTATCTATCAGCGTCCGTTTGGCGGCCAGTCGAAAAACTTCGGCGGCGAGCAGGCGGCACGTACTGCGGCAGCGGCTGACCGTACCGGCCACGCCCTGTTGCACACGCTGTATCAGCAGAACCTGAAAAACCACACCACTATTTTCTCTGAGTGGTATGCGCTGGATCTGGTGAAAAACGCCGATGGCGCCGTGGTGGGTTGTACCGCGCTGTGTATTGAAACCGGCGAAGTGGTGTACTTCAAAGCCCGTGCGACCGTGCTGGCAACCGGCGGTGCCGGTCGTATCTACCAGTCGACTACCAACGCCCACATCAACACCGGTGACGGTGTCGGTATGGCTATCCGCGCTGGCGTGCCGGTGCAGGATATGGAAATGTGGCAGTTCCACCCAACCGGTATTGCCGGTGCGGGCGTTCTGGTCACAGAAGGCTGCCGTGGTGAAGGTGGCTACCTGCTGAACAAACACGGCGAGCGCTTCATGGAGCGTTATGCCCCGAATGCGAAAGACCTGGCGGGTCGTGACGTGGTGGCGCGTTCCATCATGATCGAAATCCGTGAAGGTCGTGGTTGCGATGGTCCGTGGGGCCCGCATGCCAAACTGAAACTCGACCATCTGGGCAAAGAAGTGCTGGAATCCCGTCTGCCGGGCATTCTCGAACTGTCTCGCACCTTTGCGCACGTCGACCCGGTGAAAGAGCCAATTCCGGTTATCCCGACCTGCCACTACATGATGGGCGGTATTCCGACCAAAGTAACCGGCCAGGCGCTGACCGTGAACGAGCAGGGCGAAGACGTGGTTATCCCGGGCCTGTTCGCCGTCGGCGAAATTGCCTGTGTATCGGTACATGGTGCCAACCGTCTGGGTGGTAACTCTCTGCTTGACCTGGTGGTGTTTGGTCGTGCGGTGGGTCTGCATCTGCAGGAATCGATTGCCGAGCAGGGCGACCTGCTGGACGCAACCGAAGCTGAAATCGATGCTTCTCTCGAGCGTCTGAACCGCTGGAACGGCAATCGTGACGGCGAAGATCCGGTAGAAATCCGTAAAGCACTGCAGGAGTGTATGCAGCACAACTTCTCGGTATTCCGTGAAGGTGATGCGATGGCGAAAGGGCTTGAGCAGCTGAAAGCGATTCGCGAACGCCTGAAAAATGCGCGTCTTGATGACACTTCCAGTGAGTTCAACACCCAGCGCGTTGAGTGTCTGGAGCTGGATAACCTGATGGAAACGGCGTATGCCACCGCTGTTTCTGCCAACTTCCGTACCGAAAGCCGTGGCGCGCATAGCCGCTTCGACTTCCCGGATCGTGATGACGAAAACTGGCTGTGCCATTCCCTGTATCTGCCAGAGTCGGAATCCATGACGCGTCGTAGCGTCAATATGGAACCGAAACTGCGTCCGGCGTTCCCGCCGAAAATTCGTACTTACTAATGCGGAGACAGGACAATGAAACTAGAATTTTCAGTTTATCGCTATAACCCGGACGTAGACGATGCTCCGCGCATGCAGGATTACACCCTGGAAGCGGAAGAAGGGCGCGACATGATGCTGCTGGATGCGTTAATCCAGCTCAAAGAGAAAGACCCAACGCTCGCGTTCCGCCGCTCATGCCGTGAAGGCGTGTGTGGTTCTGATGGCCTGAACATGAACGGTAAAAATGGCCTGGCATGTATCACGCCGATTTCGGCGCTGAACCAGCCGGGTAAGAAAATTGTAATCCGTCCACTGCCGGGCCTGCCGGTGGTCCGCGATTTGGTGGTGGACATGGGGCAATTCTATGCTCAATATGAGAAGATTAAGCCTTACTTGTTGAATAATGGACAAAATCCACCCGCACGAGAGCATTTACAATCACCGGAGCAGCGTGAAAAACTGGACGGCCTGTATGAATGTATTCTGTGTGCGTGCTGTTCAACGTCCTGCCCGTCGTTCTGGTGGAATCCAGACAAATTTATCGGTCCGGCCGGCCTGCTCGCCGCGTATCGTTTCCTGATTGATAGCCGCGATACCGAAACCGACAGCCGACTGGAAGGACTGAGTGATGCTTTCAGCGTATTCCGCTGCCATAGCATTATGAACTGCGTCAGTGTATGTCCGAAAGGGCTGAACCCGACGCGCGCCATCGGCCATATTAAGTCGATGCTGTTGCAACGCAGTGCGTAAGTAGTTTTAACGGTGGTGGCCTGTAGGCCTGATAAGCGTAGCGCATCAGGCAAAATGCCGGATGCGACGTCAACGTCTTATCCGGCCTACAAGAGCCACCAGCATTAGAGACAGGAAACCTCTAAAAACTGCCCCATTGAATGACAGTTTTTAAAGGTTCCTTCGCGAGCCACTACATAGAGAAGAGCTCGCAGGTGAACCCCGGCACGTACACAGAGTGTGCGTGGTAGTTTCTACGGCGAAATAAGCATGAAATGCTTAAGGGATCACGATGCAGAACGGCGCAATGAAAGCCTGGCTGGACTCTTCTTACCTCTCTGGTGCGAACCAGAGCTGGATAGAACAGCTCTATGAAGACTTCTTAACCGACCCTGACTCTGTTGACGCCAACTGGCGTTCGATGTTCCAGCAACTGCCTGGCACCGGAGTTAAACCGGATCAATTCCATTCAACCACGCGTGATTATTTCCGTCGTCTGGCGAAGGATGCCTCGCGTTACTCTTCCTCGATTTCCGACCCTGACACCAATGCGAAGCAGGTTAAAGTCCTGCAGCTTATCAACGCCTGGCGTTTCCGTGGGCATCAGGCAGCGAATCTCGATCCGCTTGGCCTGTGGAAACAGGAGACCGTGGCCGATCTGGAACCTGCGTTCCACGATTTGACCGAAGCTGATCTTCAGGAAAGTTTTAACGTCGGCTCTTTTGCTATCGGCAAAGACACCATGAAGCTCGGCGATTTGATTGCTGCGCTCAAGCAAACCTACGGCGGCTCCATCGGTGCGGAATACATGCACATTACTTCTACCGAAGAAAAACGCTGGATCCAGCAGCGCATTGAATCGGTGATGGGGCAGGCGAGCTTTACCACAGACGAGAAAAAGCGCTTCCTGAGCGAACTGACCGCAGCGGAAGGCCTTGAGCGTTATCTGGGCGCGAAATTCCCGGGCGCGAAGCGTTTCTCGCTGGAAGGCGGCGATGCGCTGGTACCGATGCTCAAAGAGATGATTCGTCACGCGGGCAACAGCGGCACTCGTGAAGTGGTACTGGGGATGGCCCACCGTGGTCGTCTGAACGTGCTCATCAACGTGCTGGGTAAAAAACCGCAGGATCTGTTCGACGAATTCGCGGGTAAACATAAAGAGCACCTCGGCACCGGTGACGTGAAGTACCACATGGGCTTCTCTTCCGATTTCGAAACCGACGGTGGCCTGGTTCACCTGGCGCTGGCGTTCAACCCGTCGCATCTGGAGATCGTGAGCCCGGTGGTTATCGGCTCCGTACGTGCGCGTCTGGACAGACTCGACAACCCGACCAGCAACATGGTGCTGCCAATCACGATTCATGGTGATGCCGCGGTAACCGGTCAGGGCGTGGTTCAGGAAACCCTGAACATGTCGAAAGCGCGTGGTTATGAAGTGGGCGGTACCGTACGTATCGTCATCAATAACCAGGTGGGCTTCACCACCTCTAATCCGCTGGATGCTCGCTCTACGCCGTACTGTACCGATATCGGTAAGATGGTGATGGCGCCCATTTTCCACGTCAACGCGGATGACCCGGAAGCGGTGGCGTTTGTGACCCGCCTGGCGCTGGACTTCCGTAACACCTTTAAACGTGATGTTTTCATCGACCTGGTGTGCTACCGCCGTCACGGCCACAACGAAGCCGACGAGCCGAGCGCAACCCAGCCGCTGATGTACCAGAAAATCAAAAAGCACCCGACGCCGCGTAAGATCTATGCTGACAAGCTGGAGCAGAACAAAGTGACGACGCTTGAAGATGCGACCGAGCTGGTCAATCTTTACCGCGACGCGCTGGATGCGGGCGAGTGTGTGGTGAAAGAGTGGCGTCAGATGAACCTGCACTCCATCACCTGGTCGCCGTACCTCAACCACGAGTGGGATGAGAGCTACCCGAACAAAGTTGAAATGAAGCGTCTGCAGGAGCTGGCCAAGCGCATCAGCACGGTGCCGGAAACCATCGAAATGCAGTCTCGCGTAGAGAAGATCTACGGCGATCGTCAACTGATGGCCTCCGGCGAGAAGCTGTTCGACTGGGGTGGTGCAGAAAACCTGGCGTATGCAACGCTGGTTGATGAAGGTGTCGACGTCCGTCTGTCCGGTGAAGACTCCGGCCGTGGTACTTTCTTCCACCGTCATGCGGTTATCCATAACCAGGCCAATGGTTCTACCTACACCCCGCTGCACCACGTGCATAACGGGCAGGGCGAATTTAAAGTCTGGGACTCCGTACTGTCTGAAGAAGCGGTACTGGCGTTCGAATACGGCTACGCTACCGCTGAGCCGCGCACCCTGACTATCTGGGAAGCACAGTTTGGTGACTTCGCCAACGGTGCTCAGGTGGTTATCGACCAGTTCATCAGCTCCGGCGAGCAGAAATGGGGCCGTATGTGTGGCCTGGTGATGCTGCTGCCGCACGGCTATGAAGGCCAGGGTCCGGAGCACTCCTCCGCGCGTCTGGAACGTTATCTGCAGCTCTGCGCTGAGCAGAACATGCAGGTATGCGTACCATCGACTCCGGCGCAGGTTTACCACATGCTGCGTCGTCAGGCGCTGCGCGGTATGCGTCGTCCGCTGGTAGTCATGTCACCGAAATCGCTGCTGCGTCATCCGCTGGCGGTGTCTACCCTTGATGAACTGGCTAACGGGACCTTCGAACCGGCAATCGGCGAGATTGACGATTTGGATCCGCAGGCGGTTAAACGCGTGGTGCTGTGCTCTGGTAAGGTGTACTACGACCTGCTGGAACAGCGTCGCAAAAACGATCAGAAAGATGTTGCCATTGTGCGCATCGAACAGCTGTATCCGTTCCCGCACCAGGCGGTACAGGATGCGCTGAAACCGTATGCTCACGTACATGATTTTGTCTGGTGCCAGGAAGAGCCGCTCAACCAGGGCGCATGGTACTGCAGCCAGCATCATTTCCGTGAAGTCATCCCATTTGGATCTGCCCTGCGTTACGCAGGTCGTCCGGCCTCCGCCTCTCCGGCGGTAGGGTATATGTCCGTTCACCAGAAGCAACAACAAGATCTGGTTAATGACGCGCTGAACGTCGATTAATTAAAGGATAAATAATGAGTAGCGTAGATATTCTTGTTCCTGACCTGCCTGAATCCGTTGCCGATGCAACTGTTGCCACCTGGCATAAAAAGCCGGGCGATGCGGTAACCCGTGATGAAGTGCTGGTAGAAATCGAAACTGACAAAGTGGTACTGGAAGTACCGGCGTCGGCGGACGGTATTCTGGATGCGGTTCTGGAAGACGAAGGCACCACCGTGACTTCACGTCAGATCCTCGGTCGCCTGCGTGAAGGTAACAGCGCGGGTAAAGCCTCCAGTGCGAAAGTGGATGCTAAAGAGTCGACGCCGGCACAGCGCCAGCAGGCCTCTCTGGAAGAGCAGACTAACGATGCCCTGAGCCCGGCGATTCGTCGCCTGCTCGGCGAGCACAATCTCGAAGCCAGCGCGATTAAAGGCACTGGTGTCGGTGGCCGTCTGACGCGTGAAGATGTGGAAAAACATCTGGCGAGCGCCCCTGCGAAGAAAGAAAGCAAAGCACCGGCCGCTGCTGCTGCACCGGTTGCGCCGCTGACTGGCCGTTCTGAAAAACGCGTACCGATGACTCGTCTGCGTAAGCGTGTGGCTGAGCGTCTGCTGGAAGCGAAAAACTCCACCGCGATGCTGACCACCTTCAACGAAGTCAACATGAAGCCAATCATGGACCTGCGTAAGCAGTACGGTGATGCGTTCGAAAAACGCCACGGTATCCGTCTGGGCTTTATGTCCTTCTACGTGAAAGCGGTTGTTGAAGCGCTGAAACGCTACCCGGAAGTGAACGCTTCTATCGATGGCGACGATGTGGTGTACCACAACTACTTCGATGTCAGCATGGCGGTATCTACCCCGCGCGGCCTGGTAACCCCGGTTCTGCGTGACGTTGATCTGCTGGGTATGGCCGACATCGAGAAAAATATCAAAGAGCTGGCGGTGAAAGGCCGTGACGGCAAACTGACTGTAGAAGACCTGACCGGTGGTAACTTCACCATTACCAACGGCGGCGTGTTCGGTTCCCTGATGTCTACCCCAATCATCAACCCGCCGCAGAGCGCCATCCTCGGGATGCACGCGATCAAAGACCGACCGATGGCGGTGAATGGTCAGGTCGTGATCCTGCCGATGATGTATCTGGCGCTGTCCTACGATCACCGTCTGATCGACGGCCGCGAGTCCGTAGGCTTCCTGGTGGCCATTAAAGAGCTGCTGGAAGACCCGACTCGTCTGCTGCTGGACGTGTAGTTTCTCTGTATCACCTGTCCTCCAGGCCGTCCGCGGCCTGGAGGTAAAATGATAACGATTATCTGAAAAGTGGATAGAACGCATGAACTTACATGAATACCAGGCAAAACAACTGTTTGCCCGCTACGGTTTACCTGCTCCGGTCGGCTACGCTTGTACCACCCCGCGCGAAGCTGAAGAAGCCGCGTCTAAAATTGGTACCGGCCCATGGGTTGTTAAATGTCAGGTTCACGCTGGTGGCCGCGGTAAAGCTGGCGGTGTGAAGGTCGTTAAGAGCAAAGAAGAGATCCGTGCTTTTGCTGAGCACTGGCTGGGCAAACGCCTGGTGACCTACCAGACAGATGCGAACGGCCAGCCGGTTCACCAGATCCTGGTAGAAGCTGCGACCGATATCGATAAAGAACTGTACCTGGGCGCCGTTGTTGACCGTAGCTCTCGTCGCGTAGTGTTCATGGCGTCTACCGAAGGTGGCGTGGAAATCGAAAAAGTGGCGGAAGAAACGCCGCACCTGATCCACAAAGTTGCTCTGGATCCGCTGACTGGCCCGATGCCGTACCAGGGTCGTGAGCTGGCGTTCAAACTGGGTCTGGAAGGTAAGCAGGTTCAGCAGTTCACCAAAATTTTCATGGGTCTGGCGAACATCTTCCTTGAGCGCGATCTGGCGCTGATCGAAATCAACCCGCTGGTGATCACCCGTCAGGGCGACCTTATCTGCCTCGATGGCAAACTGGGTGCTGACGGCAACGCCCTGTTCCGCCAGCCGGAACTGCGTGAAATGCGCGACCAGTCTCAGGAAGATCCGCGCGAAGCGCAGGCTGCGCAGTGGGAACTGAACTACGTTGCGCTCGACGGCAACATCGGCTGCATGGTTAACGGTGCGGGCCTGGCAATGGGCACCATGGACATCGTTAAACTGCACGGTGGCGAACCGGCAAACTTCCTCGACGTGGGCGGCGGCGCAACCAAAGAGCGCGTGACCGAAGCGTTCAAAATCATCCTCTCCGATGACAATGTGAAAGCCGTTCTGGTTAACATCTTCGGCGGCATCGTGCGCTGCGACCTGATCGCAGACGGTATTATCGGTGCAGTAGAAGAAGTGGGCGTTAACGTGCCGGTAGTGGTGCGTCTGGAAGGTAACAACGCCGAACTGGGTGCGAAAAAACTGGCTGACAGCGGCCTGAATATTATTGCAGCGAAAAGTCTGACGGATGCCGCTCAGCAGGTAGTTGCCGCAGTGGAGGGGAAATAATGTCCATTTTAATCGATAAAAACACCAAGGTTATCTGCCAGGGCTTCACTGGTAGCCAGGGGACGTTCCACTCCGAGCAGGCGATCGCTTACGGTACTCAGATGGTTGGCGGTGTAACGCCAGGCAAAGGCGGCACCACGCATCTCGGCCTGCCGGTGTTCAACACCGTGCGTGAAGCCGTAGAAACCACCGGCGCTACTGCGACCGTTATCTATGTTCCGGCTCCGTTCTGCAAAGATTCCATCCTCGAAGCTATCGATGCGGGCATCAAACTGATTATCACGATCACTGAAGGTATCCCGACGCTGGATATGCTGACCGTGAAAATGAAGCTGGACGAAGCCGGTGTGCGCATGATCGGCCCGAACTGCCCAGGCGTTATCACCCCGGGCGCGTGCAAAATCGGTATCATGCCGGGCCACATTCATAAGCCGGGCAAAGTGGGTATCGTTTCCCGTTCCGGTACGCTGACCTATGAAGCAGTGAAACAGACCACCGACTACGGCTTTGGTCAGTCTACCTGTGTCGGTATCGGCGGTGACCCGATCCCAGGCTCTAACTTCATCGATATCCTGAAACTGTTCCAGGAAGATCCGCAGACCGAAGCGATTGTCATGATCGGTGAGATTGGCGGTAGCGCGGAAGAAGAAGCGGCAGCCTACATCAAAGATCACGTGACCAAACCGGTGGTTGGCTACATCGCTGGTGTTACCGCGCCGAAAGGCAAGCGTATGGGCCACGCGGGTGCCATCATCGCCGGTGGTAAAGGTACCGCTGATGAGAAATTCGCAGCACTTGAAGCGGCCGGTGTGAAAACCGTCCGTAGCCTCGCTGATATCGGCGAAGCACTGAAATCCATCATTGGGTAATCCTCTCTGCTCCCCGAGCGGGGAGCTTTATATGTCCGATTTCGACATGGTTGGCCGCTGCAAAGCGGCCTTTTTTATGCCTGAAATATACGCAGTGTGTTAATTTTTAAGGTTATTAAAGTAAATTAAATGTAATAAACAGCGCTGTCGGTGAAGCATGTGGAAAATTACACTGAACGCACTACGATTATTTAGATCGGTGACCGCGATTTCTCAGGGCTGCAACAGGTAAACAAAAATGACGCGGGATACTATTTTCACCTTAATTAGTAACCACGCATATCACGCAATGAACATGTTTTTAACATCAAATTTACCATGACTTATTAATCACATACACAATTAACAATGTGATGTAAAATTGATTTAAATCAACATGTAATCCTTGGAAAAAACATAGCAATAGCGTTAAATTGTCGCAGATCAAACTGGTCGGAATGTAGCATTTTAGCTATAAATTGATCACTGTCGAAAAACGTAAATCTAATACAATAAAAACCTGTTTATTGTAAGGACTTTGCGGCGTAATATAATCGAGGGATCAATTTGGGTTTTTTCTTAACGTATTTGTAACTTTTGCTCATGGCCGTTTCCTCTTATGTCGAAACAGCAACGGGGCAGGGGAGCAAATAAATTTGTATTGGGGCATGTGTTTGAACCTTCTCTAACGAGGTTCAATCTCGGAGTCTTCATGCGATGAGCAAGGAGTCATGATGTTAGATATAGTCGAACTGTCGCGCTTACAGTTTGCCTTGACCGCGATGTACCACTTCCTGTTTGTGCCACTAACGCTCGGTATGGCGTTCCTGCTGGCCATCATGGAAACGGTCTACGTCCTTTCCGGCAAACAGATTTATAAAGATATGACAAAATTCTGGGGCAAGTTGTTTGGTATCAACTTTGCTCTGGGGGTTGCCACCGGTTTGACCATGGAGTTCCAGTTCGGGACTAACTGGTCTTACTACTCTCACTATGTAGGGGACATCTTCGGTGCGCCGCTGGCCATTGAAGGTTTGATGGCTTTCTTCCTCGAATCCACCTTTGTAGGTCTGTTCTTCTTCGGTTGGGACCGTCTGGGTAAAGTCCAGCACATGGCGGTAACCTGGCTGGTTGCACTGGGCTCCAACCTTTCTGCGTTGTGGATCCTTGTGGCAAACGGCTGGATGCAGAACCCTATCGCATCGGATTTCAACTTCGAAACCATGCGTATGGAAATGGTCAGCTTTGCTGAACTGGTTCTGAACCCGGTTGCTCAGGTTAAATTCGTTCACACCGTGGCTTCTGGCTACGTCTGCGGCGCGATGTTTGTACTGGGCATCAGCTCTTACTACATGCTGCGCGGTCGTGACTTCGCCTTCGCAAAACGCTCCTTTGCTATCGCTGCAAGCTTCGGCATGGCGGCAATCCTCTCCGTTATCGTACTGGGTGATGAATCCGGTTACGAAATGGGTGACGTGCAGAAAACCAAACTGGCTGCTATCGAAGCGGAATGGGAAACCCAACCGGCTCCGGCATCCTTTACGCTGTTTGGTATTCCTGACCAGGATGCACAGAAAAACCACTTCCAGATCCAGATCCCGTATGCACTGGGCATCATTGCTACCCGCTCCGTCGACAAGCAGGTTACTGGCCTGAAAGAACTGATGGTGCAGCATGAAGAACGTATCCGTAACGGTATGAAAGCCTATGCGCTGCTCGAGCAGCTGCGTTCCGGCTCTACCGATCAGGCGGTGCGTGACCAGTTCAACCATGTGAAGAAAGATCTGGGTTACGGTCTGCTGCTGAAACGCTATACCCCGAACGTCTCTGACGCGACGGAAGCCCAAATCCAGCAGGCAACAAAAGACTCTATCCCGCGTGTTGCACCGCTGTACTTCGCCTTCCGTATCATGGTGGCGTGTGGTGTGCTGATGCTGTTGATTATCGCAGCCTCCTTCTGGACGGTGATTCGTAACGGCATTGGTAAGAAAAAATGGCTGCTGCGTGTTGCGATGTACTCGATTCCGCTGCCGTGGATTGCTATTGAATCAGGCTGGTTTGTTGCAGAGTACGGCCGTCAGCCGTGGGCGATTGGTGAGGTGTTACCTACCGCGGTGGCGAACTCGTCACTGACGGCAGGCGATCTCATCTTCTCAATGGTGCTGATTTGCGGTCTGTATACCCTGTTCCTGGTGGCTGAACTGTTCCTGATGTTCAAGTTCGCGCGCCTCGGCCCGAGCAGCCTGAAAACCGGTCGCTATCACTACGAGCAGTCCACTGCGACTACTCAGCCGGCACGCTAAGACAGGAGTCGTCAAATGATCGATTATGAAGTATTGCGTTTTATCTGGTGGCTGCTGATCGGTATTCTGCTGATTGGTTTTGCGGTCGCTGATGGCTTCGACATGGGGGTGGGCATGCTCACCCGTTTCCTCGGTCGCAATGACACCGAGCGTCGAATCATGATTAACTCTATCGCTCCGCACTGGGACGGTAACCAGGTGTGGCTCATCACCGCCGGCGGCGCGCTGTTTGCTGCCTGGCCGATGGTCTACGCCGCTGCGTTCTCCGGCTTCTATGTGGCGATGGTGCTGGTGCTGGCCGCGTTGTTCTTCCGTCCGGTAGGTTTCGACTACCGTTCCAAGATTGAAGACACCCGCTGGCGTAACATGTGGGACTGGGGCATCTTCGTAGGTAGCTTTGTGCCGCCGCTGGTTATCGGCGTGGCCTTCGGCAACCTGCTGCAGGGTGTACCGTTCCACGTAGACGAGTACATGCGTCTGTACTACACCGGCAACTTCTTCCAACTGCTGAACCCGTTCGGCCTGCTGGCGGGTATCGTCAGTGCGGCGATGATCCTGACTCAGGGCGCGACCTATCTGCAGATGCGTACCGTGGGCGAACTGCACCTGCGTACTCGTACTACCTCGCAGGTTGCTGCACTGGTTACCCTGGTGTGCTTCGCCCTGGCGGGCGTCTGGGTGTACTACGGTATCGATGGTTATGTGATCAAGTCTGCGATGGATCATACCGCGCCGTCTAATCCGCTGACCAAAGAAGTGGTGCGTGAAGCGGGTGCCTGGATGACCAACTTCAACAACATCCCGGCGCTGTGGGCTATTCCTGCACTGGGCGTGGTGTTGCCGCTGCTGACTATTCTGTGTACTAAAGCAGATAAAGGTGCGTGGGCATTCCTGTTCTCCTCGCTGACTCTGGCCTGCATCATTCTGACCGCTGGTATCGCGATGTTCCCGTTCGTGATGCCTTCAAGCACGATGATGAACGCGAGCCTGACCATGTGGGATGCAACGTCCAGCCAGCTGACGCTGAACCTGATGACCTATGTTGCTGCGGTGTTCGTACCGATTATTCTTGCCTACACCACCTGGTGTTACTGGAAGATGTTCGGTCGTATCACTAAGCAAGACATTGAAAGCAACACCCACTCTCTGTACTAAGTAAGGAGCAAAATATGTGGTACTTCGCATGGATTTTGGGGACGCTTCTGGCTTGCGCCTTTGGGATAATCACTGCACTGGCCCTCGAACACGTTGAGGCAGGGCAGAAAGAGAGCTGATGAATAAGATTATCGCAACTCTGTATGCGGTAATGGACAAGGGCCCGTTAAGGGCCCTTTCCTTACTGATGGCGCTGGTGCTGGCGGGGTGCATTTTCTGGGACCCGTCACGCTTTGCGGCAAAGACCAGTGAACTTGAAATCTGGCACGGTTTTCTGCTGATGTGGGCCGTCTGTGCCGGTGTGATTCACGGCGTTGGCTTCCGTCCGAAAGCTGTACTTTGGCAGGGCATTTTCTGCCCGTTGCTCGCCGATCTCGTTCTGCTCGCCGGTCTGCTATTCTTTTTCGCCTGATTAAGAATGTTCCTTTAATGATATGGGCTTGCGTAAGCCCATAAAAATTTACTCTCCGTTTACCTACACCCATTCCAAACCCTCTTGACCGCGCGTATAGTAGCGAAGTTTGAAAGCTCTAAACTTTTTTGCATTACCGGGATGTAAAGTGAACACAACGCTATTTCGATGGCCGGTACGCGTCTACTATGAAGACACGGATGCCGGTGGTGTGGTTTACCACGCCAGCTATGTTGCTTTCTATGAAAGAGCACGGACCGAGATGCTGCGCCACCATCACTTTAGCCAGCAGGTTCTGTTGGCGGAGCGCGTAGCCTTCGTGGTACGCAAAATGACGCTGGAGTATTTTGTACCCGCCAGACTCGACGACATGCTCGAAGTCCAAACGGAAATAACATCGATGCGTGGCACCTCGCTGGTTTTCACGCAGCGCATCGTCAACGCGGAGAATCAGGTGCTGAACGAGGCTGAGGTTCTGATTGTCTGTGTTGATCCACTCATAATGAAGCCTCGTGCGCTTCCCAAGTCTATTGTCGCGGAGTTTAAGCAGTGACTGACATGAATATCCTTGATTTGTTCCTGAAGGCTAGCCTTCTGGTTAAACTTATCATGTTGATTTTGATTGGTTTTTCAATCGCATCCTGGGCCATCATCATCCAGCGTACGCGCATTCTTAATGCAGCAGGACGTGAGGCTGAGGCGTTTGAAGACAAGTTCTGGTCCGGTATCGAACTTTCCCGTCTGTATCAGGAAAGTCAGGGGCGTCGCGATAATCTGACCGGTTCCGAGCAGATCTTCTATAGCGGCTTTAAAGAGTTTGCCCGACTACACCGGGCGAACAGCCATGCACCGGAAGCGATTGTCGAAGGGGCTTCGCGTGCGATGCGTATCTCCATGAATCGCGAGCTCGAAACCCTGGAAAACCATATTCCGTTCCTCGGCACCGTGGGTTCTATCAGCCCGTATATCGGTCTGTTTGGTACCGTGTGGGGGATCATGCACGCCTTTATCGCGCTGGGTGCGGTAAAACAGGCCACTCTGCAGATGGTTGCACCGGGCATCGCCGAAGCGCTGATCGCAACGGCTATCGGTCTGTTTGCGGCGATCCCTGCTGTTATGGCGTACAACCGCCTTAACCAGCGAGTGAACAAGCTGGAACTGAACTACGACAACTTTATGGAAGAGTTCACCGCGATTCTGCATCGTCAGGCGTTTACCACTAGCGAGAGCAACAAGGGGTAATCCATGGCCAGAGCACGTGGACGCGGACGTCGCGAACTGAAGTCCGAGATCAACATCGTTCCGCTGCTGGATGTGTTGTTGGTGTTGCTGCTTATCTTTATGGCGACGGCACCAATTATCACTCAGAGCGTTGAGGTTGATCTGCCGGATGCAACGGATTCGCAAACGGTCAGCAGTAATGACGAACCGCCGGTGATCGTTGAGGTTTCCGGGGTAGGGCAGTACAGCGTGAACGTTGGTCAGGAGAAGATGCCGCAGCTGCCGCCTGAGCAGGTTGTAGCCGAAGCGCAGCGTCGTCTGCAGGCGAATCCGAAAACGGTCTTCTTGATCGGTGGCGCAAAAGATGTGCCGTACGATGAAATTATTAAAGCGCTGAACCTGTTACACAGTGCTGGTGTTAAATCTGTTGGTCTGATGACGCAGCCGATTTGATCCGCATTCACAACAGGTACATAGTTTTTGGGAACCGATAGTGTCGAAGGCAACCGAACAAAACGACAAGCTAAAACGCGCGATCATCATTTCAGTTGTGCTGCATATCATTCTGATCGCACTGCTGATCTGGAGTTCGTTCGATGAGCATATAGATGCTTCCGCAGGCGGTGGTGGTGGTTCGTCCATTGACGCGGTCATGGTTGATCCTGGTGCGGTTGTTCAGAACTACAACCGTCAGCAGCAGCAACAGGCCAGCGCCAAACGCGCGGAAGAGCAGCGTGAAAAACAGGCGCAACAGCAGGCGGAAGAGATGCGCGAGCAGCAGGCCGCCGAGCAGGAACGTCTGAAGCAGATGGAAAAAGAGCGTCTGCAGGCGCAGCAGGATGCGAAGCAGGCCCAGGAAGAAGCAAAACAGGCGCAGAAGCAGGCGGAAGAAACCGCTGCGAAAGCGGCTGCCGATGCTAAAGCCAAAGCCGATGCTGAAGCAAAAGCTGCGGCTGAAGCCGCGAAAAAAGCCGCTGCTGATGCACAGAAAAAAGCGGAAGCCGATGCCGCCAAAGCGGCTGCGCTGGCGAAGAAAGCGGCTGAAGTAGAAGCTGCCAAAGCCGCTGCTGACGCCCAGAAGAAAGCCGAAGCAGAAGCCGCGAAAAAAGCGCAGCAGGATGCCGAGAAGAAGGCTGCTGCTGAGGCGGCGAAGAAGGCTGTGGCAGAAAAAGCCGCAGCTGAGAAAGCTGCCGCTGCTGAAAAAGCCGCTGAGAAGGCGGCCGCTAAAGCCGCTGCCGCAGAAAAAGCCGCCGCCGAAAAAGCTGCCGCAGATAAAGCTGCTGCCGCTGAGAAGGCCGCTGCGGATAAGGCTGCCAAAGCCGCTGCCGCGAAGAAAGCTGCTGCAGCGAAGAAGGCGGCTGCAGCCGAAGCCTCTGGCGTTGACGACCTGCTGGGCGATCTTAGCTCAGGTAAGAATGCGCCGAAAACCGGTGGCGGAGCAAAAGGAAACCATGCTTCTCCAGCGGGAAGTGGTAACACTAAGAATAATGGCGCTTCCGGGGCAGATATCAGCAACTATGCGGGGCAGATTAAATCGGCAATTGAAAGCCGTTTCTACGACTCCTCGTCATATGCAGGTAAGGTTTGTACGCTCAGAATTAAACTGGCACCAGATGGCATGTTGTTAGATATTCAGTCTGAAGGCGGCGACCCGGCACTGTGTAGCGCAGCGTTGGCAGCAGCACGACAGGCGAAGATCCCGAAACCGCCTTCACAGGCAGTTTACGAAGTCTTTAAAAACGCACCGCTGGACTTCAAACCTTAAGTGGCATTTTCCCCGTGCAAACGGGGAAAAACAAACTACGGTAGTCTCAGGGTTTTGGTAGTTTTGTGTATTTGAGTTTGTTAACATTCTGCTAAATTATCGTGGGCTTTCCGCCTGGATAAGGGAGATATGATGAAGCAGGCATTACGAGTAGCGTTAAGTTTTCTGATGCTGTGGGCGGCAGTGCTGCACGCAGAAGTACGTATCGAGATTACCCAAGGGGTGGACTCGGCACGCCCAATCGGCGTTGCGCCTTTTAAATGGGCGGGCCCGGGTGCGGCACCTGAAGATATCGGCGGCATTGTTGCAGCCGACCTGCGCAACAGCGGCAAGTTTAACCCGCTGGATCGTTCTCGTCTGCCACAGCAGCCGGGTTCCGCACAGGAAGTTCAGCCAGCTGCCTGGTCTGCGCTGGGTATCGATGCTGTTGTGGTAGGGCAGGTTACGCCTAACCCGGATGGCTCATATACCGTTGCCTATCAACTGGTCGACACCGGTGGTGCTCCGGGAACCGTGCTGGCACAGAACTCTTACAAAGTGAACAAGCAATGGCTGCGTTATGCCGGCCATACTGCCAGTGACGAAGTGTTCGAGAAGCTGACCGGTATCAAAGGGGCGTTCCGTACCCGTATCGCCTACGTCGTTCAGACCAACGGCGGTCAGTTCCCGTATGAACTGCGCGTCTCTGACTACGATGGTTACAACCAGTTTGTGGTTCACCGTTCACCGCAGCCGCTGATGTCACCGGCATGGTCTCCGGATGGTTCTAAACTGGCTTACGTTACCTTCGAAAGCGGTCGCTCTGCGCTGGTTATCCAGACGCTGGCCAACGGCGCTGTGCGTCAGGTTGCTTCTTTCCCGCAGCACAACGGTGCACCGTCATTCTCTCCGGATGGCAGCAAACTGGCGTTTGCCCTGTCTAAAACCGGTAGCCTGAACCTGTACGTGATGGATATCGGCTCTGGCCAGATCCGTCAGGTGACCAACGGTCGCAGCAACAACACCGAACCAAGCTGGTTCCCGGACAGTCAGACCCTGGCCTTCACTTCTGACCAGGCCGGTCGTCCGCAGGTGTATAAAGTTGGTATTAACGGCGGCGCTCCGCAGCGTATTTCCTGGGAAGGTAATCAGAACCAGGACGCAGACGTGAGTTCTGACGGTAAATTTATGGTAATGGTGAGCTCGGCCAACGGTCAGCAACACATTGCCAAACAAGATCTGGTAGCGGGTGGCGTACAAGTTCTGTCGTCAACGTTCCTGGATGAAACGCCAAGTCTGGCACCTAACGGCACTATGGTTATCTACAGCTCTTCTCAGGGGATGGGATCCGTGCTGAATCTGGTTTCTACAGATGGGCGTTTCAAAGCGCGTCTTCCGGCGACTGATGGACAGGTCAAATTCCCTGCCTGGTCTCCGTATCTGTGATAATAAATAATTAGTTATATAGGAATCAAAGAAATGCAACTGAACAAAGTGCTGAAAGGACTGATGCTGGCTCTGCCGGTTATGGCAATCGCAGCGTGTTCTTCTAACAAGAACGCCAGCAACGACCAGAGCGGCGAAGGCATGATGGGTGCCGGCACTGGTATGGATGCTAACGGCAACGGTAACATGTCTTCTGAAGAGCAAGCTCGTCTGCAGATGCAGCAGCTGCAGCAGAACAACATCGTTTACTTTGGTCTGGACAAGTATGACGTGAGCTCTGAGTTCGCGGCAATGCTGGATGCGCACGCTAACTTCCTGCGTAGCAACCCGTCCTACAAAGTTACCGTTGAAGGTCATGCTGACGAACGTGGTACTCCGGAGTACAACATCGCCCTGGGCGAACGTCGTGCTAACGCGGTTAAAATGTACCTGCAGGGTAAAGGCGTTTCAGCTGACCAGATCTCCATCGTTTCTTACGGTAAAGAAAAACCTGCAGTACTGGGTCATGACGAAGCGGCTTACGCTAAAAACCGTCGTGCCGTACTGGTTTACTAAGAGAATTGCATGAGCAGTAACTTCAGACATCACCTGTTGAGTCTGTCGTTACTGGTTGGCATAGCGGCCCCCTGGGCCGCTTTTGCTCAGGCGCCAATCAGTAGTGTCGGCTCAGGCTCGGTCGAGGACCGTGTCACCCAACTCGAGCGTATTTCTAATGCTCACAGCCAGCTTTTGACCCAACTCCAGCAACAACTCTCTGATAACCAGGCCGATATTGACTCACTCCGTGGACAAATCCAGGAGAGCCAGTACCAGCTGAATCAGGTCGTTGAGCGCCAGAAGCAGATCTTGCTGCAGATGGACAGCCTCAGCAGCGGCGGTGCTGCCGCAGCGCAGGCTGGTCAGACGGGGGGAGATCAGTCCGCAAGTGCAACGGCGACGAATGCGGCTCCAGCAGCGTCTGCTGCCACGAGCGGCGCTCCAACCCAGAGCGGCGATGCGAACACCGACTACAATGCGGCTATCGCACTGGTGAAGGATCCTGCTCGTCAGGATGATGCTATTGCGGCATTTCAGAGCTTCGTCAAAAAATACCCAGATTCGACGTATCAGCCGAACGCCAATTACTGGCTCGGTCAGCTGAATTACAATAAGGGTAAAAAAGACGATGCGGCGTTTTATTTCGCTTCGGTGGTGAAAAACTATCCGAAGTCGCCGAAGGCCGCTGATGCGATGTATAAAGTCGGCGTGATCATGCAGGACAAAGGGGATAGCGCGAAAGCGAAAGCCGTCTACCAGCAGGTAGTCAGCAAATATCCCGGCACCGAAGGTGCTAAACAGGCGCAGAAACGTCTCGGATCGATGCAATGATGACGACATGACCAGGAATCGTGTTATTTCTGGTCGTGTCGCATGAATCATAAGCAGTTAAGTTCCCTTCAATGAAATTTATGTTGCGCTGAAATCTGAAATCAGTAATATATGCCGCCGTTGCCAAGGGATATCAAACATCCCAAAAGCCGCGAGATAGTGGGTCGTTAGCTCAGTTGGTAGAGCAGTTGACTTTTAATCAATTGGTCGCAGGTTCGAATCCTGCACGACCCACCACTAACTTAGTTAGTAAGAAGTATCCAGCGCAGTATCGGGTGATTAGCTCAGCTGGGAGAGCACCTCCCTTACAAGGAGGGGGTCGGCGGTTCGATCCCGTCATCACCCACCACTCGGGTCGTTAGCTCAGTTGGTAGAGCAGTTGACTTTTAATCAATTGGTCGCAGGTTCGAATCCTGCACGACCCACCAATTTAACATCGCACTCGATGTTGAACGTGAAGGATAACGTTGCAAAGCAACGGCCCGTAGGGCGAGCAAAGCGAGTCATCCTGCACGACCCACCAATTTTATTGGTTCCGAGTGAAATTTCAGGCGACACCCAAATGGGTCGTTAGCTCAGTTGGTAGAGCAGTTGACTTTTAATCAATTGGTCGCAGGTTCGAATCCTGCACGACCCACCAGCCTGAAAAATTTGTAGTACATCCCGAAAGGGGTCGTTAGCTCAGTTGGTAGAGCAGTTGACTTTTAATCAATTGGTCGCAGGTTCGAATCCTGCACGACCCACCAGTGTGAAAAAGCGCCCTAAAGGCGCTTTTTTGCTTTTCTGCGTTTACCTTCCACTACTTTTCCTGATGCGCTACCCGTATTCTGCCTGGCCAGCTTCGCCGTGGGGGCAAATACCGCACGACATCCTGGCTGAAATCCGCTATCTTGTTTAGCATATAAAACACATTGGCCGTCATTAGTCGCTGTGATGCGAACATAACGGCATTTTGTTAAGCGTGTAAAACGAGACTGCATTATGAGCGTAATGTTCTTTCCAGAAACGGCCATCTATCCATTTCCGCCGAAGCCTACTCCCCTGAATCCGGTAGAAAAAGCGTTTTACCGCGATAAAATCAAACGCTTGCTGAAAGAGCGCAATGCTGTGATGGTGGCTCACTACTACACTGACCCGGAAATTCAACAACTGGCGGAAGAGACCGGCGGCTGTATTTCCGATTCGCTGGAGATGGCGCGTTTTGGCGCAAAGCATCCGGCGACAACGCTGCTGGTTGCGGGTGTTCGCTTTATGGGCGAAACGGCGAAAATCCTCAGTCCAGAAAAAACGATTCTGATGCCAACCTTGCAGGCAGAGTGCTCACTGGATCTCGGATGCCCAATAACTGAGTTCAATGCCTTTTGCGATGCGCACCCGGATCGCACCGTAGTGGTGTACGCCAATACTTCAGCGGCGGTAAAAGCAAGAGCGGACTGGGTAGTGACTTCCAGCATTGCCGTGGAGCTGATTGAGCATCTCGACAGCCAGGGCAAAAAAATTCTCTGGGCACCGGATCGCCATTTAGGAAGCTACGTGCAAAAGCAGACCGGGGCGGACGTGCTGTGCTGGCAGGGGGCGTGTATTGTACACGACGAATTTAAAACTCAGGCGCTCACCCGAATGAAAGGACTGTATCCGGACGCTGCCGTGCTGGTGCACCCTGAATCACCGCAGTCGATTGTCGATATGGCGGATGCCGTGGGCTCCACCAGCCAGTTAATTGCTGCGGCAAAGACCCTGCCGCACCAGCGACTGATTGTCGCGACCGATCGTGGGATCTTCTACAAAATGCAGCAGGCGGTACCGGACAAAGAGCTGCTGGAAGCACCGACGGCTGGCGAAGGGGCAACGTGCCGCAGCTGTGCACATTGCCCATGGATGGCCATGAACGGCCTGCAGGCGATTGCTGAAGGGCTGGAGCGCGGTGGGGCAGCCCATGAGATTCATGTTGATGCAGCGCTGCGTGAGGGGGCGTTAATTCCGCTTAACCGGATGCTCGACTTTGCGGCTACACTACGTTAATAACTGACTATGTTTATGATGTATTGCAGTATTAGCGCTCGACCTTGCGGAGTAAAAAATGGATTTCTTTAGCACGCAAAATATTCTGGTACACATCCCTGTCGGGGCCGGCGGCTATGATCTGTCGTGGATTGAAGCGGTAGGGACGATAGCAGGTCTGCTGTGCATCTGGCTGGCAAGCCTTGAGAAGATAAGCAACTACGCGTTTGGCCTGATAAACGTGACGCTGTTTGCCATTATCTTCTTCCAGATCCAGCTGTATGCCAGCCTGCTGTTACAGCTTTTCTTTTTTGCCGCCAATATCTATGGCTGGTACGCCTGGTCGCGGCAAACCAGCCAACACGAGGCAGAGCTGCAAATCCGCTGGTTGCCGTTGCCGAAGGCGATTACCTGGTTTGTCGCCTGCGTGGTGGCCATTGGGTTGATGACCGCGTTTATCGATCCGGTATTTGCCTTCCTGACCCGAATTGCCGTCACCATTATGCAGACGCTGGGCCTTAGCGTAACGATGCCAGAGCTACAGCCCGATGCTTTCCCGTTCTGGGATTCCTGCATGATGGTGTTGTCGATTGCGGCGATGATCCTGATGACCCGTAAGTATGTGGAAAACTGGCTGCTGTGGGTCATCATTAACGTCATCAGCGTGGTGATTTTTGCCCGCCAGGGTGTGTACGCGATGTCGCTGGAATATCTGTTGCTGACCTTTATTGCACTCAACGGTAGCCGGATGTGGATTAAGAGCGCGCGTGAGCGTGGCTCTCGCGCGCTTTCCAGCTAGTGGTGGTGGTGATGGCCCGGTCCGGCTTGCGTCTCGTTGAGGTGGCACTCCGGGCCGTTACAGGGCTGGTACTCCATTTGAATGGTGGCGTGCTCAATCTGGTAGTGATGCTCCAGAAAATGCTGGATGCGGCCAAGCAGCGCATCGTGGTCGTGCGGCGGCACGACCTGCACATGTAAGGTCATCACCGGTTTTTCACCAACCTGCCAGAGGTGCACATGGTGTACGTCGCGTACCTCCGGCAGCGTGCGGTTGAGGTTACGCTTGAGTTCCTCAACATCGATCGCCCGTGGCGCACCTTCCAGCAATTCGTTAACACTCTCTTTCAGTAATTGCCACGCGCTCCGCAGCACCAGGCAGGAGACCAGCACCGAAAGAATCGGGTCGATGGGTGTCCAGCCGGTCAGAATAATGACAATCGCGGCAGCAATCGCCCCCACGGAACCGAGCAAATCCCCCAGTGCGTGCAGCGCGGCGGCACGCACGTTCAAGTTTTTCTCTTCGCTTCCCCGATGCAGGATCCAGAATGCCACCAGGTTCGCTAACAGCCCGGCTACGGCAATGACCATCATGGTAGCGCCTGCAACGGGCTGTGGGTGATTAAAGCGCTGAACAGCTTCCCAGACGATAAGAATGGTGATGACTACCAGCGCAATGGCATTCACAAACGCAGCAAGCGTGGTTAAGCGCAACCAGCCGAAGGTGTGGCGGGTGTTCGGCGGGCGTCTTGCAAACTGCACGGCAAGCAGTGCAAAGAGCAGCGCGGCGGCATCTGTCAGCATGTGTCCTGCATCGGCAAGCAGCGCCAGTGAGCCGGAGACGAAGCCGCCAATCACCTCAATGATCATAAACCCGGCGGTAATGCCGAATGCCAGCAGCAGGCGGCGAGCGTTACCGTCCTGCGGAAGCGGGGAGTGCGAATGGGAGTGCGCCATAGTGTCGTCCTGTTATTGTTGACGTTATGCCTGATATCATTGCAGATCTTTTCGGGTTGCGCATACAAATAAGGCTCACCGTTCAGGAGCCTGAAACGGCTACGAAGAAATAATCCCGCTGCTGTGTAAAAGGCGGTTTACACTTCCTTAATCACAAGTTAGATTGAAAGGATTGCATTCACTCCCATAAGTATGGCAGCACTGGAACGAACATGAATTATCAGAACGACGATTTACGCATCAAAGAGATCAATGAGTTATTACCTCCAGTAGCACTCCTTGAAAAATTCCCCGCCACTGAAAACGCCGCTAACACGGTCTCTCATGCCCGCAAAGCGATCCACAAGATCCTTAAAGGTAACGACGACCGTCTGCTGGTGGTGATTGGTCCATGCTCCATTCACGATCCGGCGGCGGCGAAAGAGTATGCTGCTCGTCTGCAGGCATTACGTGAAGAGCTGAAGGACGAGCTGGAAATCGTCATGCGCGTTTACTTTGAAAAACCGCGCACAACCGTGGGCTGGAAGGGGCTGATTAACGATCCGCACATGGATAACAGCTTCCAGATCAACGATGGTCTGCGGATCGCCCGTAAATTGCTGCTCGAAATCAACGACAGCGGCTTGCCTGCTGCCGGTGAATTCCTCGATATGATCACCCCGCAGTATCTGGCCGATTTGATGAGCTGGGGTGCCATTGGCGCGCGTACTACAGAATCTCAGGTGCACCGCGAGCTGTCATCCGGCCTTTCCTGCCCGGTTGGGTTCAAAAATGGCACCGACGGCACTATTAAGGTCGCGATTGACGCCATCAATGCGGCCGGTGCACCGCACTGCTTCCTGTCCGTGACCAAATGGGGCCATTCGGCGATTGTGAATACCAGCGGTAACGGCGACTGCCACATCATTCTGCGCGGCGGTAAAACCCCGAACTACAGCGCGAAGCACGTGGCAGAAGTTAAAGAAGGGCTGGAAAAAGCCGGTCTGACTCCGCAGGTAATGATCGACTTCAGCCATGCAAACTCCAGCAAGCAGTTTAAAAAGCAGATGGACGTAGCAGAAGACGTGTGTGGTCAAATCGCTGGCGGTGAGAACGCGATCATCGGCGTGATGATTGAAAGCCACCTGGTAGAAGGTAACCAGAATCTGGAAGGTGCTGAGCCGCTGGTTTACGGCAAGAGCGTTACCGACGCCTGCATCGGCTGGGACGACTCCGACAAGGTGCTGCGTATGCTGGCGAACGCGGTGAAAGCGCGTCGCGGTTAAGTGCATTATTACGCCTGCTGTGCACAGGTCAGGCAAATAAAAAAGCGTGGGAGATCCCACGCTTTTTTTGTTTCGAAGTAACGATTACTTCGCTTTACCCTGGTTTGCTACGGCAGCCGCTTTTGCTGCGATTTCGTCGGCATTACCCAGGTAGTAGTGTTTGATAGGTTTGAAGTTCTCGTCGAACTCATATACCAGCGGTACGCCGGTCGGGATATTCAGCTCGAGGATCTCGGCTTCGCCCATGTTGTCGAGGTATTTTACCAGCGCACGCAGGGAGTTACCGTGAGCGGCAATGATGACGCGCTCACCGCTTTTCAGACGCGGCAGAATGGTTTCGTTCCAGTATGGCACAACGCGGTCGATGGTCAGCGCCAGGCTCTCGGTGGTTGGCAGCTCTTTGTCGCTCAGCTTTGCGTAGCGCGGGTCGTGGCCCGGATAGCGCTCGTCGTCTTTGGTCAGCTCCGGCGGAGTTACCGCGAAGCCACGACGCCACTGTTTTACCTGCTCGTCGCCGTATTTTTCAGCGGTCTCTGCTTTATTGAGGCCCTGCAGCGCACCGTAGTGACGCTCGTTCAGTTTCCAGGATTTCTCAACCGGCAGCCAGGCTTGATCCAGTTCGTCCAGCACGTTCCACAGGGTGTGGATGGCACGTTTCAGCACAGAGGTATAAGCAAAATCAAAGCTGAAGCCTTCTTCTTTCAGAAGTTTACCGGCAGCTTTTGCTTCGCCTACGCCTTTCTCGGACAGATCAACGTCATACCAACCGGTGAAGCGGTTTTCATTGTTCCACTGGCTTTCGCCGTGGCGAACCAGAACCAGCTTAGTTACAGCCATATCCTACTCCTCAAGCTATTATTTTGAATGATAACAATTCTCATTATATTGCCCGGCGAACGCCCGCAGCAACGCTTATCCCTAACCATAGCGAAAATAGTGTGCGAGTGTAAGCTGCTTGTGAACTGGCGGTTGTGTTTTTGTCTGTGAGTGGCGCTATTTTCGACAATGCGAATAAAAAAAAGCCCTCTGTAAAGAGGGCTTCTGTTACTTAGCAATAAACTGGTAATCCGTCACGCTAACGTATTCTTCTCCAGGGCGGAGAACGCAGTCTGGCTGCGGCCATTCCGGGTGGTTAGGGCTGTCGGGCAGAAACTCGCTTTCCAGCGCCAGACCTTGCCAGTCCTCGTAGTGCTCAGAACCCCTGGCCGGGGTGCCGCTGAGGTAATTGCCCGAGTAAAACTGCAGCGCCGGAGCGGTCGTATAGACGCTCAGCTGCAGCTTCTCGTCCTGCGACCAGAGCTGTGCGGCCGGCTGATGCAGACTGCCATGTACTGAAAGCAGGAAGGCATGATCGTAACCCTTCACCTGCTGCTGATCGTGATCACTCAGAAAATCACGCGCGATGGTTTTCGCCTGGCGGAAATCAAAGCTGGTGTCCTGCGCGGCTTTTAAACCTTCACGCGGGATCCCGGCGGAATCGACCGGCAGGTAGCGATCGGCGAAGATCTGCAGTTTGTGCTGACGCACGTCGCTTTGCGTACCATCGAGGTTGAAGTAAACATGGTTGGTCATGTTGACCGGGCACGGTTTATCAACGGTGGCGCGATAGGTAATTGAGATGCGGTTATCATCGGTCAGGCGATAGTGCGCCGTTGCGCTGAGGTTTCCCGGAAAACCCTGATCGCCATCGGCTGATTCCAGCGCGAACAGCACTTCAGTATCGTTCTGGCTGACAATCTGCCAACGGCGTTTGTCAAAGCCTTCCGGGCCGCCATGCAGCTGGTTTACGCCCTGGCTCGGTAGCAGGGTGACCGTTTCACCTTCGAACGTGTAGCGGCTGTCGGCGATGCGGTTGGCGTAACGACCCACGGAGGCGCCGAGAAAAGCGGCCTGGTCGGTATATTGTTCCGGACTGGCGCAGCCCAGCAGCGCTTCGCGGACGCTACCATCAGAAAGCGGTACACGTGCGGAAAGCAACGTGGCGCCCCAGTCCATTACGGTGACCACCATCCCTGCGCTATTGTGTAGAGTCAGCAGGCGAAAGGGCAGGCCATCGGGGGCCTGCGCCGGAGTTTCATTCAGCACGGCCAGCTCCTTGTGACGGTTTGCAGACGTAGAAGGTCTCTTTAATGCCGGTTTTGGCTTCATACTGTTCGGCAACGGCTTTCTGCACCGTATCGACCATTGTTTCCGGCACCAGCGCGACCACGCAGCCGCCGAAGCCACCGCCGGTCATACGCACGCCGCCCCGGTCGCCAATAGCGGCTTTCACTATTTCGACCAGCGTATCGATTTGCGGTACGGTGATTTCAAAATCATCGCGCATGGACGCGTGAGACTCCGCCATCAGCACACCCATACGTTTGAGATCGCCTTTCTCCAGCGCCGTTGCTGCTTCTACGGTGCGCGCGTTTTCCGTCAGAATATGACGAACGCGTTTGGCTACCAGCGGATCCAGCTCGTGGGCCACGGCGTTAAACTGTTCGAGCGTTACATCGCGCAGTGCCGGTTGCTGGAAGAAACGTGCACCGGTTTCGCACTGCTGGCGACGGGTGTTGTACTCGCTGCCAACCAGCGTACGTTTGAAGTTGCTGTTGATGATAACCACGGCAACGCCTTCCGGCATGGAAACGGCTTTGCTGCCAAGAGAGCGGCAGTCAATCAGCAGGGCGTGGTCTTTTTTCCCTAACGCTGAGATCAGCTGATCCATGATGCCGCAGTTGCAGCCGACAAACTGGTTTTCGGCTTCCTGACCGTTCAGAGCTATCTGCGTGCCGTCGAGCGGCAGATGATACAACTGCTGGAATACGGTGCCGACCGCCACTTCAAGCGAGGCAGAGGAGCTCAGGCCCGCGCCCTGCGGCACGTTACCGCTGATCACAAGGTCTGCGCCGCCGAAGCTGTTGTTGCGTTGCTGCAGATGTTTCACCACGCCACGCACGTAGTTGGACCACTGCTGGGTGTCGTGGGCGACGATCGGCTTATCGAGTGAGAACTCATCCGTCTGGTTGTCGTAGTCGGCGGCGATAACGCGCACAATACGGTCGTTACGGGCAGCGCTGCTGATAACCGTCTGATAATCAATGGCGCAGGGCAGAACGAAGCCGTCGTTGTAGTCGGTGTGTTCGCCAATCAGATTGACGCGGCCAGGGGCCTGGATTGTAAGAGTTGCAGGGTAGCCGAAAATTTCGGCAAACAGGGATTGGGTTTTATCTTTCAGACTCATTGTTATTCTCCGGACTCGCGAAAATGAATATCGCTGACGGCACGCAGACGTTCAGCCGCCTGTTCTGCCGTGAGATCGCGCTGGGTTTCCGCCAGCATTTCATAACCGACCATAAATTTACGCACGGTGGCCGAGCGTAACAACGGCGGGTAGAAATGGGCGTGCAGTTGCCAGTGCGCGTGGCTGTCATTGTTAAACGGTGCGCCGTGCCAGCCCATCGAGTAGGGGAAAGAGCACTGGAACAGGTTGTCGTAGCGGCTGGTCAGCTTTTTCAACGCCAGGGCAAGGTCGCTGCGCTGCGCGTCGGTGAGTTCGGTGATGCGCAGGACGTGCGCTTTCGGCAGCAGCAGGGTCTCAAATGGCCAGGCTGCCCAGTAGGGCACCACCGCCAGCCAGTGTTCGGTTTCCACTACCGTACGACTACCGTCTGCCAGCTCACGCTGCACGTAGTCGAACAGCATTGGTGTGCCGTGCTGCTGGTGGTACTCGCGCTGTAGACGGTCTTCGCGCTCCACTTCGTTCGGCAGGAAGCTATTGGCCCACACCTGGCCGTGTGGGTGAGGGTTGGAGCACCCCATCGCCGCGCCTTTGTTTTCAAAAACCTGCACCCACGGCCAGGTTTCCCCCAGCTCGGCGGTTTGCTGCTGCCAGGTTTTAACTACTTCTTCCAGCGCACTGAGGCTCAGTTCCGGCAGCGTTTTACTGTGGTCGGGAGAGAAGCAGATCACGCGGCTGGTACCACGTGCGCTCTGGCAGCGCATAAGCGGGTCATCGCTTTCTGGCGCTGCTGGCGTATCCGTCATCAGCGCCGCAAAGTCGTTAGTGAAAACATAGGTACCCGGATAATCCGGATTCTCATCACCCGTGACACGCGTATTGCCCGGACACAGAAAGCAGTCGGGATCGTGGTTCGGCAGCGTTTGCTTCGCTGGCGTTTCCTGCGCCCCCTGCCAGGGACGCTTCGCGCGGTGCGGGGAAACGAGGATCCACTGACCCGTCAGCGGGTTAAAGCGACGGTGCGGGTGATCGACGGGATTAAAGTGCTCCATTACGTTCGGTTCCTTAGTCTGAATAGCCCTGAGGATGACGGGACTGCCAGTGCCAGGTGTCCTGCGCCATTTGCTCAAGGTTGCGGGTCACGCGCCAGTTCAGCTCCTGGTCTGCTTTTGTGGCATCAGCCCAGTAAGCAGGCAGGTCGCCGTCGCGACGCGGTGCGAAATGGTAATTCACCGGTTTGCCGCAGGCTTTACTGAATGCGTTCACGACGTCCAGTACGCTGCTGCCCACTCCGGCGCCAAGGTTGTAGATATGTACGCCCGGTTTCCCGGCCAGTTTTTCCATGGCGGCCACGTGGCCATCGGCGAGATCCATCACGTGGATGTAGTCACGCACGCCGGTGCCGTCTTCTGTCGGGTAGTCGTTGCCGAAAATGGCTAAAGATTCACGGCGGCCAACCGCCACCTGGGCGATATACGGCATCAGGTTATTCGGGATACCCTGCGGATCTTCCCCCATATCTCCCGATGGATGTGCGCCAACCGGGTTGAAGTAACGCAGCAGGGCGATGCTCCAGTCTGGCTGTGCCTTTTGCAGATCGGTCAGGATCTGCTCTACCATCAGTTTGCTTTTGCCGTAAGGGCTTTGCGGGGTGCCGGTCGGGAAGCTCTCTACGTATGGGATCTTCGGCTGGTCGCCGTAGACGGTCGCGGAGGAGCTAAAAATGAAGTTCTTAACGTTTGCCGCACGCATAGCGGCAATTAGTCGCAGAGTGCCGTTGACGTTGTTGTCATAATACTCGAGGGGTTTGGCGACGGATTCGCCCACCGCTTTCAGACCGGCGAAATGAATCACCGTATCAATCGCGTGATCGTGCAGAATCTCCGTCATCAGAGCTTCATTGCGAATATCACCCTCAACAAACGTGGCGCTTTTACCACTCAGGCGCTCAATCACCGGCAAGACGCTGCGCTTACTGTTACACAGATTATCAAGAATGATGACGTCATGACCCTGTTGCAGCAGCTGCACGCAGGTATGGCTTCCTATGTAACCGCTACCACCCGTTACCAGTACTCTCATGATTCGCTCCATTAGGCATATGGTATGTTAAAATCCTAGCATAACAGAGAAGTCAAAAGTGTGACATGGGATATATTAGTGGAATCGTTTACACTAAATTTACCAACGCTTGTAGCAGAGATTTTCTCATTATAAAACAAGGTATAGAGGGGAGAGAGATGCCCTTTATCTGAAAAACGGAGGCGAGATACCTCCGTGGTGTCGTGCCGTAAGTTAACGCTGGCCGATAGCGTAGCGGTAGTTGTTACCTTCAGGGACGAACTCAAGCCGATGGGTGATACACTCCGGCGCGTCTTCGGCGTGATGAGAGACAAACAGCAGCTGCGTTTTTCCTTCGCCAATCAGTACATCCACAAAGCGACGTACCAGCAGGCGGTTGAGTGGATCGAGCCCTTGTAACGGTTCGTCCAGAATCAGCAACGTTGGGTGTTTGACCAGCGCACGGACGATAAGCGCCAGCCGCTGCTGTCCCCACGACAGGCTATGGAACGGCGCGTCGGCGGTACGTTTATCCATCCCAAGGATCGCAAGCCAGCGCTGTACCAGCTTTTGCTGTTGATCGGAAACGGCCTGATAAATGCCGATAGAATCAAAGTAGCCCGATAAAATAACGTTACGCACCGTCGTACTCACCCGGTAATCAAGATGCAGGCTGCTGCTGACATAACCAATGTGTTTTTTGATATCCCAGATGGTTTCTCCGCTGCCGCGACGGCGCCCGAACAGGGTTAAATCATTGCTGTAACCCTGGGGATGATCGCCGGTCACCAGGCTCAGCAGCGTCGATTTTCCGGCACCGTTAGGGCCAACAATCTGCCAGTGTTCACCGGGGTTAACCTGCCAGCTAAGGTGGTTGAGGATCGGGCGATCGTCGTACGAGACCACGCCATCATTTAGCACAATACGCGGGGCATTATCCGGGAGCGACAGGCGTGCTGCGGGCGCATCGGGCTCGGGCAGAGTGATACCATCGAGCTTCTCACTGTGCGCCAGCTGTGCGACCAGCGCCTGCTCCAGCAGCGCCTTTTTCTCACCGGCTTCGCTAAGCGTGCAATCTGCCAGCACACCAGCCTGCGGAACAAATTCAGGAATTTCATCAAAGCGGTTGAGCACCAGCACGAGGGTATAACCCTCATTGTTCAGTGCTTCCAGCAGCAGGGCGAGCTGCCGACGGGAGGCAACGTCCAGACCGTCAAAAGGTTCATCGAGGATCAGCAGGTCGGGCTCGGACATCAGCGCCTGACAGAGCAGCGTTTTACGGGTTTCGCCGGTGGAGAGGTACTTAAAGCGGCGATTCAACAGGCTTGTAATACCGAAACGTTCAGCCAGCAGCGCGCAGCGCTCGGGGGAGTGAATATCCTCCTGAATAATCTCGGCGGCGGTGCGCCCGGTATCCTCTTCACCGGGACTCAGCAGGTCGGTGTTATTGCGCTGCCACTCATCGCTGACCAGCTTCTGTAACTGCTCAAACGACAGGCGGGTGACCCGGTTAAAGGTTGATTCACGTGAACCAGAAAGCAGGGGGAGCTCTCCGGCCAGCGCCCGCGCCAGCGCTGATTTGCCGCTGCCGTTGCTGCCAACAAACGCCCAGCTTTCGCCAGCGCGCAGGCTCAGGTTATCGATTTTCAGCGTTCTGGTATCGCTAAGGCGAAACGTGCCTTGCAAAATCTGCAATGATGACATGATGTATCCCGATTTTTGCATCTGTAGCCACAGGGATACGTTTTCCGCCAAACATTGTCAATGGCGGGTCAGTGCATCAGCATAACGTGGCGATGATGGCGCGATCGGCGTTGAAATATGCTGTGACCTCGGCGCCTTCCTGCAGATCCTGCGCATGTTCGCGGGGGATAGTCGCGCACAGGGTCTGGCCGTCCGGCAGGGTCATCAGGACTTCGCACTGCTCCTCGCCGCACTCGATATGGCTGATACGGCCAGCCAGTTGGTTGTCAGCATGAGCGGCTTCCTGCTTGTTCTGCGTGATACCCACCCATGGCGCTTTCAGCAGCACCAGCACCTCTTTACCTTCTTCAATGGCCAGACGTTCGCTGCTGCGCGCCGTTAACGCAACTTTAAGGCGTGTACTGCCGTCGGCCAGTAGCACCTCGACGTGTTGCTGAACCTGGCTATGATCCCGTGCGGTTACGGTGCCAAACCACTGGTTACGGGCGCTGGTCTGTAGGGAAAAGCGGGAAATGGCCGCCAACAGGCTATCAAGCGGCAGGGCATCGTCGTCGCTCAGGACATCGAACGCTTTTTGCTGAATTTGGGCCAGCAGATCGTAGAGCTGGATAAGCCGTTGACCGTAGCGCGTCAGCACCGCGCCACCGCCGCCTTTGCCGCCGGTGGCTCTGTCTACCAGGGATTGCTCGCTTAGCTGGTTCATCTCGTTGATGGCATCCCAGGCACTCTTGTAGCTGATGCCGGCATTCTTCGCGCCCTGGCTGATAGAGCCGGTCAGTTCTATTTGCTTGAGCAACGCAATACGGCGCGGATCGGCAAAGAGGCGTTGCTGCAGTTTAAGTGTCAGAAGAATTTCGGCTTGCATAACAAAATCCTGGTTAACCGGATGAGAAAGGGCATTGTCACTCATTTGCGGGCACGGTCAAAGCCTACCGCACAAAACGGAGGTGTTTTTTGCGAATATCGCGTTAAAATAGCCTAATCACAATGTCTGGAGTCGACCATGTTAGAGTTATTGAAAAGCCTGGTATTTGCCGTAATCATGGTTCCCGTGGTGATGGCTATCATCCTGGGGCTGATCTACGGTCTTGGTGAAGTGTTTAACGTCTTTTCTAACGTTGGCCATAAAGACCGCCCCCATCAGAATCACTGATTACCAGAACACCCGGCTATGCCGGGTGTTTTACATTTAAGTTCCCGCCTTTTTTGCCGATAATCATCACATTACCCACAATGCGGTAGCGCGCGGCGCTATGAAAAGCACGCTCTTCTCGTTATATTATTCCATACATAACGACACTCACAGGAGCTACACATGGCACGTACATGGTTACGCCTTTTCGCCGGGGCAACGTTAACACTTTCTGTCGCCGGTCAGGCGCTGGCGGCTGACGCCAAAATTACGGTATTTGCGGCAGCCTCGCTGACTAACGCAATGCAGGATATCGCCAAAGAGTACAAAAAAGAGAAGAACGTTGATGTGGTATCGTCGTTTGCCTCTTCTTCAACACTCGCTCGCCAGATTGAAGCTGGTGCACCTGCCGACCTGTTCATTTCTGCCGATCAGAAATGGATGGATTATGCGGTAGACAAAAAGGCCATCGATACTGCCAGCCGTGAAACGCTGCTTGGCAATAGCCTGGTGGTTGTGGCACCTAAGGCCAGCGAACAGGGTGACATCACCATCGATGCTAAAACCAACTGGACCAGCCTGCTGAAGGGCGGCCGTCTGGCGGTAGGCGATCCGGAACACGTTCCGGCGGGTATTTATGCCAAAGAAGCGTTGCGGAAACTTGGCGCGTGGGAGACGCTGTCACCGAAACTGGCTCCGGCGGAAGACGTGCGCGGCGCGCTGGCGCTGGTAGAGCGTAACGAAGCGCCGTTAGGCATTGTCTACGGCTCCGACGCGGTCGCCAGCAAAGGCGTAAAAGTGATCGGGACCTTCCCGGAAGATTCACATAAAAAGGTAGAATATCCGATAGCCATCGTGGAAGGTCATAAGAATGCCACCGTGAGCGCTTTTTATGACTACCTGAAAGGGCCGCAGGCCTCTGCCATCTTTAAACAATACGGGTTTACAACGCACTAATGATTTTGTCGGATCCTGAATGGCAGGCGGTTCTGCTGAGCCTGAAAGTTTCATCCCTGGCGGTGGTTATCAGCCTGCCATTTGGGATCTTCATGGCCTGGTTGCTGGTAAGGCGTAAATTTCCAGGCAAAGCGCTGCTCGACAGCGTTATCCATCTTCCTCTCGTGTTGCCGCCGGTCGTGGTGGGCTATCTGTTGCTGATTGCCATGGGGCGACGCGGATTCATCGGTTCCTGGCTGTACGACTGGTTTGGGATCACCTTTGCCTTCAGCTGGCGCGGCGCCGTGCTGGCAGCGGCGGTGATGTCGTTCCCGCTAATGGTGCGCGCCATTCGCCTTGCGCTGGAAGGTGTCGACGTCAAGCTTGAACAGGCTGCCCGAACGCTGGGCGCCGGACGCTGGCGGGTATTTTTCACTATCACCTTACCGCTGATGCTGCCGGGCATTATCGTTGGCACGGTGCTGGCGTTTGCCCGCTCGCTGGGCGAATTTGGTGCGACCATTACCTTCGTATCCAACATCCCTGGTGAAACACGCACCATTCCTTCAGCGATGTATACGCTGATTCAGACCCCGGGTGGCGAAGGTGCTGCGGCTCGTCTGTGCGTGATTTCTATTGTGCTGGCGCTGGTTTCTCTGCTGGTTTCGGAATGGCTGGCCCGCCTTAGCCGCGAACGGACAGGGAAGTAATCATGCTGGAACTCAACTTTACTCAAACCCTGGGCACCTGCCGCCTGAATATCAACGAAACGCTTCCGGCTTCTGGTATTACGGCGGTTTTTGGCGTCTCGGGAGCCGGGAAAACTTCGCTGATTAACGCGATTAGCGGCCTGACTCGTCCACAGGAAGGGCGGATCATACTCAACGATCGTGTACTGAACGACGTGGAAAAAGGCATCTGTCTGTCGCCGGATAAACGCCGCATCGGCTATGTATTTCAGGATGCGCGTCTGTTCCCGCACTACAAAGTGCGCGGCAACCTGCGCTACGGCATGGCGAAAAGCATGGCCGGACAGTTTGACAAGCTGGTGGAACTACTCGGAATTGAAGCTCTGCTGGACAGGCTGCCGGGGAGTCTGTCGGGCGGAGAAAAGCAGCGGGTGGCTATCGGCCGTGCCCTGCTGACGGCTCCCGAATTATTGCTACTCGATGAGCCGCTGGCTTCGCTCGATATTCCCCGTAAACGCGAGCTGCTGCCGTATCTGCAGCGTCTGGCGCGGGAAATTAATATTCCGATGCTCTACGTCAGCCACTCGCTCGATGAGATCCTGCATCTGGCGGATAAAGTGCTGGTACTGGAGGCGGGGAGTGTAAAAGCCTTCGGTAATCTGGAAGAGGTCTGGGGTAGCAGCGTCATGCATCCCTGGCTGCCGCAGGATCAGCAGAGCAGTATTCTGAAAGTTACCGTGATGGAACACCACCCACATTACGCGATGACGGCGCTGGCGCTGGGCGATCAGCATCTGTGGGTAAATAAGCTCGATAAGCCGGTGCAGAGCGCGGTACGTGTGCGCATTCAGGCTTCCGACGTGTCGCTGGTGCTGCAACCGCCAACGCAAACCAGTATTCGTAACGTACTGCGCGGAAAAGTGGTGGAGTGCTACGACGACAACGGGCAGGTGGAAGTACGCCTGGAAGTGGGGGGACGCACGCTGTGGGCGCGCATCAGCCCCTGGGCCAGAGACGACCTGGGGATTAAACCAGGCCTGTGGCTCTACACCCAGATTAAGAGCGTTTCTATTACCTCTTAATCAGAGCAGGTTTTTATAGATAAAGTTAGCTATGCTGTCAGTGGTATTGTCGCCAATCACCACGTTAGCGCGGGTTTTGACCGCATCGTCGGCGTTGCCCATTGCTACGCCGGTGCCAGCGGCTTCCAGCATGCTGATGTCGTTATAGTTGTCGCCAAAGGCAACGACATCTTTCATCGACCAGCCCTGAGATTCAACCCACTGGGTCAGACGCTTACCTTTGCTGTTCCCCTGACGGGCGATATCAACCTGATCGTGCCACGACCATTCGCACTCCAGCTGCAGCGTTTTCTCCACATGGCTGACAAAATCGCGCAGTTTCGGCATGTTTTCATCGGTTAGCGCGAATTTCCACACCGCGTTCACGTCCTGAGCAGCCTGCGCCAGAGACGCAACCTGGGTAAAGGTAGGGCGCTGTTCCGGCGGCAGCGATTGCGCCCAGTTGGTGGTGCGCAGCACGTGCCCGGTCGGGCGCTCATACATCATGGCATCGTCAACGTACATCAGACCGTGAATGTCGTGCTCCTGCAGCAGCTCAATGACCTGCAGCGCTTTATTGACCGGCAATGGGGAGGCTTCCAGCACCTTTTTTGCCTGATAATCATACAAATAGGTGCCATTACAGCAAATTGCAGGTGTATCGAGCGCCAGTGCCTGATAAAAAGGGTGAATGGCAACGTGGTGACGCCCGGTGACGATGAGCAACTGATAACCCGCTTCACGAGCCCGCTTTAGCGCTTCGAGCGAGGCGGGGAGCAGCGTTTTTTGTGGGGTTAGCAGGGTTCCATCTAAATCAAGGGCAATCACGCGAGAGGTCATGAGGTAGTCCAGGTTAATGTTGAAAAAGTCATAATTGTTGATGGTACACCGTTACGGCGGTACAACAAATTTATACAGCATTGACCGCTAAAACCGTCTATCCTGGTATTTTGCTTCCACGTGCAGTTAAGCATTTAGGAAAGGAGTTTTCATGAAACAAACCGTTTATACCGCCAGCCCGGAAAGCCAGCAGATCCACGTCTGGAGCCTGAAACATGACGGCGAGCTGAAACTGGTGCAGGTGGTTGACGTGCCGGGTCAGGTTCAGCCGATGGTAGTGAGCCCTGATAAACGTTTTCTGTACGTTGGTGTTCGCCCTGAGTTTCGCGTGCTGGCCTATCGTATTGCTCCGGACGACGGCGCGTTGACCTGGGTCGCTGAATCAGCGCTGCCAGGTAGCCCAACGCATATCTCTACCGATCACCGGGGTGAATTCCTGTTCAGTGGTTCTTACAACGCAGGCTGCGTGAGCGTGACGCGTCTGGAAGACGGCCTGCCTGTCGGTGTGGTTGACGTAGTGGAAGGGCTTGAAGGCTGCCATTCAGCCAATATCTCCCCGGATAACCGCACCCTGTGGGTACCGGCGCTCAAACAGGACCGTATCTGCCTGTTCACTCTGAGCGACGACGGTAAGCTGGTTGCGCAGGAGCCTGCGGAAGTCACCACCGTGGAAGGCGCTGGTCCGCGTCACATGGTGTTCCACCCGAACCAGAAGTACGCCTACTGCGTGAATGAGCTCAACAGCTCGGTTGACGTCTGGGAACTGAATGACCCGCACGGCGACATCGAGTGCGTGCAAACGCTGGACATGATGCCGCTGGATTTCACCGGCGTGCGTTGGGCGGCGGATATCCATATTACCCCGGACGGGCGTCATCTCTACGCCTGTGACCGTACTTCCAGCCTCATCACCGTGTTCAGTGTTTCTGAAGACGGTAGCGTGCTGGAAGTGGAAGGTTTCCAGCCGACCGAAACCCAGCCGCGCGGCTTTAACGTCGATCACAGCGGCAAATATGTGATTGCTGCGGGCCAGAAATCTCATCACATTGGCGTGTATGAGATTAAAGGTGAACAGGGGCTGCTGAAAGAGAAAGGCCGCTACGCCGTAGGTCAGGGCCCGATGTGGGTGGTAGTCAACGCCTGGTAAACGGCAGCGTGCTCATCATTATCTGCTGTTCTAAATAAGGGGGGAATTATCCCCCCTTTTGCTGTCAGAAATGGCGTATTAGTTCGCCACGACTTTGCTGCCCAGACCGCGGTTGTTGTATTCCCACATGCGGTTGAACTGGCCGTCGTTCAGGTTACGCTGAATGTCGCCTTTATCATCTTTTGCACCGGTATTTCCGCTGTACGGGCGTTTAGACACGGCGGCATCAGCCCATGGTTTCGCCATGTTGAAACCTTCGTTGATCGCGCTGTCACGGATAACCACCTGGCCGTTGGTGTTGCCATCAACGTCAAGGGAGCGCCCCAGCTGCGCCACATTATCACCGGCAGCGTTAAAGCGGCTGTTGACGGCGAGGAAACCGTAGAAGATGTTCGACTGAGTGGCCGGAGCGAACACGTAAGCTTCCTGCTGAGTACGGGAGTTCACTACACGGAAATCGGTATTATCGAATACCACCGCACCGCGGCCGGAAACAATATCCACATCCCCTTCCAGATAGCTGTTGGTTACCAGCGTTCGGGTCTGACGATCGTTTTGCAGACGGTTCTGTACACCGCTGTTGGTGACGAAGAAGGTGTTCTGGCGACCCAGAATGTTCACCTTATTAATCTGTACCTGATCGCCATCGCTACGCAGCGCTACGGCCTGGTGAGTTCCGGCATCTACGCTGTCGCCCAGATTGTTTTCGATGGTCATATTCTGCAGCTGCAGGCCGTTGTTCTGTGACCAGAACACGGCAGAGCACATTACGCCGACGGTTGCGGTACGCTTGCTCTGGCAGCTGTCAAACATGTACCACGCCGGTTTGCCTGGCATGTATTTCCCGGCCGGGTTGACCAGGTGGCGCCAGGTGTTCGGGTCGATTTCGGAATCAATAGCCAGGCCAATCTTCACGTCTGCGGCGTTTTCGCCAGTGCCGTAAAGCGTCAGGCTACCCGGTGCCGCCGGAACGTACACGGTACCCTGATATTCGCCCGGCAGAATCGCAATATACAGACGGTTGCTTGAGTGCTTCGCGATGGCTGCATCTACTGCCGCCTGAATGGTGGTGTGGGTCACGCCCTGAGTACCTGCCGGCCCTACCACGAAATCAGGCTTAGCCGGAATGCTGATAGCCGACGGATCCCACGCACCGTCTTTTGGATCCAGCGCGGTGAAATAGCGAGCCTGAGTGAAATTTTTCGCTTCAGCGGCGCTTAAAATGGGGCGAGACGTCGTACCCGGTGCTTCCTGAGTGGAAGGTTGTTGATCGGGTGGCGTTGAGCTGCAGGCGGTCAGTGTCACGCCAAAAGCCAATGCCAGCGTCAGACGGGAAACCGAAAATGTGTTCATGTTGCTCCAGACCTGGTCGTCAGTGAAAAGTAAGTCCCTCAAAACCTGCTTTTTTATACTAAGTTGAGCGAAACGGGAAGCACGAACGGTAAAAAGTTCATCATGATGTGCGTAAAGGACGCACGAAGAGGGGCTGATAGTCACAAAAAACCAACATTTCTATAAGCCTTTGTTGACAAGTTCGGTGTAATGAAAATAAATGTCTATACAACCCATGACAAGCGAACATTATGACTGAACTGACCGCAGAAGACCGCATCTGGCGCAACGCTCGCCTGGCAACGCTCGACCCGTCACGTCCGCAGGCCTATGGTCTGCTCGACCATCATGCGCTTATCGTGCGCGAAGGATACATTCACGCCATCGTTGCGGATGCTGATATTCCTGCCAGTGCGCCCAACGTAATCGACGTCGGTGGGAGACTCATCACTCCGGGTCTTATTGACTGCCATACCCATCTGATCTTTGGTGGCAGCCGTGCCCAGGAGTGGGAGCAGCGGCTGAACGGCGTATCGTACCAGCAAATCAGTGCGGCGGGCGGCGGCATTAACTCGACGGTACGGGCGACCCGGGAGAGCAGTGCAGAGCAGCTCCAGTCGCTTGCTCAGGAACGGCTGAATCGACTGATGCGCGAAGGGGTAACCACCATTGAGATCAAGTCAGGTTATGGGCTGGATCTGGAAAACGAAGAGAAGATGTTGCAGGTCGCCGGGGCGCTGGCGCAGGCGAATCCGTGCGAGGTGAGCCGTACACTGCTTGCGGCCCACGCTACGCCGCCGGAGTATAGAGATAACCCCGATGAATACATCTCCCTGGTCTGCGACACCATATTGCCTGCGCTGTGGCAGAAAGAACTGTTCGAAGCGGTGGATGTTTTTTGCGAGAACGTCGGTTTTAGCCCAGCGCAAACGGAACGCGTGTTCCGCACCGCCTGCGATTTTGGCATTCCGGTGAAGGGACACGTGGAGCAGCTCTCATCCCTCGGCGGCGCGCAGCTGGTCGGGCGTTACAAAGGGCTTTCTGCCGATCACATTGAATATCTTGAACGTGACGGCGTGGTCGCTATGCAGCAGGGCGGCACGGTGGCGGTACTGCTCCCGGGGGCGTTCTATTTCCTCAATGAAACCCGCAAACCACCCATTGCACTGCTGCGAGAATTGCAGGTGCCGATGGCGGTTGCGACCGACTACAACCCGGGCACCAGCCCGTTTGCCAGTCTGCATCTCTCAATGAACATGGCCTGCGTGAAGTTTGGCCTGACGCCGGAAGAGGCCTGGGCCGGGGTGACCCGTCACGCCGCGCGAGCGCTGGGGCGCCAGGATTCGCATGGTCAGCTTGCAACCGGTTTTGTGGCTGATTTTGTCGTCTGGGATGCTCAGCACCCGGTCGAAATGGTTTATGAGCCAGGGCGTAATCCGCTCTGGCAACGTATTTTCCGTGGTGAGGTGACAGCATGAATCTGTGGCAACCGGTAGACCCTTCACTCTGGCAGGGGCGTGATGACAGCCACGAAGCCCCCAACGCGCTGCGCCTGTTTCAGACGATTGCCAACGGCGGAGATTTCGCCCCGCAAAGCCATCGCGGTAAGGTCGCGCTGTTGGGGTTTGAATGTGACGAAGGGGTGAAGCGCAACCAGGGACGGCCCGGTGCGGCACAAGGCCCGGACGTTCTGCGTAAAGCGCTGGCGAACATGGCCAGCCACCGTGGTCATGAGCGGCTGGTGGAGATGGGTAACATCCGCGCTGAGCCGGAAAAACTGGAAGCCGCGCAGCAGGCGCTGCATGATGCGGCGCTGGCCTGCCAGCAGGCCGGGATGCGCACCCTGGTGCTTGGTGGGGGACATGAAACCGCGTTTGGTCATGGTTCCGCCGTACTGGATGCGTTTCCCGACGAGCGCATTGGTATTATCAACCTTGATGCGCACCTGGATTTACGCCACGCCCCGCATGCAAGCTCCGGCACGCCTTTCCGCCAGCTGGCGCTGCACTGTGAGGCGCAGCAGCGTGGTTTCCACTATACCTGCATGGGCGCGAGCCTGGCGGCCAATACCGCCGCGCTGTGGGACGAGGCGGCGCATCGTCATGTGACGGTGATTGAGGATCTCGACGTATTGAACGCTATGGAGGCGCGGGCGCTGCCGGAAATTGCCCGGGCTATCGACAGCTACGACCGCATCTACCTGACTATCGATCTTGATGTCTTACCGGCGTGGGAAATGCCTGCGGTCTCAGCACCTGCGCCGCTTGGGATCCCGCTGGCGCAGCTGCTACGGATAGTCGAACCGCTGTGCCGCAGCGGTAAACTGCAGGCCGTCGACCTGGTGGAATTTAACCCAACCTTTGACCGTGAAGGACAAGGAGCGAAAGTCGCGGCTCGTCTCGCATGGCAAATTTTACACTGGTGGTAAGGATGACCACCGCGTTAACTGATTATGAGTATATACTCGGCTGAATTCGCCGACGATGTCAGACAAAAGGAACGCCAGCGCTATGTATTCACCCAGACCCCGACCCGCACCCGCCAGCGCGCCGGTGCCGTTTTATGAAAAAGTGAAGCAGGCTATCAGTGAGAAAATTTACGCGGGAGTCTGGCAGCCGCATGACCGTATTCCGTCGGAAGCCGAGCTGGTTGCGCAGTTTGGTTTCAGCCGGATGACGGTCAACCGTGCGGTGCGCGAACTGACGGATGAAGGCTTACTGGTCCGCCTGCAGGGGGTTGGTACCTTTGTGGCGGAGCCAAAGGGGCAATCGGCGTTGTTTGAGATCCGCAGCATTGCTGATGAGATCACCGCCCGTCACCACCAGCACCGCTGTGAAGTGCTGCTGCTCGAAGAGACCCGCGCCGACTTCACCCAGGCGGCGGCCATGGAGGTGGAGGAGGGGACGCGTATTTTCCATTCAAGGATGGTGCATTTCGAAAACGACATCCCGGTGCAGATTGAAGATCGTATCGTCAACGCCGCCGTAGTGCCTGATTATCTGCAGCAGGATTACACCACCACCACGCCGCATGCTTATCTGTCACTGATTGCACCGCTGACCGAAGGGGAGCACATCGTGGAAGCCGTCGCCGCTGCACCGGAAGATTGCCGCTTATTACATATCAAAGAGCATGACCCCTGCCTGCTCATCCGCCGCCGTACCTGGTCTACCTCGCATATTGTCTCCCATGCCAGCCTGCTTTTCCCCGGCAACCGCTACCGTCTACAGGGCCATTTCAGCTCCTGATCTCTCTGCGTCAGCAAAAGCGTGATTGCTGACGCAATATAACAAAAATGTATCCAGCTTGTTAAAAGTACGCTTGCGCGCAATTGTATAGACAAGTATATGTGTTTATACATTCACAGGTTCCCCAGAGGAGAGAACAACGATGTCGCAAACCAAATATCGCCAGCAGGAGATCCGCGCCCCGCGCGGCACAGAGCTGACTGCCAAAAGCTGGCTGACCGAAGCGCCGCTGCGCATGCTGATGAACAATCTGGACCCGGACGTAGCGGAAAACCCGAATGAGCTGGTTGTTTACGGCGGCATCGGTCGTGCGGCACGCAACTGGGAATGCTATGACGCTATCGTCAACGCGCTGACGAAGCTTGAAGAGGATGAAACGCTGCTGGTGCAGTCCGGCAAGCCGGTGGGCGTATTTAAAACCCACAGCAACGCACCGCGCGTGCTGATTGCCAATTCCAACCTCGTTCCACACTGGGCGACCTGGGAGCACTTCAACGAGCTTGATGCTAAGGGCCTCGCCATGTACGGCCAGATGACCGCGGGCAGCTGGATCTACATCGGTAGCCAGGGCATCGTGCAGGGCACCTACGAAACCTTCGTAGAAGCCGGCCGTCAGCACTACAACGGCAACCTGCAGGGGCGTTGGGTATTAACCGCCGGTCTGGGCGGTATGGGCGGCGCGCAGCCGCTGGCGGCAACCCTCGCGGGTGCCTGTTCCCTGAACATTGAATGCCAGCAGAGCCGTATCGATTTCCGTCTGCGCACCCGCTATGTGGATGAGCAGGCAACCTCGCTCGACGATGCGCTGGCGCGTATCAAAAAATACATCGCAGAAGGCAAAGCCGTGTCCATCGCGCTGTGCGGCAACGCGGCTGATATCGTGCCGGAGCTGGTAAAACGCGGCGTACGCCCGGACATGGTCACCGACCAGACCAGCGCGCACGATCCGCTGCACGGCTACCTGCCACAGGGCTGGACGTGGGAAGAGTATCAGCGTAAAGCGGAATCCGATCCGCAGGGCACCGTTGAAGCGGCCAAGCGTTCGATGGCAGAGCACGTTAGCGCGATGCTCGCTTTCAGCAAACAGGGTGTTCCGACCTTTGACTACGGCAACAACATTCGCCAGATGGCCAAAGAGATGGGCGTCAGCAATGCGTTCGATTTCCCGGGCTTCGTTCCTGCCTATATCCGTCCGCTGTTCTGCCGGGGTATCGGTCCGTTCCGCTGGGTAGCGCTGTCAGGCGATCCGCAGGACATCTATAAAACCGATGCCAAAGTCAAAGAAATCATCAAAGATGATAAGCACCTGCACCACTGGCTGGATATGGCGCGCGAGCGCATCAGCTTCCAGGGACTCCCTGCACGTATCTGCTGGGTGGGTCTGGAGTGGCGTCAGAAGCTTGGCCTCGCTTTTAACGAAATGGTACGCAGCGGTGAAGTTTCCGCGCCGATCGTCATCGGTCGTGACCACCTGGATTCTGGCTCAGTGGCCAGCCCTAACCGTGAAACTGAAGCCATGCGCGATGGTTCCGACGCCGTTTCTGACTGGCCGCTGCTGAATGCGCTGCTGAATACCGCGAGCGGTGCGACCTGGGTGTCGCTGCACCACGGTGGTGGCGTAGGAATGGGCTTCTCCCAGCACTCTGGCATGGTTATCGTCTGTGACGGTACCGACGAAGCCGCAGCGCGTATCGCACGTGTGCTGCACAACGATCCGGCAACCGGGGTAATGCGTCACGCCGACGCCGGGTACGATATTGCAATCGACTGTGCCGCCGAACAGGGGCTCAATCTTCCTATGGTCGCCGCAACGCAGGGGCATCGCTAATTATGAAAACCTTAACACTGACTCCTGGCAAACTGACTCTGGCGCAGCTGCGCGATGTTTATAATGAGCCGCTGCACCTGACGCTCGACGACGGCGCCTTTGCTGCCATCAATGAAAGCGTGGCCTGC
Organism: Yokenella regensburgei; assembly: GCF_003634235.1. NCBI lineage: Bacteria > Pseudomonadati > Pseudomonadota > Gammaproteobacteria > Enterobacterales > Enterobacteriaceae > Yokenella > Yokenella regensburgei. Next base: position 2,091,900 of record NZ_RBIZ01000003.1, on the reverse strand, counting down.
GTCAATGCGATTATGGCAGAAGGGCGTACCGCTTATGGGATCAACACCGGATTTGGTCTACTGGCCTCCACGCGTATTGCCAATGAAGATTTAGAAAATCTGCAGCGCTCGCTGGTGCTGTCTCATGCGGCGGGCGTGGGTGAGCCGCTGGATGATGCGATGGTGCGCCTTATCATGGTGCTGAAAATCAACAGCCTGGCGCGTGGTTTTTCCGGCATTCGTTTGCAGGTTATCCAGACGCTGGTGGCAATGGTCAACGCTGGCGTTTATCCGTGGATCCCGGCGAAAGGCTCCGTTGGTGCTTCCGGTGACCTGGCGCCGCTGGCGCATATGTCACTGACCTTACTGGGTGAAGGTAAAGCCCGCTGGCAGGGTGAGTGGCTGCCTTCCACCGAAGCGCTGAAAAAAGCCGGGCTGCAGCCGCTGACCCTGGCGGCCAAAGAGGGGCTGGCGCTGCTTAACGGCACGCAAACTTCCACCGCGTTTGCGCTGCGTGGCCTGTTTGAAGCGGAAGATCTCTTTGCCTCTGCGGTAGTGTGCGGTGCTTTGACTACCGAAGCGGCGCTGGGCTCACGTCGTCCGTTTGATGCCCGTATCCATGAAGTGCGCGGGCAGCGTGGGCAAATTGATGCCGCCGCACTGTATCGCCACGTACTGACCGACGACAGCGCCATTTCGCAGTCGCATCACAACTGTAGCAAAGTGCAGGATCCGTACTCTCTGCGCTGCCAGCCGCAGGTGATGGGCGCTTGCCTGACCCAACTGCGCTATGCCTCAGAAGTGCTGCTGACGGAATCCAACGCCGTTTCCGATAACCCACTGGTGTTTGCCGCCGAGAACGAAGTGATCTCCGGCGGGAACTTCCACGCGGAACCGGTCGCGATGGCGGCAGATAACATCGCGCTGGCGATTGCCGAAATTGGTTCTCTGGCAGAACGCCGTATTGCGATGCTGATGGACAGCCATATGTCGCAGCTGCCGCCGTTCCTCGTGAAAAATGGTGGGGTAAACTCCGGCTTTATGATTGCTCAGGTCACCGCTGCGGCGCTGGCGAGTGAGAACAAAGCTTTGTCGCACCCGCACAGCGTCGACAGCCTGCCGACCTCAGCAAACCAGGAGGACCATGTCTCGATGGCGCCTGCGGCCGGACGTCGCTTATGGGAAATGGCCGCCAACACCCGTGGTGTGATCGCGGTGGAATGGCTGTCTGCCTGCCAGGGCCTGGATATGCGTGAAGGCCTGGCGACCAGCCCGCTGCTGGAGCAGGCGCGCCAGCTGCTGCGCGAGCAGGTTTCTCACTACGACAAAGACCGTTATTTCGCACCCGATATTGAAGTTGCTACTGCGCTTTTGGCACAACGTCACCTGACGAAACTGCTGCCTGCTGTATTGCCCAGCCAAAACTAACTTACCAACGTTGTTTCTGTACCTGTAGCCTGGGGGAGTTCCGCCCCCAGGCCGCTCTACACGCATTTATGCCGTCATAAAACAATTATCAGGACACTCGCAAATGCAACAACACAACAACAAGCCCCATCTGCTGCGCGGGCTTAACGCCCGTCATATTCGCTTCATCGCGCTCGGCTCCGCTATCGGTACCGGGTTATTCTATGGTTCTGCCGCTGCTATCCAGACTGCCGGGCCTGCGGTACTGCTGGCATATCTCATCGGCGGGGCTGCGGTCTTTATCGTTATGCGTGCGCTCGGTGAGATGGCGGTACGCAACCCTATCTCCGGCTCATTTGGCAGCTATGCTCGTCACTATCTCGGGCCGCTGGCCGGGTTTATCACCGGCTGGACCTATACCTTTGAGATGGTCATCGTCTGTCTTGCCGACGTCACCGCGTTTGGCATTTATATGGGGCTCTGGTACCCCGACGTTCCGCGCTGGATCTGGGTGATGAGTATCATCTGCTTTATCGGTGCGATGAACCTTTGCCACGTGCGTATTTTCGGTGAAATGGAGTTCTGGCTGTCACTGGTAAAAGTGGCGGCGATTATTGCCATGATTGCCGCCGGTGCCGGGATCATGTTCTTCGGCTTCGGGCATGCTTTCCCGGCCACCGGGCTTTCGAACCTGTGGTCGCACGGTGGTTTTGCGCCTAACGGCTGGGAAGGGGTGATAGCCTCGCTCGGGATCGTGATGTTCGCCTTTGGCGGCATCGAAATTATCGGTATTACTGCGGCAGAAGCGCAGGATCCGAAGAAGGTTATCCCGCAGGCCATTAACACTATCCCACTGCGCATCGTGCTGTTTTACGTCTGTACGCTGATGGTGCTGATGGCGATTTTCCCGTGGAACAGTATCGGCCAGCAGGGTAGTCCGTTTGTGCTGATTTTTAGCGGCCTGGGGATCCCTGCTGCGGCAAACATTCTTAACATCATCGTTATCAGCGCCACCATATCAGCCATTAACAGCGACATTTTTGGCGCGGGCCGCATGATGTACGGCATGGCGAAAGAAGGGATGGCGCCGAAAAGCTTCCTGCGCATTGCCAGCAACGGCGTGCCGTGGATGACGGTGGTGGTGATGGGTGGCTCGCTGCTGGCGGCGGTGGTGCTGAACTGGCTGATTCCGGAGCAGATTTTCGTGCTCATCGCCTCGCTTGCCGCTTTCGCAACTATCTGGGTATGGCTGATGATCCTGCTCTCCCACTTTGCCATGCGCCGCAGCATGACCGCCGCTGAAAAGGCGGAGATTGCCTTCCCGGTGCCGTTCTGGCCGGTGGCACCTGTTCTGACGCTGCTGTTTATGGGGCTGGTAATTGTGGTGCTTGGCTGGTTTGAAGAGACCCGCATGGCGCTCATCGCCGGGCTGGTATGGCTGGCATTGCTGACGGTGGTATGGTTCACCCGGGCAAAGAAACGCGCCACTGAGGCCGTCACCGAATCATAAATAAAACGCCCGGCCTGTGCCGGGCTTTCACTTTCTAGCGGCTGAACAGCTCGCGGTCGTCCAGCGCCTTTGCGACAGCGGCAGTCAGCTGCGAGAGCTGCTCCGGCGCAATGATATACGGTGGCATCAGGTAAATCAGCTTGCCAAACGGGCGGATCCACACCCCTTGTTCGACGAAGAACTTCTGCAGGCGCGCCATATTGACCGGCTCGCGGGTTTCCACCACGCCAATGGCGCCAAGAATACGCACATCCGCAACAAGTTCGTTATCGCGAAGCGGAGCAAGCTCCTGCGTGAGCTGCGCTTCAATTGTCGCCACCTGGGTTTGCCACTCACCGCTCTCAAGAATGGCAAGGCTTTCATTGGCCACGGCGCAGGCCAGCGGATTGCCCATAAAGGTGGGGCCGTGCATGAAGCAGCCTGCTTCGCCGTTGCTGATGGTCTCTGCCACTTCACGGGTGGTGATAGCGGCGGAAAGGGTCATTGTGCCGCCGGTCAGCGCTTTACCAAGGCACAGAATATCCGGCGTGATGCCCGCATGTTCGCAGGCAAACAGTTTGCCGGTGCGGCCAAAGCCGGTGGCAATTTCGTCGGCAATAAGCAAAATCCCTTCCCGATCGCACATCTGACGAATACGTTTGAGCCACTGCGGGTGATACATCCGCATCCCGCCTGCGCCCTGAACCACCGGCTCTAAAATGACCGCCGCGATTTCCTGTCGATGTGCCGCCAGCAGGCGAGCAAATGCCACCATATCCAGCTCGTCCCATTCGCCGTCGAAACGGCTTTGCGGTGCCGGCGCGAACAGGTTTTCCGGCAGATAACCCTTCCACAGACTGTGCATCGAGTTGTCCGGATCGCAGACCGACATCGCCCCGAAGGTATCGCCGTGATAGCCGTTGCGGAAAGTGAGAAAACGCTGGCGCGGCTCGCCTTTCGCCTGCCAGTACTGCAGCGCCATCTTCATCGCTACTTCAACGGCGACGGAGCCGGAGTCGGCAAGGAAGACGCACTCTAATGCTTTCGGCGTCATCGCCACAAGGCGACGACACAGCGCAACGGCGGCCGGATGGGTAATGCCACCAAACATCACGTGCGACATCTGGTCAATCTGGGCTTTCATTGCCGCGTTGAGACGTGGGTGGTTGTAGCCGTGAATAGCCGCCCACCAGGAGGACATACCGTCGACCAGATTTTCGCCGCTGGCAAGCTCAAGCTCGCAGCCGCGCGCCGAAACCACGGGATAAACCGGTAGCGGCTGGGTCATTGAGGTGTAAGGGTGCCAGATGTGGCGCTGATCGAAAGCGAGATCGTCCATTGTCATAATCGACTTGTAAACCAAATTGAAAAGTTTTAGGTTTACGAGTTTACACCGAAGCGAAAATTAACAAAACCCCTTTTGGAGATGCCAATGGCTCACCACACACGTTGGACGATGTCGCAAGTTACTGAGTTATTTAATAAACCACTGCTGGAACTGTTGTTTGAAGCGCAACAGGTGCACCGCCAGCATTTCGATCCACGCCAGGTCCAGGTCAGCACGCTGCTGTCAATTAAGACCGGTGCCTGCCCGGAAGACTGTAAATATTGCCCGCAGAGCGCGCGCTACAAAACAGGCCTCGAGTCCGAGCGTTTGATGGAAGTGGAGCAGGTGCTCGACTCGGCCCGTAAGGCGAAAAACGCGGGCTCAACCCGGTTCTGCATGGGGGCTGCGTGGAAGAACCCGCACGAGCGCGACATGCCGTATCTCGAACAAATGGTGCAGGGCGTGAAAGCTATGGGCCTTGAAGCCTGCATGACCCTCGGTACGCTTTCCGATGAGCAGGCGCAGCGCCTGGCGCACGCGGGGCTCGATTACTACAACCACAACCTCGATACCTCCCCGGAATTCTACGGCAACATCATCACCACCCGTAGCTATCAGGAACGTCTGGACACACTGGGTAAAGTGCGCGATGCCGGGATCAAAGTATGTTCTGGCGGCATCGTTGGGCTCGGCGAAACCGAGAAAGACCGGGCGGGTCTGCTGCTGCAGTTGGCTAATTTGCCAACTCCGCCGGAAAGTGTGCCAATTAACATGCTGGTTAAGGTCAAAGGTACACCGCTTGCCGATAACGACGACGTGGATGCGTTTGAATTTATTCGGACTATCGCCGTTGCGCGCATCATGATGCCCACCTCGCATGTGCGTCTCTCTGCTGGCCGTGAGCAGATGAACGAGCAGACTCAGGCAATGTGCTTTATGGCGGGCGCCAACTCCATTTTCTACGGCTGCAAACTGCTGACGACGCCAAACCCGGAAGAGGACAAAGACCTGCTGTTGTTCCGCAAACTGGGGCTGAATCCGCAGCAAACGGAAGTCACCGCCGGCGATAACGAACAGCAGGAACGGCTGGAGCAGGCGCTGCGTTCACCGGATACCGAGCAGTATTACAACGCGGCGACAGTATGAGCTGGCAACAGCGGATTGCAGCGGCGCTGAACGAACGGCAGGCTGCCGATGCGTTACGCCGCCGTCAGGCCGTGGAGCAGGGCGCCGGGCGGTGGTTAAGCCGTGACGGCGAGCGTTGGATCAATTTCTCCAGCAACGACTATCTGGGGCTGAGTCAGCACCCGGAGAGTATTCGTGCCTGGCAAACCGGGGCTTCACGTTATGGCGTGGGTAGCGGTGGTTCTGGCCACGTCAGCGGCTATACCGTGGCGCACCAGCAGCTGGAAGAAGCCCTGGCCGACTGGCTGGGCTACCCGCGTGCGCTGCTGTTTATTTCCGGTTTTGCCGCCAACCAGGCACTGATTGCCGCACTTGCGGCAAAGGGTGACAAACTGGTGGCTGACCGTCTTAGCCACGCCTCGCTGCTGGAGGCCGCAAGCCTCAGTCCGGCGACGCTGCGCCGGTTTAGTCATAACGATGCCGGTCATCTGCAACGCCTGCTGGAAGTCGATGCCGACGGCCTGAAGCTTGCCATCACTGAGGGTATCTTCAGCATGGATGGTGATTCGGCACCGCTGGCGGCTATCCATCAGGCGGCCCGGGTGGCAGATGCCTGGCTGATGGTGGATGACGCACATGGGATTGGCGTCACCGGCGAGCAGGGGCGCGGCTCCTGTCATGCCCAGGGGGTTCACCCGGAATTGCTGGTCGTGACCTTCGGTAAAGCTTTTGGCCTCAGCGGTGCCGCCGTGTTGTGTAGCGAGTCCGTGGCGGATTATCTGCTGCAGTTTGCCCGTCATCTCATCTACAGCACCGCTATGCCCGCTGCTCAGGCGGTCGCGCTACAGGCGGCGCTTGCGGTTATTCGTAGCGAAGAAGGGGAAGCGCGTCGCGCCACTCTTGCCGGGCACATTGCCGCATTCCGTGAGGGCGCGCAGGGGGCTGGCATGACGCTCACCGATTCCCGGAGCGCTATTCAGCCGCTGATCGTCGGCGAAAATGCCCGGGCGCTGGAACTTGCCGGGCGGTTACGCGCTAAAGGATGCTGGGTCACTGCGATTCGTCCACCGACGGTGCCGGCGGGTACTGCGCGGCTGCGTTTGACGCTGACCGCCACCCATCAGCCTGAGGATATTGCCCGCTTACTGGAGGTGCTGCATGACGCCGGTCAATAAACAGGCGGTAGCTGCCGCTTTTGGTCGCGCTGCGGCGCACTATTTACAGCATGATAAACTGCAGCGACAAAGCGCCAGTCTGCTGCGGGCACAGCTGCCGGAACGCCACTTCGCGCACGTACTGGACGCGGGCTGCGGTCCGGGCGCGGTGAGCCGGGTGTGGCGGGAGAGCGGGAGCCAGGTAACGGCGCTGGATCTCTCTTCACAAATGCTTGAACAGGCGCGTGCGCAGCAGGCCGCGCACCACTACATCACCGGCGATATCGAATCACTGCCGCTGCCGGACGCGCAGTTCGACCTCGTCTGGAGCAATCTTGCCGTGCAGTGGTGCGATGATTTTGGCGCGGCGCTGGCGGAGCTGTATCGAGTGGTAAAACCTGGCGGAGTGCTGGCCTTCACCACGCTTGCCGCCGGCTCTCTGCCGGAGCTGAATCAGGCCTGGCAGGCGGTGGATGAACACCCTCATGCCAACCGTTTTTTAGCGCAGGAGAGGCTCCTGGAGACGCTCTCAGCATGGCGGGGGCGTTCCAGGCTGGAATCCATCACCCTGAGCTTCCCTGACGCGATGAGCGCGATGCGTTCGCTTAAAGGCATTGGTGCCACCCATCTGCATGAAGGGCGTGCCAGCAGGCTTCTGACGCGACAAAAACTACAGGCGCTGCAGCTTGCATGGCCGCAGCACGGCGGGGGTTGCCCGCTGACTTACCATCTTTTCTGGGGAGTGATTGAACGTGACTGAACGTTATTTTGTCACCGGTACCGATACGGAAGTCGGGAAAACGGTCGCCAGCTGTGCGCTGCTGCAGGCCGCGAATCGTCTGGGACGGCGGACGGCGGGGTATAAGCCGGTCGCCTCCGGTAGTGAACAGACCGCCGAAGGGTTACGTAATAGCGATGCGCTGGCCTTGCAGCGAAATAGCGCGCTAGCGCTGCGTTATGAACAGGTGAACCCCTATACCTTCGGCGAACCGACTTCGCCGCATATTATCAGCGCCGATGAAGGGCGTCCCATTGAAGCCACGGTGCTTTCCGCTGGGTTACGGGCGCTTGAGAGTGACGCGGAGTGGGTGCTGGTTGAAGGTGCGGGGGGCTGGTACACACCGTTGTCACCGGTGCTGACATTTGCCGACTGGGTGCAGCAAGAACGCTTGCCGGTGATTCTGGTGGTTGGCGTTAAGCTTGGCTGTATTAACCATGCAGTGCTGACGGCCCAGGCAGTACTGCAGGCCGGTTTACATCTTGCAGGCTGGATTGCCAACGACGTGGTTCCACCCGGACGCCGACACGCAGAATATATGGCTACGCTAACGCGTATGTTGCCTGCGCCGCTGCTGGGAGAAATCCCGTGGATTGAAGGAGATGTTGCGCAAACTGACCTCGGTGGATATCTCGACCTTCAGCACCTGACCGCTACAAAATTGTAGAAATGTGAAGCAGATCGCGCATATATTCGCCAACGTCTAAAGCGAAAAAAACTCAAAAATTATCAATAATATTTTTTTATGTCCGGCGTTTCGCTGCCGGACCATTTTTGCCGTCAGGCGGGGGATATGGGCTGGAGACAGTTATCCACTATTCCTGTGGATAACCTTGTGTATTAGGGTTAGAAAACCTCTGGTAAACGAGAGAGCATGCGGCTTGCGACTGAATTGATGCGAAAGGCGGCTTTTGGATATTTTCTTTTTTAATTAATGAGTTAGATAAAAGCAATGCCTGTAAGAAAAGTGTCACCGGCTGCCACAAAAGTTTCATTACATACCTTGACAAATGTTAAACCAGAAAAAATTCTGGGGATAACCGATGCTGTCTGGTTTTTTATCCCGCCGTCACGAGAAATTGCCCGTTTGTCAGGCTGACGATGGGCGGGTAACACAAATACGATAATATGTTACTGTTTTTATATCCAGTATAAATGGTTGGCAAATTTATCTGCGACGAGTAAAATTAGTCACCTGCCAGTTCACTCCTTCACAGGTCGTTGTCCATGTCTAAACCGTTCAAACTTCATTCCGCGTTTCGCCCTTCAGGCGATCAGCCTGCGGCCATCGCCAAACTGAAAGAGGGTCTGGAGGACGGCCTGGCGCACCAGACGCTGCTCGGCGTAACGGGCTCAGGTAAAACCTTTACCATCGCTAACGTTATTGCCGATCTGCAGCGTCCTACTATGGTACTGGCGCCGAACAAAACGCTGGCGGCCCAGCTCTATGGCGAGATGAAGGAGTTCTTCCCGGAAAACGCGGTGGAGTATTTCGTCTCGTACTACGATTACTACCAGCCGGAAGCCTACGTACCGAGCTCGGATACCTTCATCGAGAAAGACGCCTCGGTGAACGAGCATATCGAACAGATGCGACTCTCTGCGACCAAGGCACTGTTAGAGCGCCGTGATGTAATCGTGGTGGCGTCGGTTTCAGCCATCTACGGCCTTGGCGATCCGGATCTGTATCTGAAAATGATGCTGCACCTGACGGTCGGGATGATTGTCGATCAGCGCAGTATCCTGCGACGTCTCACTGAGCTGCAGTACACCCGTAACGATCAGGCATTTCAGCGCGGGACCTTCCGTGTCCGCGGCGAAGTGATCGACGTCTTCCCGGCAGAGTCCGACGATCTGGCGCTACGCATTGAGCTTTTTGACGACGAAGTCGAGCGGCTGTCGTTGTTTGACCCGCTCACCGGCCATCTGGAGTCCGGCGTTCAGCGCTTCACCATCTACCCGAAAACGCACTACGTGACGCCACGCGAGCGTATTATTCAGGCGATGGAAGATATCAAAGTTGAGCTGGCAGACCGCCGCAAGGTGTTGCTTGCCAACAACAAGCTGCTGGAAGAGCAGCGCTTGAGCCAGCGTACTCAGTTCGATCTCGAGATGATGAACGAGCTCGGATACTGCTCCGGCATCGAAAACTATTCGCGCTTTCTCTCCGGCCGTGGTCCCGGCGAGCCGCCGCCGACGCTGTTTGATTACCTTCCGGCCGATGGTCTGCTGGTCATCGACGAATCCCACGTGACTATCCCGCAGATTGGCGGTATGTACCGTGGCGACCGGGCGCGTAAAGAGACGCTGGTGGAGTACGGTTTCCGCCTGCCTTCCGCGCTCGATAACCGTCCGCTGAAGTTTGAAGAGTTCGAAGCGCTGGCGCCGCAGTCGATTTATGTTTCGGCAACGCCGGGTAACTATGAACTGGATAAATCTGCGGGTGACGTGGTTGACCAGGTCGTGCGTCCAACCGGGCTTTTAGATCCGGTTATCGAAGTGCGCCCGGTGGCGACCCAGGTTGACGATCTGCTGTCAGAAATTCGCCAACGTGCGCTTATCAACGAACGCGTACTGGTGACGACACTGACCAAACGGATGGCGGAAGACTTAACCGAGTATCTTGAAGAACACGGCGAGCGGGTGCGCTATCTGCACTCGGATATCGACACCGTCGAGCGTATGGAAATCATCCGTGACCTGCGTCTGGGCGAGTTTGACGTCCTGGTTGGGATCAACCTGCTGCGAGAGGGTCTGGATATGCCTGAGGTCTCGCTGGTGGCGATCCTTGATGCCGATAAAGAGGGTTTCCTGCGTTCTGAACGTTCCTTGATCCAGACCATTGGTCGTGCGGCGCGTAACATCAACGGTAAAGCCATTCTGTACGGCGATAAAATCACTCCGTCAATGGCTAAGGCGATTGGCGAAACCGAACGTCGTCGCGAGAAACAGCAGCGCTATAACGAAGAGAACGGTATTGTGCCGCAGGGCCTCACCAAGAAGGTGGTCGATATTCTGGCACTGGGTGCGGGTCTGGCGAAAACCAAAGCGAAAGGGCGTGGTAAAGCGCGGATTGTAGAAGAAGATACCGTCGTGTTAACGCCGAAAGCGCTGCAGCAGAAAATCCACGAGCTGGAAGGGCAAATGATGCAGCATGCACAGAATCTCGAATTTGAAGAGGCGGCGCAGATCCGTGACCAGCTCCATCAGCTTCGCGATCTGTTTATCGCCGCATCGTAATTGTCTGGCTGATTCAGACAGACACAAAAATTAATGTTTGCTTAATCTTTTTCACGGAAACTCTCCGCATAACGATGTGGAGAGTTGCCATGAAATTAACCCAAATCCGAGAGCTTTTTGTCCTGCTGCTGGCGCTGTCGATTATTGCTGGCTTCAGCGTTAACTGGGTGCAGACTTTCTAATCAACGGCTCAGCGGGGGGAACCGCACCCACGCCCGGGCACCCGGACCAGGCCTGCGGTTGGTCAGGAAGAACTTCGCATCATGCAGCTGCGCAATACGCGAAACAATACTTAATCCAAGACCAATTCCACCAAAGCGGCTATCCATACGCACGAAGGCTTTGCTGAGTTCACCGCTCTTGGCTTCATCAATGCCTGGCCCTTCATCTTCAACAACCAGCACCGCACCCGCTTCATAATCAATGGTCAGCGTAATGAGCGATCCTTCCGGGCTGTAGCGGTGGGCGTTTTCCACCAGATTGCGTAACAGCACCCGCACCAGCGTCGCGTCGCCTTTTAGCGTTGCACTGCGTGGCGTGGTGACTATCTGCAATTTTTGCTTGCGCAGTGCGAGCACGCGCTCTAGTTCGTCCTGCTCTGGCTCTACCACATCGGTGGCTAAATTCACCGTCTGGTAACTACCGGCCGAAAATGATTGCCCAACGCGTGCCAGCTGCAGGAGCTGAGAGATGCTCTCCGTCATCTGATCCAGGCGTTGCAGCAGCGGCGTGACCTTAATCGCATGGGTTTTTGCCATCAGCTCCAGATGCAGACGCAGTCCCGCAAGCGGAGTGCGCAGCTCGTGGGCGACGTCGGCGGTGAAGAGGCGCTCACGGTCGAGCGTCAGCGTCAAACGCGACACCAGCTGGTTGATAGCGTTGGTGACCGCCTCCACTTCACTCACGTTGTTCTCAATGATGATGGGCTGCAGGTTGTCAGGGGTACGGGTTTCCAGCTCTTTTTGCAGGTCAGAGAGCGGGCGGGTGATGCGTTTGACGGCCTGAACGCAAATAAACAGCGCCAGCCCGACAATCAGCAGGCTCGGGATAAGCAGGCTTGCTACCGCCTCGCGCACTTCATGCTGAATGTGTTTGCGGTTGTTGTGCCCGTCGATGGCGCTTTGCACCAGCAGCTGGACCTGCTCTTCGCTTTCGTGCCACAGCCAGAAAACGCTGATGAGCTGACACACAATCAGTACCGCGCCAATGGTCAGCAGCAGGCGGGTACGCATGGTCCATGACTGAACTGAGAACAGCGCCATCCGTTTATTCTACCCCTGCGTTTTCAACCAGCATGTAGCCAAAGCCTCTGACGGTGCGGATCCGCGATTTACCGACTTTGTCGCGTAAATTATGAATGTGCACTTCAAGGGTATTGGTTGCCGGTTCGTTGTCCCAGCTATAAATGTCGTTATAGAGGATTTCACGGTGCACCGGGCTGCCCGCTTTCAGCATCAGGCGCGACAGCAGAGCGAACTCTTTTGGCGTCAGATCGAGCTGCGATTCATCCAGCCACACCTGGCGACGGGTGACGTTGAGGCGCAGGTTGTCAATTTTCACCTCGCTGTCGCCCTGATTGTGGTGACGGCGGAGCAGGGCGCGAATGCGGGCGTTGAGCTCTTCCAGCGCAAACGGCTTCACCAGGTAGTCGTCGGCTCCGGTATCCAGCCCGGCAATGCGATCGCTGATGGTGTCGCGAGCGGTAAGGATAAGTACCGGTTGGGTGAATTTCTCCCGGCGCAGGCGGGCCAGGAAATGCAGGCCATCTTCGTCCGGCAGGCCAAGGTCGAGCACTATCAGGCTGTAGTGTCCCCCGGCGATGGACAACGCCGCTTCATGGGCTGTGGAGACGCCATCACAGGCATATCCTTCGCTCTGAATTGCCAGAATCAACCCTTGTAACAGCAGCTCATCGTCTTCAATGACCAGAATTTTCACCGGCTTTCTCCTCTACATTGCGCCAGAATATCGTCCGCAGCCTGATATTCTTGGGTATTCACTCTCATTATACCTAACATCGTTGAGAACAGATTATCCTGGGCATATGGATGTGTTGCGGCCTGTTTCTGCAGGCACGAATAATTAATGTCATAACGTTTTTGATAATCGTCGGAAAGCCACAGCAGCATCGGTACGTGTTTTTGGGTTTCCGGTGCGATGGAATAAGGCAGACCGTGCAGATAAACGCCATTTTCACCTAGCGATTCACCGTGATCGGAGAGATAGACCAGGCTGGTGGTGAAGTTTCCCTGCTTTGATTTCAACAGATTAATCGCTTTATCAACAATATAATCGACGTACAGAATCGTATTATCGTAAGTATTGACGAGCTGTTCCTGGGTACAGGTCTGAATTTCGTTAGTATCACAGGTTGGCGTGAATTTACGGAATTCTGGCGGATAGCGATTGTAATAGGTCGGGCCGTGGCTGCCGATGGTATGTAGCACAATAATACCGTCCTGCTGCAGACCGTCGATGTATTTATCGAGATTATTAAACAGTACGTCGTCTTTGCATTCACCGGCAATACATTCGCCCGTGAGATTTAGCGCGGTAATGTCCTGATGCGGTACGCGGTCGCAGGCACCTTTGCAGCCGCCGTCATTTTCATTCCACAGCACCTGAATGCCTGCACGCTGAAGAATATCCAACAGACCTTCCTGATGGTGAGCCAGCGTTTCGTCGTAATTCTCGCGCGACATATTAGAGAACATACAGGGTACTGAAACCGCGGTGGCTGTGCCGCAGGAAGCGGTGTTCGGGAAATACACCACGTCATCTTTTGCCAGCCGTGGGTTGGTTTCACGTGCATAACCGCCAAGCGAGAAGTTTGCTGCGCGCGAGGTTTCACCGACGATAAGAATGGTCAGGTTTTTGCGCGAAGGCTTCTGTGCTTCCGGGATAAGGGTTGCATCTTCGCCAATTTTCACCAGCGGCAGATTATCCATCTGGTGGTGGGAATACCACGAGTTGACGGCCACAATGCTGTTCGATGGGTTCAGTGCTTTTACCAGCTCTTTGTTGTTACGAAACAGTGAGGCGTAGTCTTTATAAAACAGCAGGGCGACAAGCACGATTGCCAGTGCCGAAAGCGTAATGCTGATAGCGCGGGTAATAATGCCGCGCCAGGCGTGCGTTGGGCGGGTTATCTTAATCCACCATGCGATAACGATCGCCAGTAAACCCGATAGCAGCAGCGTTAGCACCATTTTCGTCGACATCAGCGCATAGCTTTCTGCCGGCGTGGTATCAAGAATGTTGGTGATCATCGAGCGGTCAATAATCACCCCAAAGGTCAGGATGAAATATTGTGCGGCGGCGCTGACCAGGATAAAGAGCGTAATCAGTATCCGGTCGAGATATAAAAATGAGGCCAGCGTGACCAGAATATTGATAATGCAGAACAGCACCACCGGCATGGTCAGAAAGACCAGGGCGTTACGCAGATTATTGACCGGAAGCTCGGAGAAGGCCTGCTGGTAAAAGGCGACGTTAAGAAACAGCGCAATGTACAGTGCAAACAGCACAAGATAAGCAATCCGCCCAAGGCGTGGGCGGCGTGAAAATAAACGCATGACCAGGATCCGCTAAAAATAATCGCGCCATAGTGCCAGCGGTTTTTTAAGACAACCTTAAGATTTTAATCATTTCGCGGGCTTAGCCCAGCGCCTGGACCGCCTTTTCCAGCGCGATATGCAGCAGCTCACGGTCATGACGGTAGGGAATATCACTGGCTTCGAGCACTTCCTGGATGACGATACGGTCGCTGATGTCGCGGGTATCGACCTTTGGTCCCACGACCAGCGCATCGATGATTTTACGCCCGACGTAGTGCTCCATAAGTGAAAGCTTATCGGTAAGTGTCAGGCTGGCGGCAGCCGGGCTCAGTTCGCGCCCGAGGTTACCGATATAGACCATGGGGGCGGGCGTTCGGCGCAGCGCCTGAGCCATTTCTTCGACCAGCAGAATCGGCATCAGGCTGGTGTAGAAACTTCCCGGGCCAATCAGGATAAGATCGGCTTCGGCGATGGCCTGTACCGCTTCACGGGTGGCGCTGACGTTCGGCGACAACAGCAGCTCCTTTGGCGGCGTTAAGAGCTGGTCAATATTCACTTCACCGTAGATTTCATGGCCCTCGTGGTCGATAGCCATCAGGTCGACCGGTGATTCCGACATCGGGATTAACGAAGCGTCTACTTTAAGGAGGTTTCTGATTAAATTAATGGCCTCGAGAGGGCGGATACTCAGGTGATCCAGCGCCTTTAACATCAGATTTCCGAGGTTATGCCCGGAAAGTTCGCCATTACCGCTAAAACGGTACTCAAACATCGCCGAAGCAACGCTTGGTTCAGTGATTAGCTGATTAAGACAGTTGCGCATGTCGCCCCAGGCGATACCGCCTTCGGAGCGTCGGATTCGTCCTGTGGATCCGCCGTTATCGGTGGTGGTGACAATACCGGTAAGCCGGGAGCCAAGCGACGAGAGCGACGACATAACCCGTCCCAGCCCATGACCACCGCCCAGTGCCACAACCCGGTCGAGATCCGCAAGAGTGCGATTGCGCATACAAATTCCTTCAATCAGTTAAGCCGCTTAAAATACTCGATCTACCCCTAAAAGACGACACTCCAACTGGCGTAAAATGACCCATATCAAAGCAAAAGTATGATTTTTGCGTATTCTGGATCGAAAATGCACGATCGTGTCGCTATATACAAGATTATATAGCGTTGCTGAAATTGGCGAAAGCCTTCATTTCAGGCTACTATCGGCATACCAGTCTTAGTGCATTGCTAAGAAAAAAACACTCTAGCCCTTGCGCCTAAGTCACACGATATGGCGCTCCGGCCGTGGCAACAGCCACCAGGGTACAGGAAGAAATAACTGTGCCTCCCGTATTTGGAAAGGTGTACATGGCTCAATTAACTGATGCATTCGCGCGCAAGTTTTTCTATCTGCGTCTGTCGATTACCGATGTGTGTAACTTCCGTTGCACCTACTGTTTGCCGAACGGCTATAAGCCGAGCGGTATCAGCAACAACGGTTTTTTGACGGTCGATGAAGTGCGTCGCGTCACCCGCGCATTTTCCTCTCTTGGCACCGAAAAAGTGCGTCTCACCGGCGGTGAGCCGTCGCTGCGTCGTGATTTTACCGACATCATCGCCGCCGTTCGTGAAAATGAAGCTATCCGCCAAATTGCGGTCACCACCAACGGCTACCGTCTGGCGCGCGATGCGCAAAACTGGCGTGATGCCGGCCTGACGGCGGTGAACGTGAGCGTCGATTCCCTCGATGCGCGTCAGTTTCATGCGATTACCGGGCAGGATAAGTTTCAGCAGGTAATGGACGGTATCGACGCCGCCTTTGCCGCCGGCTTTGACAAAGTGAAGGTCAATACCGTGCTGATGCGCGACGTGAATCATCATCAGCTCGACACCTTTCTGGCGTGGATCAAACCGCGCCGCATTCAACTGCGATTTATTGAACTGATGGAAACCGGTGAGGGCAGCGAGCTGTTCCGCAAACACCACATTTCGGGCATGGTACTACGCGACGAGCTGCTAAGACGCGGCTGGATCCACCAGATCCGTCAGCGTAGCGACGGTCCGGCGCAGGTCTTTTGTCACCCCGATTACGAAGGGGAGATCGGCTTAATCATGCCGTATGAGAAAGATTTCTGCGCCAGCTGCAACCGTCTGCGCGTCTCGTCTGTGGGGAAACTGCATCTGTGCCTGTTCGGTGATGGCGGGGTCGATCTTCGCGATTTACTGGCGGAAGATGAGCAGCAGCAGGCGCTGGAAATGCGCATTGCTGATGCGCTGGCCACGAAAAAACAGACCCACTTCCTTCATCAGGGCAATACCGGGATTACCCAGAACCTTTCCTACATTGGCGGGTAACGTCGGGTAATCGTATTTCTGCTACACAGGAGCAATGATGAGTCAGGTTAGCGCTGAATTTATTCCGGCACGTATTGCCGTACTTACCGTTTCCAGCCGTCGTGGTGAAGAGGACGATACTTCCGGGCATTTCCTGCGTGATGCCGCGCTTGAAGCCGGGCATCAGGTCGTCGATAAAGCCATCGTCAAAGAGAATCGCTATGCCATTCGTGCCCAGGTGTCGGCGTGGATTGCCCGCGACGATGTCCAGGTGGTGCTTATCAACGGTGGAACCGGATTGACCGATGGCGATCAGGCACCGGAAGCGCTGTTGCCGCTGTTCGATCGTGAGATTGAAGGCTTTGGTGAAGTGTTCCGTATGCTCTCTTTCGAGGAGATTGGCACCTCGACGCTGCAGTCCCGCGCTGTGGCCGGTATTGCCAACAAAACGCTGATTTTCGCCATGCCGGGCTCCACCAAAGCCTGCGCTACTGCCTGGGAAAACATTATTGCCCCGCAGCTGGATGCCCGTACGCGTCCGTGTAACTTTCATCCTCATTTGAAGAAGTAAGCGATGTCACAACTGACCCATATTAATGCCGCCGGTGAAGCGCATATGGTGGATGTCTCTGCCAAAGCCGAAACCGTTCGCGAAGCGCGCGCCGAGGCTTTTATCACCATGCAACCCGAAACGCTCGCCATGATTATTGACGGTAGCCACCACAAGGGCGACGTCTTTGCCACCGCGCGTATTGCCGGGATCCAGGCAGCGAAGCGCACCTGGGACCTGATTCCGCTGTGTCACCCGCTGATGCTCAGCAAAGTCGAAGTGAATCTGCAGGCGCAGCCGGAACATAACCGGGTACGCGTAGAGACGCTGTGCTGCCTTACCGGGAAAACCGGCGTGGAAATGGAAGCGCTGACGGCGGCCTCCGTCGCGGCGCTGACCATTTACGACATGTGCAAAGCGGTACAGAAGGACATGGTTATCGGGCCGGTTCGCCTGCTGGCGAAAAGCGGTGGTAAGTCAGGTGATTTCAGGGTAGAAACTGATGATTAAAATCCTATTTTTCGCACAGGTCCGTGAGCTGGTCGGGACAGACAGCCTGACGCTGGATGCCCCTTTTACCACCGTTGAAGCGGTGCGCAAGCATCTGGCTGCCCAAAGCGATCGCTGGGCATTAGCACTGGAAGAGGGAAAGCTGCTGGCGGCGGTGAATCAGACGCTGGTCGATTTCAACCATCCGGTGGCGTCCGGTGATGAAGTGGCGTTCTTTCCGCCGGTGACGGGAGGCTAAGATGAGCGAGACGCGAATTCGTGTTGAAACGGCGCGCTTTAGCGTCGGTGACGAGTATCAATGGCTTGCCGAACGCGACGAAGACGGCGCGGTAGTGACCTTTACAGGCAAAGTACGCAACCATAATCTCGGCGACAGCGTTAAGGCGCTGACCCTTGAGCACTACCCGGGGATGACCGAAAAATCACTGACCGATATTGTTGCGCAGGCACGGGAGCGCTGGCCGCTCGGACGTGTCACGGTCCTTCACCGCATTGGTGAAATGTGGCCGGGCGAAGAGATAGTCTTTGTTGGCGTGACCAGCGTCCATCGCGGTAGTGCGTTTGCCGCCGGCGAGTTCATTATGGACTACCTGAAAACGCAGGCACCGTTCTGGAAACGGGAAGCCACGCCAGAAGGCGATCGCTGGGTGGAATCACGCGACAGCGACAAAGCGGCGGCCAGCCGCTGGTAAGTCGGTTCCGGGACATTCGCGGTCATTCCAGGATGTGTTAGTCTTACAACACACACATTACATTTCTGAGGTTAGTATCATGGATCGATTCCCGCGTTCCGATTCTATCGTACAGGCGCGTACGGGTTTGCAAACCTATATGGCGCAGGTGTACGGCTGGATGACCTGCGGTCTGCTGCTGACGGCGTTTATCGCCTGGTATGCGGCCAACACGCCGTCGCTGATGATGTTTATCTTCTCCAGCAAAATCACCTTCTTCGGGCTGATTATCGCCCAACTGGCGCTGGTGTTTGTGCTCTCCGGCATGGTGCAGCGTCTGAGCGCCGGAATGGCGACGACCCTGTTCATGCTCTATTCGGCGCTGACCGGACTAACGCTCTCCAGCATATTTATCGTTTACACCTACTCCTCTATCGCCAGTACTTTCGTGGTGACCGGCGGGATGTTTGGCGTGATGAGCCTCTACGGTTACACCACTAAGCGTGACCTCAGTGGCTTAGGTAGTATGCTGTTTATGGCGCTTATCGGGATTGTTCTGGCATCGCTCGTCAACCTCTGGCTGAAGAGTGAGGCGCTGATGTGGGCGGTGACCTATATCGGGGTGCTTGTGTTCGTAGGCCTCACGGCGTATGACACCCAAAAACTTAAAAACATCGGTGAGCAAATTGATACCCGTGACAGCGGTAATCTGCGCAAGTACGCCATACTCGGTGCCCTCACGCTATACCTCGACTTCATCAACTTGTTCCTGATGATGCTGCGTATTCTCGGCAACCGTCGCTAGACGTTCTCCCCCTCATCCTGCGGGTGAGGGGGCTTCACTTCACTCAGTACGGGGGCGTGAGCCGGCAACCAGCCCACCCAGGCCGGGAAATGACGCAGAAAATGGAACGCCAGCACGCTTTTCGCCAGATTCCACCACGTCCGCTTTGGCAGCATAGATCTCTCTATCTGCTGGCAGTCCCTATGCAAAATCGTCGTCAGGTTGTCGCGTAGCGTCTGATTAAACACGCGGTCGTGGATAATCAGATTGGCTTCAAGGTTAAGCGACAGGCTAAGCGGATCCAGATTGCTTGAACCGACCGTTGCCCAGTGGTCGTCCATCAGCGCGACTTTGGCATGCAGCGGCTGTCGCTGATATTCAAAGATTTTCACCCCACCTTTCACCAGCCAGGCGTACAGCAGGCGGGCGCCCACTTTCACAATGGGAATATCCGGCTGACCCTGAATGATGAGTTTGACGCTCACCCCCCGCCGCGCGGCGGTGCGCATAGCGTACAGCAGGCGATAACCGGGGAAGAAATAGGCGTTGGCGATAATCACTTCACGGCGGGCGCGGCGCAACATTCTCAGATAATAACGCTCAATATCGGTACGATGTTCATCGTTATCCCGCCAGACGAACAGCGCCTGCGCTTCGCCGGGTTCACGAGTCTCTTCCACCCGTTGGCGATGACGCCAGAAGCGGAAGTTTCGTCTGAGCCCCGGCAGGTTTTCCTGGGCAAATTGCAGCATATCGAGCACGACAGGGCCTTCCACGCGCACGGCGTAGTCCTGTTTGGCTTCGGGACCGAAATCGGCAAGGTGATCGGCGGAGTAGTTGATCCCACCAATAAAAGCGACGCTGGCGTCAATCACGAGCAGCTTACGGTGCATCCGGCGAAAAAGGTTAGTACGCATCCCCAGTAAGCGCGGGCGGGGATCGTAAAAGCGGAAAATCACGCCGGCTGCCGTCAGTTCACCAATAAATTCGTCGCTGAGATCGGCAGAGCCAAAACCATCGATCAGCAGTTCGACTTCGACCCCACGCTGTGCGGCGCGCAGCAATGCCTGCTGGAGCTGTCTGCCCACCTTATCTTCAAACCAGATAAAGGTTTCGAGGATGACCTTGCTTTTTGCCTGCTTAATCGCCTGGAAAACGGCGGGATAATATTGTTCTCCATTCTCCAGAAGTGTAATGCGATTGCCGCTACGCCAGCTGTAAGCCATGTCATTTTTTTCCTGTCGACGTCACTATCCTGATGAAAATAGTGTAGTAGTCGTCACAAAAAGATGCGGTGGAACGGAATTTTCCGTAAAGTGCGGTACTCTGAATAGTCAGATGAAAATACTTCAGGAGAGAAGCCATGAAGTGGCAACAACGCGTTCGTGTCGCAACGGGACTTAGTTGCTGGCAGATAATGTTGCATTTGCTGGTTGTGGCGATAGTGGTCATGGCATGGACAAGCAACCTGCTGGTGCACGTGGGTTTAGGCCTGTGCGCCCTGTACTGCGTGACCGTAGTGACCATGCTGATTCTGCAGCGCCACCATGAGGCGCGCTGGCGTGAAGTGGGTGATGTGCTCGAAGAGCTCACCACCACCTGGTATTTCGGTGCCGCCATGATTGCGCTGTGGCTGCTGTCACGCGTGCTGCACAACAACCTGCTGTTAGCGCTGGCCGGCGTTGTCATTCTTGCCGGCCCGGCGGTGGTGTCTTTACTCGCGAAAGACAAAAAATCACGCGATCTTCCGGCGGAACATCGCGTACGCCACTGAGCCCGTCGTGGCCGCTATGACCAGTAGCGGCCACAAACTTCCCCACACAATCTCCAGACTCGCGTCCTTCAGATAGATTTGCTTAGTGATATCCGTGAAGTGGCGGATCGGGTTTATCCACGTCAGGTTTTGCAGCCACACCGGCATGTTTTCCACCGGTGATACGTAACCGGAGAGCAAAATGGCCGGCATCATAAACACAAACACCCCGATAAAGGCCTGTTGCTGGGTTGAGCAAAGCGACGAGATAAGCAGACCAAATCCGACCAGCGAAAGCCCGTAAACCACCATGGTGAAGTAAAAGAGCGCCAGCGATCCGGCAAAGGGGATGTGATACGCCCAGATGCCGACACCCAGCACGATAGTTGCCTGGAAAGTGGCGACAATCAGTGCCGGAACCGCCTTACCCACGAAAATCTGCCAGGTCGCCAGCGGTGATACCAGAAGCTGGTCCAGCGTGCCCTGTTCCCGTTCACGCGCCACCGAGAGCGAGGTGACAATCATTACCCCGATGGTGGTGATCATGGCGATGAGCGATGGCACCACAAACCATTTGTAGTCGAGGTTTGGGTTATACCAGTTGCGGATCACCAGCTCGCTGTTGTTGGGTTTTGGCTTGCCATCGAGAAGCTCCTGCTGGTAGTCCTTCACTATCTGCTGCAGATAGTTTGCCGCAATCTGCGCACTGTTGGAGTTTCGTCCGTCGAGAATGAGCTGCATCGGCGCGGTTTCGAAGGAATCGAGATTGCGTGAAAAGTCGGCCGGGAAACGCACCAGCAGCAGCGCTTTTTGCGTATCGATTGTGGGCTGAATCTCCTGCGGGCTTTTCAGCAGCAGAATATGCGTAAACGCCTTAGCCCTGGCAAAACGCTGGGTCAGCTCAACCGAGTGCTGGCCATTATCCTCGTTGTAAATGGCGATCGTGGCGTTCGTGACCTCAAGGGTGGCGGCAAAGGGAAACAGCAGCACCTGAATCAGTACCGGAAGCACCAGGATGGCCCGGGTCTGCGGCTCGCGCAGCAGCGACTGCAGCTCTTTACGAATTAGCGTCCATAAGCGATGAAACATGCGTCCTCCTTAATCCAGTCGCCGTTTAGTTTTAACCCAGGTCAGGCCGATAAACATTACCGCCGAGGCAATCAAAAACAGGATGTTCACCAGCAGCACGACGGGGATATTCCCGGCCAGGAACAGGCTCTGTAGCGTGCTGACGAAATAGCGCGCCGGGATAACGTAGGTCACCGCGCGAATAATGGCGGGCATACTGTCTATCTGGAAGATAAAACCAGAGAGCATAATCGACGGCAGGAACGCCGCGTTCAGTGCCACCTGAGCGGCGTTAAACTGATTACGGGTGATGGTCGAGATAAGTAGCCCCATCCCAAGCGTGCTCAGTAAAAACAGACTGGTAATGAAAAACAGGATCACCAGCGAGCCCCGGTACGGCACGCCAAGAATAAACACCGACACCACCATGCAGAGCAGCATCGCCAGCATCCCCAGGAAGTAATAGGGGATGAGCTTACACAGCAACAGCTCGGCGCGGGTTATCTCGGTGGAAAGCAGCGCCTCCATGGTGCCACGCTCCCACTCGCGAGCAACCACCAGCGAGGTAAGGATCGCACCGATCACCGTCATGATAATGGTAATCGCCCCCGGAATAATAAAGTGCTGGCTGATGGCGGCGGGGTTGAACCAGTAGCGGGTCTGCACGTCGATAAGCGGTTTGAAGGTTTCCCCCTGATCTTCCGCCCGCTGTGACTGCCAGAGCTGCCATATGCCCTGAACGTAGCCCTGCACAAAGTTAGCGGTGTTGGGCTCACTGCCGTCGGTGATCACCTGAATTGGCGCAGTGTCGTTTGCCCGCGTCATCTGAGCGGCAAAATTTACCGGGATAACGACCAGCCCGCGAATACGCCCGGCCTGCATTTTCTCGATAAGCTCATGACGGTTATCGCTGATGGTGGCATCAATGTAGGGCGAGCCGGTCATGGCATGGGTGAAATCCAGCGCCTCTTTGCTCTGTTCTTCAAGCAAGATCCCAACCCGCAGCTTGCTGGAGTCGAGGTTGATGCCGTAGCCGAAGATAAACAGCAGTAGCAGGGGGATCACCACCGCAATCAGCCAACTGCTCGGGTCACGGACAATCTGTCGCGTCTCTTTGACGCACAGCGCGCGCACCCGCCGCCAGGAAATGACTTTACTGGACATGCCCATTCTCCTTATCCCAGTTGTGGATCAGGGTGATAAACGCCTGCTCCATGGTGGGGTCCGGGGTGGCGGCGTCTGCCGCCTGCGCTTTTAGCGAGTCTGGTGTCCCGCTGGCGATGAGCTTGCCGCGATAAACGAGGCCAATGCGGTCGCAGTACTCCGCTTCATCCATAAAGTGCGTGGTGACCATCACCGTCACCCCTTTTTCCACCATGCTGTTGATATGTAGCCAGAACTCGCGGCGGGTAATCGGGTCAACGCCGGAGGTCGGTTCATCAAGGAACAGAATATCCGGCTCATGCATCAGCGAACAGGCCAGCGCCAGTCGTTGTTTGTAGCCCAGCGGCAGTTCATCGGTGGCGTGGCTGGCGATACTTTTCAGTCCGAAGGCATCGCTCATACGGGCGATTTTCTCCGCCTGCGCCTGGCCGCGCAGACCATAAACGCCGGAGAAAAAGCGCAGGTTCTGCTCGACGGTCAGGTTGCCGTAAAGGGAGAATTTTTGTGCCATATAGCCAAGATGCTGCCGCGCTTTGCCGGAGCTCACTTTGAGATCCATATCCAGCACCAGCGCCTTCCCGGAGGTGGGCACCAGCAGACCGCACATCATCTTAAAGGTGGTCGACTTTCCGGCACCGTTTGGCCCCAGCAGGCCGAAGATTTCACCGCGCTTCACGCTGAAATCGACGTGGTCGGTTGCGGCAAAGTCACCGAATTTTTTGGTTAGCGATATCGCCTCGATCACCGTTTCGTCGGCGCTGCCTTCGACGGTGTGCAGAATGGCCCCCAGCGGAGATTCAGAGGTGGCAGCACCGCCGAGCAAATCGATAAAGGCATCTTCAAAGCGCGGTGCAGTCTCTTCAATATTGAGAGAAGAGGGCATTTCCGGGGCGGCGGCAAGCGCGCTCGCGCTTGCCTCTTTTTTCAGGATCAGACGAACCGACTTCCCCTGAATCATGCCGTCGCTGACCTGCGGCAGCTTCAGCGCCCGCTGCAGCAGCTTGCGATTATTCATTTCAGTGCTGTTGAGCAGAAAACTGCGCCCGGCCATGCTTTGGGTGAGCGCGGTAGGCTCTCCCTGATAGAGCAGTTCCCCTTCGTTCATCAGCAGCACATCACGGCACTGCTCTGCTTCATCGAGGTACGAGGTGCTCCAGAGGATCAGCATGCCGTCGCCTGCCAGCTCGTGCACCATCTGCCACAGTTCACGGCGGGAGATGGGATCAACGCCAACTCCGGGTTCATCAAGCAGCAATACCTTCGGTTCCCCAACCAGGGTGCAGGCGAGGCCGAGCTTTTGTTTCATCCCGCCCGAGAGTTTCCCGGCAAGACGGCCAGTAAAGGGGCCAAGGGAGGTAAACTCCAGCAGGCGGGCAAAGGTTTTTTGCCGCACCTCGCCGGTTACGCTGCGCAGGTCGGCGTAAAGGTTGAGGTTCTCCATGACCGTGAGATCTTCATACAGGCCAAACTTCTGCGGCATGTAGCCGAGTACGGCATGCAGCGCGCTGTCGTCTTTCACCGGATCGTAACCAATCACCGTGGCACTGCCTTCGTCGGGTTTGAGCAACCCGGCGAGCATCCGCATTAGCGTGGTTTTCCCCGCACCGTCCGGGCCGACCAGCCCGGTGACGTAACCGGATTGAATGGTGCAATCCAGTCGGGCAACGGCGGGCTTATCCATCCCGGCAAAGCGTTTGACCAGCCCGTTCAGGGCAATCACCGCGTCCGTCATGTCACTCTCCGTTGCCAAAACGTACCGTCACCGGCATTCCCTGGCGTAACTCGTCGTCGGCATCGGTTACGATAATGCGCAGACGATAGACCAGATCGGTACGCAGGTCTGGAGTCTCGACCGTTTTAGGGGTGAACTCGGCGGTGGGAGAGACGAAACCGATTTTACCGTGATACGGCTTATCCGGGCGGCCGTCGGTGTAGAGCAGCAGTTCACGGCCCGGCTGTGCCTGGTTCAGGTTCTTCTCATCGACGTAAGCACGAACCCATACCGGGCGGGTCAACGACAGCGTCATTACGGTGCTGCCAGCGTTCAGCATGCTGCCCGGTTCGACGGCGCGGGTGAGCAGGGTGCCGTCAGAAGGGGCGGTAAGCGTGGTATCGTGCAGGTCGAGCTGTGACTGCGCCAGCTGTGCCTGGGCCTGCTCAAGATTGGCTTTCGCCTGGGCAATTTCCTGCGGACGGTTACCGGCACGATACTGGCTCAGTTTATCCTGCGCCGATTTCAGGCTCGCCAGAGCCTGGTCGCGGGAAGAACGGGCGTTTTCCAGATCGTTGGCGGAAATCGTCCGGCTTTGCCATAACCCGAGCTGGCGCTGGTAGTAGTTCTGCGCGTAGTCGTAGGCGGCCTGTGCCTGACGCACCGCGGCGGCGGCCTGGGCAATCTCTTCGGCGCGGTAACCGGCCATCATCAGGTCGTACTGCGCCTGGGCGGTTGCCACGTTGGCTTTTGCCTGCATCAGGGCGTTTTCAAAAGGGGCTTTATCCAGCTCGCCGAGAGGTTCGCCACTTTTAATGGCATCCCCCTCATCGACATTCAGCGACTGCAGACGACCACCGACGCGGAAACTCATATTCACCGTGCGGATATCAACGTTGCCATACAGGGTCAGGCCCTTATCCTGTCGGCTTTGATACCACCACGCTCCGCCACCCACGGCGGCAACGACTACGGCAATAATCAGGACGACGATGACAGGCTTCTTCATGACTTCAGGCTCCTTTGCGTTAATCCTTCCAAAATAAAATCGATGTGGCTGGTAATGACCTGGTAAATCTGTTCGGTATTTTGCTCATCAAACTGTGCCCAACCGGTGCGCAGCAGTATCGTCTCTCTACCAAGGCGGAACGCCAGCACCTCACCGAGCAGCGCATGGGTGTGCAAAATCATGTTGGTATTACCGGCGTCGCAACCAGTATAGGCGGCGATGAGGCGCGTCAGATGGCTATGTAGCGGATCCAGGACTTGTTGGTGCACCAGATGGTACGCCTGGGTCGGCGCCAGCTGTTCACGGGAGATAAACTTGCTGAGGTTGACGGTTTCATCGCGCGTCAGCAGCAGGATCATATTTTTGCAGGCGCCGAGGATAAGCTCGCGAAGCGCGGCTCTATCCGGGTCAGGCTGCGCCAGCAGACGCTCTGCGGCCTCGACGTGCGGTCGGAAATTACTGCCAATGAAATCGGCAATCCACTGCGCACAGGCGAGGTAAAGATCTTCTTTTGAACCAAAGTAGTAGGTGATGGCTGCAATATTGTGCCCGGCCTGTGAAGCAATCTCGCGGGTGGTGGCGTTCAGCCCATATTCACCAAACTGGGCAATGGCAGCGGCAATCAACTGGCTTTTTGCCTGTTCGCCTTTACTCGTAATGGGGGTTGCATTCATAGAACACCAAAAAAATTAATCAATCGATTGATTAATAATATGAGCATTTTTTCATCTTGTCCAGTTTGTCTTCTGTCAATTCATCCTTGTGGGATATTTTATGCGGTATGTCACAAAAGCTGCTACACTCCGCGTCTTTCTGACATTGTGGTTTTTGTCACCTGTTTCGTTACTTATCACCCTGAAAACTACACCTGCAATGGTCGGGGCGGTTCGGAGTTGTTATGTCGTTTGATACCCTTGGCCTGAACCCGGAGATCCTGCGCGCTGTTGCAGAGCAGGGTTACCGCGAACCTACCCCTATTCAGCAGCAGGCGATCCCTGCGGTACTGCAGGGCCGTGACCTGATGGCGAGTGCCCAGACCGGTACCGGTAAAACGGCGGGTTTTACCCTGCCACTGTTGCAGCACCTGATTTCCCGTGAACCGCACGCGAAGGGGCGTCGCCCAATTCGTGCGCTGATCCTGACTCCAACTCGTGAGCTGGCGGCGCAGATTGGCGAAAACGTTCGCGACTACAGCAAATACCTGAACATCCGCTCGCTGGTGGTCTTCGGCGGCGTCAGCATTAACCCGCAGATGATGAAACTGCGCGGTGGTGTTGATGTGCTGGTGGCAACGCCGGGCCGTCTGCTGGATCTTGAACATCAAAATGCACTCAAGCTCGACAGCATTGAAGTGCTGGTGCTGGACGAAGCCGACCGCATGCTCGACATGGGCTTTATCCACGACATTCGCCGCGTGCTGGCGAAGCTGCCGGCGAAGCGCCAGAACCTGTTGTTCTCCGCGACCTTCTCCGACGACATTAAAGCGCTTGCTGAAAAGCTGCTGCATAACCCGCTGGAAATCGAAGTTGCCCGCCGTAACACCGCCTCCGAGCAGGTAACACAGCACGTACACTTCGTTGATAAGAAGCGTAAGCGGGAACTGCTGTCGCACCTTATCGGTAAAGACGACTGGCAGCAGGTGCTGGTATTCACCCGCACCAAACACGGCGCAAACCATCTGGCTGAGCAGTTGAACAAAGACGGGATCCGCAGTGCGGCTATCCACGGTAACAAAAGTCAGGGAGCGCGTACTCGTGCGCTGGCCGACTTTAAATCCGGTGATATCCGCGTACTGGTGGCAACCGATATCGCCGCGCGTGGTCTTGATATCGAAGAGCTGCCGCACGTCGTGAACTACGAGCTGCCGAACGTGCCGGAAGATTACGTGCACCGTATTGGCCGTACCGGCCGTGCTGCCGCAACCGGTGAAGCACTCTCCCTGGTGTGCGTTGATGAGCACAAACTGCTGCGTGACATCGAGCGTCTGCTGAAAAAAGAGATCCCGCGTATTGCGGTACCGGGCTACGAGCCGGATCCGTCTATCAAGGCTGAACCTATCCAGAACGGTCGCCAGAGCCAGGGCCGTGGCGGTCGTGGTCAAGGCCAGGGGCAGAATCAGAGCCGCGGCCAGCAGCAGCGCCGTAACGAAGGCGCAAGCGCAAAACCAAAAGCGCCGCGTCGTCAGGATGATAAACCGACTGGTGAGAAACCACGCCGTCGTCGCCCACGTAAGATTGCAGAGTAATTTGCGAGCCCGGCCGAAAAGCCGGGCTTTTACTTTGCCCCGCCGCTCGGAAAGTGCCACAATAGTGGCTGTTTATACAGTACTCAGGTTTTCCGATGTCACTTACCGCCGCGCTGAAGGCGCAGATTGCCGCCTGGTATAAGGCGCTTCAGGAGCAGATCCCCGATTTTATTCCGCGTCCACCGCAGCGACAAATGATTGCCGATGTGGCAAAAACGCTCGCGGGTGAGGAAGGGAGACATCTGGCCATTGAGGCCCCGACCGGCGTCGGGAAAACGCTCTCGTACCTGATCCCCGGGATCGCCATCGCCCGCGAAGAACAAAAAACGCTGGTGGTCAGCACCGCCAACGTTGCCTTGCAGGATCAGATCTACAGTAAAGATCTGCCGCTTTTAAAGAAAATCATTCCCGATCTCCGCTTTACCGCCGCGTTTGGTCGCGGGCGTTACGTCTGCCCACGCAATTTGGCGGCGCTTGCCAGCACTGAACCCACCCAGCAGGATCTGCTGGCGTTTCTGGACGATGAACTGACGCCCAACAATCAGGAAGAGCAGAAGCGCTGCGCGAAGCTCAAAACCTCTCTTGATAGCTACAAATGGGATGGTCTGCGAGACCATACTGATGTTGCAATTGATGACGACCTCTGGCGTCGCCTCAGCACCGATAAAGCGAGCTGCCTGAACCGCAACTGCCACTATTACCGGGAGTGCCCGTTTTTTGTTGCCCGTCGCGAAATTCAGGAAGCCGAAGTGGTGGTTGCCAACCACGCGCTGGTGATGGCGGCAATGGAGAGCGAGGCGGTTTTGCCGGAGCCGAAAAACCTGCTGCTGGTGCTGGATGAAGGCCATCATCTGCCGGATGTTGCCCGCGATGCGCTGGAGATGAGCGCCGAGATAACCGCCCCATGGTATCGGCTGCAGTTAGATCTCTTCAGCAAGCTGGTCGCGACCTGCCTTGAGCAGTTCCGGCCAAAAACCACGCCGCCGCTGGCGCTGCCCGAGAGGCTCAACGCCCACTGCGAAGAGCTGTACGAGCTGATTGCGTCGCTCAACAATATCCTGAACCTGTATATGCCCGCCGTGCAGGAGGCCGAACATCGCTTCCCGATGGGCGAGCTTCCTGACGAAGTCATGGAGATCTGCCAGCGGCTGGCAAAGCTGACCGAGCAGCTGCGCGGGCTTTCCGAGCTTTTCCTCAACGATCTTAGTGAAAAAACCGGTAGCCACGATATTGTGCGCCTGCATCGGGTATTGCTGCAGATGAACCGTGCGCTCGGCATGTTCGAAAGCCAGAGCAAGCTGTGGCGACTTGCGGCGATGGCGCAGGCTTCGGGAGCGCCGGTCAGTAAGTGGGCGACCCGCGAAGTACGCGATGGTCAAATTCATATCTGGTTCCACTGCGTGGGTATTCGCGTTAGCGATCAGCTGGAAAAGCTGCTGTGGCGCAGCGTGCCGCACATTGTTGTCACCTCGGCGACGTTACGTTCGTTGAACAGCTTTTCGCGCCTGCAGGAGATGAGCGGGCTAAAAGAGAAAGCGGGCGATCGCTTCGTGGCGCTGGATTCCCCTTTCAATCACGTTGAACAGGGCAAAATCATTATCCCGCAGATGCGCTACGAGCCGTTGATGGAAAACGAAGAGCAGCATATTGCCGAGATGGCGGCATACTTCCGCCAATGTCTTGAGAGCGAGGCGCATCGCGGTATGCTGGTGCTGTTCGCCAGCGGGCGGGCAATGCAGCGTTTTCTTGAACACGTGACCGACCTGCGCCTGCTGTTGCTGGTGCAAGGAGATCAACCGCGCTACCGGCTGGTGGAGCTTCATCGTAAGCGGGTGGAAAACGGTGAGCGCAGCGTGCTGGTGGGGCTTCAGTCTTTCGCCGAGGGGCTGGATCTGAAAGGCGAGCTGCTAAGCCAGGTACACATCCACAAAATCGCGTTTCCGCCTATTGATAGCCCGGTGGTGATTACCGAAGGCGAGTGGCTGAAAAGCCTCAACCGTTACCCCTTTGAGGTGCAGAGCCTGCCAAGCGCCTCGTTTAACCTCATTCAGCAGGTTGGACGCCTGATTCGTAGCCACACCTGCTGGGGGGAAGTGGTGATTTACGATAAGCGCCTGCTGAGCAAAAGCTATGGCAAACGGCTGCTCAACGCGCTACCGGTATTTCCTATTGAGCAACCTGATGTGCCAGAGGTTATAGTAAAAAGCAAAGCGAAACCGAGTCGGCGTAAAAAACGTTAGCCTCAGGCAAGGAGGATCCATGGATTACCGCAAAATCATTAAAGAAGTGGGGCGAGGGAAGAACCATGCCCGCGATTTGGATATTGATACCGCACGCGGTTTATACACCAGAATGCTCAACGATGAAGTCCCGGATCTCGAAATGGGCGGGATCCTTATCGCCCTGCGGGTGAAGGGCGAAGGCGAGGCGGAAATGCGTGGATTCTATGAAGCCATGCAGCAGCAAACCATTAGCCTGACGCCGCCGGTTAACAAACCTGTGCCCGTCGTCATTCCGAGCTATAACGGCGCGCGTAAACAGGCCAACCTGACGCCGCTGCTCGCGATGCTATTGAACAAACTTGGCTTCCCGGTGGTGGTACACGGCGTTAGCGAAGATCCCACCCGTGTACTGACAGAAACCATTTTCGAACTATTAGGCGTTGAAGCCACCCGACACGCCGGCCAGGCGCAGGCGAAGCTCGAAGGCCATCAGCCGGTGTATATGCCGATTAGCGCGCTGTGCCCGCCGATGGAGAAACAGCTGGGTATGCGCTGGCGGATGGGGGTGCGTAACAGTGCGCATACGCTGGCGAAGCTTGCCACGCCGTTTGCTGAAGACGCCGCGCTGCGGCTGTCGAGCGTCTCACATCCGGAATATATTCAGCGTGTCGCGACCTTCTTTAGCGATATCGGCGGCCGTGGCCTGCTGATGCACGGTACCGAAGGCGAGGTGTACGCCAACCCACAGCGCTGTCCGCAGATTAACCTGATTGACGCGCAGGGGGTGAAGGTACTGGTGGAGCGTCAGCTGGCAGACAACGCCGGGGTAGCGTTGCCAGAATCAAAAGATCCGCTGGTCACCGCCCGCTGGATTGAACGCTGCGTCACCGGAAGCGAGCCGGTACCGCACTCCCTGAAAATTCAGCTGGCCTGCTGCTTGCTGGCGGCCGGAGAAGTGGCAACCCTCGACGCGGGTCTGGCCCGCGTCGCCGAAAACTGGTAGCGGCTTAGTGGGCGACCTCCAGCGGCGTGAAGGTAAACGTATCAACGTCGAACAGCCCCTTGCTGGTGAGTTTCAGTGAGGGGATCACCGGCAGCGACAGAAACGCCATCTGGATAAAAGGTTCGTTCAGCGGGATACCGCAGCGCCTGCAGGCAGCTTTCAGCGCGTCGATCTCTTGCGCCAGTACGTCTGCGGGCCCGCTGCTCATCAGCCCGGCAATGGGCAGCGGCAGGTGGCTCACGACCTGCTGATGCTGCACCACGCAAAGCCCACCGCCGTCGTGGATCACCTGATTGACGGCGATAGCCATCTCTTTCGTATCACGTCCCATCACCACGATGTTGTGGCTGTCATGGCTTACCGTGGCGGCCAGTGCGCCATTTTCAAGCGAAAAGCCGCTTATCAGCCCGAGTGCTGGCGGGAGTTCATGACCGTAACGGTCAAGTACCGCGAGAAAGCAGATATCCTCGCGATCGAAGCCGGTTTCGGTGCGCTGACAAACACCGGCCCGGGTGATGAGTTCGCCGGGGATTAGCTCCATCACCCTGTAATGCTTTCCGCTGACAAAGGTAAATTTAAAATCCTCGGCCTGTACCGGTTTGCGCCTTACCGTGTTCGCCAGCGGTGGTGTTGTAGCCTGCAGACGCTGGGCTTCTTCCTGTTGCAACAGTCGTTCGTCAACCGGTTTACCCTTCACCCAGACCTGCTGAATTTCTACTGCTTCCACGTCGCTCAGTAACACGATGTCGGCCTGCTTTCCTGGCGCCAGTAGCCCCAGATGCTTAAAGCCGTAATGCCGGGCGGTAGACCAACTGGCCACGCGATAGGCGAGGTGTGGGGCGATATGGTGATGCTGAATCAGACGACGTATTAGCGCATCAATATGCCCTTCATGGGCGATTTCCCACGGGTTTCGGTCGTCGGTGCAGAGCAAGCACTGGGGGCTGCTGAAATCAGTGATAAGCGGCGCGAGGGCATCCAGATTGTGTGCCGCAGAGCCTTCGCGGATCATCAATGCCATGCCGAGGGCGAGCTTTTCCCGTCCTTCAGCCAGCGTGTGTGATTCATGACAGTTTTCAATACCGGCGGCGATATAGGCATTCAGCGCCTTGTCGCTCAGCATCGGGCTGTGGCCGTCGAGAGTCAGGTGACGGAAGGCGTCAAGCTTATCGAGTAGTGCGCTGCTTCCGGCAATGGTTGCCGGAAAATCCATGACTTCACCTATTCCGGCAACCAGCGGATGGTGGCGATAGCGTAACATCTGTTCAAGGGGGAAGTCGGCACCGTTGACGTCGCTCCCGGCCAACGCAGGAACGCACGAGCTTATCTGCACGTATTGATTCTGGTGAGACTGTTCTGCGCAGCGTAGAAACCACGCCAGCCCCGACTCTCCCATCACGTTGACGATTTCGTGGGGGTCGCACACAAGCGTTGTCAGACCGCGAGGCAGGGTGGCGGTTTCGAAGGTAACCGGGGTCATCATGCTCGACTCAATATGCAGATGAGCATCGATGAAGCCCGGCACCGCGACCGCGTGCTGCGCGTCAATTCGCTGACGGGCAGGGGCATCCTCATACGCTTCACCGATACCGGCTATCCAGCGGCCTTTTATCACAATGGGACCGGCAATCTCACCGCCGTTCACCAGATCAAGCAGGGTGACATTCTCAATAATATAATCGGCAACCGCATCACCGCGAGAAACGGCCAGTAATGTCAGTAATTCATCACGGTTTATCGTGTTGGGACATCCATGAATATAATTTTCCATGTCTCAATTCTCATTATGATTTTATCAAATTGATTATTGCTGTGATGAAAATAAATAATTTTCTGGAACAGTTTACGAGTTAATTAAATAAGTGGCTGTGACCTTAATCACTGAAGCCAGGCGTTGTGTCGCGTAAAAAGGAAAATAAATTTCGCCTTTGAAAATAGATACATCACTCGGATCAATGGGTAAGAACATGAATAATGATATTAATTTGCTTTCACAGCAGAATCCTGGCTGGCTGCAGCGTTATTTTAAATTAGCGCATTATGGCACTTCGGTTCGAACGGAAACTATCGCCGGTATCACTACCTTTCTGACGATGGTGTACATCGTATTCGTCAACCCGCAGATCCTCGGGGCGGCGCATATGGACACGCGTGTGGTATTTGTGACGACCTGTCTGATTGCCGGAGTGGGCAGTATCGCGATGGGGCTGATTGCCCGTCTCCCGGTGGCGTTGGCTCCCGCAATGGGGCTTAACGCCTTTTTCGCGTTTGTGGTGGTGGGGGCCATGGGTATCAGCTGGCAAACAGGAATGGGGGCTATTTTCTGGGGCGCCGTGGGGCTTTTTTTATTAACGCTGTTGCGAATTCGCTACTGGATGATTGCGAATATTCCACTCTGCCTGCGTATTGGTATCACCAGCGGAATAGGTTTATTTATCGCGCTGATGGGGCTTAAGAATTCCGGGGTGATTATCGCGAATAAAGATACGCTGGTTGCCATCGGTGATTTAAGTTCGCACAGCGTGGTGCTGGGCGTTGTCGGCTTTTTTATTATTGCGGTGCTCGCCTCACGCCAGTTTCACGCCGCGGTGCTGGTTGCCATTATTATTACCTCCGGCCTTGGGCTTTGGTACGGCGACGTCCATTTCCAGGGCGTCTATTCCGTTCCTCCGGCAATTGGCGGGGTTATTGGTGAAATCGATATCAGAGGCGCACTG
Organism: Yokenella regensburgei; assembly: GCF_003634235.1. Classification (NCBI taxonomy): domain Bacteria; kingdom Pseudomonadati; phylum Pseudomonadota; class Gammaproteobacteria; order Enterobacterales; family Enterobacteriaceae; genus Yokenella; species Yokenella regensburgei. The sequence continues at coordinate 2,058,115 of NZ_RBIZ01000003.1, read as the reverse complement.
TCGCTGGATCTGCTGGGCATTATTTTTTCTTTCATGCTGATTAACTTGTTCGATTCCTCCGGCACCCTGATAGGGGTTACTGATAAAGCCGGATTGATGGATAAGCACGGTAAATTCCCACAAATGCATCGGGCGCTGTATGTCGACAGCGCAAGTTCGATGGCCGGGGCGTTTATCGGTACATCGTCGGTGACCGCCTTTATTGAAAGTACCGCCGGGGTAGCCGTGGGTGGGCGAACCGGGCTAACAGCAGTGGTCACCGGCGGGCTTTTCTTACTGATGATCTTTTTGTCGCCGCTGGCGGAAATGGTGCCAGGCTATGCCACGGCTGGAGCGCTGATTTACGTGGGTGTCCTGATGACCTCAAGCCTGGCGCGGGTCATGTGGGACGATCTCACTGAAGCAGTGCCCGCATTTGTCACCGCGGTGATGATGCCGTTTACGTTTTCAATTACCGAAGGGATTGCGCTGGGATTTATCAGCTACTGCGTAATGAAGCTCTGTACCGGCCGCTGGCGGGATATCAATGCCTGCGTGGTGATCGTGGCGCTCTTGTTTGCGCTGAAGATTGTGCTGGTGGATTAAATAAAAAAGCCCGTCCTGTGGCAGGGACGGGCAAGCAAGGGTAATAACAGTGGGGTCAATCAGAGGGTATACAACTTATTTGTAGATAACCGCAGTACCGCTAACTTTGTTGTTGGAGTTAGCAGAGGTGATGCTGTAACCGGTAGCACCTGCAGCGGCAGCTTTCTCAGCCAGTTTCGCTTCCAGACCATCCAGCGTGCTTGCGCCTTCAGCAGAAACGACACCAATTTTGTTCATGCTCTGAGCCTGAGCCGGGGAAACGGCTTCTGCAGCGAAGGCACCGAAGGACAGAGTGGTGAGGGCGATAGCAGCAACAGCATATTTAATGTTTTTCATAATTTTGTTCTCGCAGGTTGTGTTCTGTTCAGGGGACGATGTCTCGTCGATGTGATGAGTATCACGTTTTTCTGCGAGGGAGAAAATCGAATAGCGTTGACAGTCTTAATCAAATATTTTGAATCTTAAATAATTTACTGATTATTAATAAATTATTTTTCCCGCTGCGGGCGATCGATGGAGAGACAATCTTCCAGGCTCAAAAAGGGCACAGATTGCGACTATTTTTGCCAAAAACCGTGCTTGTAAATCCCCTCATCGATTCTGTCATTTTAGGTAAATTGACGTCAGCGAAGCTGGCTGTCCTTGGAACCTCTGCGATTATATCCCGAAAATGTATGGTTGTGTAAATCTTTCTCCTGCTGGCATTTTACGCACAGGCGTACCCCTGGAATGGCCTCTCTGCGTGCCTCCGGAATGGGTACTTCGCATTCTTCACAAAATTTGAGGCTGTTTCCCTTTGGAATGTCGTTTCTGACGCGGGCGATCGCATCATCGATGGTGCTGTCAATTTGCTGTTGTACGGCATCGTCATTTGCCCAGCCGGAAGCCATGAGCGTTCTCCTGTGGTGAGTGAGTCAGTACGAATTAAATATGTGGTCGAATTCTGCACAATCAAGGAGGGAATGCACCCGCCGGGAGGGTGCATTCTGGTCGGGGGACGAAATGCTATTTATAGATGGTGGCGGTGCCGAACATTTTGTTCTCACCGCTGGCACCGGTTATTACATAGCCTTTGGCACCTTCTGCCTGAGCTTTTGCAGCGAGTTTAGCCTGCAAATCGTCCAGGTTGCTGGCGCCGGTTGCAGAGACCGTCCCGGCAGGACGTAGCTGTCCGGTGTTGGCAGGATCCAGCTCCTGCGGTTTCGCATGGGCAGCGAAGGAGAGCAGGGCGAGAGCACCAGCAGCAATCAACACAACACGACTTTTCATGGTGACAACCTCTCAGTATCGACGGGATGTACTCTAAAAGTGTAGGTGCTCACAAAGAGGGAATTGCCGCAAAAAATGAGTGGAGATCCAGCGTTTTTTTGAACAATCCCCCCTGAGATACCGCTAGTTATTTACCCCGCCGCGGGCAACGGGTATCTTACGCCGCAGAAAACAGGAGAATGCCATGAAAGCCCAGAAGTCGGGACTACACCCGCGAAATCGTCACCAGAACCGTTATGATCTCACCGAGCTGTGCGCGGCCAACCCGGCCCTGCGTCCTTTCCTGACGCTGAACCCGGCCGGTGAACAGACGATTAATTTTGCCGACCCGCAGGCGGTAAAGGCGCTGAACCAGGCGCTGCTGAGCCACTTCTACGGGGTTGCAAGCTGGGATATTCCTGAAGGATTCCTCTGCCCGCCGGTGCCAGGGCGCGCCGACTATGTACACCACCTTGCCGATCTGTTGGCTGAAGCTGCAGGCGAGGTTCCACGTAATGCCAGCGTGCTGGATATTGGCACCGGGGCAAACTGCATCTATCCGCTGATTGGCGCGCATGAGTACGGCTGGCGTTTTACCGGGAGTGAAGTTAACGCCCAGGCGCTCGCCAGTGCGCAGGCGATCGTCAACGGTAATACCGGGTTAAGCCGTCAGATCCGTCTGCGTCGACAGAAATCAGCGGAGGCGATCCTCGTCGGCATTATCCATAAGAATGAACAGTACGACGCGACGATGTGCAATCCACCATTCCACGACTCTGAGGCCGCCGTCCGCCAGGGCAGTGAGCGAAAACGACGTAACCTCGGTCAGGACAAAGACGATGCCGCTAACTTTGGCGGTCAGCAGCAGGAGCTGTGGTGCGAAGGGGGCGAAGTGGCTTTCATCAGCAAAATGATTGCCGAAAGCCAGCAGTTTGGCCGCCAGGTCATGTGGTTCACCTCCCTGGTATCACGTGGCGACAACCTGCCGTTCCTTTACCGCGCCCTGACCGAAGCAGGGGCGGTGAAGGTGGTTAAAAAAGAGATGAGCCAGGGGCAAAAGCAGAGCCGCTTTATTGCCTGGAGTTTCATGAACGACGAGCAGCGTCGTCGCTTCGCCTCTCGCCCACGTTAAATGGTGGGCTCCTGCGGCGGCGGTGGGTTGTGTAAAACGCCCGGAACCGCCGCCGACGGCAGCATCTGATACGTTTGGACCGGCGGGCGGATGCCAGCCAGATCGAAGTGCTTTTTCACCTGAGCGTCGAGCGCATAGCGTACGCTCCACTGTTTCAACGGCAGAGTGGTGAACGATACCCGCAGCGTAAACGCGGTGTTGGTGAGGCCAACCAGCCCCGAAAACGTGGGCTCGCCGATAATCAGTCCACGGATCTCCTCTTGTTCCATCAGCGCCGACACGGCGTCTTTCAGGGCCTGGTTGGCGCTGTCGGTGTCTTCCTGTCGGTCGACATCGTAGTTGGCGACCACTGAGCCGATGCCGCGGACAAAGTTGGCGAAGGTCGTTATCGATGACCACGGGATGATGTGGTAGGCCCCGGTGTCCTGGCGCACGCCGACCGAGCGAATCGACATTTTCTCTACGGTGCCGGTGAGCGGCCCAATGGTCACCAGATCGCCGGTGTTCATCCCGTTCTCAAACTGAATAAATATTCCGGTGATGATGTCCTTCACCAGCGTCTGTGCACCAAACGAAATTGCCAGCCCCAGCGCTCCGGCGCCTGCCAGCAGCGGGGCGATATTTACCCCGATTTCGGAAAGCACAATCATCACGGTAATGGTACTGATGATAACGGCCAGCGCATTACGAAACAGAGTCAGAAGGGTACGCGCCCGGGCGCTGGGCAGGGGGCGTCCGTGTATATCGGACACCAGACGGTTCTCAATCAGGCTGGCGAACGCCGTCCAGGCCACGGCGGAGAAAAAGAGGATCAGCGCGATGCGCAGCAGGATGTCGACGGTCTTCTCACCGGCGCCGTGATGCAACCACTCCCAGAAATCAAACAGTCCCCAGGCGCTGAGCAGGAGCATAATTGCCGCGCACACCAGCAGAATGCGCGCCGCTTTCAACGCCACGGAGAGCCAGCCGTTAAGGCGGTTTTGCAGTTCAGGATAGTTACGCTGGGTTTCTGGCGACAGGGTTATCTGTTTGGCAATCCAGCGCGACAAAATTCCGGATGCAAAGGCGGCAATCCCAATAATGGCGAGGCTGTGCACGGTTGCCCCCATCATAAATTTCAGGCTATTGCCCGGGTCAAAGAGCGAGAAGAAAAACAGCACGATAAAATAGGCGCTGGCGAGCCAGTGCCAGACCAGCGCAAAAGCACGAATAAACAGGCTGAAGAAGGCGAGCGAGCGGTCAGCAAGATGTAGTAACGCCTCGGTGATCCGCTGCTTATTGCGAAAAATGAGCCACAGTGCCCACAGGGTAATGCAGAGCATGATAATCACGTTGGCCAGGGCGCCGACCTTCACGTTTACCTGATTTGAGATGATGGGAACCGCGACCACCAGACCGTAGCCAATCAGACTACTGAGCGCGCTCAGGCGAAGATTCCAGTAACGTGCGGTTTCATTGGTGGCATTAAATGGCCGCAGCTCCGGTACGCGAGGGCAGAAAATCAGCCGCAGAATCGCTTTGAAAAATTCAATGAGCGCGAAGGCGTTGAGAAACAGGCTTTGTTGAAAGGCGATGGTGCTGCTACCGGCGTTGAGATTGTCGCTCAGCATCTGGCCAACAAACAGCGTCAGCGCCAGCAGCAGTAAATCAAACACAAACGCGCCGATGATCATCGCCGGGAGCTGCAGCCAGTTGCTACGGTCACGGTTTTTCTTCCGTGCCCAGAAGCCCATTTTGCGATACAGCGGCAGGGCGGCGAGGCGCAGGAGCCAGTAAAACAAAAAGACCAGCCCGGCGAGCAGCAGAAAATGGGTCAGGGCATTAGTAAACGTTTGTGAGTTAAAGGGCCTGTGCGAGGTGTCAGTGATATTGCGCCATAGCTGAGCAAAACGAGAGGAGAGCAGGTCGCCATAGTGGCGGCTGACATCGGTGACGTTTTCCAGTACCGTTTTCTCTTCTTTGACTTCCGGCGGAACTATCTTCGGCGTCTGCTGCGCCGGTGGCGTGGCGGCGGCCTGGCGGAGCTGACCAATCAACTCTTTACGCGCCGCGTCGTTTTCCAGCACGTCGGCAAGCGCGGCATAGGCAGCTTTCTTTTGCGCCACATCGGGCTCGGCGGCGGCGGGCGCACTGTTGGTGGTCGTCACTCCGGGAATGGAAACCGCCTGAAGTGGTGCGCTGAACAGCGCAACGATGAGCAACAGGATCCACGGCACGAGAGCCTCCCTTCATAATTATCAGCAAAATGATAAGTATAGAAGGTGGGTGGGAGAGGACAGACTTTGAGAGAAATCCCCCTCACCCGAGAGAGAGGGGGGAGTGGCTTAAGAGACGTGCTGCAGGAACTCTTTCAGACGCTGGTTCGGTGGGTTTTTCACCAGCTGCTGCGGGTCGCCATCTTCTGCGATGCGCCCTTTGTCGATGAAGATCAGGCGAGAAGCCACTTTCTCGGCGAAGCCGATTTCGTGGGTGACGATGACCATGGTCATGCCTTCTTCCGCCAGATCCTGCATCACCTTCAGCACTTCATGACGCAGTTCCGGATCGAGTGCCGAAGTGGGTTCATCAAACAGCATCATCTTCGGTTTCACCGCCAGCGCGCGGGCAATCGCCACACGCTGCTGCTGACCGCCGGAAAGCTCGGACGGGTAGTGGTGCGAACGTTCCGCCAGCCCTACTTTCGCCAACAGCTCTTTCGCCTGTTTTTCTGCCACGTCTTTCGGCGTACCACGAACACGAATCGGGCCAAACATGACGTTTTCCAGCGCCGTCAGGTGCGGGAACAGATAGAACTGCTGGAACACCATCCCGGCTTCCTGACGGATCAGACGATCGTCAACTTTCGGATCGTTAACCTTCAGGCCATCGACGATAAGCTCGCCGCTGGTGATTTCTTCCAGTTTGTTGATGCAGCGCAGCAGCGTCGATTTACCCGAGCCGGAAGGCCCGATAATCACCACCACTTCACCCTGGTTTATCTTGAGATCGATATTGTGCAGCACCTGGGTTGGACCAAAGTGCTTGGAAACGTTTTTAAATTCAATCACAGGATTTTCATCCTTCTTTCAAGGGTGCGAAGCACCAGGTTCAGCACCTGGGTGATGATAAGGTAAATAACCCCAACCGCGGTCCAGATTTCCAGCGCGCGGAAGTTACCGGCGATGATCTCCTGGCCGCTACGGGTCAGCTCTGCTGCACCGATAACAATGAACAGCGAGGTATCTTTGATACTGATGATGAGCTGGTTACCCAGAGACGGCAGCATACGGCGCAGCGCCAGCGGCATTATCACGTGGCGAATGGTTTCGCGACGAGATAAACCCAGCGCCAGGCCCGCTTCGCTGAACCCTTTATGGATCGACAGCACGGCACCACGGGTGATTTCCGCAATGTAGGCACCGGAGTTGATCATGATGGTGATGACCGCCGCGGTGAAGGTATCAATGCGGATGTCCGGGAAGGCCATCGGCAGGGCGAAGTAGATATACATCACCTGCACAACGATAGGCGTACCGCGGATCACTTCGATGAAAACCAGGGAAACGTGGTTGGCTATCCAGCCGCCGTAAGTACGGGCTAAACCAGCCACCAGGCCAATAATGAGACCGCCAATCAGACCGAGGACGGAGATCCACAGGGTCATTTTGGCGCCTTCCAGCAGCAGCGGGATCGCTGGCCAGATGACACTCCAGTCAAACTGCATAGTGTGTTGTTCCTGTTACAGTTACCGTGAAATAAAACAGGGGGGCGAAAGGCGCCCCCGAGATGACTGCCTGTACGATGTTATTATTTAGGTTCAGTACCGAACCATTTTTTATAGATTTCGTTATAGGTGCCGTTCTCACGCAGTGTTTTCAGCGCGCCGTTCACTTTGGTACGCAGGTCGTCGCTGCCTTTCGGGAAGGCAATGCCGTACTGCTGTGCTTCCAGAGAATCACCTACCGCTTTGAACTGACCGTTGCCGGCTGTTTTGATGAAGTAGAGGATGTTTGGCGTGTCATGCAGTACCGCATCAGCGCGGTTGGTGCCCAGTTCCATGTAGGCGTTATCGATGTTCGGGAACTGACGCAGGTCTTTTGTTTTGATGTTGGCTTTTGCGTAATCAACGGAGCCGGTACCGCTCTTCACCGCCAGCACTTTACCGTCGAGGTCTTTCACGCTCTTGATGTCGTTGTTGTTGGCTTTCACCATCACCAGCAGACCGCTCTTGTAGTAGCCGTCGGAGAACTCGACCGCTTTTTTGCGTTCTTCAGTGATAGTAATACCCGCCAGCGCCAGGTCGACGTTTTTGGTTTGCAGCGCCGGGATGATGCCGCTGAAGTCCATTGGCTTCAGGGTGTAGTCCAGCTTCAGCTCTTTGGCGATAGCGGCCCACAGATCCACGTCGAAGCCGACGTATTTGTCGCCTTGTTTGAATTCAAACGGAACGAACGCAGTGTCTGTTGCGACAATCAGTTGTTTTTCTGCGGCCTGAGAGGACATCGCAAAAGCCAGGGTCAGTGCAGCCAGTGAAACTTTCAATACAGACTTCATAGCATTTCCTTTTATATCCACGGGGCGATCCCCGGCGAGAACGTATTACTCTATGAAAAAATCGTGCCAGTTTTACAACTCCTTGTTTTATAACAACTGGAGCGGTAAGCGTTGCACAAAAACGATCAGATTCACCCGGATGTGCACCGTTTTGGGGCGTGATTTTGGTGCATGACGGGAAAGCGAATCGTGACGATGTTTTTTAACGCAAAGTACGGTGATAAAACAATCTTCTGTTAACGATTGTGTGAAGTGATTATTACAATTCTTTTACTTTGCAGCGAAATGAAGGGAAGTGACGCACCGTTAATGTGCAAAACCCTCCACGAAGTGGAGGGTTTGAGGGGGAGCGATTATTCGATGTTGGCTTCGATGAACCACAGGAATTTATCGAGATCGCGGGAAGCAGCAGTAAAGATATCGGCGGTATCTTCATCTTTCGCTTCGGTTATCGCATTGCGCACATCGTTAGCCACAATGGCATAACGTTCTGCCAGCGCTTTCAGGTGATCCTGAACGTTGTGAATATCGAGCGGGTAACTTTGCAGTGGCGTTTTACTGCTGATGACCTGGCTGGTTCCCAGTGCCACCCCACCGAGCTGCACGGCACGTTCTGCCATGGTATCCAGGTGGTCGGTCAGGGCTGTGCGGAAACCGTCCAGCATTTCATGAACGGCAATAAAGTTGGCACCGCGCATATTCCAGTGAGCCTGTTTGGTGATGAGCGACAGGTCAATGAACTGGATAACCTGACGATTCAACAGCTCTACCGTCGCTTTTTTAACGCTATCCGCTACGTCGTTACGGGTATAAAGCAGAGTCGATGTTTTAGTTTTGACCAGTTTAGCGGTACTCATAATTTCATCCTCTTGATGTGAATTGTCCCGATTAAATGCCGAAAACAAGTATAGCACCCCAGTCTGAACGTTCAGGCTGGATGTGCCTATCGGTCTAATCACCCCCGCCAACTAACTGATATCGACCTCTTTAATCTGCGTTTCTCGACGTGCCGTCAGCGTCGAGCCCATTGACGCCGCAATGATGGCGAGCAGCGCCAGCCACTGGCTGCTGTTCAGCGTTTCATTCAGGAAAATCATTCCGGATACCGCCGCCAGCGCAGGCTCCATGCTCATCAACGTGCCGAAGGTGCGCGTTGGCAGACGGGTCAGGGCAATCATCTCTAACGAGTAAGGAAGTGCGGTTGAGAGCACCGCCACCGCGAGGCCCAGCGGCAAAATAGACCAGTGCCAGATGGCATCACCGGTTTGCATGATGCCAATAGGGACAAAGACGATAGCAGCAATCAGCGAGCCCATAGCAACCGTAGCCGGACCGTGCTCCTCTCCGGCGCGCTGGCCGGTGAGAATGTACACCGCCCAGCCTGCGCCCGCGCCAAGCGCCAGCGCGGCACCGGTTAAATCAATATGTCCAACGTTCTCACCGAGCGGCAGCAGGAACCACAGTCCGAGCACCGCCAGCACGACCCATATGAAGTCCACCGCCCGCCGGGAGGAAAACAACGCGACGGCCAGCGGCCCGGTAAACTCCAGCGCCACGGCAATCCCCAGCGGGATCCGCTGAATGGATAAATAAAAGAGGTAGTTCATGGTGCCGAGCGACAGACCGTACAGCAGCAGCGGCAGGCGCTGTGACTTCTCAAAGCGCAGCCGCCAGGGTTTAAAAATAACCACCAGAATGAGCGTACCCAGTGCCAGACGCAGGGCGGTGACGCCCGGTGCGCCAACAAGGGGGAAGAGCGATTTTGCCAGCGACGCGCCGCTTTGTATGGAACACATGGCGATGATGATAACCAGTATGGGAAACCAGACTGGTGCTTTGCGGGACGAGCCAGGCATCCGTTCTCCTGTCAGCTTTTGTCAAAGGAAGTAAAACTGCCAGTGTAAATGAATAACGGCAGGGCGGTTTAACAATTGTTGAAAAATATAGAGCCGGAAATCCGTACAATTTTGGCCCCCGTGTGGACTTTTGTGCTACGGTTTTAGGAATTTTCTGGATGAAGGGTGCGTGATCAGCGCCGCATAATGGCGTATTCTTCGGCAAAATCGCTGTTTTTTGAAAGGGATAGTCAGTAGTGGAAACGTTTAGTTACATGAAATGACCCCTTTGACAGCGCAAAGTGGAAAGAGTTTCTTAACAATTTTTGTTATATTTAAAACTTAGGATTTACTTGAAGCACATTTGAGGTGGTTATGAAAAAAATTGCATGTCTTTCAGCACTGGCCGTAGTTATGGCTTTCTCCGCAGGTTCTGCTGTTGCAGGTACTTCTACCGTTACTGGTGGTTACGCTCAGAGCGATATGCAGGGCGTTGCTAACAAAGCTGGCGGTTTCAACCTGAAATACCGTTACGAGTTCGACGACAGCAACCCGCTGGGTGTTATCGGTTCCTTTACTTACACTGAAAAAAATCGTACCGAAGACGGCGTGTATAACAAAGGCCAGTACTACGGTATCACTGCCGGTCCGGCTTACCGTATCAACGATTGGGCTAGCATCTACGGCGTAATCGGTCTGGGCTACGGTAAATTCCAGGCAACTGATTTCCCGAACAGCAAATCTGACACCAGCGACTACGGTTTCTCCTACGGTGCTGGTCTGCAGTTCAACCCGATCGAAAACGTTGCACTGGACTTCTCCTACGAGCAGTCTCGTATTCGTAACGTTGACGTTGGCACCTGGATCGCAGGCGTTGGTTACCGTTTCTAATCACTTCGGTGATAATAAAAAATCCGCCCTTGAGGCGGATTTTTTTTGGCTGCGATTCGGGGTTATCGACTGTTGGTGGTGAAGATGTCGGTGCCGAGGTGGTTGTAATCCACTTTCTGCAGCTTGAAGTTGGTGATGTAAACCGGTGGGGCCTTCTTGTTCGAGATGAAGGGATAGCCGCTAGTAATTTCTTGCGTTTTGATCCCGGTCCACTGTGAGAAGAAGCTCAGGAAGTCGTTGGCTGAACGGCGTGCTTTGATAATGCGATGTGCTTTATCGTCGCTTGAGAGCACCATAAACGGGACCTGGAAGTTCTGCTGGAACTGGTCGTCGTGAGCCAGATACTGCACCTCTTTGCCGCGTTCCTTAAACGCCAGTCCGTGATCGGAGAAATAGACCAGCGAGAAGCTGTCGCCCGAGTTGCGCAGTTGATCGTAAAGCTTCGCCAGCAGGTCGTCGGTTTGCGTCATGGTGTAGAGATAGCAGGAGGTCTCTTTCGACTGGACGAACTCGGCGTATTTCCCCTGAGTACGGTCGCAGGCCTGCGGATGAGAGCCCATCAGGTGCAATACGATCATCTGCGGCTGAGTACGCTGGGTAGAGAGCACCTGCGAAGTCATCTTTAACAGGGCGTCATCACGGGTATTTTTATCCGCTTCAAAATCACCGCTTTTCAGGAAATGCACTTCGTCAGCGCGTTTAGCGATACTGGCGATGGCGGTATCATATTCACCAATCTGCCCCTGGTTTGAGAACCACCAGGTCTGGAAGCCCGCGCGGTTGGCAAGCGTCACGAAGTTATCCTGATACTGCGGTTTGCCATCGACAACGCGGTTGAGCGTCAGGCCGAGCGATTTTTGCGTCGAGCCGCTGGCGGCGATGTAGTCGGTAAACAGATAGCCATTCACCGAACTGGCAAACGGGGTGTTGTCCCAGTGACCACCGAACGCACCCATGGCGTCACGGCGCGCACTCTCGCCGATAACTACTACGTAGGTATGGTATTTCGGCTTCACGGCAGTAATGGTCCAGGTGTCTTTCATACCGGAAAGCTGCGCCATTCGCGCCTGCTCATCCAGCACTTCGTTATTATTCACCACCACATCTTTCACGAAGCGAAACGCCGGGTAACCAGAATCGATAAGCTTAAACACGCCACCCCAGGCAAGATTTTGCACCGGCTGGACAAAAAAGGTTCCAACGCTGAACAGCAGCGCCAGCGTCTGTAACTTTCCCCACGGCTGCGGTTCGCCAATTTTGCGACGCACGGCAATGACGCCCATGACAAAAATAAACACGCCAACAAAATAGCTGTACCACGGGAAAATCGTCAGAATTTCCGTCGACTCCTCCATATTGGTGGAGTGCAGCGCCAGCAGGGTGTTGAAATTAGGCGCGCCGTAGGCCTGAGCAAACGGGAAATATAAGGCACCGAGCAATGAATAAATACCAATCACCCCCTTCTGCACGCGAGGGAAGCTGCGCCACAGTAGCTGCAGCACGCAGGTAAAGGCGAGGGTATACAGCACGCTGAACGGATAGCCCAGCGCAAGGTTAATCAGCAGAGATTGTAAAATGTAGAATCCCGTCCACGGGCATAATTTTACGCCGCGGGCCGCAAGTGAGTCTTTCAGGGTTAAATTCATAGGTCGCTATCATAAAAACGCCATGTGCTTCCCCTGGCGTCAAGGGTTCAAACCTGCCGTGACAGCGCGAAAAAAAAGGTGAGAAGTTCGCAAGTGGTGCAGGATGGCACGAAGATAGAGCCTGTGAATGTGAAGGTCAACTACTCATAACGAATTGTTTTGCGAGAAAGATTACAAATCCGGAAAAAAGGCGCGGATATTGGGCGCAACAGCGCAGTGTGGCAGGGTTTTGTGACAATAAAATGAAGCGGCGTACCGCGACGCCGCGTTAGTGGGAAGGTTTGTCCTGCTGCGGTTTGTTGTTGAAGTAGTCGCACAACATGTTCAGCAGCATCAGCCGGACTTTAAAGGGAGAATGAGTAAACACGCTTAAGCACCTCTTCATTTCGTTCATGATTGCCTCCTGTCATTTCTGGTCCTTCACTCCCTGAAGGATGTTCGTGTTGTATACAGATATAGCACAGGCTATATCTTATAGCTATGGCTAAGACGTTAATTTTTTGTGCTCAGAGCACGATCCTATACAATGGTCGTCCTTTATAGGGTGCGAGGCCGCGCCACACTGATGAGGAAGCACGATGAGCCGTCGCGAAGGTAAGCCAATAACAAAAAAAGTGACGCAGTTGGTTAATGTTGAAGAGCATGTTGAAGGCTTTCGTCAGGTGCGTGAAGCGCATCGTCGCGAGCTGATTGATGATTACGTTGAGTTGATCTCTGACCTCATCCATGAATCCGGAGAAGCACGCCAGGTCGATATGGCGGCGCGTCTTGGGGTTTCCCAGCCGACGGTTGCTAAAATGCTCAAGCGTCTGGCCGGTGTTGGCCTGATTGAACAGATCCCGTGGCGCGGCGTATTCCTGACCCCGGAAGGGGAGAAGCTGGCGCAGGCCAGCCGTGAACGCCACCAGATAGTTGAAACTTTCCTGCTGACCATCGGCGTCAGCCCGGAAAATGCCCGCCGCGATGCGGAAGGGGTAGAGCACCACGTCTGCGAGGAAACGCTGGAAGTGTTCCGTCGCTACAACGAAAAACACGGGCATAACGCTGAATGAGTCTGCCGATTTTGCGCGCCCTGGCGCGCGATCGCTTTCTGCACCTGCTGATTATCATTGGCGTCCTGCTGAGTTTTCTGGTTCCCTTCGCCCCTTCTCGCTGGCCGGCCGCCATCGACTGGCACACCATTATCACCCTGAGCGGGTTAATGCTGCTCACCAAAGGCGTTGAACAAAGCGGCTATTTTGATGTACTGGGCCGCAGAATGGCCCGCCGATTTGTCACCGAACGCCAGCTGGCGATATTTATGCTGCTGGCCGCCGCGCTGCTGTCGACCTTTCTGACCAATGATGTAGCGCTGTTTATCGTGGTGCCGCTGACCATCACGCTAAAGAAGTGGTGCGCGCTGCCGGTCAATCGGATCATCATTTTCGAAGCGCTGGCGGTGAACGCTGGCTCGCTGCTGACGCCCATTGGCAACCCGCAAAACATCCTGCTGTGGGGGCGTTCCGGACTCTCTTTTACTGCGTTTATCGGCCAGATGCTGCCGTTAGCGCTGGCGATGATGCTGACGTTGCTGGTGCTGTGCTGGTTCTGTTTCCCGGCGAAAGCGCTGCGTTTTCAGAGCAGTGACCGCACGCCGGAGTGGTCGCCGCGGCTGGTGTGGAGCTGTCTGGGTTTGTACGTGGTGTTCCTCGTTGCCCTGGAGATGAAGCAGGAGCTGTGGGGGCTGGCGCTGATTGCCGCCGGGTTCCTTCTGTTGGCGCGTCGGGTGATTTTTAGCGTCGACTGGACGCTGCTGCTGGTATTCATCGCCATGTTTATCGACGTACACCTGCTGATCCAACTGCCGATATTGCAGCAGAGCCTGCACGGCGTAAGCCAGCTTTCGGAGGGCGGGCTGTGGCTCACGGCCATCGGCCTGTCGCAGTTTATCAGCAACGTTCCGGCGACCATTCTGCTTCTCAATACGGTGCCGCCTTCGGCGCTGCTTGCCTGGGCGGTGAACGTCGGTGGTTTTGGGCTATTGCCCGGCTCGCTGGCGAACCTGATTGCGCTTCGCATGGCCAACGATCGCCGCATCTGGTGGCGCTTTCACCTCTATTCTGTCCCGCTGCTGTTCTGGGCGGCGCTGGTCGGCTACGCGCTCTTTCAACTGAGATAAAGAGGATCAGGCAAGAAACGGGCAGAATTACCACATTCGCAAACCGGCTGTACTGGCTATAACTATAGGGCACTCACGATGAGCCATCTCGAGGAGATCCCTATGCGATACCAGAAATTAGGCAATACCGGTTTGTTCGTTTCTGAACTGTGCCTTGGCACCATGACCTTCGGCGGTGAAGAGGGGATGTGGGGGAAAATTGGTCAGCTGCGCCAGACGGAGGCTGAACAGTTGGTCGGCAGCGCGCTGGATGCCGGCATTAACTTCATTGATACCGCCAACGTCTATTCTGAAGGACGCTCAGAAGAGATTACCGGCCAGGCGCTGAAAAACCTGCGTGTGCCGCGCGAAAACGTCGTTGTCGCCACCAAAGTGTTTGGTGAAACCGGCACCGCCGGGGTGAATTCCCGCGGCAGCTCCCGCTATCACATCATGAACAGCGTCAAAGAAAGTCTGCGACGTCTGCAGCTGGATCATATCGATCTGTACCAATTGCACGGTTTTGACCCAGCAACGCCGATGGAAGAGACGCTGTACGCGCTGGATAATCTGGTTCAGCACGGCCATGTTCGCTACGTCGGCGTTTCTAACTGGGCGGCGTGGCAAATCATGAAAGCGCTGGGCATTTCTGACCGCCTGGGGCTGGCACGCTTTGTTTCGCTGCAGGCGTACTACACCATTGCCGGGCGCGACCTGGAGCGCGAACTGGTGCCGATGATGCAGAGCGAAGGCGTTGGGCTGATGGTCTGGAGCCCTCTGGCAGGCGGCCTGCTGAGCGGCAAGTACGATCGTAACGGCCAGAGCGGTGAGGCCGGAAGCCGTCGTCAGGAATTCGATTTCCCACCGGTGAATAAGGACCGGGCTTTCGACTGTATCGACGTCATGCGGCGAATCGCCGAACACAAAGGGGTTTCTGTGGCGCAGATTGCGCTGGCCTGGCTGCTGCATCAGCCGGCGGTCAGCAGCGTCATCGTTGGGGCGAAACGTCCGGATCAGCTGCAGGATAATATCGCCGCAACGGCTATTCGTCTCACTGAGGATGAACTGAAGCAGCTGGATACGGTTAGCGCTCTGCCGAACGAGTATCCGGGCTGGATGCTGGAGCGTCAGGGTGGCTATCGCCGCGAACAGCTCGCACAGCAGTAACCTTCCATCCTGCCGGGTGTGGCTAACGCCTCACCCGGCCCACCCATTTTTCAACCGCGCTCACAAAAAACGATCCCGATCTTTGCTGTTTTTCTGCTCGCTATTAATATGACTAGTCATTATAGTTAAATGACTAGTCATATTACGGAGCGACGTGATGAAAAAGCTGCCAGCCGATTTTTTATGGGGTAACTCAGTATCCAGCATGCAGACCGAAGGGGCATGGAACGAGGGGGGAAAAGGGATGTCGGTGTACGACATTCGCGAGCCGGGTGAAAATTCGTCAGACTGGAAAGTGGCGACCGATTCCTACCATCGCTACGAAGAAGATTTCGATTTGATGAAAGATCTGGGCATGAACTGCTATCGCTTCCAGATTGCCTGGAGCCGCGTCTGCCCGACCGGCGATGGGGCGTTTAACGAAGAGGGCATTGCTTTCTATCACCGCTTTATCGACGCGCTGATCGCCCGCGGCATCGAGCCGATGATTTGCCTGTACCACTTCGATATGCCGCTGCATCTGGCAAATGAGTATAACGGCTTCACCGATCGCCGGGTGATGGAGGCGTTCGTGCGCTACGGGCAGAAGATGATCGACTGCTACGGTAGCAAGGTGAAATACTGGCTGACCTTCAACGAGCAGAACCTCTATCACGGCCCGGAGGCGTTTCTGATTTCCGGCTATACGCGGGGTGACAAAACCCTGCGCGACATGTACGCCATCCAGCATCATGTGATGATGGCCCACGCTCACCTCACCCACTACCTGCATGAGACGCACCCGCGGCAGCTGATGGGCGGTATGCTGGCGCATGCGCTGGTGTATCCGGCCACCTGCAAACCACGGGATTACCTCTGCGCGCAGCAGTTAGATGAGTTCTTCAACCAGAACCTGCTGCGGGTCTATGCGGGGGAAGGCTACAGCCCGGAAGTGCTGACGCTGGTGGCGCGTGAAGGTTTTAACGATATCTACCGTGAAGAAGATCTGGCGCTGCTCGCCACCATCAAAAATGACTACCTGGCGTTCAGCTATTACGCCAGCCGCACCCTGGACAGCGATGCGATTCCGCAAGGGACCCCGGTCAACAACTACATGCTGTTTGGTGATAAACGTAACCCGTTCCTGAAAGCCACCGAGTGGAACTGGCAGATAGATCCGCTGGGGTTCCGCACAATCATCACCCGCTATTACAACGACTGGCGGATGCCGGTATTCCCAATTGAAAACGGTATTGGGGTGATTGAGGCGTGGGATGGGGTGAACCCTGTCGAAGATGATTACCGTATCGACTATCACCGTGAGCATATTAACGCGATGCGCGCGGCGATGGAGGAGGATGGCGCAGAGGTTATCGGCTATCTCGGCTGGGGGCTTATCGATATTCTCAGCTCGCAGGGCGATATGCGTAAACGCTACGGCGTGGTGTACGTTAACCGCGATAACCACGACCTCAAAGACCTGAAACGCGTACCGAAGAAAAGTTACGCCTGGCTGAAGCGGGCTATTCACAGCAACGGCGAAGAAATGTAACCTGCCGGCGCTCACTTACCACGAAAGGAACAGGCATGGCGGCGAAGTATCTCACCATCGCGCGGGAAATCCGCAAACGGATAATCAGCCAGCAGTATCACGATGGCGAACCGCTACCCGATCAGCACGCGCTGGCGGCCGAGTTTGGGACCAGCCGGATGACCATTCAGCAGGCGATGCGTCAGCTGATTGTCGAAGGGGTTATCTACACCCGCCAGGGGCAGGGCACCTTCGTGCGTAAAAACTTCCGCCAGCTCTCGCAGTGGGATCTGGCGGGCAGCGACTATTTTGGCGCCACCAGGACCTGGGAGCATCTCGGGAAAGTGGGCAGCGAGGTACTGCGCTTTGAACTGCGTTTCCCCTCCGAGCAGGAGCAGACCGCGCTAATGATTGATGCCGATGCGCCGGTGTATGATTTTGTCCGTCTGCGGTTGCTCAACGGTGAGGTGATTTCTCTCGACACGACCGTGATGCCGGTGGCGCTGGTACCCGGGCTAAATAAAAGTCATCTTGAGAGCTCTGTGTTTCGCTATGTGCAGGAAACGCTGGAGCTTAAAATCATGGGATCGTATCGGGTGGTTCGGGCAATTAAAGCCGGAGCGTTGGATAAAACGCATCTGGTGCAGGAGCCTGCCGACCCGGTGCTGGAGGTGGAACAGGTGGTGTATCTGGAAGACGGTACGCCGCTGGAATATGCGCATTGCCACTACCGCTACGATCACGGCGGCATTGTGATTGTGAATAACGGCTAATAAAAAAGGCGGATAAAATATCCGCCTTTTTTGTCTCTGTTGCCTGAATTAGTTCAGACGAACCGGCATCCCGGAACGGTTCTGAATCGCCTGATTCAGTACGTTCTGGTCAACGTCAGACTGACCGGTCACCGTCTGCACCGCTTTGGTCAGGGTGATTGGTACGATTTCGCCGCCGGTGAACTGCGCTTCCGTCACGGAGAGCGGGTTGTGGACTTCCACATAACGGCTGCCATCCGGCTCGGTAGTGGCTTTCACTGGCTCATCAATGAACTGCACGCGGGTACCTACCGGTACGTTTTCGAACAGGAACTTGATGTCTTCGTTACGCAGACGCACACAGCCGTGGCTCACGCGCAGGCCGATACCGAAGTTGGCGTTGGTGCCGTGAATAGCGTACAGGCGACCGATATACAGCGCGTACAGACCCATCGGGTTGTCCGGGCCAGCAGGAACAACCGCTGGCAGCGGTTCACCGGCTGCCGCATATTCCGCGTGCATTTTCGCCGTTGGGGTCCAGGTCGGGCCCGCTTTCTTACGTTCAACCTTAGTCGTCCAGTTGATTGGCGTATCTTTGCCTAACTGGCCGATACCGATTGGCAGTACCAGAACGGTATTGGTGCCTTTCGGGTAGTAATACAGACGCATTTCCGCACTGTTGATGACAATACCTTCATGCACGGTATCCGGCAGGATCAACTGCTGAGGAATGTTCAGCACGGTGCCGCCTTTCGGCAGGTAGGTGTCCACGCCAGGGTTAGCCTCCAGCATGTTAGACAGGCCCATCTGGTACTTCGCCGCAAAATACTCCAGCGGCTGGGTATTGCCTTCAGGAATGGTGGTCACCAGGTTCTCACCCACCAGACGGCTACCGTCGGTTGGCAGTGGGTAAGTGACGGCTGATGCCGTATTACAAAAGCCTACAACGGCGAGTGCCGCCGCAAAAAGTGTCGAGAGTTTCATTTTCATGTGTGCGAAGTATCAGGGCCATGTAGGCGGTTGATTGAGAATTCAAACATCAATGGGAGCGCATTATATGTGCATTCCTGCCAACAAGGAATTCGGATGTGTACTAAATCACATTTTTTTTACGTTTGTTTCAACTGTAGCAATTCCCCGGGCGGTTGGAAGCATTTCGGAATAATGGAAAGAAAATGCCCGTATCCGTGAAATATGGTGCGGTTGATGGCATACTATGCCGTTTGTCATCTCTCTCAGGGTATTTCGCGTGTTAGTCTCCAGCAACGTCACCATGCAGTTCGGCAGTAAGCCGCTGTTCGAAAACATCTCCGTCAAATTTGGCGGCGGCAACCGTTACGGCCTGATTGGCGCCAACGGTAGCGGCAAATCCACCTTTATGAAAATCCTCGGCGGCGATCTCGAACCGACGCTGGGCAACGTCTCTCTCGATCCTAACGAGCGCATCGGTAAGCTGCGCCAGGACCAGTTCGCCTTCGAAGAGTTTACCGTGCTCGATACCGTGATCATGGGTCACGCGGAGCTCTGGGAAGTGAAACAGGAGCGCGACCGCATCTACGGCCTCGCAGAAATGAGCGAAGAGGACGGCTATAAGGTGGCCGATCTGGAAGTTAAATACGGTGAAATGGACGGCTACTCCGCGGAATCCCGCGCCGGTGAGCTGCTGCTTGGCGTAGGCATTCCGGTGGAACAGCACTACGGCCCGATGAGCGAAGTAGCTCCAGGCTGGAAGCTGCGTGTACTGCTGGCGCAGGCGCTGTTCTCCAACCCGGATATCCTGCTGCTCGATGAACCGACGAACAACCTGGACATCGACACCATCCGCTGGCTGGAGCAGACGCTCAACGATCGCGACAGCACCATGATCATTATCTCGCACGACCGTCACTTCCTGAACATGGTCTGCACCCACATGGCGGATCTCGATTACGGTGAACTGCGCGTTTACCCGGGCAACTACGACGAGTACATGACGGCGGCAACCCAGGCCCGTGAACGTCTGCTGGCGGATAACGCCAAGAAGAAAGCGCAGATAGCAGACCTGCAGTCCTTCGTCAGCCGCTTTAGCGCCAACGCCTCTAAATCACGTCAGGCGACCTCGCGCGCTCGTCAGATTGATAAAATCAAACTCGACGAAGTCAAAGCCTCCAGCCGTCAGAACCCGTTCATCCGCTTTGAACAGGATAAGAAACTGTTCCGTAACGCGCTGGAAGTCGAAGCGCTGGCGAAAGGTTTTGAGGACGGCCCGCTGTTTAAAAACTTCAACCTGCTGCTGGAAGTGGGCGAGAAGATTGCCATTATCGGTGCCAACGGCGTGGGTAAATCAACCATGCTGAAAACCCTGGTAGGCGAGCTTCAGCCTGACAACGGTAGCGTGAAATGGTCTGAAAACGCGCAGGTGGGTTACTACGCGCAGGACCATGAGTATGAGTTCGAAAACTCCCTGACCGTCTTCGACTGGATGAGCCAGTGGAAGCAGGAAGGCGACGACGAGCAGGCTGTGCGCAGCATTCTGGGTCGTCTGCTGTTCAGCCAGGACGATATCAAAAAGCCTGCCAAAGTGCTCTCCGGTGGTGAAAAAGGCCGCATGCTGTTTGGTAAGCTGATGATGGAAAAACCAAACATCCTGGTAATGGACGAACCAACCAACCACCTGGATATGGAATCTATCGAATCGCTGAACATGGCGCTGGAAATGTATCAGGGCACCCTGATTTTCGTTTCCCACGACCGTGAGTTTGTGAGCTCGCTGGCGACCCGCGTGATTGAAATTACGCCAGAGCGCGTGGTGGACTTCACCGGTAATTACGAAGATTATCTGCGTAGCAAAGGGATCGACGGTTAACTTCCCTTCACCCTGACCCTCTCCCTAAGGGAGAGGGGACTGTCTGGTGCCATTTTCTCGGGCACTTACCGTTGAGAATGTGGTACCGGCATGGGGTAAACAGTGCTGCTGACCGATGTGCCACTGAATGCCGCCGGACCATAAGCCTGCGCAATTGCACCATCATTATCGTCATCAGAAAACTGACTCAGAGCCGGGGTATTTTTCTGCGAGCTCTGGGCGGCAACTTCCTGTACGGGTTTTTCCTGAAATGCCAGCGCGCTTGTGGAACTAAGCAGTAGTGCAATGGAAACGGCGGTTACTATTTTCATGGTCTCGGATCCGCAGGGGAAGGGGCTCTTTGAGGGTATAACTGGCGTAATTAAAACGCCATGAGCAGTTACACTCATGGCGTATTTTGTTACTGATGGAAACTATCGGCTTAGTTTATCGGCTTAGTTTCGTACCCAGGTATCGGCGGCGACACCGTTAATCAGCAGTTTGCGCTTGTCACCTGCAGGGAGCGTTACCTGCAGCGTTTTCCACGCCGGAACATAATCACCGCGGGCGCTCACCTTCAGGTTGACCGTATTCGCACTGCACGCCATTTCCCACTCCAGCCACAGCGCGTTGCCGTCTTTATAGCCCCAGCTTTCGCCATCGTCTTCAAACAGCAGTCCGAAGGTTGTCCCCACGCCTTTCAGCGGGAACAGGCGCAGTTCTCGTTGGTCATCTTTCTTCGCATTAACCCAGGTAATACGCTCGCTAAGCGGCAGACCGGCACCGGCGCGCACCAGCAGCGGCAGTTTTTCCAGCGGAGCATCGAGAGTTATCCACTGGCCGCCGGAGAACCACTCGTGGCTGTAGAAATCATACCAGCCGGCTTCATTGGCGGGCAGCCACACGCGGCGCTCGCGCTGGCCTGGCTCCACCACGCTTGCTACCAGAATATCGCGACCCAGCAGGAAGTCGTCGCACTCCTCGAAGGTCTGCTCGTCATGTTCGTGATCGAGGAAAGTGGAGCGTAGCATTGGCTCATCCTCGGCGTGTGCCTGCCACAGCAGGGTGTACAGGTACGGCAGCAGGCGGTAGCGCAGCTCAATCGCGCTGCGGATAGCCGGAGTGATCGCCGGGTACATCCACGGCTCGTTGACCGTCTGGTCGTCGTTCCAGGAGTGAATGGTGAAGCGCGGGTGCATCACGCCGTTTTGCACCCAACGGACGAACAGTTCGGCATCCGGTTTATCACCGGAGAAGCCCGCCACGTCATGACCGACGTTGTACAAACCGGAAAGGCTCATGCCAACGCCCATGCGGGTGTTGTAGCGCAGAGTATCCCAGTTGGTGCGGTTATCGCCGCTCCAGGTTTGCACGTAGCGCTGCATCCCGGCGCAGCCGGAGCGTGAAATCAGGTACGGGCGTTTTTCCGGTGCGAAGCGCTGCTGCGCTTCCATCGAGGCGCGCATCATCAGCAGTGGCATCACCGGGCGGATATGCTTAATGGCAATCTCATTTCCGAAGCCATGGCAGCGGGCTTCGCCGTCCCAGACCTCGAATTCGTTATTGTCGTTCCAGGTGGAGTCGATCCCCATTTCCAGCAGCTGAGTGGTGACGCCTTCCTGCCACCAGGCCACGGTTTCCGGGTTGGTAAAGTCGAGGTTGGAGCCTTCGTCATCCCAGAAGCTGGAGCGCTCCGGCATATCGGATTCAGAGTCGCGAATAAACAGACCGCGCTCTGCCACTTCGTGGTAGCGCGGGTGATCCTGCAGCAGGCACGGCTTGATATTCGCCGCCAGGTGCAGACCCGCATCGTGGAAAGCCTGGCTCATCACCTTCGGCTGCGGCACTTTGTCGTAGTTCCAGTTAAAGACGTAGCGCTTGCCGTTTATCGAGGTGTAACCGGAGGAGAGCTGGAACGAATCGCACGGGATAGCATGCTCTTCGCACAGGCGGATGAAGTTCATCAGCTGATTTTGTGCGTCCGGCGCGTCGGTGTAGTGCATGGTGGAGCCGCTGTAGCCCAGGCTCCACTTCGGCCCGAAGAAGGTTTTGCCGGTCAGACGCACAAAGGTTTTGGTCACGTCGAGTACGCGCTTGCCGGTAAACATGTAGTAGTCTATGTCACCAGCTTCGGCCTGCCAGCGGCGATAGGCGGTGTGATAGTTGTCGATTTCTTTACCCAGATCTAACCAGCAGCTGCTGAGGTTGTCGTAGAACAGGCCGTGGCTGACATCGGCGCGCTGGGTTATCGTAAATGGAATATGTTTATACAGCGGATCGGTGCTGACCGCGTTGTAGCCCATGGCATCGAGATTACGCATTTCAAAACGTTTACCGGTGCGCTGCAGATCGCCCGCTTTTTCGCCAAGGCCGTAAAAACGTTCGTCTTTGCGGCGGCTCAGGTAGTGCGCGGCGCCGTCGCCGTGGGCGTTGAGCAGATAGGCGCTGGTCGGGCGGTCGCCGGTCAGGTACTGCCATTCACCGCTCTCGTCACGATAATGCCATTCCAGCCACAGCGGCTGGTGGACGGTCACGCGCAGCTGCTCGGTGGCAATCGTCAACTGGTTATCCCGCTGAACCAGCGTCCATGCGGGGAGAGTAAAACCACTTAAGTCTTCACGGGAGCGACCTTCCCACGGTACATCCTGCGCCGGGGCGATGCTCCAGGTACGGTCGAGCGCCAGTTCGCCTTTGCGTTTAATCAGCACGCGGAACAGATTTTGTTCCAGCATATACAGGCACAGTCTGTGCTGGCCGTCGACTTTCAGCTCAACGTGATGGGCTGACTGCGTTTCAAATGTCCAGTGTTTAAGCGTCTTCATAATTTACATCCACTCTCAGGCGCGTTTGGCGCGACGTTCAGCGATAAAGGAAACCAGGAATACGGCGCCAATCAGGTCAAAAAAGCCCATGGCGATGAACAGTGGGTTAAAGCCAATTTTGTCGGCGGTAACCCCGATTAACAGGGAGAACAGGAAGCTTGCGATCCACGCAGCCGAGCCGCGCATACCGTTAACGGTTGCCATCTGGCCTTTGTCGAAAGATTCCACCACCAGGGCGCTCAGCATGCAGGAGATTATCTGATGGCCGAAGCCGCCGATGGAGATCAGGACGATGGTGATGTAGGGGTCACGGGTGATGGCAACAATTCCCAGCGAAATCATCAGGAATGCGCCGGTGACCGAGCTTGCGACAATCGAGTTGACGCGGGAAGCACCGAACAGGCGGGTATACAGCTTCGTCAGGTAACCGCTCGCGACGCTGCCGAGATCGGCGGCAAGGAAAGGGAGCCAGGCGAACATGGCAATCTGCTTGAGATCCATGCCATGTTCTTTGGCCAGATACAGCGGTACCCAGAAGCTCAGCACCGCCCACGCCGGTTCCGCCATAAAGGCCGGAATAGCGATGCCGTAGAAGCGCTTGTTTTTACCCACGGTTTTCAGCGCGGTCAGGAAGGGTAGTTTTACCGGTGGCGCTTCGTTATCCTGCCTGATGTAGTCCAGCTCGGCCTTACCCAGATTCGGGTGTTTGTCCGGGTTGTGATAGAACGCCCACCACAGTATCACCCACAGCAGTGCCAGCACGCCGGTGAACATAAAGGCACCTTGCCAGCCAAACGAGGCGTGAGCGAAATAGATGATAGGCGGAGCCAGCATCGCACCGATGGAGAAACCCACGCCTGCCCAGCCTGCGGCAATCGGACGCTCTGATTTTGGGAACCACTCGCCGATGGTTTTGGCGTTGGCTGGCGTTGCCGCCGCCTCTGCGCCGCCCATAAAGAAGCGCAGAATAGCGAGGTGCAGCCAGTTACCCGCACCCGCATGGGCGATACAGGCCACGGCCCACAGTGTGGCGCAAATCATAAACCCGAGCTTGAGACCGATAACGTCAATAAGCCAACCGCACAGCGGCTGGAAGAGGGTGTAGGCCAGCTGAAAAGCGCCAACGATCCATGAGTACTGCTCGGTGGTAATGCCCAGGCTGTCTTTCAGTTCCGGGGCAATGATCCCCAGTGAATTGCGGGTAATGTAGTTAACGGTCACGCCAAGTAAAAAGAGGACCAGCACCCACCAGCGCAGGTTCTTAACCACCCGGCGAGAACCACTGGCGGCGACGGTGTTATTAATGTCCTGACTCATAGACATCTCCATCCAGGAATTGTAGGGGGAAGATGGGGTGACTTATCCATAAGTTGTCACACCAGTTAATCTATCTATTTGAAAATATTATCGTTGTTGTTTAAATTGTCCTGATAACTAGTATGGAAGTTGTCGGACCAAATCAGAGTAGGTCAGAAAAAACCGGCTCAATAGCGCTTTTTATGCAAGAATTTTCACAGTGTGAAAATTTATGGCGGGTAATATCGACTCTCATGGTGAATATCAGGGAGTTTTTACCGTGAAAATTCTTTCATCCGCAAACTGGAGGCAGATCACAAAATGGACAAAAAGCTCAAAATTGCGGAAATCTCCGTGCGTACCGGGCTTTCTGCCAGCACGGTGTCACGGGTGCTGGCGGGGAAGGCAAATACCAGCCCAGCCGCGCGGGAGAAAGTGCTCGCCTGCGCGCGGGAGCTGGGGGTGATGGAGGGGATGGCGGCAGGCAGAATGCTGCTCAACAGCCTGCTGGTGTTCGCCCCTCAGCGTGCTTTTGATGAGCGCTCCGACATCTTCTATTACCGTGTTATCCAGAGCATCAACAAAGCGCTGGCGTCTCATGAGGTCCGGCTGCGCTTTTGCGCGCTCGAGGAGAACGACAGCGACGCCAACCTGTTTCTGACCCGTATGCATGAAAACGACACCCAGGCGGCGGTGCTGTTGGGTATTGACGATACCCACATTCACGATCTGGCGGCGGACGTCGGGAAACCCTGCGTTCTCATTAACTGCCGTGACGAAAAGATGCGTCTGCCGTCGATAGCTCCCGATCACCGGCTCATCGGCCAGTTTGCGGCAAACTACCTGTTCGAGATGGGACACCGATCGGTGGTCAACGTGCTGTGCCTGCGTCGCTATACCATGGAGCTGCGCCTGACCGGTATCAAAGAGGCCTGGCAGACGCATAACCTGCGTTTTCAGAGTGCGCGGGATCTGATCCTGGTGTCGAACTTCAGTGCCAAAGAAACCGAAGCGCTGGTGGGCGAATGGCTGGATAATCTTGCCGGAAAAACTCTGCCGACGGCGTTGCTGGTAGGGAGTGATTTTATGGCGGTGGGGGCGATGAATGCGCTGCACAGCAGGGGGCTGCGCGTGCCGCAGGATGTTTCGGTGATGAGCATCGATGGCTTCAACCTTGCGGCGATTCAGGACGTCCCGCTGACCGCGGTGCACGTGCCGCGCGATGAGCTGGGAACGGAGGCGGTGCATCTGCTCCAGCAACGGCTGATTCGCCCGAACGCCCCGGTGGGGACGCTGTTGCTTAACGGCAGCCTGGTGGTGCGGGATTCCGTACGGCGGGTACGCCCGGGCAGCAGGCGTACCCCCGTATCACGGGAAGGTTTGTATGACGACTAAACGTCCATCCCGAGCGCGCGGCGGCCGTAGACATTCAGGTCGGTGAGCGTAAAGCGCCCCTGCCAGTTGGCCTCGTAGTCCTCACGTGGGAAGTCGCCCGGTGATGCCCCGTGCTCCAGCGCGTTTCTGACCTTGTGCGCGTAGGCGAGGTTTTTCTCGCACATCGGCGCTGCCGGAATGTACATCACGTTACCCCAGCCCAGCTGATCTTTCACCGGCGCTACCGAGTGAATAACGTCGCAGTGCCACCATACCGAATCCCCGGCTTCGAGCGCCGGGATCGAGGTCAGCGCTTTAATCAGCAGCGGGTGCCACTGTTCGGAAACCGGCAGCACTTTCCCCGGCGCCACGCCGCACAGCTCATCTTCCGGCACATCATCCAGCAGCGGGCGCAGCAGCAGATACGCCATCGCTTCCGGGACAGGCACCACGTGCAGCAGCCCCTGATGAGGGATCATATCTGACAGCGCCGTCCAGCCCTGGAAGGTGCGGAACACGGAGCATTTGGTGGTGTTATCGACGCTGTACTCTTCCACTTCGGTGCGGTGCGCCGCATCCCACGGATCGAAGTCGTTAACGTTGCCGTTGAATACGCTGGCAAAAACCTGCTGGTAAGCCGGCAGCAGCCAGCGCTCAAGCGCGCCGGAATCGGTATGCGCACCCAGTCCTTTCGAGGTGGTTCCCGGCGGACGACGGCGAATGCGATCCGGGTAAATGACGCTGATATCCGGGTCGAACCAGCGTTTGCCGTCGCGTTCGAAAGTCCACAGACGGTTCAGGAACGACTGCACCGTTGCCATTTCATCGCTCTGGCGCGCCTGCATCTGCGCCTGCGACCAGTAGATCGGGTAAATCTCGGGACGCGACGCCTCAAGCGAACCGAAAAAGGTATCGCCCGGGCCTTTATACACCTCGTCGAAGTGGTTATTGTCGAGGTACTCAAGCATCGAGCGATCCCACGCCAGCGCCTGCTCACGCGGGAAATGCCCTTTAATCACCGCACAGCCGCGACGTTTGATAGCCTCGTGCTGCGCCTCACTTACCTTTCCCTGTGCTAGGTCGCGGTAATCAATCTCCGGCCATACGGTACCCCCTTTGGCTTTCAGTGCATCGATTTCCGCCAGCCGCGATTCAATTCGCGCGCTGAGCTTATCAAAGACCGCCTGCACATCACCTATCCGGCGGCGCAGCGTCTGTTTCATCAGTCGGATGGCTGCTTTGTGGTCGGCGGGCAGGGTGGTACTGGTAAAGGTAAGTGCCATGATGAAACCTCTCTATCTTTCATTCGAAAGTAATTTTGATTACATGTGACACTTTAAGTTAAAAATAAGTTAATGCAAGTTAAATAACTTGATGTTGATGGCAGCAGGGAGAGAAAAAATGAAACCGGAGCCGGGCTCCGGTTTTTCGATCAGGCGTCGAAGGGGGAGTCGTTATCGAGTACGGCCTGAATGACATTCAGCGCGCCGTCGTGGTTGTTATCGTCAGTGTGATAGCGGGCGAGGGCTTTGATGCCTTCGGCGGCGTTACCCATGGCAAACGAGTATTTCACCAGCTTCAGCATTTCAGCGTCGTTGCCGCTGTCACCAATTGCCACGCACTCCTGCGGTGACAGCTGCCAGCGCTTCAGCAGACGACTGATACCGTTAGCCTTATGCAGACCGGGGATAATCAAGTCTACAAAGCCAAACCCGCTGGTGACCGGCTTCATGATGCCGTCGAGGGAAACATGAAGTTTGTCTACCAGCTGCGGGATGTCGCTGTCCGGCAGATTAAGGGAGAATTTGAACAGCTTATCGTCAATCTCCTGATAATCGGCAACGCGCTTCAGGCGGTGATAGTGTTTCGACATCAGTGCGACAAACTCGTCGGGGGCCTTGTCGCTGACGTACGCGCTCTCAAGACCACAGGCCACAAAGTTGAGATGGCTGTCTTTTAGCAATTCACCGATAACGATCTGCGATTCATGACGGGTGAGCTCGCCGTGAAAGAGCTGTTCGCCGTGAGCAAACACCAGCGCGCCGTTCTCGGCGACAAAAGAGATGTCGTTCAGAATTTCAGGGAAGAAGGAGATGAGCTGGTAGTACTGGTTACCGCTGGCCACCACGAATTCGATATTTCGCTGCTTCAACTGCTGGAATTGGGCCAGGAAACGTTCACGATCGTACTTCTTGGCGTCATTAAGGAAAGTTCCGTCCATATCAGTGACGATAACTTTAACGGTCATACTTCTGCTCCTGATAGCACTGCATATCAGGACATTCTACTGACAATGTGACGGCCTGCACAAATTTATTTCGAATGAAAGCCCCTTCTCCTTATGGAAGAGGGGGCATCAGGCCACAGAGGTTAAAGCGTATGTTCAGTACGGGCGATGATATCGTCCTGCGCGTCTGGCGACAGCGCGGTGAAGAAGGCGGAGTAGCCCGCCACGCGCACCACCAGATCGCGATACTGGTCCGGATGTTGTTTTGCTTCCATCAGGGTTTCACGCGAGACGATGTTGTACTGAATATGCCAGCCTTTGTGCACTTCAAAGAAAGTGCGCAGCAGGACCATCAGCTTCTGTTTGTCTGATTCATTCTCAAGCGTCGCCGGATTCAGCTTCTGGTTCAGCAGCACGCCGCCGAGGATGGAGCCTGCCGGCAGCTTGCCGACGGAGCCTATCACCGCCGTTGGGCCGAGATGGTCGGTCCCGGAAGCCGGGCTTGCGCCTTCCGCCAGCGGGGTTCCCGCTTTGCGGCCGTCCGGTGTGGCCATGGTTGCGGCGCCAAACGGGACGTTAGCGGAAATGGAAGAGGTCCCGGCATAGTAATTCCCCCCGATGGGACCACGGCCATAGCGCGGGTTGTGGTACTGCTTCAGCTCGTCGATGTAGGTCTGATAAGCACGAACCAGCAGGGCATCGACGCTGTCGTCGTCGTTACCGTATTTTGGTGCACCGTTGATAAGGCGCTGACGCAGTTGCTCATGGGTCAGCCCCTCGAAGTCATCTGCCAGCGCGGCGGCCAGCTGCTGCTGACCTATCGCTCCCTGTTCGAACACCAGCTTTTTCACCGCCGCCAGGCTGTTGCCAAGGTTGGCGATCCCCACCTGCAGGCCGGAGACCCAGTCATATTTCGCCCCGCCCTGTTTGATGCTTTTCGCCCGTTCGATGCAGTCGTCGACCAGCGCCGAGCACAGAATATCGTGCACGTTCTCTTCAAGCATGGTGTCGACCACGTATTCAATTTCAATCGATTTACGGGTGTAGTAGCGGATCTGCGTATCCCAGGCGGCAAGTACGTCGTCGAAGTTGCGGAAATTCCCTTTGGACAGCGCCTGCGCCTGCGGCAGGAAGATTTTACCGCTGGTGGCATCGCGACCGCCCTCAAGCGACGCCAGCATTACGCGGGCGAAGTTGATAAAGCTCATCCCAGTGCAGCGGTAGCCCCATTTACCGCCGACGGCGGTTTCGATACAGCCGATGGCGGCATAGTCGTAAGCGTCCTGCGGCTCAATGCCGAGCTTGATGAACTCCGGGATCACGATTTCATCGTTGTTGAAGGCGGGCATCCCGAACCCGCAGCGGATGACCTGCACGCAGGCGTCGAGGAAGTCGTTGCTCATGCCAGCGTGATAACGCACGCTGAGGTTTGGCTGGGTCGAACGCAGGCGACCACAGGATTCCAGAATGGTGTAAGAGAGCGGGTTAACCGCATCCTGCGGCTGGCCGTTGACCAGGTTCTGTCCGCCGATCGTGACGTTCTGATACAACGGGCTGCCTGCCGACGCTTTGGAGTGTGAGCCGGAGCGAATTTTATTCACCTCCAGCAGCTTCAGCCAGCAGCTGTGCAGCAGCTCAATGCTCTGCTCGCGGCTCAGGCTCTGGTTCAGCTCCACGTCGCGGCGATAGTACGGATACAGATACTGGTCCATGCGACCAAAGGATACCGAATGGCCGTTGGATTCGATTTGCAAAATCAACTGAATGAACCAGCACAGCTGCAGCGCCTGCCAGAAGGTTTGAGGCGGCTGGTGGGCGATGATGTCGCAGTTTTCAGCCATCATCAGCAGCTCGTCGCGGCGCTGGGCGCGCGACTCGCTTTGTGCCATCGTGCGTGCCAGCGTGGCAAAGCGGATGATGTGTTCGCTCACCGCCGCCAGCACGATGTCGATGCCCTTCAGGAACTGCTCGCCGTGAAGATCGTCGAGAACGGTCAGATTAAGGCGACCACGGCGTTCGTCTACCTTATGACGCAGCCCGTCTAGCCCTTTTTCCAGCAGCAGCGGGAAGTTCACCGCCAGGTGGGCATCACCGGAGGTCATGTTGCCCTCCGCCTTGATAATGCCCGTCGCCAGCAGCGCTTTTTGTTCATCGGTAAACATCCCGTAGCAGCGGTCCTGCACCGTCTGCCCACGCCACCACGGGCAAACCTCGTGCAGTACACGTTTGTTCTCTTCGCTTACCGCGAACCCGGCTCCCGGACGGTCGGAGAGGGAGTCTATCTCTTTCTCAATCCAGCTGACGGTGTATTCCGGGAAGATGGGAGCCGCGCGGACTTCGCTTGCCTGATTACCAATAATCAGTTCATCGTGCTTAATCCAGATGGTACGTTCCGCCAGATGATGCGCTAACGCCAGCGCGCGACGCACAGCAACAGGTTTGTCCATATTCTGCTGATACGCCTCGGTGTAATGGCGGGCACGCTCGGTACAAACCGGCGGCTTAACGATGTGCACCAGCGCGTTTTTATGGGCCTGGATACGGTCTGTCAGGGTGTTGAGAGTCAGAATGGTCATCGGTTTATCCTCGTAAGGTCGCAGTAAGCCCGTGTTGGCTGGCAACTTCTTGCGCAAAGGCCAGCAATGACGGACTGTCCAGCGGCTTGTCAGGGGCGGAGTAGGGTTGGCCGAGCAGGTGATACTTGTTCATGCCCAGGGTGTGATACGGCAGAAAATGGATATCGCGAACGTGCAGCTCGTTGGCGGCAAATTCAGTAATAGCGGTAATAGACTCCCGGTCGGCGTTGAAGCCGGGGATCAGCGGCACGCGAATGGTCAGCGTTTTCCCGGCATCGGCCAGGCGTTTGAGATTCGCCAGCACGCGCTTCGCTGAGCCATCGGTCCAGGTTTTGAAGATATCGCCATCGACGTGCTTGAGATCGGCGAGAAACAGGTCAATGTACGGCAGGCAGGGTTCAATATAGCGCCACGGTACGTGCAGGCAGGTCTCAACAGCGGTATGAATGCCCTGCTGGTGGCTCTCTTTCAGCAGCGCCAGCGCAAGTTCAGGGTTCATGAACGGCTCGCCGCCGGAAAGGGTAATGCCGCCGCCGCTGCGGTCGTAGAAGGGTTTATCACGCAGCACCGTGGCCATAATCTGTTCCACGCTTTGCGTTTCTCCGCAGACCGTCAGTGCCTGGGTCGGACAACAGTCCGTGAGTGCGGTAAAGTGGTCGTTGTTAAGTTTTTCGCGGTGAATAAGCAAACCATTCAGCGCCCGGGTGATGACCTCCGGTGCGGCCTGTTGGCAGAGCTCGCAGCCTTCAAGACACAGGCGCGGGTCGAACAGCAGGGAGCGCGTGGTGGAGCGACTCTCGGGGTTTTGGCACCAGCGGCAGCCCAGCGAGCATCCCTTAAGGAATACCACGGTGCGAATGCCCGGGCCGTCATGTGTCGAGTAACGCTGAATGTTGAAGATCATAAACCACCTCAGTGTTTGCGTATGAAGATTAAATTACTTTCGAATGAAAGTTGAATTGACGCAAATCAAAAAGGAGGCAGGTCGCCCGCGTATACTTTTGAACCATACCCACACTTCACAAAATACCTGAGGCTGAATAATGGAACTCTATCTGGATACCTCCGATGTCGCGGCAGTAAAACGTCTGGCCCGTATTTTTCCACTGGCCGGTGTGACCACTAACCCCAGCATTGTTGCGAGCGGGAAGGTTGCGCTGGAAAGTCTGTTACCGGCACTGCGCGAAGCGCTCGGTGGTAGCGGAACGCTGTTCGCTCAGGTGATGGCGACTACCGCCGAAGGTATGGTGCAGGACGCACGTAAACTGCGGGCCATCGTGCCCGACCTGGTGGTCAAAGTGCCGGTGACCGCTGAAGGCCTTGCAGCCATTAAGCTTCTGAAAGCCGAAGGGATCCCAACGCTCGGTACGGCCGTTTACGGTGCCGCGCAGGGGCTGCTGGCGGCGCTTGCCGGGGCGGAGTATATCGCGCCTTACGTCAATCGCGTCGATGCGCAGGGCGGTGACGGTATTCAGACGGTGGCAGAACTCCAGCTGCTGTTAACCCTGCACGCTCCGCACGCTAAAGTGCTGGCCGCGAGCTTTAAAACGCCGCGTCAGGCGCTGGATTGCCTGCTGGCGGGCTGTGAATCCATCACCTTACCGCTGGACGTGGCGCAGCAGTTTATCGCTTCTCCGGCGGTAGATGCGGCGGTCAAAAAGTTTGAGCAGGACTGGCAGGGGGCGTTCGGACGGACATCGCTCTGAATCTGAGCTGTATGATGCCCTGCCGAAGGTTAAGCCTCTACGGTTAATCCCAGTTGCCGTAGGGGTAGGTTTTACCTTTGATAAAATCCTGCGTGGCAGGGATGAACTCGAAGTAGCCGCCAGGCACAACGTAGTTTTTGCACAGGGTCATCTCGTTGCCGGAGCGGGTGGTGAGCTTGAATGGCTTAATCACCAGGCTGGGACGCCCGGCGACATCGGAAAGCCAGACCTTAACCTTACCGCCAGGGGACAGGCCGAACACCATTGAGTCATACCAGATAGTGTCTCCATTGCCCCAGGTATGATCGGCAGGGGTTTTCATCCGCAGCCAGGTGTCCGGTGCGAACATGGCGCTGGTTTCGTAGGTTTTCTGATCAATATAGGATTCCCAGCAGAAGATCATGTACTGCGGTGGTTTTTTGGCTCTGTTAAATTGCATACCAAAACCGTGGGCACTGACTGACCATTCCTTGACGGAATTTGGGTCGTTTGAGGCGATGTCGAGGGTGTTGAAGGTATACAGATACCCGTCCGTATCAATAATCCTGGCGTGAAGCACCGCTGACGGTAAATCCCTGGGAGTAATAAATGAAAAAAACCACTCACCGTAGGGCAGCGTCCAGTCGCCGCTGGCGGCCTGTTTCGACTGCAAAGGTTGAGGTTTGTGCGAGCTGCAGCGGTGGTCGCTAACAGCAGCATGAGCATTAGTATCTTGTTCATAGCCATTTTCCCTGTTAATCCCAGTTGCCGTAGGGGTAGGTTTTACCTTTGATAAAATCCTGCGTGGCGGGGATGAACGCGTAGTAGCCGCCTGGTACAACGTAGTTTTTGCACAGGGTCATCTCGTTGCCGGAGCGGGTGGTGAGCTTGAATGGCTTAATCACCAGGCTGGGACGCCCGGCGACATCGGAAAAC
>NZ_RBIZ01000003.1:1391294-2024841 GCF_003634235.1 Yokenella regensburgei | reverse complement strand
AACGTAGTTTTTGCACAGGGTCATCTCGTTGCCGGAGCGGGTGGTGAGCTTGAATGGCTTAATCACCAGGCTGGGACGCCCGGCGACATCGGAAAACCAGACCTTGACCTTGCCGCCAGGGGACAGACCGAACACCATTGTTTTGTACCAGACTGGCGCACCGGAGGGACGAGTATGATCGGCAGGAGTTTTCATCCGCAGCCAGGTGTCCGGTGCGAACATGGCGCTGGTTTCGTAGGTTTTCTGGTCAATATAGGATTCCCAGCAGAAGATCATGTACTGCGGTGGTTTTTTGGCTCTGTTAAATTGTGTGCCGCCGCCATGTGCGCTTTCATCCCATTTTTCGACCGAATCAGGATCGCTTGAGGCGATGTCAAGGGTGTTGAAGGTATACAGATACCCGTCCGTATCAATAATCCGGGCGTGAAGCACCGCTGACGGTAAATTCCTGGGAGTAATAAATGAAAAAAACCACTCACCGTAGGGCAGCGTCCAGTCGCCGCTGGCGGCCTGTTTCGACTGCAAAGGTTGAGGTTTGTGTGTGCTGCAGCCGGTAGTGATAACCAGCATCGCCAGGGCTATTATGCTTAACCTGCTCATTTTTCTTTCCCGTCCATGTTGTAGACCGTTCTTATCCAGTTTTCGTCCGGCCTGTTGATAAAGCCGATGGTTTTCGAGAGTGATGGGCCTCCCTGTAATTCCCCGCTCTTGTTAAGCGCCACGGCATTCCAGTTCGCTGAGCAGTGGATATACCCCCTCGCAATGATATCCAGCTCCTCAGGGGTAAAATCTGTGATGACGCGATGCTGGCGGGCCGCTTTTCCCATCGCACGGGCGTGCTCGCAAAAGGATTGAAGCTCATCCGGTAGCCGGAATTTTTTGTTTTGTTCAAAATCGATAAACCGCGCCCCGGCTTCTTTCGCCGCATCGACCATTACCCGCAGCGCCACCTTCGACCAGTCGAACCTGACGGTGCGGTGTCGCAGAGTCAGAGCCGAGAAGGTGCGTTTTTGCATCTGGCTGTATGGGGTGTCGGGGGCGAAATCATCCTGCCACACCTCCGGCGTGACGGAGTGGGTGCGAACTACGGGACCTATAGCCGGCGCATTTTTCAGCAGGGGCAGTTGTTCCTGCGCCTTGCGGTAAACACGTGACTGCGTTCCCGGCTGATTTTGCAACTGCGTTTCTACCTGTGGGCAGGAGAGAAAGAGATCTTCGCGCAGCTGCGGAAGATAGCCGCCGCCGATATCGGAATGGACCCCGGGCAGCGCCAGCTCCGGCCATGCCGGGGAGACGCTGTTGAGGGCAAAATTATAGCGACACTCATGCCGGGCGGTGATGTGAAAGACCTTTTGCGCCACGCCCGGGCGCAGGCGAATATTCACCTCCCCGGTGTCGGCGCTGTGGGTCGACAGCCCGTTAGTCAGGGTGCCGATAGCCGCCACGGTATCCAGAATGCCGATAAAACGGCTGCTGCCTGCCGGCGCGCCACGGTAGCGATATTCGCCGAGTCCGGATGAAATGGCATCAATAATGGCCTGGTCTTCCGACTGTACGCGGTTGGCAAAGTGACGCGCCGCCGCCGCGCCGCGGCTGAAGCCAAAAATATCGAACAGTAGCGTTTCAACAACAAACTTACCCTTTAGTGTATTAAGAGCTTCATCTATTGCTTGTGCCAACTGTGCTACCGCATCGTTGGTTTTGGCGATGACCCCGGTCTCGTCGGTGCCGAACATCATGCTGAGCTGGTTGTCTGCTTGCCCAGCCCGGGTGCCAATCCCCTCAACATAGATTGGCCTCTGCACATAGCTGCTTTCCTTGGGAAATATTTGCTCGTACAACTCATTCAACCAGTGGATATTTGTGTAATACCCCAGATAGCTGGTCGCGCCGATCCCGCTTACGCCCATTTTTTCTGATGCATTTCGGGCAAGAATACTTTCTGCATCCGGGGAATCGATATCAAAGTGCTGCGCCGAGCAAGCCTCCAGCATCTTTTCGGTGTTTACCGCGTTATTGCCGGTACCGTCGAAGAAGATCCCCAGCACCAGGGTGACCTTACGCTCAGGTTCATCCTGGGGAAGCGGCGCCTTCTGCACCACCGGGAATAAGGTGGCGAAATTATCCGGTGTGACCAGATACTCAAATTCGGTACCGGCGATAAGATGACGACAAAGAATATAATCGTAATCCACCGAGATATATTCATAATCCAGATTATTCATGATGCTGTTGAGTTGAATAGCCTGGATTCTCGCACCACGTAGTTCGAGAAAATAATATTTTTCCAGTCTGCCGTATCGATTGATTCGGTAAATATAAAAAGTCATTTTCAGACTTTCATTATTATTAATAGCGTTTGACAATAACGGAGAGCTTTTATCCAGAGTTTTGCAAAACGTCAGCCCAGGGTGGCTAACACCACCATGTTGTCCGCAGACGGCCTGCGCCAGGCTGAACACGAAGATCTGATCCTCATGGCCCTGTTGCCTGCGGTTGCCGACGGAATTCGGCGTGCCGCAACCTGCAGAAATTTCCCCCTGAATATCCCCCTCAAGCGTTAAATAAATAATGTCGCTCATTTATCTATCCTGAATGATGGGTATTTCAGGAGGAAAGATATCGTTAATTCGGTACGGATATTCTGCGTTTAATCAATTTGCCGTCTGCCGTTGATGATTATTTTAATGGCTAACCTCCGCACACTTCACAGCCCGGGTTGCGCATCAGCTTCATCTCGCGGAATTGACAGGTCATCGCGTCATACATCACGATTTTCCCCGCCGCCGGTGTGCCGTAGTGGCTCAGCACCTTGATGGCCTCCATCGCCTGCAGGGAGCCAATCACCCCCACTAGCGGCGCCATTACCCCGGCCTCCACGCAGGTCAGCGCATTCTCGCCGAACAGGCGGCTCAGGCAACGGTAGCAGGCATCGCCCGGCTGCCAGGTAAAGACGCTGATTTGTCCTTCCATACGGATAGCCGCGCCGGAGACCAGCGGGATTTTATGCCGGAAGCAGTGCGCATTGAGCTGATTGCGGATCGCGACGTTATCGGTGCAGTCGAGCACCAGACTGTGGGCAGCAATCTGCGCGGCCAGGGCGTCGTCATCGAGCAGGGCATTGATGGTGTGAAGCTGCACGTGCGGATTAATCCGCGCCAGTGAGGCGCGGGCAGAATCGACCTTCGGTTCACCGAGGGTGGCATCGCTGTGCAATGTCTGGCGCTGCAGGTTGGAGAGCGACACGGTATCGAAATCGAGCAGGGTCATCTCGCCAACGCCGCTTGCCGCCAGATACTGCGCCGCAGCGCAGCCGAGGCCGCCGAGGCCAACCACCAGCACCCGCGCGGCTTTGAGCGCTTCCTGACCGTCGAAATCAAACCCGCGCAGCACAATCTGGCGATTGTAGCGCAGCATTTCGCTGTCGCTGAGCTCCTCGGCCATCACAGTCCTCCCAGCAGATGGGTGAAGGGCTCAACCTCAACCCATTCGCCCACTTCAACGTTACCGCGTTCGCGCTCCAGCACGATAAAGCAGTTGCCCTGACTGAAAGAACTGAAAATGTGCGAACCCTGGTGTCCGGTAGTCGTGACGCTCAGGCTGCCGTCTTCGTGGCGTGCGAGGATACCGCGCTGGAAATCGAGGCGACCCGGCGATTTTTTCAGGCGCGAAGCGGTACGCACGCGCTGGCGGGTCGGCAGGGCCGGGGCGTGGTCACCGCTAAGGGCGGCCAGCAGCGGTTGCACCAGCTGATAGAAGGTCAGAGCGGCAGACACCGGGTTACCCGGCAGGCCGCAGAACCAGCTGTGTCCGAGCTTACCGAAGGCGAAAGGTTTACCCGGTTTAATCGCCAGCTTCCAGAAGCTGATTTCGCCGAGCTCCTCCAGAATCGCTTTGGTGTAATCGGCCTCACCCACGGAAACGCCGCCGGAGCTAATGACGACGTCGGCCTGGCTGTCCGCGGCGATAAAGGTATTACGCAGCTGCTCCGGGTCGTCGCGGACGATGCCAAGGTTGATAACTTCGCAGCCGAGCTGTTCCAGCATCAGATGTACCGCCAGGCGGTTGGTGTCATAAATTTGTCCGTCGCCCAGCGGCTGGCCCGGCAGCTGCAGCTCATCACCGGTGGAGAATAGTGCGACGCGCACCTTACGTACCACGCTGATTTCCGGAATACCGAGCGAGGCCAGTACCGGCAGCTCAGCAACCGTCAGGCGGGTACCTTTGGTGAACACCGCCGCGCCTTTGGCAATATCTTCGCCACGGTAGCGAATATTCTGCCCGGCGCTGACCGGCGCAAGGAATTTGACACCCTCGTCGGTGAGCTCGGTTTCTTCCTGCATCACCACCGCGTCGCAGCCCGTTGGGATCGGCGCGCCGGTCATAATGCGAATGCAGGTGCCTTCCGGCCATTCCCCCTGCCAGGGCTGCCCGGCGAAGGCTTTACCGGCAACCGGCAGCACGGCGTGACTCTTGAGATCCGCCAGCCGCAGCGCATAACCATCCATCGCAGAATTATCGAAACCCGGTACGTCCAGCGGTGAAGTGACATCGCACGCCGTCACGCGGCCAAAAGCCTGCACCAGCGGCACATTTTCGCAGGCCGCGAGGGGGGTAATCTGGGAAAGCATCTGCGTCAGAGCGGCGTCAAGCGGCATCAGTCCGGCGGTAAAATCCATGAGTAACTCCTGCTGATAAAACGACAATGCGCCCATTATGGCAGAAAAGCGGTACTGTCTGTATGCCACCATGGTATTTCGTGTAGACATCACGGATTACGCTTTCTATATTCAAAAAACATCTAAGATTGTAAGCAGAGTAATGATATGTATAGGAAAAGCGGACCCGACTTTCACAGGATGACGACATGAACAAAGCGGTGATTGCCATTCACGGTGGCGCAGGGGCTATTTCTCGTGGGCAGCTTTCTCCCGAGCGTGAACGGGAATACGTCGAAGCGCTGGCGGGAATAGTCGAAACGGCTCAGGCGATGCTGGAAGCCAATGAGAGCGCGCTCGACGTAGTCACTGAAGCGGTACGCCTGCTGGAGGAGTGTCCGCTGTTTAACGCCGGAATCGGCTCGGTGTATACCGCCGATGCCCGGCATGAACTGGACGCCTGCGTAATGGACGGCAACCTGCTGCAGGCTGGTGCCGTAGCAGGTGTGCGTCATCTGCAAAATCCGGTGCTGGCAGCACGGCTGGTGCTGGAGCGCAGCCCCCATGTTCTGCTGATTGGTGAAGGCGCCGAGCATTTTGCTGAACGCGAAGGCATGCCGCTGGTGGAAAACAGCCTGTTTGACAGTGAAGCGCGCTATCAGCAATTACAGCAGGCGCGCTCAGTGGGAGAGGTGAGTCTTGATCATGCCTCAGCACCGCTTGATGAGCAGAACAAAACCGGCACCGTCGGCGCTGTGGCGCTCGATATGATGGGCAATCTCGCGGCGGCAACGTCAACCGGTGGCATGACCAACAAACTGCCGGGCCGCGTCGGCGACAGCCCGATCCCAGGCGCCGGCTGCTATGCCAATAATGCCAGCGTCGCGGTCTCCTGTACCGGCACCGGTGAAGTATTTATGCGCACCCTTGCCGCCTACGATATTTCTGCACTGATGGAGTACGGTGGGCTCAGCCTGCAGGAAGCCTGCGAGCGGGTCGTGATGGAAAAACTCCCGGCGCTGGGCGGTAGCGGGGGGCTGATTGCCGTCGATCGCGAAGGCAATGTTTCGCTACCGTTCAACAGCGAAGGAATGTACCGCGCCTTTGCGTTTGCCGGTGATGCACCGAGCATTGGCATCTACCGAGAATAAGGATCCAGCTTGCCACACAGTCATGAAATCGATGCCGACGATGTCCTGGTGGTCAGCGATCTGAACGTCGCTTTCCAGCACGAACAGCAGACATATCCTGCGGTACGCTCGCTCTCTTTTCGCCTGAAACGCGGCGAGACGCTGGCGATCGTCGGCGAGTCTGGCTCGGGCAAATCGGTTACCGCGCTGTCGTTGCTACGCCTGATTGAGCAGGCGGGCGGCGAGATGCACAGCCAGCAGATGCTGCTGCGCCGCCGCAACCGGCAGGTTATTGAGCTCACGGAGCAGACCCCGACGCAGATGCGGCGGGTGCGTGGCGCGGATATCGCGATGATTTTTCAGGAGCCGATGACGTCGCTCAATCCGGTGTTTACCATCGGCGAGCAGATTGCAGAGTCCATTCGGCTGCATCAGGGCCTGAACCATGCCCAGGCGCTGGTGGAGGCCCGTAAGATGCTCGACCAGGTGCGCATTCCTGAGTCGCAGGCGGTACTGGGCCGCTATCCGCATCAGCTTTCCGGCGGGATGCGCCAGCGGGTGATGATCGCCATGGCGCTGTCGTGCCGTCCGGCGGTACTGATCGCCGACGAGCCTACCACGGCGCTGGATGTTACTATCCAGGCACAGATCCTGCAGCTTATCGACGTACTGCAAAAAGAGATGTCGATGGGGGTGATTTTTATCACCCACGATATGGGCGTGGTGGCTGAAATTGCCGATCGGGTGCTGGTGATGTACCAGGGGGAAGCGGTAGAAACCGGCAGCGTCAGCCAGATATTTACCGCGCCGCAGCACCCGTATACCCGGGCGTTACTCTCCGCCGTGCCGCGCCTTGGGGCGATGCAGGGCAGCGACTATCCGCGCCGGTTCCCTCAGGCGCATGAAGAATCAGTAACGGAATCTGCGCAGGAGCAGAATACCGTGGTGCCCGGTGAGCCTATTTTGCAGGTTCGCGACCTGGTCGCACGCTTCCCGCTGCGCAGCGGTATTCTCAATCGCATCACCCGTGAAGTGCACGCCGTTGAGAAGGTGAGCTTTGACCTCTGGCCCGGCGAAACGCTGGCGCTGGTCGGGGAGTCCGGCTGCGGGAAATCGACCACCGGGCGGGCGCTGCTGAAGCTGGTAGAAGCGAGCGGCGGAACCATGACTTTTCTCGGGAAGCGTATCGACAAGCTCTCCGGCACGAAGCTGCAGGCGCTGCGGCGTGATATTCAGTTCATTTTTCAGGATCCTTACGCTTCTCTCGACCCGCGTCAGACGGTGGGCTACTCCATCATGGAACCTCTGCTGGTACATAACCTGATGGATAAAGACGCCGCTGCCCGTCGCGTCAGCTGGCTGCTGGAGCGCGTCGGGCTGTCGGCGGACTACGCCGGGCGTTACCCGCACGAATTTTCCGGTGGTCAGCGCCAGCGTATCTGCATTGCACGGGCGCTGGCGCTGAACCCGAAAGTGGTGATCGCCGACGAATCGGTGTCGGCGCTGGATGTCTCTATTCGCGCGCAGATAATTAATCTGCTGCTCGATTTGCAGCGCGAAATGGGCATCGCCTTTTTATTCATCTCACATGATATGGCGGTGGTGGAGCGAATTAGCCACCGCATCGCCGTGATGTACCGGGGGCGTATTGTTGAAATTGGCCCTCGTCGCGCCGTGTTTGAAAACCCGCAGCACCCTTACACCCGCAAACTGATGGCAGCGGTACCCGTTGCCGATCCGGCGCATCGTCGACCGCAGCGCGTACTGTTGTCGGACGAACTGCCGGGCAATATCTATAAGCGCGGTGAAGAGCGCGATAGCGTGCCGTTGCAGCAGGTCGGGCCGGGGCATTTTGTTGCCCGCGACCCGGCAACCAACCCGCTAACGCAATAATCGACAGGGATAACAGGAGAATAAGATGACACAACGCATGACAGGAAAATGGCTGCTCGCGCTGGGGGTAACTTCTGCCCTGGCGGCGTCTCCCGCCTTCGCGGCGAAAGACGTGGTGGTGGCGGTTGGTTCAAACTTCACCACGCTCGATCCGTATGATGCGAACGACACGCTGTCGCAGGCGGTGGCGAAGTCGTTCTATCAGGGGCTGTTTGGCCTTGATAAAGATATGAAGGTGCAGAACGTGCTGGCGGAGAGCTATAGCGTGTCTCCCGATGGCCTGGTGTACACCATTAAGCTGCGCTCCGGCATTAAATTCCAGGACGGTAGCGATTTTAATGCCGAAGCGGTGAAGGTGAACCTCGACCGTGCCAGCAGCCCGCAGAGCCATCTCAAGCGTTCCGGACTGTACCGCAATATCGCCAGCACCGAGGCGGTAGATCCGACGACGGTGAAAATCACGCTGAAAGAGCCGTTCTCGGCCTTCATTAATACTCTGGCGCACCCGGCGACGGCGATGATATCCCCGGCGGCGCTAAAGCAGTACGGTAAGGATATTGGTTTCCATCCGGTCGGCACCGGCCCGTATCAGCTGGAAACCTGGAATCAAACCGATTACGTCAAAGTGAAGAAATTCCCGGGCTACTGGCAGCAGGGCCTGCCGAAGCTCGACACCATCACCTGGCGTCCGGTGGTTGATAACAACACCCGCGCGGCGATGCTGCAGACCGGCGAAGCGCAGTTTGCCTTCCCGATCCCCTATGAGCAGGCGGCCATTTTGCAAAAAAACAGCAAACTGGAGCTGGTGGCGAGCCCTTCTATCATGCAGCGCTATATCAGTATGAACGTGACGCAAAAACCGTTCGACAACCCGAAGGTTCGTGAGGCGCTGAACTACGCCATCAACCGTCAGGCGCTGGTGAAGGTGGCGTTTGCCGGTTATGCCACTCCGGCAACCGGCGTGGTGCCACCGACCATTGCTTATTCACAGCAGTATCAGCCGTGGCCGTACGATCCGGCCAAAGCGAAGGCGCTGCTGAAGGAGGCGGGTTACCCGAACGGATTCACTACCACGCTATGGTCATCACATAACCACAGTACCGCCCAGAAGGTGCTGCAGTTTACCCAGCAGCAGCTGGCGCAGGTGGGCATTAAAGCCCAGGTCACGGCGATGGATGCGGGGCAG
This sequence comes from Yokenella regensburgei, assembly GCF_003634235.1. NCBI lineage: Bacteria > Pseudomonadati > Pseudomonadota > Gammaproteobacteria > Enterobacterales > Enterobacteriaceae > Yokenella > Yokenella regensburgei. The sequence goes on along the minus strand of NZ_RBIZ01000003.1, from coordinate 2,015,974 downwards.
CGCGCTGCGGAAGTGGAAGGGAAAGGGCAGAAAGAGAGCGGCGTACGGATGTTCTATACCGGCTGGACCGCCTCTACCGGCGAAGCCGACTGGGCACTTTCACCGCTGTTTGCAAGCCAGAACTGGCCACCAACCCTGTTTAATACCGCGTTCTACAGTAATCCGCAGGTGGATAAGGATCTGAGCGCGGCCCTGCAAACCAACGATACGGCAGAAAAAACAAAGCTGTATAAAGACGCGCAGGACATCATCTGGAAAGAGTCGCCGTGGATCCCGCTGGTGGTGGAGAAGCTGGTATCCGCGCACAGCAAAAACCTGACCGGGTTCTACATTATGCCGGATACCGGGTTCAGCTTTGACGAGGCCGATTTGAAGTAATGTTTAACTACATTATCAAACGATTGCTGGGGCTTATTCCGACTCTGCTTATCGTGGCGGTGCTGGTGTTTCTGTTTGTGCACCTGTTGCCCGGGGATCCGGCAAGGCTTATTGCCGGGCCGGAGGCCGATGCGCAGGTGGTGGCGATGGTGCGCCAGCAGCTCGGGCTCGATCAACCGCTGTACGTTCAGTTCTGGCACTACATCAGCAACGTGTTGCAGGGCGATTTTGGCACTTCGATGGTCTCAAGGCGTCCGGTGTCGGAAGAGATTGCCAGCCGCTTCCTGCCAACGCTGTGGCTGACGCTTGCCAGCATGGTGTGGGCGGTCATTTTCGGCATGGCGATGGGGATTGTCGCCGCCGTCTGGCGTAACCGCTGGCCGGACAGGCTCGGCATGGCGCTGGCGGTGACCGGTATTTCGTTCCCGGCTTTCGCGCTGGGGATGTTCCTGATGCAAATCTTCTCCGTTGAGCTGGGCTGGTTGCCGACCGTGGGGGCCGACAGCTGGCGGCACTACATTCTTCCGGCGATTACGCTCGGTGCGGCCGTTGCCTCGGTCATGGCGCGCTTTACCCGTGCTTCGTTTGTCGATGTACTGAACGAGGATTACATGCGTACCGCGCGGGCGAAAGGGGTCAGCGAAACAAAGGTGGTGTTAAAGCACGGCCTGCGTAACGCGATGATCCCGGTCGTCACCATGATGGGGCTGCAGTTTGGTTTCCTGCTTGGTGGCTCGATTGTGGTGGAGAAGGTCTTTAACTGGCCGGGGCTCGGGCGTCTGCTGGTTGACTCGGTAGAGATGCGTGATTATCCGGTGATCCAGGCGGAAGTACTGCTGTTTTCTCTGGAGTTTATTCTTATCAACTTAGTGGTGGATGTGCTGTATGCCGCCATTAACCCGGCAATCAGGTACAAATAAGATGCGACTCTTAAACTGGCGCCGACGGGCCATTATGGCGACCATGCCTGCGGTAACCCCCGGCCAGGTGCGTACGCCATGGCACATCTTCTGGCGCAAATTTTGTCATCAGCCGGTGGCGATGACCGCCGGGATCTTCGTTTTGCTGCTGATAGTGGTCGCGATTGTCGCGCCGTGGATTGCGCCCTTCGATGCGGAAAACTATTTCGACTATGACCGACTGAACGATGGCCCTTCCATGATGCACTGGTTTGGCGTCGATTCACTGGGGCGGGATATCTTCAGCCGGGTGCTGGTTGGGGCGCGGATCTCGCTCACCGCAGGCGTGTTTGCGGTACTGATTGGTGCGGTTATTGGCACGGTGCTGGGACTGCTTGCCGGGTTCTATGAAGGCTGGTGGGACAGGGTTATCATGCGCATCTGCGACGTACTGTTTGCTTTCCCCGGTATTCTGCTCGCGATTGCGGTGGTGGCGGTGATGGGCAGCGGGATGACCAACGTGATTATCGCGGTGGCGATATTCTCCATTCCGGCATTTGCGCGTCTGGTGCGGGGTAACACGCTGGTGCTCAAGCAGCAGACCTTTATTGAATCCGCGCGCAGCATCGGCGCCAGCGACAGCACTATTCTGTTCCGCCATATTCTGCCGGGAACGGTGTCATCAATTGTAGTCTTTTTCACCATGCGAATCGGAGTATCGATTATCTCAGCCGCCAGCCTGTCGTTTCTGGGACTGGGAGCTCAGCCACCGACGCCGGAGTGGGGGGCCATGCTCAACGAAGCGCGGGCAGACATGGTGATCGCCCCGCACGTGGCGATGTTCCCGGCCATTGCGATATTCCTGACGGTGCTGGCGTTTAACCTGCTGGGGGATGGACTGCGCGACGCGCTGGATCCGAAGATTAAGGGGTAAGTTTGACCCTCTCCCGGTAGGAGAGGGTCAGGGTGGGGGCTAAAGATTAAACCCGTGTCCCCCACAGATCGTACTCGTCGGCGTTGTCCACTTTCACGCGGATAACGTCGCCCGGTTTCACGGCAGTTTCACCGTTCAGGTATACCGCGCCGTCGATTTCCGGGGCATCCGCCATACTTCGACCAATCGCGCCTTCTTTATCGACTTCATCGATAATCACCATGATTTCACGGCCCACTTTTTCCTGCAGGCGCTCGGCGGAGATCTGCTGTTGCAGCTGCATGAAGCGGTTCCAGCGCTCTTCTTTCACCTCTTCCGGTACCTGGTCCGGCAGTTCGTTGGCGGTTGCGCCTTCGACCGGGCTGTATTTGAAGCAACCGACACGATCCAGGCGCGCTTCTTTCAGGAACTCCAGCAGCATCTCGAAGTCTTCTTCAGTTTCACCCGGGAAGCCCACGATAAAGGTGGAGCGCAGGGTCAGCTCCGGGCAAATCTCACGCCACTGTTTGATGCGCGCCAGCTGGCGGTCAACGGAGCCCGGGCGCTTCATCAGCTTGAGGATACGCGGGCTGGCGTGCTGCAGCGGGATATCGAGATACGGCAGAATTTTGCCTTCCGCCATCAGGGGGATCACGTCATCAACGTGCGGGTACGGATAAACATAGTGCAGGCGGACCCAGACGCCGAGTTTGGCCAGTTGTTCACACAGGCTGACCATGCTGGTTTTGACCGGTTCGCCGTTGTAAAAACCGGTGCGGTGCTTCACGTCCACGCCGTAGGCTGACGTATCCTGCGAGATAACCAGCATCTCTTTCACGCCCGCATCGACCAGACGCTTGGCTTCAGAAAGCACATCGCCAATCGGGCGGCTGTCGAGATCGCCACGCATGGACGGGATAATGCAGAAGGTGCAGCGATGGTTGCAGCCTTCGGAAATTTTTAAGTAGGCATAATGACGCGGCGTCAGTTTCACGCCCTGTGCCGGTACCAGGCTGGTAAAGGGGTTGTGCTGTGGTTTTGGCACATAGTGATGCACGTGCTCGAGCACCTGCTCGTAGCTGTGTGGGCCGGTGATTTCCAGCACCTTCGGGTGCACTTCACGGATCTGGTCGACTTTCGCGCCGAGGCAGCCGGTGACAATGACCTTGCCGTTTTCATTCAGCGCTTCGCCGATAGCTTCGAGCGATTCCTGTACTGCGCTATCGATAAAGCCGCAGGTGTTGACGATAACCATATCGGCATCATCGTAGCGAGGCACCACATCATAACCTTCGGTACGCAGTTCGGTGAGGATGCGTTCGGAGTCTACCAGGTTCTTCGGGCAACCCAGAGAGACAAAGCCGATTTTCGGCTGCTGCATAACATTGCTCATAGCTTAAAAAGTGTTCAATTATTGGAATGGTCAGGGCAGGGATTCTACAGAGATTGGCGGAGAAATTGTACTGAAGTTTGCAGCCCCGTACTGACGGCGAGACGGCGTTTTATCATACCGGATAGAGACGACCCAACCACGGAGAAACTATTTATCAATGTGATAATTTATCATTATCACCCCGTTCTTTCCCTTATATAACCGCCACATATCCCCACGAAACCGCGTTTCTCTTTACGTCTTTTTATGAATCACATCACGATTATTTAACTGTCGGACGGTCTCACGGCAATGTTGGCACACATCAAGCATAGCTAGCCTGGTTTGAATCATTGTTGAGTACTTTAGCCAGCTTTTGGCCCTCAGGTTGTCATCGGGATGTCAGCATCCTGGCCGCAAAGGAAAATGTCTCTTATGAATGAATCAGCTTTAATCAATCAACATGCAGGCACCTCCCACTCACCCGTAGATGAAATTCTCCCACTAGGGCAAATGGTTCTGTATGGCTTGCAGCATGTACTGGTCATGTATGCCGGTGCCGTTGCCGTGCCGCTGGTGGTGGGGAATGCCGTCGGTTTACCGTTAGAACAGATAATCTTGCTTATTAGCGCCGATCTCTTTATCTGCGGCGCGGCGACGATTATCCAGTCGCTGGGTGTCGGAAACTGGCTGGGGTGCCGCCTGCCTTTGGTTCAGGGATGTACCTTTGCGGCCATGGTGCCAATGATCCTGATAGGAAAGCAGTATGGCATTGGAGGGATCTCCGGAGCGGTTATCTGCTGCGGCATCTTTACTCTGATATGCGCACCGTGGATAAGCCGTCTGGTGCGTTTTTTCCCCAAAGCGGTGATGGGCTCCATTGTGACCCTGATCGGCCTTTCGATTATGCCGGTGGCGGGAAACTGGATAGGCGAGGGCGGAGGTGGCGGCGCGGCTTTTGGCGATCTGACTTCGCTGGCGATTGCCGCTGTTACCCTGTTTATCATCCTCAATATCTATACCTTTGGCAGCGGGACCATCAAAAACACCGCCGTGCTGATTGGCCTGATTATCGGGTCGTTTATCTGGTGGATGTTTAAACCCATCGACTTCACGATTGTTGGCACTACTGCCTGGATTAGTTTCCCGCACGTGATGCGCATGGCGACGCCGGAGTTTCACATTATCCCTATCGCCTTGTTGTCGATGACCATGGTGGTGGTGATGCTGGAAACCATGTCGTCCATCATGGCCACCGGCGATATCGTCGGTAAAAAAGCCAATGCCGACACCCTGCGCAACGGCCTGACCGCCTGCGGTCTTACGACCGCCATCGCCGGGTTCTTCAACCTCTTTCCTTATTCCGCCTTCGCCCAGAACGTGGGTCTGATTGGCCTGACCGGGGTACGCAGCCGCTTTGTGGTCTCCATTTCCGGCATCATTTTGATGCTGATGGGCATGTTCTCAAAAATGGCAGCCCTCGTAGTGGTTATCCCGAAACCCGTGTTAGGCGGTGCGGGTGTGGTGATGTTCGGCATGGTAGTTGTGGCCGGTATTCGCACGTTGGGTAGCGTCAATTATCGCAATAACAATAACGGGATGGTGGTGGCGCTGACGATTGGTCTGGGCCTGATGCCGGTGCTGGTCCCTAACCTGTTCGAACAGTTCCCGCCGCTGCTGAAGATGTTTTTGCATAGCGGTATCACCATCGGAACGGTCGTGGCCATTCTCGCCAACCTGACGCTGAACGGCAAAGGCAGCTCGGTGCTGAGCACCAACCATGAAACCAGTGAACCAGATTTGCCGCCTTCAAGTACGGCGGCACGACGCGTGGCGGTGAGAACCGTTCGAATGTGGCTGCTGCTGCGCAAAGTGAAAGGCAAAGAGAACGAGTAAAAGCGCCGTTCCATGTGGGCGTAGAGCAATTAATTACGATGTCAGGGCTTATGGATAACAACTCATAAGCAACGTCTGGCTCTCCATTAACGGACTGCAAGAAGGGAAATATTATGTGTGCCATACGTTCAGCGTCGCCAGGACGCGTGGATGGACTCGCAAAAGTAAAGGGGAAAGCGGTTTACGGTGATGACATCACCATGCCGGGAATGCTCTATGGGGTTTGCCGCTATGCCGATATTCCAGCCGGGAAAATCGAAAATATCGATTTGAGCGAAGCGCTGGCGGTAGAAGGGGTGGTGAAAATCGCCACCTGGGAAGATATCCCCGGTACGCCGGTAGTGGGCATTATTGTTAAAGACTACCTCCCTATCGTCAAAGATGAAGTGGTGTTCCACGGTGACGTTATCGCCGTGGTGGCCGCGACCACTTATGCTGCCGCCTGTGAAGCTGCCGATAAAATTCGCGTGCAGTACACGGCGTATACTCCATTAACGGATGTGGAAGCCGCGCTGGCGCCGGACGCCCGCTGTATCCATCCCGAACGTAGTGACAACATTGCCGCGCATCACCACACCATTAAGGGCAACATCGACGAAGGCTTCGCGAAAGCGACCCACGTGGTGGAGCGTGAATATGAAGTCGGGTTCCAGGAACACGCTTATATTGAAACCGAAGTGGTGCTGACCTGGCTTGACCCTTCCGACAGTAGCCTCATCATTTCCGGCTCGATACAGAACGCGCACCGCGTGCGTAGCTTTGTGGCGAAGTTCATGGGCTGTCCGCAAAGCCAGATCAACGTCAAACGTGCGGTGATGGGCGGTTCGTTTGGTGGTAAAGATGACGTTATCGATCACCTGGCCTGCCGTTCAGCGCTGCTGACCCGCCTGACCGGGCGTCCGGTGAAATTCAACTACACCCGCGAGCAGTCGATCATCGAAAGCTGCAAACGTCATCCGTATAAAATGAAGTACAAAGCGGGTCTCGACGAGAACGGTCGCATTCTGGCGATAAAAATCGATATCCTCGCCGACAGCGGCGGCTATGCGGCCTCCTCACCGTTCGTGACCTGGCGTTCATCGGTACAGGCCGCGGGCCCGTACAACATCCCTAACGTGTACATCGATGTTACCGCGGTCTACACCAACAACAGCTATACCTCCGCGATGCGCGGGTTTGGCTCTCCGCAGGTGGTGTACGCCAACGAATCCTTTATGGATGAAATTGCCGAAACGCTGAAGATGTCGCCGGTTGAGCTGCGAAACATCAACGCCCTGCGTCAGGGGGATGCCTCTGTTACCGGGCAGGTATTTGATAAACACACCGTTTCGGCGGTAGAAGTGCTGGAAAAGGCGGCCACTTCGTCTGAATACATGGCAAAACGCGAACACTATCGCGAACTGAACCAGAAAGGCGGCGTCTGGCGCTACGGCATTGGTCTGGCGCTGAGCTATCGCGGCTGCTCTATCGGTGCGGAAGGGGTAGATACCTCCACGGCGCTGATTCAGGTCAACGAAGACGGCAGCGTCAACCTTGCCACATCGGTATCCGAGAATGGTCAGGGCCTGCAAACCACCATGTCATTGATTGCGGCGGAAGCCTTCGGTATCGACATGAAGGAGATCCACTTCTGCGAACCGCCGACCTCGGTGATTGGCGACGGTGGCTCGACGGCGGCAACGCGCGGCACCATGGTCGGTGGTGGCGCTATCCTTGACGCCGCTGATAAAATCAAACAGCGTATTCTGAGCGTAGTGGGCGACAGCATTGGTACCAAAAATCTTGCTGATACGCTGTGGCAGGACAACTTCATCATCAACAAGAATGATGAAAGCCGACGTCTGGATTTCAAAGCAGCGGTTCATCAGACCAAATGGGCGAGTATCAGCCTGACCGAATACGGGTGGTACGTTCCACCGCCGATCCACTGGGACGAAGAGAAGGGCTGCGGCAGCCCGTATTTCACCTGGGTCTATGGTTGCCAGGTGGCCGAAGTCCGGGTGAATACCAGTACCGGCAAAACCGATCTTCTGCATGTTACCGCGGCCCACGATGTCGGACACGTGCTTAACCCGGTCGGTTTCGAAGGACAAGTATGCGGCGGCGTGGCACAAGGGTTTGGCTACGCATTGCTGGAAGATTTCAACATCGAACACGGCCAGGTGAAGTCGGAAAACTTCGACAGCTATCTGCTCCCGACCATCAAAGATATTCCCTCCATTACCGTGATTGGCGTTGAGAACCCGGATATTGCCGGGCCGCTGGGCGCTAAAGGGATTGGTGAACCGGCCACCGAACTGGCCGCAGCCGCCATCAATAACGCGGTGAGTTTCGCCCTCGATACCCGCTTTAATAAACTGCCGCTGACGCTTGAGCAGGTGATTCTGGGCTACAACCTGAAGAAACCGGCGCGTCAAAGCGAGCTGATGATTGAGCAGGACAACAAAAAACAGGTGCTGCGTCTGACCGATGTCTCCGTGACCCGGCCGAAAAACCTCGACGAAGCGCTGGGATTACTGGCGGTGGAGGGCGTTTCCGCCATTGCCGGGGGCACCGACGTTATCGTGCAGGGCCGCCTGCAGACCCGCCCGGTGAAGCTGGTGGATATCTCGCATCTGGAGGAGCTAACCCAGATTAGCGAAGACCCACAAACGCACGAGATGATCATTGGTGCCGCGGTGACCTTCAACCGTATCACCGACCACCCGCTGCTGCGTGAACGTTATCCGCTGCTGGTGGAAGCCTGCCACACGGTGGGGTCGCATCAGATCCGTAACCGCGCGACGATTGGCGGCAACATCGTCAACGCGGCGCCCTGCGGTGACTCTATTCCCCCGGCCATTATTTACGACGCGCGCATCGAACTGCGCTCAGCAAACGGCGTACGCAACATGTCGTTGGGCGAGTTCTTACTCTCAGGCTACAAGACCCAGCGCCAGCCGGACGAGCTGCTGACGAAAGTTATCCTGCCGCCGCCGGCGGTGCCGGAAGCGAAAGGTTTCTACCATCAGCTTGGCCGACGTAACGCCCTGAACATTACCCGCCAGAGCCTGACCGCGTTGATGAAATTCGATGCCAACGGGGTGGTGGAGTACTGCCGCCTGGTCGACGGCGCGCTGTTCAGCAAGCCGCAGCGTCTGCTCGACGTTGAACGCTGCCTGCTGGGGCATCGTTTGAGCGCTGAGACCATCGACAGCGCCTGCGAAATACTCGACAGCCTGATCTACGCCGCCATCGGCAAGCGCTGGTCGGCGGCGTACAAACAGCCGGTCTTTGTCAGTATGTTCCGCGACATGATGGCGCAAGCACAACAGTCGTCAGGGAAATAAAAAATACAGCAGACAGGGCGCCAGGCGCCCTGCATACAGGATAGCGTTATGAGCACAATTAAAGTCAAAGTGAATGGCACACTGGTTGAGGCCAAAATTGAAGGCAATATGCGCCTTCTGGATTTAGTTCGCGACACGCTGCAGCTGAAGGCTACCAAAGAGGGCTGCTCCATCGGTGAATGCGGTGCCTGCACCGTTATCATGAACGGCAATGCGGTCTGCTCCTGCCTGGTGCTGGCGGCCCAGTGTGATGACGCGGAAATCACCACCCTCGAAGGGTTGAACAGCCATCCGGTCACACAAAAACTGCAGGACGCGTTTGTTGAGAAAGGCGGCGTACAGTGCGGCTTTTGTACTCCAGGCGTACTGGTCAGCGCCACCGCGCTCATCGAGAAAGTGCCGCAGCCAACGGATGAGCAGCTCAAAGACGTGCTGGAAGGCAACATCTGCCGCTGCACGGGTTACCAGCCAATACTCGACTCCATTCATCATGCTTTAAAATCGTAATACAACGTCGACACCCGGGAGCGGAGTCCCGGGTGTTGTAACATTGTAAATGATGTTAAAAAACGTAGAAAAGTTGACCTCGCGCATCATTCTGTACAAAAAATGACCATACTATGATCGTGTCAATGGATGACAGAGGAGGAAAATAGTATGAACGTTGACAGACTGAGACGTAACCTGATGAATAAGCTCATCAATGCGCGAATCGATCTTGCCGCTTATCTGCAGCTCCGGAAAGCGAAGGGATATATGTCGGTCAGCGAGAATGACCATCTGCGTGAGAACTTGTTTGAACTCTGTGACGAAATGCGTCACAACGCCGGTTTACTGAAACAGGCTTTGCTTCCGGAGGAGCAGGAAAACCTGCGTCAGGCCGGTGAGGCGATCGCATCGGCTGCGGTTTGCCTGCTATCCGGGCATCATGATTGCCCGCTATATATCGCCGTAAACGTAGATACGCTCGAACGCTGTCTGAATAATCTGACAAATAGCATTCATAAATTGAATGCATTCTCTTCGCCCGCGCATGTCTGAAATCAGGGGGAGTTATCTCCCCCTGCTCGAAAGCTATATATCTAAAACACTTAGCTAACCGGGATCCCCACCACCTGTTGGAACGCCGGACGCGCCTTCAGCTGCTGGTACCAGCGCTGCAGATGCGGACGCGGTTGCCAGGTATGGACGGTTTCTAACAGGTTGTAGACGAACGGCCCGACGGCGATATCGCCTGCGCCGAAGTGCTCACCGGAAAGCCAGGTGTGCTTCGACAGCTCTTCATCGAGGATCGCGAGCATCGGTTCACAGTCGAGGATCGCTTTTTCAATGGCTGGCATATCACGCTGCTCAGGCGGCGTTCTCACCAGCCCCATCAGGATCCCACGATGCGCCGGGGTCAGCGTGCTGTTAGCCCAGTCCATCCACTTTTCACCCTGCGCGCGCAGTGCCGGTGAATCGACCCACAGACGACCCTGACCATACTGGGCTATCAGGTAACGCACGATGGTGTTTGATTCCCACAGCACCAGGTCCGTTTCGGCATCGCGCAGCAGCGGCACCAGGCCATTCGGGTTCATTGCCAGATAGGCTGCATCGTGGTTCAGGCCAAAATGCATGCCTGCCAGGATTTGCTCATACGGTAATTCCAGCTCTTCCAGCGTCCAGCGAACCTTCTTAACGTTGGTTGAGTTATTTCTGCCCCACAGCGTAATCATAAAAAACTCCGGCTTTTTGTGACGATGCGAATGTAAATATGTTGAGGGAAAGTAAACCGTTAAGCAATCACGATCAAAAAAAACGTGTTGTTTTCAGCAAGTCGTCTCGTTATTGCGTAAACTTTAAAAACTTTACCAACTCACTGTTTCTTTAAGATCATTTCTACGTTATTACTCAGCGTTTGTTGCGTAATGGTGTGTTTTTTGGAAAGGATACTTGGGTGGCTCTTATGACGCGTACTGCTTTCTCTCTTCGCAGCCTGGCTGCAGGCTCCGTACTTTTACTTCTCGTCGCTCCGTCTTTGCATGCGGAAGAACAGACCATCGCCGCACCGCCGGTTGATGCGCGAGCGTGGATCCTGATGGATTACGCCAGCGGCAAGGTGCTGGCGGAAGGCAACGCCGATGAAAAACTGGATCCGGCGAGCCTGACTAAAATCATGACCAGCTACGTGGTTGGGCAGGCGCTGAAGGCAGGGAAAATCAAGCTAACGGATATGGTAACCGTTGGCAAAGATGCCTGGGCGACCGGAAACCCGGCACTGCGCGGCTCTTCTGTGATGTTCCTGAAACCTGGCGATCAGGTCTCGGTTGAGGATCTCAATAAAGGGGTCATCATCCAGTCTGGTAACGACGCCAGTATTGCCATCGCTGATTACGTTGCGGGCAGTCAGGACTCCTTCGTTGACCTGATGAACAGCTACGGCGCGAAGCTTGGGCTCACCAACACCACGTTCAAAACCGTACACGGCCTGGATGCGCCGGGGCAGTTCAGTACCGCACGTGACATGGCCTTGCTGACGAAAGCGATGATCCACGACGTGCCGGAAGAGTACGCCATTCACAAGGAAAAAGAGTTTACCTTCAATAAAATTCGCCAGCCGAACCGCAACCGCCTGCTGTGGAGCACCAACATTAACGCCGACGGCGTGAAGACTGGCACCACCGCCGGAGCGGGCTACAACCTGGTTTCCTCGGCGACCCAGGGGGATATGCGTCTGATTGCCGTGGTGCTGGGCACCAAAACCGACCGTATCCGCTTTAACGAATCTGAGAAATTGCTGGCCTGGGGCTTCCGCTTCTACGAAACCGTGACGCCTATCAAACCGGATGCGACGTTTGTTGAGCAGCGCGTCTGGTACGGCGATAGCAGCAACGTGAAGCTCGGCGCCGGCGAGGCGGGGTCGGTCACCATTCCGCGGGGCCAGTTGAAAAACCTGAAGGCCAGCTTCGCGCTCAATGAGCCACAGCTGACCGCGCCGCTGGCGAAAGGACAGGTCGTGGGTACCATCGACTTCAAACTCAATGATAAAACCATTGAGCAGCGCCCGCTGGTGGTGATGGAAGAAGTGAAAGAGGGTGGATTCTTCAGCCGGATGGTGGACTTCGTGTTGATGAAGTTCCACGCCTGGTTCGGTAGCTGGTTCTCTTAATCTTTAGCGCTGTACTGGTCCGTGTGGATCAGTACAGCAGCGTCATTTTTTGCGCTTTTGCCAGTGTGAGCATTTCGTCATCCGGACGACGATCGCAGGCCATCGCGTCAAACGCACTCAGTTCGCCCATTTTCGCCGGGCGAATTTTGCCAAACTTACTGTGATCAACCACCAGCACGTGATAGCGCGCCTGGCGCATCGCCCAGTGCTTCACCGGTAACTCTTCCAGATTAAAACAGGTAGCGCCCTGCTGCGGATGCACACCAGCCGCCGAGTAGAAGGCAATGTCCGGACAGAGGTGGTTCAGGGTGTCGTAGCCGTCAATGGGCTTGAAGATGCCGTTGCTGGCGTAAAACTCGCCGCCGCAGAGAATAACGCGGCACAGCGGTTTTTCCTGCAGTGCCAGAAAGGTATTCAGCGAGTAGCAAACACCGGTGAAGGGTAGCTCATTATCGATGGCGTCAATAATCCACGGCGTGGTGGTGCCACAGTCGAAAAAAGCCATCTGATGGGCTTCTAAAAGGCTCGCCGCATGGCGTGCTGCAAGACGTTTTTCATCGACCAGGCGCGTTTGCTGATCGCTTAGCAGGTAATGGCTGGCCGCGCGTGGCTCCAGGACGATGTAACCCCCCAGCAGAACCACCGGACCACTGTGGCTATTGAGATCGCGGCGAATGGTCATTTCTGACACGCCGAGCAGCGTTGCGGCTTCTTTAAGATGGAGCTTATCGCTACGCTTTAGCGCCTGGATAAGCTGGTTTATCCTCGCGTCCCGCCGTGTTTCCATATGTCCCCGCCAGAGAAAAACGCGCCCTGCACAGGCAGGGCGTCGTCGTTTATTTTACCCGGCTGATGGGGCTTAGTCACGCACCCAACCTTTACGGATAGGCACGGAGAAGCACAGACGGTAAAGCTGTTGCATACGCTGGTACAGCGCGGTGCCAAAACGTTGCCACAGGAGTTGTGCCGCCAGGCAACCGCAGAGGCCGACAATGAACGCGCCGAACATATCCAGCGGCCAGTGTACGCCAAGGTAAACGCGTGACCAGGCAATGGCACAGGCGCCAGCCAGCAGGGCAACGCCGGTCCACAGGCGGTGCCAGAACAGGAACGCCAGGGCGAAGGTAAAGCTCACCGTACCGTGATCGCTCGGGAACGAACTGTCCGGCGCATGGTGCAGGAAGTTGTAGCCCACGTTATCCATGAACGGTCTGTCGTGAGGGAAGAGATAGCCGATGGACACCGACAGCGCCATGCTGACCGCCATTGCAAGGGCAATTTTAATCACCAGTTTACGCTGCTCGCTCACCTGCGCGCGCGGTCCCCACAGCCACATCACCACGGCCAGCAGTGGAACGGCCATAATGAGATCTTTAGCCAGGAAAGTGGCGAGCGAAATGGCCCACTGCGGCGAAGCCGGGGTCGCGTTAACCAGCTCAAACAGGGTGTAATTCAGATTTTCCAGCATACTTTCCAGACTCATTACATTGGGGGCAGAATTATCCGCGTAGTTCGGACGTCGTTGACCATCACCCTAAAAGCCTCTGCTGCCGCGGTAAACGGACTTTGTCTTAGTTGTCCGTAGTTTGCGAACAATCTGAAGTCGGCAAAAATGGGTTGTACAGCCAATAATCGGCAGTATAGGTGGTGTAACTTAAGCGAACCTTAAACGAACAGGCAACGTGCTGAATTTCGGATTTTCGGCCACAATTTAGTATCGCCACAGGCCGGGTTTCATTACACTCTGCACGATTTTTTAGAATAAGAGATGGCATGCAAAATCATACCCTTTCCGGCAAACGTCTGGGACGTCAGGCGTTACTTTTCCCGCTTTGCCTCGTACTGTATGAATTCTCCACCTATATCGGAAACGACATGATCCAGCCGGGCATGCTCGCGGTGGTGGAGCAGTATCAGGCAGGTATTGAGTGGGTTCCTACTTCCATGACCGCTTATCTGGCGGGCGGGATATTTCTGCAGTGGCTCCTGGGGCCGCTGTCGGATCGTATTGGCCGTCGTCCGGTGATGTTAACCGGGGTGGTCTGGTTCATTGTGACCTGCCTCGCGACGCTGCTGGCGCAGAATATTGAGCAGTTCACGTTCCTGCGTTTCCTGCAGGGGGTGAGCCTGTGCTTCATTGGTGCTGTGGGCTACGCCGCCATCCAGGAGTCGTTTGAGGAGGCGGTGTGTATCAAAATCACCGCGCTGATGGCGAACGTGGCGTTGATTGCGCCGCTGCTCGGTCCGCTGGTGGGCGCGGCCTGGATCCACTTCGCGCCGTGGGAGACTATGTTCGTGCTGTTTGCCGCGCTGGCCGCGATTTCGTTCTTCGGCCTGCAGCGTGCAATGCCGGAAACGGCGACCCGCATAGGCGAAAAGCTGTCGCTCAAAGAGTTGGGGCGTGACTACAGTGCGGTGCTGAAAAACCTGCGCTTCGTTGCCGGCGCGCTGGCAACGGGCTTTGTCAGCCTGCCGCTTCTGGCGTGGATTGCCCAGTCTCCGGTTATTATCATGAGCGGTGAACATGCCAGCAGCTACGAGTACGGTATGCTGCAGGTGCCGATTTTTGGTGCACTGATTATCGGTAACCTGGTGCTGGCGCGTCTCACTTCCCGCCGTTCGGTGCGCTCGCTGATTATTATGGGCGGTTGGCCGATTGTGGCAGGGCTTATCCTTGCGGCTGCCGCAACGGTGGTTTCAAGCCACGCCTACCTGTGGATGACGGCGGGGCTCAGCGTGTATGCTTTTGGTATCGGTCTGGCGAACGCCGGACTGGTGCGCCTGACCCTCTTTGCCAGCGACATGAGTAAAGGCACGGTAGCGGCGGCGATGGGCATGCTGCAGATGATGATTTTTACCGTCGGGATTGAGGTCAGCAAGCATGCGTACCTGCTTGGCGGCAACGGCCTTTTCAGCCTGTTCAATCTGGCGGGGGGGCTCGTCTGGCTGGTGCTGATTGTCTATTTCCTGAAAGACAAAACGGTGGGGGCTTCCACAAAGCCTGACTAGCTCAAGCCGAAAAAAAGCCCGACCTGCGTCGGGCTCTGTTCAGATTCAGGCAAAAGGCGCTTGCTGGTTGAGCGCCTTTTCTATTATTTCCAGAACCCCTTCCTGATTGTTATGCGGCGCCGAA
The DNA here is from genome assembly GCF_003634235.1 of Yokenella regensburgei. Taxonomy (NCBI): domain Bacteria; kingdom Pseudomonadati; phylum Pseudomonadota; class Gammaproteobacteria; order Enterobacterales; family Enterobacteriaceae; genus Yokenella; species Yokenella regensburgei. Next base: position 2,000,903 of record NZ_RBIZ01000003.1, on the reverse strand, counting down.
TAGCGCGCGACGGCCTTTACCGGCTCCGCGGCGTTGGCCATGGCGAAACTGAATCCGGCCTGACGCAGCATCTCAATATCGTTACCGCTGTCGCCAAAGGCTAATACTTCGCTATCGGCAATGCCCCAACGCTTCTGCAGCAGACCCAGACCATGAGCCTTGTGAACGCCCGGAATGATGAGGTCGATGCTACCGTGCCCGGTGGTCACGGCGGTCATGATGTCGCAGAGCTCGGCATGGATAATTTTCTGCATCTCCGGCACCTTGCGGTCATCGACGTTAAGGCCAAACTTCAGGAAGGTGTCATTGAGATTATCAAAGCTGTCGACGGCCTCCAGACGATGATAGTAGCGGGCGGCCATGGTTTTAAAATCATCATCGTAGCGGCGCAGGGTGTAGGCGCTGTTTTTGCCGCAGGCGATAATTTCAATTTCCGGCAGCGTCTGCAGCCAGCTGACGACCCGCTCGAAATGCGCTTGCGGTAGGTCGCAGTGGTAGACGTCCTCTCCGGCGTTCACTACCCAGCCGCCGTTCTCGGCAACAAAGGCAATTTCGCTCGCGATCTCCGGGAAGAAGGATTTGAGCTGGTAGTACTGGTTGCCGCTGGCCACGGCAAAGCGAATACCCTGCTGTTTCATGCGCTGGTACTGCTGTAAAAATCGCTCGCGGTTGTAGGTTTTGGCATCGCTCAGGAACGTGCCATCCATATCGACGGCGATAAGTTTAATGCTCATCAGCTATTCTCCATCACAAGTTCAGCTTCGGGTTTAGCAACGGCGCGCGCCACCAGGGCGGCGACCAGAACCAGGGCCAGTACCACCAGCATGGCGCTACGCAGACCATAATTTTCACCAAGGAAGCCCAGCAGCGGTGGGCCTACGAGGAAGGCGAGATAGCCGGTGGTCGCCACCACGCTGACGCGGCCAGGAGCATCCGGGCCGGTGTCGCTGGCAGCAGAAATCGTCAGCGGGAAGCCAAGCGATGCGCCAAGTCCCCACAGAATGACAGACACGCCCGCCACCCAGGCGCTGTCGACAAAGATAATCAGCGCGATCCCCAGCGCGCCCATCAGAGCGCTGGCGCGTACCACCGTCACCCGGCTATAGCGGTCGATAAACCAGCCGCCGGTGAAGCGCCCGAGGGTCATGCCAAGGGTGAAGCCTGCGTAAATCAGTGAGCCTGACGTTGGGCTAAAGCCGTGACCGTCCACCATCAGGAGCGGCAGCCAGTCGTTGGCGGAGCCTTCGGCAAACGCCATCGCCAGCACCACTACGCCAATCAGCATCAGCTGTATGTCACGGTAAAACGGCACGCCTTTATGCTGATGGTGCGACTCCTGCACCGGGTTTTTCCCGGTACCTTCCGGAATAGCGCGAATGGCGATAAAAATGGGTGCAATACCCACCAGCGCGGCGAGCAGAATGTGCAGCGGCGCATGCAGACCAAAACCGGTCACCGCCATCCCGACGCCTGCACCCACCAGCGTCCCGAAGCTGTAAAAACCGTGCATCATCGGCAGTACGGTTTTTTTCATCTCACGCTCAATTGCCGCGCCTTCGACGTTAATGGCGACTTCCGCCGCCCCGAAGCTGCCGCCAAACACGCACAGGCCAAAGGCAAATACCAGCGGAGAGGCGAGCCACAGCGCGATACTCAGAATAATCATTCCGATTACCGCGCAGGACATAGTGGTGCGGATAACGCTTCTGGCACCGTAGCGCTTCACTAGCCACGCGGAGCAGAGGATCCCGCTCATTGAACCGACGGAAAGGCCAAACAGCACCACGCCCATCTCAGCGGTAGAGACGGACAGAATATCGCGAATAGCCGGGGTGCGCGTGGCCCATGACGCCATTAAAAGGCCCGGAAGGAAGAAGAACATAAAGAGCGCCCACAGGCGCAGTTGCAGGGCTTTTCGCGGCGAGAGTACGGTCATGGGCGATCACTAAAAAGAGAGGAGTAGAGACAACACTAACAAGGTTGTGTACATTTGTACATAAACTGGATGAGGAAAAATATGGCCCGTCGACCGAACGACCCTTTGCGTCGGGAACGCATTCTCCACGCCACGCTGGACACCATTGCAAATCATGGCATCCAGGCCGTGACGCACCGTAAAATCGCCAGTTGTGCAGACGTGCCGCTGGGTTCGCTTACCTATTATTTCAGCGGAATAGATGCCCTGCTGGACGAAGCGTTTAATCACTTCACCACTACGATGTCGCAGCAGTATCAGGACTTCTTTGCTGCGGTGACTACCCCGGATGAAGCCTGTGAAGCCATCACCGACCTGATTTTCAGCGCCCAGGTGACCACCACCCGCAACATGAACCTGATGTACCAGCTGTACGCCTGGATTGGCTGCCAGCCCTCTTTAAAAGTGGTGATGCAGGAGTGGATGGAGCGTAGCCAGCAGACGCTGGAGCAGTGGTTTGATGCGCCCACCGCGCGGGCGCTGGATGCGTTTATCGAAGGGATGACTCTGCATTTTGTCACCGACCGGGCACCGCTTTCCCGCACGGTTATCCGCGAGATGGTAGGGCGGCTGGCGGGGTGACGTTAACTGGTCGTGGTGCCCGCCGTCACGTTCACCATGGTGGCCGTCATCGCGCTGGCGTTATCCGATGCCAGAAAGGTCATCACCTCGGCGACCTGCGCAAGCGTCGGCAGGCGATTCAGCATGGTACTATGCGCGGCCCCACCGACCCATTGTTCGACCGTTAGCCCCATTGCCTGCGCTTTGGGCGTAAATACTTCTCCGGTATACGAGCCGGCCTGTACCGCATCGGCGATCGCGTGCGAGCGCACACCGACGACGCGAATATTCTTCGGCCCCAGTTCGCTGGCAAGGGCTTTCACGAAGGCCTCCGTTCCGGCGCAGCCCACGATATGACCGAGGTGCCCGGGCACCGCCAGCGGGCCAGCGGGAGCGACAACGGTAAGAATGGCTCCGGCCCGCTCACCGCCCATATGCGGCACCACGGCCTGAGAGAGCGTAAAAAAAGAGGAGAGGAAAGGGGTAATGCCCTGCATAAATTCACCGAGGGTAAGCTCCGCAATTCCTTTACCCTGATCGTGAACGAACCCGGTAGCATTCACCACCACATCAAATCCGCCGGTCTTCTGCGCGAGCCTTTCGATTTGCTCGCGGGTGGCGCGCTCGTCAAGCACGTCAACGATAAACGTGTCCGCCACACCGCCTGTCGCCCGGATGTGCTCAGCAACACCTTCCAGCTTTTCCGAACGGCGGGCGCCCAGATACACCTGCGCGCCGTTTCGTGCCATTGCTCGCGCTACTGCACTACCGATAGCCCCGCTACCGCCGAAAATCACCACGACCTTACCTGCCAGCATGCTCGCCCCCTCGTTATGGTCGAAACCCTTCGAAAGTATGTGTGAGATTAGGGGGGATGCAAGGTGGGGGAGATTAGATTTAACGATAAAGCCTGTGGGGTATATGTTACCCCACAGGAAGTATTAATAAGTTCTGCGAGTATTTTTTATTTGGTATTTTTGGCTTTCATGATGATATGTGCCGTAAGCCAGGATGAAGCCAGAACAGCGGCAAATAATATTAGTGCATTTTGCGTGAAACGTACGTAGATAAGATAAAATATGACGTGAACCATGTATAAATAAGTTGATAGACTGGAGCCATCGATATTAATCTCTATCTTTTTTGGGTTTTTTAGGCAAAATGCCAACAGGCATGTTGAAAGGATTGCCGAAGAGAAAGTGAAGTCGTAAAAACCTTTATGGGTATAATATCCGAATACTCCCTCGCAGATTACAAATAAAATTGATAAGATCAGGGCTTTATTTGACGCCAGGTAATTGGTGACAACATGATTTTTCTTTTCTCTCGCCAGGACATAACCAATAGCCATCAATGGGAAACCAAGAAAAACACCGTTTCTTAGCGACACAGGATTTGCCCAGAACCCTGGCATGTTAATGATTTTGTTCATCGCAAGATACCAGAGGGTGGTGGCTGAGATGAAAGTGACGATTGCCAGCGAAAGCAGTTTACGGCTTGAGAATGATGTACAAGCATTAATTAATAGTGCGCCAATGATAATCGCCGGTAGGAACCATAATTGCCAGTATCCGAATATCATATCGAAGGCCAGATTGTTTATGTTGAGGTCTTCGATGTTTCTGTCAAAAATCGCATCAATTAAATGAATCTGAAATGGAAGGTATACGATATTCCACACTACATACATTTTTACTATTTTGGATAACCATGAGGACAATTTGTCTTTTTGTAACGTTTGCTCAAGATAAAAACCACTGACTACAAAAAAGAATGGTACAGCTATTCTGCCAAAGCCTTCAACAAGAATGAATATGCCGATTTTTTTATCATATATTACCAGGGTTGAATGAATCATAATGACAAGTACAGCCATGATGACTCTTAGCGCGTCTATGCTATAGTTTTTGGTAGTCATAGTTTAAATATAAATAGTTGATTATAAATGCATTGTAAAACAATCCTTACGAGGCGACTAGTTTTTTTATATACAATGAGACTAAAAGGGTTAACAAAGTTTACTGAGATAAAGAAAGAGAAAACATTGCCAACGGCAGACTCTTGAGTGATCGGTTTTAGATGGGGGATGAGAGTCTGTAGGTTGAAGAGGGGTAAATGCGAGGCAACAAAAAACCCATCAACCTTGAACCGAAACGGCGGGGTTGATGGGCTCCACAAAATGGGGACATCAAAGAAAAGCAGTGGCATTACTTATGACTGATGCCTTAGGAAAAAGTTTCGTAGTTCACAAAAATTTTTTCTGCTGCTTGCAAACTTCGGTTTTATCCTAATCCCGGCCAGATGATCACTATCAGGGTACCGGCGAGAGTCAGCAGCACGTTGGCGATAGCGTAGGTGCCAGCATAGCCCAGCGCCGGGATGTTGCTGCGGGCGGTATCGCTGATGATTTCCATTGCCGGGGCGCAGGTACGTGCGCCCATCATCGCGCCAAACAGCATCGCGCGGTTCATACGTAAAACGTAGGCGCCGAACAGGAAGCAAATCACCACCGGCACCAGGCTGACTATCAGACCCGCCACCAGCATCTGGCCGCCTACTGCGCCCAGGCCATATTGCAGGCCGCTACCCGCGCTCAGGCCTACGCCGGCCATAAACACCATCAGGCCAAACTCTTTCACCATGTTCAGCGCGCCCTGCGGGATATAACCGAACGTCGGGTGGTTGGCTCGCAGGAAGCCGAGCATGATCCCGGCGAACAACAGCCCGGCAGCGTTACCAATACCGAAGCTAAAGTTGCTGAACTGGAAGCTAATCATTCCAATCATCAGACCGATGATGAAGAACGAGCAGAAGGCGAGGAGGTCGGTTACCTGGCTGTGAATCGAAATAAAGCCGATGCGGTCAGCGATGGTTTTCACACGGCGGGCGTCGCCGCTCACCTGCAGTACATCACCTTTATTGAGCACCACGTTATCATCGATAGGCATCTCAATCTGGCTGCGAATGACGCGGTTGAGGAAGCAGCCGTGATCGGTCAGCTTCAACTGCGCCAGACGGCGGCCAACGGCATTGTGATTCTTCACCACAATTTCTTCGGTGACGATGCGCATATCGAGCAGATCGCGGTCGAACACTTCTTTACCGTTACGGAAGCTCGGGTCGAGGCGAGAGTGAGCATCCGGGTAGCCTACCAGTGCGATATCATCGCCCAGCTGCAGTACCGCGTCGCCGTCCGGGGTTGCCAGAATGCCGTTGCGACGCAGACGCTCAATGTAGCAGCCGGTCTGGCGATAAATGCCCAGCTCGCGCAGATTTTTACCGTCGGCCCAGGCGACCAACTCCGGCCCCACGCGGTAGGCGCGGATAACCGGGAGGAAGACCTTGCGGTTTGCGTCGGTGTCCAGACCGCGCTCACGGGCAATCTGCTGCGCACTGGTCTGCAGATCCTGATGCTGCAGTTTCGGCATATAGCGGGCACCGACAATCAGGCTCACCAGACCAATCAGGTAGGTCAGGGCATAGCCAAGACTCAGATGGTCGAGCGCACTGGTGAGCGAAGCGCCGCTCATCCCCGAGTGTCTCAGCGTGTCGCCTGCGCCAACCAGTACCGGCGTTGAGGTCATCGATCCGGCGAGCATACCGGCGGTCAGGCCGATGTCCCAGCCGAACAGTTTGCCGAGCCCTAAGGCAATCAGCATTGCACTGCCGACCATCACCGAGGCCAGCATCAGATAATTTTTGCCGTCACGGAAGAAAATTGAAAAAAAGTTAGGTCCGGCTTCCACGCCTACGCAGAAAATAAACAGCATAAAGCCCAGATTTAATGCATCTGTGTTGATACTGAAATGCTGCTGGCCTAATAACAGAGAGACCACTAAAACGCCAATGGAATTACCGAGTTGGACCGATCCCAGGCGTAATTTTCCGAGGCACAGCCCCAGAGCCAACACCACAAATAATAACAGGATGTAATTGCCGTTTAACAAATCTGCGACGTTTATATTCACGGAAGCTAACTTCTTGTTTACTAGTAAGTTGTTGAAAGAAATGATTATTTGGTCTACTGTTTACGTCGTGCCGAAGCGTAAGCAAAGCCGTTCTCTGGCTGCACTTCTCACTCAATAATCATTATATGAAGTGCGTTAGTTTAATCGTTCCGCGAGGCCAGGACAATCGTATTAATACGACGCCATTCATTGGCATGGAATGCCAGCAAACTTTATCTGACCGCCGCCTTTTTGAGGCAAAACATCAGTTTGATAGAGAGAATGTCAGGAGGAACCTTTGAAAACTAATCACGGTTGGGTGAGTGCCGCCTGCTGCTTCTTACTTTTCATTGCGGTATGGTTTTTGGTGTCGCGCCATCTGAGGGGCATCATCCCGGCGACAGGCAACTCCGATCTGGGACTGCTGTTTTTCATCATTCCTGGCGCTACCGTCAGCATGTTTTCCCATCAGCGCCGCGTGTTTAGTGCCGTCGTCGGCGCTGCGCTGGCGGCACCCGTATGTCTCTTTTTCATGAAGCTACAGGCAACGGCTACGCGTTCAGCGTGGCAGGAGATGGCGTGGGTTTTTAGTGCGGTGTTCTGGTGCGCGCTGGGGGCGCTTTGCGTCATGTGCGTGGGGCATTTACTTCAGGTCAGACGCGCACAGCGATGACGCCCCAGGGCGGGGCGTCGTGAAGACTTACGCGAAGAGACCGAGGTTCTCTTTCGCCCAGGCTTCGAAATCTGTGCAGCCGCCGATGTGCTTCTGATCGACAAAAATCTGCGGCACGGTTTCAACCGGTTTGCCGACGGTTTTTTCCAGGTCAGCTTTGGTGATACCTTCCGCGTGGATGTCGATGTAGCGATAGTTAAAATCGTCACGCTCGGTGCTCAGTTTTTCTGCCAGCTCTTTTGCACGAACGCAGTAAGGGCAACCCGGACGGCCAAAAATTACGGTGAACATTGCTTCTCTCCTTAAACTGAAAAAAACTGCCAATTCCGGACGAAGCCAGACGGCGAATGGCGATTATAATGCCGCCAGCCGCAGGAGAGTTAAAGAAGGTTTTGCCTGTTGTTCTGATTCTTTTTGCTAATCACCCTTGTCATGGACCTCGTTATACTAAGGCGACACCCTCCCGCAAGGTGGGTGAAATGTTCAAATAATGAGACAGGAAACCACGATGACAGCAACCATTGAGCTGCAACGCAGCCACCGCTCCATCCGCCACTTTACCGATGAGCCCATCACCGACGAACAGCGCGCCTCTATCATTGCCGCCGCGCAGGGCACCTCCAGTTCGAGCTTTTTGCAGTGCACTTCCATCATCCGCATTACTGACCCGGCGCTGCGGGAACAGTTGGCCACGCTGACCGGCGGGCAAAAGCACGTGGCTCAGGCGGCGGAGTTCTGGGTGTTCTGCGCCGACTTCAACCGCCATCTGCAAATCTGCCCGGAGGCACAGCTGGGGCTTGCAGAACAGCTGCTGCTCGGCGTGGTGGATACCGCCATGATGGCGCAAAACGCGATGCTCGCCGGGGAGTCGCTCGGACTCGGCGGCGTCTTTATTGGCGGGATCCGCAACAGCATTGCCGCTGTGACTGAGTTACTCGGCCTGCCGCAGCACGTGCTGCCGCTGTTTGGTCTGTGCCTCGGCTGGCCTGCCGATAACCCGGATGTGAAACCGCGTATGCCCGCCGAGATGCTGGTGCATGAAAATCGCTATCAGCCGGTAGATAACGACGTGCTGGCGCGCTATGACGAAGCGCTTGCGGCGTATTATCTGAACCGCGGCAGTAATAACCGTCGCGATACCTGGACCGATCACATTCGCCGGACCATCATCAAAGAGAACCGCCCGTTTATTCTCGACTATCTGCATAAGCAGGGCTGGGCAACCCGCTAAATATCGCGCAGGGTCGACGCTACTTTTCCGTTCTGGTCGGGCTACACACGAGGTATGATACGGCTGTTTTCCCAGAACTTTTTCAGAAGAGGTTGCAGGATGAAAATTGCCATATTGTCCCGGGACGGAACGCTCTGGTCCTGTAAGCGTCTGCGTGATGCCGCGATGAAACGCGGTCACGTGGTTGAGATCCTCGACCCGCTCTCCTGCTACATGAATATCAGCCCGGCGGCCTCTTCTATCCACTATAAAGGCCGCCAGCTTCCCCATTATGATGCGGTGATCCCGCGTATCGGTTCGGCCATCACCTTCTACGGCATGGCGGCGTTGCGTCAGTTTGAAATGCTGGGCAGTTATCCGCTGAATGAATCGGTGGCGATTACCCGGGCGCGGGACAAGCTGCGCTCGCTACAGCTGCTGGCGCGTCAGGGGATTGATCTACCGATCACCGGCATCGCCCATTCGCCAGACGACACCAGCGACCTTATCGATATGGTTGGTGGCGCACCGCTGGTGGTCAAGCTGGTGGAGGGAACGCAGGGCATCGGCGTGGTGCTCGCGGAAACCCGCCAGGCGGCAGAAAGCGTTATTGATGCCTTTCGCGGTCTGAACGCTCATATCCTGGTACAGGAGTATATTGCCGAGTCAAAAGGACGTGATATTCGCTGTCTGGTAGTGGGTGATGAAGTGGTGGCCGCGATAGAGCGCCAGGCCAAGAACGGTGATTTTCGTTCCAACCTGCATCGCGGCGGGGTGGCGACGGTTATCAACATCACCGAACGCGAGCGGGAAATTGCCATCATGGCGACCCGAACCCTGGGGCTGGACGTGGCGGGTGTTGATATTCTTCGTGCCGATCGCGGCCCGCTGGTGATGGAAGTGAACGCGTCTCCGGGGCTTGAAGGGATTGAAAAAACGACGGGTCTCGATATCGCCGGGCGGATGATTGAGTGGGTGGAGCGCCAGGCTCACCCAGGATTTTGCCTGAAAATGGGCGGATAATGTCATTTTCGACAGCACGCATGGTATGTGCCGGACTTTTTGCGTAAGCTATGCCCCGGTATTTTTTAAGCAAGAGGTCTCAGGCATATGCATACACTCGTCGTCCCGGGTCTGGATACGTTGCGTCAATGGCTCGACGAACTTGGCATCAGTTTTTTTGAGTGCGACACCTGTCAGGCGTTGCATCTGCCACATATGCAGAATTTCGATGGGATCTTCGATGCGAAAATCGATCTTCTCGATAACGTCATCCTGTTTTCCGCGCTTGCCGAAGTGAAGCCTTCCGGGCTGCTGGCGCTGTCGGCGGATCTCTCCTCAATCAACGCCAGTTCGCTGACGGTTAAAGCGTTCCTCGACATTCAGGACGATAACCTGCCGAAACTGGTGGTCTGCCAGTCGCTCGCAGTGGGTGCCGGCGTGGCGCTTGAGCAGTTTGCCTGGTTCTTCCGTCAGAGCGAAGAGCAGATCTCAATGGTTATTCTTGAGGCTTCTGCTCACGAATTGCTCTATAAACCGGAAGAGGAAGAAGAGCAGCCGAAAGAAGAAATTCAATACCATTTTCTCCACTGACCCCACCTGACTTAAAGGCAGCCGCTGCCACAGCGGCTGTACGATCCACGCATTTATTCTGCTTGTCACCATTCAGCTAAGCATTATTCACCACCATTCCGCCGTGGTTGGATTACGCCATACAGTGATCCCGCGTAAAAAATTGATAAAAGGCGTTTTTTAACCTGGGCTATGGTCTCAGACACGGGCTATGGTTATTCTTGCGACACAATAAAATCCGGCAGTAACTGCCTGTGCTGACTGATTAAATATGCATTTATTGCATACCTTGTATTTCGTATAGAAGGAAAAGTGATATGGCTGCATTGAGTAAAAAATGGTTAACGGGTCTGGTGACCGGTGCGCTGATGGTGGTCTCTGCAGGCACGCTAGCCGCTGAACAAAAAACGCTGCATGTTTATAACTGGTCTGATTATATTGCGCCGGATACGGTAGCCAATTTTGAAAAAGAGACCGGTATTAAAGTTGTTTACGACGTATTTGATTCCAACGAAGTACTCGAAGGTAAATTAATGGCGGGCAGCACCGGGTTTGATCTGGTCGTGCCATCCGCAAGTTTTCTGGAGCGTCAATTAACGGCGGGGGTATTTCAGCCGCTCGATAAAAGTAAATTACCGAACTGGAAGAACCTTGATCCGGAATTGCTGAAACTTATTGCCCGTCACGATCCTGATAATAAATATGCGATGCCGTATATGTGGGCGACCACCGGTATTGGTTATAACGTGGATAAAGTGAAGGCGGTCCTCGGCAAAGACGCGCCGGTTAACAGCTGGGATCTGATCCTGAAGCCAGAAAACCTCGAGAAGCTGAAAAGCTGCGGAGTTTCCTTCCTCGATGCGCCTGAAGAAGTGTTTGCTACCGTGCTGAACTACCTCGGCAAAGATCCGAACAGCACCAAAGCGGATGACTATACCGGCCCGGCAACCGACCTGCTGCTGAAGCTGCGTCCGAACATTCGCTACTTCCACTCCTCGCAGTACATAAACGATCTGGCAAACGGCGATATCTGCGTGGCAATTGGCTGGGCAGGCGACGTCTGGCAGGCCGCTAACCGGGCAAAAGAAGCCAAAAATGGGGTGAATATTTCTTATTCCATCCCGAAAGAGGGGGCGCTGGCCTTCTTTGACGTCTTCGCAATGCCGGCTGATGCCAAAAACAAAGACGAAGCGTATCAGTTCCTCAACTATCTGCTGCGTCCGGACGTGATTGCTCACATCTCCGATCACGTGTTCTATGCCAACGTTAACAAAGCGGCAACACCGCTGGTGAGCGAGGCGGTACGTGATAATCCGGGGATCTACCCACCGGCAGACGTGCGCGCCAAACTGTTCACGTTGAAGGTTCAGGATCCGAAGATTGACCGTGTACGTACGCGTGCATGGACCAAGGTGAAAAGCGGGAAATAACCCCAGCGCCGGGCGGGCATTGTGCTCGCCCGGTGAGACTATTTTGTATGGCACCGGTCCATACAGTTGTTAGCTTTTGCCGGAGAGCACTCAAGTGAACGACGCGACCCCACGCCCACAGGCGAAAATTCGTAAAGCGCTGACCCCGCTGCTGGAAATCCGCAATCTCACCAAGTCTTTCGACGGGCAGCATGCCGTCGATGACGTGAGCCTGACTATTTATAAAGGTGAAATCTTTGCTCTGCTCGGTGCCTCCGGCTGCGGGAAGTCGACGCTGCTGCGCATGCTGGCGGGCTTCGAGCCACCGACCGCCGGGCAGATTGTGCTCGATGGTGTCGATCTTTCCCATGTGCCGCCGTACCAGCGGCCGATTAACATGATGTTCCAGTCTTACGCACTGTTCCCGCACATGACCGTCGAGCAGAACATTGCCTTTGGCCTGAAGCAGGACAAACTGCCGAAAGCCGAAATAGACAGCCGCGTGCAGGAGATGCTGACGCTGGTGCATATGCAGGAGTTTGCAAAGCGCAAACCGCATCAGCTCTCCGGCGGCCAGCGCCAGCGTGTGGCCCTGGCCCGAAGCCTTGCCAAGCGCCCGAAGCTGCTGCTGCTTGATGAGCCGATGGGCGCGCTGGATAAAAAGCTGCGCGACCGGATGCAGCTCGAAGTGGCCGATATTCTCGAGCGGGTAGGGGTGACCTGCGTGATGGTCACCCACGACCAGGAAGAAGCGATGACCATGGCCGGGCGTATTGCCATTATGAACCGCGGCAAGTTCGTGCAGATTGGTGAACCGGAGGAGATCTACGAGCACCCGACGACCCGCTACAGCGCGGAGTTTATCGGCTCGGTCAACGTCTTTGAAGGCTTGCTCAAAGAACGCCACGACGATGGTCTGGTGATTGAATCGCCGGGGCTTGTGCATCCGCTGAAGGTTGATGTGGAAGCATCGGTGGTCGACAACGTGCCGGTGTACGTGGCGCTGCGACCGGAAAAAATCATGCTCTGTGAAGCGCCGCCGGAAAACGGTTATAACTTTGCCGTCGGAGAAGTGACGCATATTGCCTACCTTGGCGATCTCTCTATCTACCACGTCCGCCTCAAAAGCGGGCAGATGATCAGCGCCCAGCTGCAGAACGAACACCGCTATCGCAAAGGTCTGCCGACCTGGGGCGATGAGGTGCGTCTGTGCTGGGATGCGGATAGCTGCGTGGTGTTGACGGTGTAAGGAGGAGCGATGACGACATTAGATTCTCCATCACGTGCCACCCGGCAGGAAAGTGCTGTGCCCTGGCTTGCCAGAATGCAGATGAAGCACGGGCGTAAGCTGGTGATCGCGCTGCCGTATATCTGGCTTATCCTGCTGTTTATGCTGCCATTCCTGATCGTTTTTAAAATCAGCCTCGCGGATATGGCGCGTACCATTCCCCCCTACACCAACCTGTTTGATTGGGTGGATGACCAGCTAACGTTAACCCTTAATATCGGCAACTTCCTGCAATTGACCGACGATCCGCTCTATTTTGAAGCGTATTTGCAGTCATTGCAGGTTGCGGCGATCTCGACCTTTTTCTGCCTTCTGCTGGGTTATCCGCTGGCGTGGGCGGTGGCGCACAGTAAGCCTTCAACGCGAAACATTCTACTGCTGCTGGTGATCCTGCCGTCGTGGACTTCGTTCCTTATCCGCGTTTATGCGTGGATGGGGATCCTGAAAAACAACGGTATTCTCAATAATTTCCTGATGTGGTTGGGGGTTATCGATCAGCCGTTAACCATTCTGCATACCAATCTCGCGGTCTATATCGGCATTGTGTATGCCTATATGCCGTTTATGGTGCTGCCGATTTATACCGCCCTGACGCGTATTGACTACTCGCTGGTAGAGGCGTCGCTGGATCTTGGCGCTCGTCCGCTGAAGACCTTCTTTAAGGTGATTGTTCCGCTGACGAAAGGGGGAATTATCGCCGGGTCGATGCTGGTGTTCATTCCGGCGGTGGGGGAGTTCGTTATCCCGGAACTGCTCGGCGGGCCGGACAGCATCATGATTGGCCGCGTGCTGTGGCAGGAGTTCTTCAATAACCGTGACTGGCCGGTGGCTTCGGCGGTGGCGATTGTCATGCTGCTGCTGTTGATTGTGCCGATCATGTGGTTCCACAAATATCAGCAGAAACAGATGGGGGATCACGGATGAATACGTTGCCGGTAGTACGCTCCCCGTGGCGAATTGTTATTCTGGTGCTCGGGTTTACTTTCCTCTATGCGCCAATGCTGATGCTGGTTATCTACTCGTTTAACAGCTCGAAGCTGGTAACGGTATGGGCAGGGTGGTCGACCCGCTGGTACGTTGAGCTGTTCCACGACGATGCGATGATGAGTGCGGTGGGCCTGAGCCTGACCATTGCCGCGGCGGCGGCGACCATGGCGGCTATCCTCGGCACTATTGCGGCGGTGGTGATGGTGCGCTTTGGTCGCTTCAGGGGTTCGAACGGCTTTGCGTTTATGATAACCGCGCCGCTGGTTATGCCGGATGTCATCACCGGGCTGTCGCTGCTGCTGCTGTTTGTGGCGCTGGGGCACGCGATTGGCTGGCCCTCTGACCGTGGAATGCTCACCATCTGGCTGGCACATGTGACCTTCTGTACCGCCTATGTGGCCGTGGTTATCTCTTCCCGACTGCGCGAACTCGATCGCTCTATCGAAGAGGCTGCGATGGATCTTGGCGCTACGCCGCTGAAGGTGTTCTTTATCATCACGCTGCCGATGATCATGCCCGCGGTCATTTCCGGCTGGCTGCTGGCGTTTACGCTCTCGCTCGACGACCTGGTGATTGCAAGCTTTGTCTCGGGCCCCGGGGCGACGACGCTGCCGATGCTGGTGTTCTCCAGCGTACGCATGGGGGTTAACCCGGAGATCAACGCGCTGGCGACCATTATTCTCGGGGTGGTCGGGGTGATTGGTTTTATCGCCTGGTATCTGATGGCGCGAGCGGAAAAACAGCGAGTGCGTGATATCCAGCGTGCAAGACGCGGCTGAAGGAATTAAAATCTTGCAACGTGCCGCGCATGACGCGGCACTGTTTTTCAGGGAAGTAAGACATTGAGATTTTTTAGTAAAACACCTGCGTCACATGCTCGCCTGAACGTTCCTGCCATTGTGCAGGTGGCGGCGCTCGCCATTATTCTTATTCGTGCTCTCGATCTGATAATGATTTTCAACCTGCTGGGCGTTCGCGGGGCCGGTGAGTTTATTCATCGCAGCGTACAGACCTGGAGCCTGACGCTGGTGTTTCTCTCAAGCCTGGTGCTGGTGTTCGTTGAGATCTGGTGTGCTTTCTCGCTGATTAAGGGACGCAACTGGGCGCGCTGGATCTACCTGATGACCCAGGTGATAGCCGCGGGTTATCTGTGGGCCGCCTCGCTTGGCTATGGTTATCCTGAGCTGTTCAGCATTGCCGGAGGCTCAAAGCGGGAAATCCTGCGCTCGCTGATGATGCAGAAATTACCCGATATGCTGGTGCTGTTCCTGCTTTTCGTGCCCGCCGCCAGCCGACGGTTTTTCCGTCTGCAATAACGGTGATACAATCCCCGCCCCTGGAATTTTGAAGGTTTTTGTATGCAGTGCGCACTCTATGACGCCGACCGCTGTCGCTCCTGTCAGTGGATAACCCGACCGGTCAGCGACCAACTCTCCGCCAAAATGGACGATTTACGCCAGCTGCTGGCGGAGATGCCCGTAGGTGAGTGGTGCGCGCCCGTCAGTGGCCCGGAACAGGGGTTTCGCAACAAAGCCAAAATGGTGGTCAGCGGCAGCGTTGAAAAACCGCTGCTCGGCATGCTGCATCGTGACGGTACGCCGGAAGATTTAACCGACTGCCCGCTGTACCCGGACTCGTTCGCACCGGTATTTGCCGTCCTGAAGCCGTTTATCGCCCGCGCCGGGTTAACGCCCTACAGCGTGGCGCGCAAGCGCGGTGAGCTTAAATATGTGTTACTCACTGAAAGCCAGCGCGACGGCGGTATGATGCTGCGCTTTGTCCTGCGCTCGCACAGTAAAATAGAACAGCTGCGTGCGGCACTCCCCTGGCTGCAGGCACAGCTGCCGCAGCTAAAAGTCATCACTGCCAATATTCAGCCGGTACATATGGCAATTATGGAAGGCGAAGAGGAAGTCTACTTCACCGGGCAGCAGGCGCTGGGGGAAACCTTAAACGACGTCCCGCTGTGGATCCGCCCGCAAAGCTTCTTCCAGACCAACCCGACGGTTGCCGCACGGTTGTACGCCACCGCACGGGAGTGGGTGCGTGGCTTGCCGGTTCAGCATATGTGGGATTTATTCTGCGGTGTGGGGGGCTTTGGCCTGCACTGCGCTACGCCCGAGATGAAGCTCACCGGCATAGAGATAGCCCCGGAGGCGATTGCCTGCGCGAAGCAGTCTGCCGCCGGGCTGGGTTTGACTAATCTGCATTTTCAGGCGCTGGATTCGACTCAGTTTGCGACCGGGCAGGGCGAAGTACCGGAACTGGTGCTGGTTAACCCGCCGCGTCGCGGGATTGGCAAAGCGTTGTGCGATTATCTGAGCGAAATGGCGCCGCCGTATATTATCTATTCCAGCTGCAACGCGCAGACGATGGCGAAAGATATCGCCCATTTACCGGGCTACCGCGTTGAACGCGTACAACTGTTCGATCTGTTCCCCCATACCGCTCATTATGAAGTGTTGACGCTGCTTATCAGGCGCTGAATCCGGGGAGAGATGCCTCTCTCCCCGACATTTGATGGCAATTAGTTGCTCATGGCGTCTTTCTTGCCCATCTCATCCTTCTTCATGCCCTCTTTTTTCATTTCGTCCTTCTTCATGTTGTCCATTTTGCCCATGTGGTCCTTTTTCATCCCCTCTTTGCACATCTTGTCTTTGCACATGCTGTCGTGGGGTTTCGCCATATTATCTTTGCTCATATTGTCGGCAGCCTGAACGTTAGCCATCAGCAGAGCAGAGAGAGCAGCAGCGGCGATCATCATCTTTTTCATGGTATTTCCTCGTTACTTTTTTTGGGGGGTTAACTGCCACCAAACCAGTTGTAACCCTGATCTTCCCAGTAACCGCCCGGGAAACGATTGGTGACTTCAATAGAGAGAACGTGTTTTGGGTTTTTGTACCCCAGCTTGGTTGGGATACGGATTTTCATTGGAAAACCGTATTTCGCAGGCAGGATCTGGTTGTCCCAGGTCAGGGCCAGCAGAGTCTGCGGGTGCAGCGCGGTGGCCATATCGATACTGGTGTAGTACCCGTCGGCACAATGAAAACTGACGTACTTCGCGTGAAGATCGGCGCCAATCAGCGTCAAAAAATGGCCGAAAGGAACGCCGCCCCACTTGCCAATTGCGCTCCAGCCTTCCACGCAGATATGGCGGGTTATCTGGCTCACCTGCTGCATGCGATACAGCTCCGGTAACGTCCAGCGATGGGTATCCCGCACCAGCCCCCGGACCTCCAGGGCGTAATGCTCGCCATCTATCTGCGGAATATCCTCCGGGCCGTAAAAGGCGTTGAACGGAAATGGACGGGTAATGTCCGCCGCGCTGTATTCCGGGGCTAAGTGGCGGTCGCTCAGGAGAAACCCCTGAACCCGGTCGTTAAAGCGCGACATGCGTGATAACACCTTTTCGACATCCTCGTTATCGCTGATATCGCAGCCGGTGAGCAGCATAATGCCACCCAGCGTCAGGCCCTGGCGTAACAGGCGGCGACGCGCAGGGTTTAGTGTTTTCTCAGCCTCCTTCAGGAGGTAAGTTTTATCGCTGTGAGAGAGAAAGGTCGGCTTTTTCATCAGTTATCCTTAGCGTCCGCGAAACATCGCCAGCAGCGTGCGCGGCACCAGCAGCACCATCACGAGGTGCACGACGATGAACAGCACAATGGCGCTCATGCAGAAAAAATGGATGTAGCGTGCGGCTTCGTAACCGCCCAGAAGCGTGCGCAGCAGGGGGAATTGCACCGACTTCCATAGCACCAGACCAGAGAGCAACTGCCCGACGCCGAGCAGAATCACCCCCAGGTAAGCGATTTTCTGCACCATGTTGTATTGAGAGAGATTGTTATGGGTGAGCCTGCCGCGCAGCGCCTGCACAACATCGTTGAACAGCGCCCGCAGGGAGAGCGGCAGAAATTTATACCGAAAGCGGCCGCTGACTACGCCGAGCAGAAGATAAACCGCACCGTTGATGCCCCACACCCACATCATGGCGAAATGCCACTGCAGGGCACCGCCCAGCCACCCGCCCAGGGTCAGCGAGGCAGGAAATGAAAAATCGAACAGCGGAGAAGCGTTGTAGATGCGCCAGCCGCTGAACAACATGCCGGCAAGGGCGATGGCATTAACCCAGTGACAGCAGCGCAGCCAGAGGGGATGGACAGTTTCACTATGGGGGGCGTTCATCAACGTTTCTCCGTGTTTCACTAATTCAGAGCATGGCGCAGAAACGGTCCCCACTTCCTCACGGAAGTTTAAATAAAATGTGATAACTTGCCGCGCCATGCTGGGTTACTCTTGGTAGTAAAGACATGGCGGGTGAAAGACGATGAGCAACGCGAAAAAAATTCTGCTGGTGGAAGACGATGGCGATATCGCCACGCTGCTGCAGCTCAATCTGCAGGATGAAGGCTACCAGATAGTGCATGAAGCTGACGGCGTGCAGGCGCTGGTTCAGCTGGAGAAACACGTCTGGGACGCGGTGATCCTCGATTTGATGCTGCCCGGCGTTGACGGGCTGGAAATTTGCCGCCGTATTCGCCAGATGACCCGCTATCTACCGGTGATCATTATCAGCGCCCGCACCAGCGAAACGCACCGGGTGCTGGGCCTTGAAATGGGCGCTGACGATTACCTGCCAAAACCGTTCTCCGTTCTGGAGCTGATTGCCCGGGTGAAGGCGCTGTTTCGTCGCCAGGAGGCAATGGGACAAAACATCCGTATGGAAGGGGGGCTGATTGCCTGCCACGGGCTGGAAATCGACCCGCTGGCGCGGGAGGTACGCCTGCGCGGCGAGCTTATTGAACTCACACCGAGGGAGTTCGATCTGCTTTACTGGTTTGCCCGCCATCCCGGAGAAGTATTCTCTCGTCTGTCGCTGCTTGACCGCGTCTGGGGCTACCAGCATGAAGGCTATGAGCACACCGTTAACACCCATATCAATCGTCTGCGAACCAAAATAGAACACGATCCCGCAGAACCTGAAATCATCCTGACCGTATGGGGCAAAGGCTACAAATTTGCCAGTCAGTCGGCGGAGCACAAATCATGATCCGCCGGTTAAGCCTCAGCCAGCGGCTGACGCTGGTGTTTACTGCGGTACTGCTGCTTTGCGCGGTAGCCGCCTGCGGGGTGCAGCTCTACAGCAGCAATCAGTACGGCAACGCAATGGTGCAACGGCTGTCGGCGGGGCTGGCGCAGCAAATTGTGAAGAGCGAACCTTTGCTGGATAGCGAAGGGAAGGTCAACCGTGCGGCGCTGAAAACGCTCTTTGATCGCTTAATGACCCTCAACCCCAGCGTTGAGCTGTACCTGGTATCGCCGCAGGGCGATCTGCTTGCCGATGCGGCTCCGGCGGGGCATATCAAACGCCAGCAGATCAACATCGCGCCGTTACAAACCGTACTCAACACTACGCAAAGGCCGGTGTATGGCGACGATCCGCGCAGTGTCGATCGAGAAAAAGTCTTCAGCGTTGCGCCTATCCGCCTCAACGGTGAGCTGCAGGGCTACCTGTATATCATCCTGCAGGGGGAGGAGCTGAACGCGCTGGCGGAAACCGCCTGGCAGCAAACGTTCTGGAATACGGTGATGTGGACACTGCTGCTGGTGGCGATTTTTGGCGTACTGACCGGGCTTTTGCTGTGGTACTGGGTGACCCGTCCGGTGAAAAGGCTAACCGCGCAAGTGGGGGGGCTCGATCAGGACAGCATCAGCACGATCAAACGCCTGGCGACGCTTGAGCCGGAACGTCATCCGGCTAACGAAGTGGCGCTGCTGCGCAATGCGTTTATCGAACTGGCGCAGCAGGTGGTGCAGCAGTGGGATCAGCTGGCCGACAGCGATCGCCAGCGCCGCGAATTTGTTGCCAACATTTCACATGATTTACGCACGCCGCTCACTTCGCTGCTGGGGTATCTGGAAACGCTATCGGTGAAAGCCGGAAACCTGACGGCGGAAGAGTCCAAGCAGTACCTGAATATCGCTCTGCGCCAGGGGAATAAGGTTCGCCATCTGTCGCAGCAGCTGTTTGAGCTGGCGCGTCTTGAACACGGTGGCATCAAGCCCCAGCGTGAAACATTTTCCATGGCTGAGCTGGTGCAGGATGTGGCGCAAAAGTTTGATCTCGCAATAGAAACGCGTCAGTTGACCATCAACATAGATCTACCGCGCGGCCTGCCGCAGGTGTTCGCCGATCTGTCGATGATGGAACGGGTGTTGACCAACCTGCTGGACAACGCGGTTCGCCATACCCCGAGAGGGGGCAACATCACGCTTCGTACCCGTGTGGAAGGCAATAACGTGGTCGTGGAGGTGCAGGACAACGGGCCGGGGATCCCGGGAGAGCTGCGAGCCTCGCTGTTTGAGCGCCCGTCCGTACTGCAGCAGCAAAAAACCGGGGAATCCCGTGGTGGTCTGGGGTTGATGATTGTCCGCCGGATGCTGCAGCTGCACGGCGGCGACATTCGTCTTCTGGAAGGAAATTCAGGAGCCTGTTTCCAGTTTTCGTTGCCGCTGTAAGGCGGCAACCAATATATAGTTATTATTAATTCGATTCATTCATACTGTATTTATATATATAAATATTATTCTTGTATTCCTTATTATTTACTCCATTTATTTTTCTTTCATTACTATCAATATTGAGCCCAATGATTGTGCAGTTGGAAAGAGAATTGACCATCAGTTGGTTGGTTTCCGCGATATATTCCAGGCGGTTAAAGTACATATCGTCAGTATCACTATTATCAAGCACTGTCGCGCCCAAAAATTCACTGGAATAATCTCGTTGCCAGAGCCGGGAGCAAGATCGTACTGATAGAATCAGTCATTGAATATTCATAAGGTAATAATTTAACTTATTGATTTTAATTATTATCTCAGCATGATTGCTGCAAAAGGAACAATAGAAGGATTACCTGGATCGGAAGGGGTAGAAATAAGTCAAACTGGGGTAAAAATAACGAAATCTACCGATTAGGCCTGCATTCGTTGGGTCAATATTGTGCCTCTCTAGCGTAAAGTCGCCAGTAGATTCAGCGTTGACGGGCTTTGCTCAACGATACGTAACAGCAAAATAGCTTGTTTATTTGGACGAGCAAGACCTTGTTCCCAGTTCTGATATGTTTTCACAGCCGTGTGCAGATATTGGGCAAACAAAGCCTGAGAAAGGTTGAGTTTGTTGCGAATAGCGCGGATCTCAGCAGGCGAGAGTTCAATATCATTCGCACTGAGTCGATGCGTTTTCAGTGTCCGCTTCCCTTCGTTGACTTCCTGCCATGACGTCATTCCTTCAGTCAGCTCACGAAAAAGATCACGTTTCATCATAACCCCCTGACACGCTGTCGTAGCAGTTGTGCGAGTACCTGACACTGTTCTTTAGTTAAATCGGTCATTTCGTTCTTGTTGTATAACGTAAAAAGTAAAAATTGCATCCGTTGCTGCCACCAGTAATAGATAATTCGCAATCCACCCTGAGTACCTTTTCCACGCATCACGTCTTTAAATCTTAGTTTCCTTAACCCTCCCGTGTGTTGTATGACTTCTCCTGCATGTGGATTTTGCAGTAATACAATCTGCAGTTCACGGAAGCGTTCGTCACTAAGATAAAGGGCTCGTGACCGTTCGAAAGAGGGAAGCTCGACAAAAATGGCATCCATATCGGCATCGTCCAGCAGCGAAAAGAAAGTATACTATACCCATAATGGGGATAGTAAGAAGGGGGGTAAAATTTTTCAGAAAAAATAAAGGCCAGCGCAATGGCTGGCCTGCTGATGCAGAGGGAAGCTTATTCAGGGAACCACTGGGTGCTGATTTTCTGGTACGTGCCGTCGGCTTTAATCGCTTTCAGCGCGGCGTTCAGTTTTTCCAGCAATGCTTTGTTATCCGGACGTACCGCAATGCCTAATCCGGTGCCGAAGTACTGCGGATCGGTCACTTTCGGTGTGGCAACGCCCAGCTGCGGATTGGTTTTTAGCCATTCGTTGACTACCGCGGTATCACCAAATACACCGTCGATACGGCCATTTTTAAGGTCGATAATGGCGTTCTGGTAGCTGTCGTAGGCGACGGTTTTCACTTCCGGGTGCTTATCCTGCAGGTACTTCTGGTGGGTAGTACCGTTTTCCATCCCGATGCGTTTGCCTTTCAGATCGTCAAAGGTTTTATACTTATCTTTCTTCGCAATCACTACGGCCGAGTTGGCGTAGTACGGGTCGGTGAAGGTGACCTGTTTGCTACGTTCCGGGGTAATGTCCATACCGGAAATCACCGCATCATATTTCTTAAATTTCAGCGACGGGATCAGACTGTCGAACGCATGGTTGGTGAAAGTACAATCGGCCTGCATCTTTTTACACAGCGCTTTAGCGAGATCGATATCAAAACCGACGATCTGGTTACTGGCATCCAGCGATTCAAACGGTGGGTAGGTAGCTGACACCCCGAAGCTGATTTTTTCTGCGGCGATAGCGCCTGTGGTGAAGGTTGCGAGCAGTGCCGCCAGCAGTATTTTTTTCATGGTGTAGCTCCCGTCTGTCAATCTTATGATGTGTTGTGCCGTCTATCAGGCGTGGATTAACCATGCCATTTAATGAATTTATATGCAACAAATATGGATAAATATTTTTATTTGATAATAAAAAAGGCGAACAATCAAAAAGATTGCCCGCCTTTAAAAAAGATGTTTATGCAGTATTAGTTGCGGCGTTCAAACGCCAGCGCTTTGCGTTCAACCATACGCATCAGGAGCGTCAGGAGACCGTTAACGATGAGGTAGATGACACCGGCGGCACCAAACACCATCACGTCGTAAGTACGGCCATACTGGAGCTGGCTGTAGCCCATCACTTCCATCAGCGTGATGGTATAGGCAAGCGACGTACTCTTGAAGACCAGCACCACTTCGTTGGAGTAAGAAGAGAGCGCACGTTTGAAGGCATAAGGCAGCAGAATAGCCAGCGTGTCTTTCTTACTCATCCCCAGCGCACTGCACGACTGCCACTGTCCGTCCGGAATCGCACGGATGGCACCGTAAAACAGTTGAGTCGTGTAGGCAGCGCTGTTCAGCGACAGGGCAATCAGCGCGCATAACCACGGCTCAGAGAGCAGGTGCCACAGCACCGGATACTCCTGCAGCGACGGGAACTGGCCCGGACCGTAGTAAATGAGGAAGATCTGCACCAGCAGCGGCGTACCGGTAAAGAGCGTGATATAAGCGCGGACAATCCACACCAGCACCGGCGTTTTCAGCGTCAGGATGATGGTGAAAATCAGTGCCAGGATCAGCGCAACCACAATGGAAGCCACGGTCAGCGTCAGGCTGGTATGCAGGCCTTTCAGCAGTTCAGGTAAGTAATCAAGCATCAGCCTGGTCTCCGTTCAAAGCGAGTCGCGCGCAGGTCAATGCGTTTGAGGATGTACTGGCTGAACAGGGTGATAACCAGGTAAATCGCGGCCGCCACAATGTACCAGGTAAATGGCTCCTGGGTACGGGTAGCAATGCTTTTGGTTTGCAGCATCAGATCGTTCACGCTAATCAGTGAGACCAGCGCCGTATCTTTCAGCAGTACCAGCCACTGGTTACCAAGCCCCGGCAGGGCATGGCGCCACATCTGCGGCATCACCAGACGGAAGAAAATCGCCGCTTTGGAAAGCCCCAGCGCCTGGCCAGATTCCCACTGCCCCTGGGGGACCGCTTTCAGCGCACCGCGCAGGGTCTGTGAAGCATACGCCGAGTACAGCAGCGACAGGGCGATAACCCCGCACAGGAACGGGCTGACGTCGAAGTTCTCAATCTGCATCTGTACCGGAATTTGCACGAACCCGAGGTTGATGTTGAAACCATCGGAGAGCATCAGCAACAGCTGCGAAGAGCCGAAATAGATAAACAGGACCACCAGAATTTCCGGTAGCCCGCGTAAAATCGTTACCACGGCGGAGCCTGTCCATGCGACGGGGCGCCATTTGGCTGACTCCCACACCGCAAAGAACATCGCCAGTACCAGGCCGATTATCAAAGCGCAAAGGGCAAGGCCGACGGTCATGCCGGCGGCGCTTGCTAAAGGAAACATATCGTTCATTCAGGAATTACTTCTGGAACCATTTTTTGTAGATGGTTTCGTAAGTGCCATCTTTCTTCACTTTTTCCAGGGCTGCATCAAATTTCTGCTGCAGCTCGGTGTTGCCCTGACGCACGGCGATACCCAGACCGGTACCGAAGTAGTCTTTGTCCGTCACTTTATCGCCGACCGGGGAGAGTTTCGGATTCGCTTTCAGCCACTCGGTCACGACCGCGGTGTCACCAAAGACGGCATCAATACGGCCATTCTGCAGATCCAGTTTAGCGTTCTGGTAGCTGTCGTAAGGCACGGTAGTGATTTCCGGATGTTTATCCATGATGTATTTCTGGTGCGTTGTACCGTTCTGCACGCCCACTTTCTTGCCTTTCAGCTGATCGATAGTGGTGTACTTGCCCTGCTGGCCGATAAACAGCGCAGAATTGTCGTAGTACGGCGTCGTGAACAGTACCTGCTTCTCACGCTCCGGAGTGATATCCATCCCGGCCATCACTGCATCGATGCGGCGGAATTTCAGGCTTGGGATCAGGCTGTCGAAGGACTGATTGGTGAAGGTACAGGTGGCATCAATCTCTTTACACAGCGCGTTGGCCAGATCCACGTCGAAGCCAACAATTTTATTGTTCGCGTCAATGGATTCAAACGGAGGATAAGACGCTTCGGTGGCGAAACGAATGGTCTGTGCGGCGGTAGCGGAAAGGCTGACGCTGGCGAGCAGCGCGGCAATCAGTACTTTTTTCATTGTCATTGTCCCGAAAACATCAGTGAGAAAGATAGTTTTTAAAGGCTTCGGTTTGCGGGGTTGCGAAGCAGCTGGCATCCCCTTGTTCCACAATATGACCGTTTTCCATATACACCACACGGCTGGCGGTTTTACGCGCCACTTCCACTTCATGGGTGACGATCA
The DNA here is from genome assembly GCF_003634235.1 of Yokenella regensburgei. NCBI lineage: Bacteria > Pseudomonadati > Pseudomonadota > Gammaproteobacteria > Enterobacterales > Enterobacteriaceae > Yokenella > Yokenella regensburgei. The sequence goes on along the minus strand of NZ_RBIZ01000003.1, from coordinate 1,976,301 downwards.
CCTGGGTAATGTTGGTTTCCGCCAGTTCGCGAATAATGCTGACGATCTGGGCGGTGATTTCCGGGTCGAGGGCCGCGGTCGGCTCGTCGAACAGCAGAACCTGCGGCTCCATCATCAGCGCACGGGCAATGGCTACACGCTGTTGCTGGCCGCCGGAGAGATGCAGCGGGTAACGATCGCTGTAAGGTTTAAGGCGCAGACGTTCCAGAAGCTTATCAGCACGCGCCAGCGCCTGATCTTTACTCAGGCCCAGCACGCGGCAGGGTGCCTCAATCAGGTTTTGCAAAACGGTGAGGTGCGGCCACAGGTTGTACTGTTGAAAGACCATGCCAACGTTCTGGCGCAGATCGCGAATCGCTTTGTCCGATGGCGCTTTAGCAAAATCAAAATGATTACCGGCGATAGAAAGCGTTCCGGAACGCGGCATTTCCAGCAGATTCAGTACGCGCAGCAGAGAGCTTTTCCCGGCGCCGCTTGGGCCAAGCAGAACCAAAGTCTCGCCCTGCGGGCAATCAAGCGTAATGTCGAACAGCGCCTGGTGCGCGCCGTAGAAGCAGTTAATGCCGTTTAGTTTAATGCTCATCGATACTCTTCGTACTTCACTGAAAAGGCAGATATTGAGGTGGCAAATAGTAACGTTCACAGAATAGTTATGCAATATTTATGCGTTAAAACTTAAATATAAACCACATTCTTTATTAAACTTAGCACAAAATAGCGACTGCGAGGGGGGAGGGGAACAAATGTCGGCATTCCTCGCAGAATGCCAGACATTTTACCGGGGTTATCGTTTCAGCGCCCCGATGCTGCGGGATAATCAGCGGTTTTCCAGCGACTGGCGCAGCGTGCCTGCCGGGGCGTGGGAGTTGATGCCAAGGTAGCGCACATCGTCAACGGCCCAGCACTGGCCTTCACGGATCATCAGCACCTCATCCTGCCAGCTCTGGCTACCCTGTTTCAGGTCAACACGCAGCGGGATATTGCGCGCATCGGTATTCGGTATCGTGGAGGCGCTGGCGACTGAAGCGCTATCCGGCACGGTGCTCTGGCTGGAGAACGGATCTGACTGCAGCAGCGCGCGGTTAGCGTTGTCGCGGCTGGCATCATTCAGCAGTTTCGCCAGTCCGTCGCTCAGGTACGGGCGCAGTGCGGTCAGATCGTTATTTTTATGCTGAATGCGGTAGTCATAAAAGTTCTGTGCCACAGTATCCGGGCCACCATCCACGCAAGGACCGCTACGGGTACCAATATCCTTGAAGGCTGGGGTAACGGTGGTGCAGGCGCTGAGCAGAAGCGCACAGGGAACTAACAGGGCTGCAATGGAGTAGCGCATGGTGATTTCCTTATAAACGGACTACGGTATTAGTGTTTTCAAGCATAGCGTATCGGTACAATGTTGTGTTTGATTAACAGAGCTAAGGTATTGAAGGAGAAATAGTATGCAATTTTCTACTACCCCAACGCTGGAAGGCCAGACCATTGTCGAGTACTGCGGCGTGGTGACCGGCGAGGCGATTATGGGCGCCAATATCTTCCGCGATTTTTTCGCCGGGATCCGCGATATCGTCGGCGGTCGCTCCGGCGCTTATGAGAAAGAATTGCGTAAAGCGCGTGAAATCGCTTTCCAGGAAATGGGCGAAGAGGCGAAAGCGCTGGGCGCGGATGCGATAGTCGGTATTGATATCGACTACGAAACGGTGGGCAAAGATGCCAGTATGCTGATGGTCAGCGTCAGCGGTACGGCGGTGAAAACTCGCCGATGAAACGCCTGCTGATCCTGCTTGCGCTGCTGCTTGCCGGTTGTGCAAACCAGACCGGAATTATCGATAAGGACGGGTATCAGCTGGATACCCGTCATCCCGCGCAGAACGCGTACCCGCGGGTGAAGGTGCTGGTTATCCACTATACGGCAGATGATTTCGACGTGTCGCTGACAACGCTTACCGATAAGCACGTCAGCGCGCATTACCTGATCCCGGAGATCCCCCCGCGTTTTAACGGTAAACCGCGAATCTGGCAACTGGTGCCGGAAGATAAGCTTGCCTGGCATGCGGGGATCAGCTACTGGCGCGGCGCGACCCGGATTAATGATACCTCGATAGGCATTGAGCTGGAGAACCGCGGCTGGCAGAAGACCGCCGGAGTGAAGCGTTTTACTCCGTTTGCTCCGGCGCAGATAGCTGCGCTTATCCCGCTGGCGAAAGACATTATCGCTCGCTACCAGATTGAACCGCAGAACGTGGTAGCACATGCCGATGTCGCCCCGCAGCGCAAAGACGATCCCGGGCCGCTGTTCCCATGGCAGCAGCTGGCGAAGCTTGGGATTGGTGCCTGGCCGAACGCCGACCGGGTAGCGTTTTACCTTGCCGGACGCATCCCTTCCGCGCCGGTGGATACCGCCTCGGTGCTCGATCTGCTCTCTCGCTATGGCTATGAAGTGACGCCAGAGATGAGTGAGGCCCAGCAGAAACGGGTGATCATGGCATTCCAGATGCACTTCCGCCCGACGCGCTGGGATGGTATCGCCGATGCCGAAACGCAGGCCATCGCCGAAGCGCTGCTCGAGAAGTATGGGCAGGGCTGAAATAAGGAAGGCTACAAAAAATAGTAGCCTTCTGTCTCATCAAGCTGTGACTCTATGGTTCCATGCATCCTTATATTGGATATTTCCATCACAGTGTTTCCATGTAATGACTTCATAACGGATTTGGATAGTCTCTATATGGGTACCTGTTGCCCCACTAGGGTATAAGCTTGGTGAGATGGCGACTATTTTTACGTTATCTAAGGCGACATTAAAGTATTCGTTCTCTAGTCCAGCCTCAGTGATTCTGTACATTTTAATTGTAGCGCTTTTGAGTGTTGTGCCTTCACTCAGGGCTCGATATAAAATGGGGGTAACCCGATCAAACTCTTTTTGAAAAACAATTGGGGAGTGAACCCTTGTACCGGTTAGTCTTCCCGTATGTCCATCGGTGGGAATGAACATGTGATGAGTGACAGACTTAAGTTCAATAGCACCTATTCTGCCTGATACGAGAGATTCTCCGATTATTGGGGAGCCACTATCATCTTCTAACCATAGATACGCTGGATTTGACATGGTATATCCTTTAATTCATTAAAATAATATTTCTACATACTTTCATTGTTGGGGGTTATCTAATATTTTTATGAGTATTAAAATGCATCCGCACAGAACAAAAATGGAGATAGCTCTAGTTATCCATGTTTCAAAATAAAAAATAAAGAAAAATACGGCCCAAACGGCAAGGCCACCTATGATTCCACCTATAAAGATCTTCATAATTTAACTTTCTAGGATGATTTTATGATGGCTGCTGATCTTATCTTCTACTATCTTCAATATGTTCATGAATGATGAATTACCCTGGTTTCGCCTTACAGCTAAGGCATCAATAAATGGTTTGAGCGCGGGTTCAAATAAAAAGTAGAGAAGGTCATAATCTCTGGCTCGCAAAAGGGAATAGACTTGTGGTTCCTCGAGTCCCAATTGTTCGGAGGTTCTGATACAGCGTTCAATCATTCCTCCAATTAATAGAAAGTTCCCGACAGCACCTCCCCTTATTGCAACCAGTACACTTGCCCTTTCAGCAATGGTTGTAGCAATTTTTGATGATAGCATTGAGTTAGTGATTATCCTTCCAAAAATGGAAAATAGACTGCGGCTATACAATATATTTTGTTTGCTTTCTGGAATGTATTTATTAAATTCGGTAAGTATTATCTGCACGGCATCGATAATTCTGTCATGATTCAGAACCCCTCTTTCAATTGCGCGCGCGATTCTTATCCTTTCAGTTTGATGTGAATAATGAGAGTCCGTATCAAGATAACCGTAGACAAGGTATCCAATGTCTATAGGAACAGACATTACTCCATGAATCAAACCAATGGCTGCATCCGGAGATATGATGACGTCTGCAATACGTGTTGCTATATCATTAGTATTCATAATTGCAACCTATGATTCGTGGTGTAATGATAAATACACGGTGGGTTTTATTTTTTCAATGACGGTTGTTTCGAGTATTAAATAACTTTAATTGAGAGGTGGTTAAGCAATTAATGCTAAGTGCTGTGATGTTTTTCCATATTCATTAACGTGATGGATATTGGTTGAGTAATTGATATTTTTTATTTTTGTTATATTTTTACGAGCGAATTTCCAGATTTGTTCTTTGCCGATGGCTGGTTAAAACCACAGTGGTAATATCTTTGTGTACCATCCAGAAAACCTGTTAATAAATCCCAGCGCCGTTATACCGTGGGATATGTGCCAAATTGGGGTGATACCAGTGCTCCGGCGATAAATATAAGTGGTAAATGGCTCAGAGAGGTCGGATTCGATACCGGCAGGGGGATCACGATCAAAATTGCCGGAGACTGCATGGCGATTATTCCTGATAATGACGATGTGCATGCGCTACACGAACAACTTAAAGAATTGAATCAAGAGGTAAAAGTGGTGAAGGAACGGGTGCTTAGTTCGCTTTGACAGGATGGGTAAGAAATGCAAATAAGCGCCCGTAGGGCGCTGGCTGAAAGCTGATAAAGACCGCGTGGGAAAAGTGAAACTGCAGGCTCGTGCAAATGCAGTGCCAGCGGGTATTTTTTTGGCAATAGCAGGCAGGCTTCTCAGCGATGCAGTTTACCGTGGTCGCGCAGCCAGGCGGCGGTACGCACAATCCCTTCATCGACGGATACCACCGGCTGATAGCCGAGCTCTTCCTGGGCGCGAGTGATATCGAGGGTGAAATCAAAGTTCAGCTTCGAGACTCCGTAATGAGTAAACGCCGGTTCCCGGGCCGATTTATTGCCAAAGCGCTCCATGCTGCGGGCGACCATGTCGAGCATCGGGTAGGGCACGGAGCGAATACGGCATTTGATATCCAGCTCGTCGATGAGCTTTTGCACAATACTGCGCAGGCTGCGGTGCTCACCGTTGGTGATGTTGTATGCCCGGCCGGAAGGTAGCGCGTCGCACTGCGGCTGGCTTGCGAGCCACATCGCGTGGACCGCGTTTTCGTAGTAGGTCATATCCACGGTTGCCGCGCCGCCGCGTGGCAGCAGCACGCTGCCGTAGTGGTGCATCATCTGCGCCAGGCGGGGAATAAAGACCTTATCGTGCGGCCCGAACAGGCTTTGCGGGCGCAGGATGGTAAAACGGGTATTGGGGTTCGCCTGTGCCAGCAGGGCGATAACCTCTTCACCGGCGGCTTTGCTGCGCGCAAATTCGTTGGCAAAGCGCCGCGGGCGAAAGTCTTCCTGAATATCACGACGATGGTGATAATCAAAGTAGAGCGATGGCGACGAGATATGAATAAAGTTGCGCACGCCCCAGGCAACGGACCATTCACCCAGACGGCGGGTGGCGCGCACGTTGGCGAGGTCGAACGCCTGTTGAGTGCCCCATGGAGAGGTAAAACTGGAGCAGTGCCACAGGGTATCTACGCCCGCCAGCATCATTTTGGCCTGGGAGGAGACCAGTTCGGTCAGGTCGGCATGTATAAATTCCGCGCCCATTTTGGTCAAGAGTTTGCCCATCGCTTCGTTGCGACCGGTTGCTCTTACGCTAATGCCTTTGTTGCGCAGGTATTCCACCGCATTGCGGCCTAAACCGCTGGTGGCGCCGGTGACCAGAACCTTCATATCTGTCCGTTGTTTTTGAAAAGTTTCGTGCGCATTCTTCCGTGAATCTCACCCCGATGCAATGGGAAACGTTCCAGAATGTTCGCTATTTTGAGACTTTGCCTGTGATTTGTTCTGCCAGGCGCGCAATAGTCCGCGCCATACCGCGAAAAATGAACAGATGCGCCGGGATCATCAGCAGCCAGTAGAACAGGCCAGGCATGCCGTGCGGGTGCCACCAGGCGCGAACGTCCAGCTCCCGGTGCGTGCCTTTATCGCTGAGCGTAAAGCTCAGGCGACCAAGACCGGGGGCTTTCATGCCAAACAGCAGCGTGAGCTGTTTTTCCGGCTCGACGATGATGACTTTCCAGCTGTCGACGGTGTCGCCGGTCTGCAGATACGGGTGCGCCGGGCGCCCCTTCGCCAGCCGGTGGCCGACCAGTAAATCCATCGCACCGCGGATCTTCCACAGCATATTGCCAAAGAAATAGCCCTCCTTGCCGCCGATGCGGTTCACCACCTGCCACAGGGCGTTGAGGCTGGCAGACGTATTTACCGTGCAGCCTGCCTGTTTAGCATAGTAGCCATACTCTGGTCGCCAGCGGGCGAAAGCCTGCTGGTCGTAGCCCCAGTCGCTGGAGTTCACCAGTTGCTCTTCTTCTTTCAGCGTCTGACGTACCGCATCGTCAAAGGCGATAAGTTTTTGCGGGATCAGCGCGCGCAGTTCGCTATCGTCAGCGAGTAGATCGTGCTTCAGCCCCTGGATCAGGGCTTTGGCGGTTGTCGGCGGCACGGAGGTGATAACGTTGAGGAACCACACCGAAATCCAGCTTGTCGGGAAGGGGATGGGGATCAACAGCCGGTGGCGGCCGCTGACCTGCATAAAGTGTTCAAACTGCTGCTGGTAGCTCAGCACATCTGGCCCGGCAGCTTCCAGAATACGGTGCTGAGTGGCCGGGTGATTCAGCAGTTCCACCAGGTAAAACAGCAGATTCTCCAGCGCAATTGGCGTGGTGCGCGAGCGAACCCAGCGTGGCGGGGTAAGCACCGGCAGGTTGTAGACCATATCGCGCATCACTTCGAAAGCGGCGGATCCAGCGCCAACGATAATGCCCGCGCGCAGTTCGGTCACCGGACAGCCGCTCTCGCGCAGCACGTCGGCCGTGACCTGGCGGGCGCGCAGATGATCGGACTGCTGGCTTTCCGGTGCCTGTAGTGAACTCAGGAAGATCACCTGTTCAACCGGCGTGTCGCGCAGCGCGTCACGCACGTTTATCGCCACCTGGCGCTCATGCTCGATGAAGTTACCGCCTTCACCCATGCCATGAACGAGAAAATACACCGTCCCCACGCCGTTCAGCAGCGCCGCCAGACCTTCGGGGCGGTTGAGATCGACGTGGTGACAGCTGACGCCGGGCAAGTTTTGTTTTTGCAGGCGCTCAATACGCCGTGCCGCCGCCCGCACGGCGTATCCGCGCTGGCTCAGTTCGGTCACCAGATGTTGGCCTATATAGCCGCTGGCGCCGAGCACCAGAATGGGTTGCGACACGCTCATACCTCTACGCTAAAAAGGCTTGCCAGTGTTTAACCACCTGCGCCAGCTGCTCGCGGCTGACGTCGAGGTGCATCACCAGACGCACGATCGGTGAGGCGTTGACCAGTACACCGCGCTCGCGCATAAATTCGCCGAAGGCGGCGGCACGCGCTTCCCCGACGCGAACAAACAGCATGTTGGTGTCATGACGCATCACGTCGGCACCGATTTCACGCAGCTGTTCCGCCATCCACGCGGCGTTGTCGTGGTCTTCCTGCAGGCGCTTGACGTTATTTTTCAGCGCATACAGGCCCGCTGCTGCCAGAATGCCCGACTGACGCATGCCGCCGCCGGTCATTTTCCGCCAGCGGTTGGCACGTTTAATGTAGTCCGCGTTACCGACCAGCAGCGAGCCCACCGGCGTGCCCAGCCCTTTCGACAGGCAAATGGTGAAGGAGTCGCAGTAGCGGGTTATCTCTTCGAGCTCGCAGCCATAGGCGACGACGGCGTTGAAGATGCGTGCGCCGTCAACGTGCAGCGCCAGACCGCGCTCGCGGGTAAACTCCCACGCCTGCTGTAAATACTCGCGCGGCAGCACTTTGCCGTTGTGGGTGTTCTCAAGGCTCAGCAGTTTAGTGCGGGCGAAGTGGATATCGTCCGCTTTGATTTTTGCCGCCACTTTGTCGAGGGGCAGGGAGCCGTCGGCGGCGGCGTCAATCGGCTGCGGCTGAATACTGCCGAGCACGGCGGCACCGCCTGCTTCATACAGATAGTTATGCGCGCCCTGGCCGGCGATATACTCTTCGCCGCGCTCGCAGTGGGTGAGCAGAGCCACCAGGTTAGCCTGGGTGCCGGTAGGCAGGAACAGCGCCGCTTCTTTGCCGCTCAGCTCGGCGGCGTAGCGCTGCAGTTCGTTAACGGTGGGGTCATCACCATAAACGTCATCCCCGACCGGGGCGGCCATCATAGCATCAAGCATGGCGCGACCCGGGCGGGTGACGGTATCACTACGTAAATCGATCACGGCATTTCCTTATCTGATTCAGGGGAATGCCATCCTTTTTACCTGAGCCAGTTGGTTTTCGCCAGTTCAATGACTTCATCGCCGCGTCCGCTGATGATCGCGCGCAGCATATACAGGCTAAATCCTTTGGCTTGTTCGAGCTTAATCTGCGGCGGAATAGCGAGCTCCTCTTTGGCAACGACCACGTCTACCAGTACCGGGCCATCAATGCTGAAGGTTCGCTGTAGGGCTTCGTCTACCTGAGAGGCTTTCTCAACGCGGATCCCGGTAATGCCGCAGGCTTCGGCGATGCGCGCAAAGTTGGTGTCGTGCAGTTCGGTACCGTCGGTCAGGTAGCCGCCTGCTTTCATTTCCATTGCCACAAAGCCCAGCACGCTGTTGTTAAATACCACAATTTTTAGCGGCAGCTTCATCTGCACCACCGAGAGAAAATCGCCCATCAGCATGCTGAATCCGCCGTCGCCGCACATCGCTATCACCTGGCGATCGGGCGCCGTTGCCTTCGCGCCCAGCGCCTGCGGCATTGCGTTGGCCATTGATCCGTGGGTGAACGATCCCAGCAGGCGGCGCTTGCCGTTCATCTTCAGATAACGTGCCGCCCAGACGGTTGGCGTGCCTACATCGCAGGTGAAAATGGCGTCGTCATCGGCGAAGTGGCTGATTTGCTGCGCCAGATACTGCGGGTGAATGGCGTTTTCGCTCGGTTTTGCCAGATCGTCGAGCCCTTTACGCGCATCGCGGTAGTGCGCCAGCGCTTTATCGAGGAATTTGCGATCGGTTTTCTCTTCGAGCAGCGGTAGCAGGGCGCTGAGGGTGGATTTGATATCGCCCACCAACGCCATGTCCACTTTGCTGTGGGCGCCGATGCTGCCGGGGTTAATATCAATCTGGATGATTTTGGCATCGGTCGGGTAGAACGGGCGGTACGGGAACTGCGTGCCGAGCAGGACCAGCGTATCGGCATTCATCATGGTGTGAAAACCGGAGGAGAAGCCGATAAGCCCGGTCATGCCCACGTCGTAGGGGTTGTCGTACTCCACGTGTTCTTTACCGCGCAGGGCGTGGACGATAGGGGCTTTCAGCTTCGCGGCGAATTCGACCAGCTCTTTATGCGCCCCGGCACAGCCGCTGCCGCACATCAGGGCGATATTGTTCGAATACCGCAGTAACTGGGCGAGCTTTCTCAGCTCTTCTTCTTCCGGGGTGATAATAGGTTGTGGGGCATGATACCAGTGGCTGCTGGCATTTTCTGGCGCGGCTTTCAGCGCCACATCGCCCGGCAGCACCACGACCGCGACGCCGCGTTTGAGTACTGCCTGTCGCATGGCGATGGCAAGTACCTGGGGAATTTGCTCCGGGTTAGAGACCAGCTCGCAGTAGTGGCTGCACTCGCGGAACAGTTCCTGGGGGTGAGTTTCCTGGAAATAGCCGCTGCCGATTTCGCTTGAGGGAATATGCGCTGCGATGGCGAGTACCGGCACGTGGTTACGATGGCAGTCAAATAGTCCATTAATCAGGTGCAGGTTCCCCGGGCCGCAGGATCCCGCACAGACCGCCAGCTCGCCGGTCAACTGGGCTTCGGCTCCGGCGGCGAACGCGGCCACCTCTTCATGGCGCGTCGCCATCCAGTCGATGGTGCCCATGCGGTTAAGACTGTCGCTCAGGCCGTTCAGAGAGTCGCCGGTGACGCCCCAGATCCGTTTTACACCAGCCTGCTCAAGGGTTTTTGCGATATACGTGGCCACGGTTTGTTTCATGGTTTTCCATCTCCTTTTTTAAGCACTGCTTAAAAGCGTAGACCACAGGAGAGGGCGTGAAAGGTTTCAGCGGCGGGATGGCAACAATCGATAAAAAATGCCCCCGGGCGGGGGCACTGGAGGATCAGGCGAGAACCAGGTCGCCCTGCGGATGACAGGAGCAGGCCAGCACGTAGCCGTCGGCGATTTCCTGTTCCGTTAAGGTCATGGTGCTGCTGACGGTGTATTCACCAGACACCACTTTGGTTTTGCAGCAGCCGCAGACGCCAGCACGGCAGGCGACAGCCACCGGCACCTTGTTGCTTTCGAGCGCTTCCAGCAGCGTGGTGCCCACGCGGCCAAAGAACTCCTGCGCTGGCTGCAGTTTGCTGAACTTGATCCCGCTGGTCGCCGCTTCAACGGCTGGTACAAAGAACTGCTCTTTAAAGAAGCGGGTCACGCCGAGCGCTTTTACCTCTTCTTCCACCATGTCCATGTATGGCGCCGGGCCGCAGGTCATCACGGTGCGAGAAGTGAGATCCGGCACGCTTGCCAGCAGTTCACGGGTCAGACGTCCGGCAACAAAGCCCTCGGTGGCGTTGTTTTCTGCCACCAGAGTTACCGGGTAGTTGCGCCACTCGTCGGCAAAGATCACATCCTGCGGTGAACGCACGTTGAAGATAACCTGCACGTCAGCATGCGGGCGATACTTCTCAAGCCAGCGGCGCATCGACATAATCGGCGTCACGCCGCAGCCTGCCGCCAGCAGCAGGAAGCGGTCATCTGCTTTATCTTCGCAGGTGAACTCTCCCTGTGCGTCAGACAGCCAGAGATAGTCGCCACGTTTTACGTCGCGGGTCAGCCACTGGGAGCCCGCACCGTCGTCAATACGGCGGATGGTGAGCGTGATGTATTCGCTCACGCCCGGCGTGGACGAGATGGTGTAAGCGCGCAGGGTGTCCGCAGAGTTGCGGACACTCACCAGCGCATACTGCCCGGCGCGATACGGATAGTAGTCGTGACACAGCAGCGACAGCGTCCATACATCCGGGGTTTCCTGGGTGATGTGATGAACCTGCATCCGCCACGGACACTGTGATGTTGGCATTGTCATGCTTGTCTCCTTACGCGCTCAGCAGTTGCTGCATATCTTCTTCAACGGTGGTGACTGAACGCAGACCAAACTTCTCGTTCAGTACGGCCAGCAGATCCGGGGTCAGGAAGCCTGGCGCGGTTGGGCCGGTCACGATGTTGGTGACGCCCAGCGACAGCAGAGTCAGCAGGATAACGATAGCCTTCTGCTCGAACCAGGAGAGCACCAGAGACAGCGGCAGATCGTTGACGCCGCAGCCCAGTTTCTCCGCCAGGGTAACCGCGAGGATAATCGCAGAGTACGCATCGTTACACTGACCGGCGTCAATCAGACGCGGCAGACCTTCGATATCGCCGAACTCCAGCTTGTTGAAACGGTATTTACCGCAGGCAAGGGTCAGGATCAGGCAATCATCCGGTACGCTGGTCGCGAAATCGGTGAAGTAGTTACGTTCGCCGCGCGCGCCGTCACAGCCACCGACGAGGAAGATGTGACGCAATTTTTCACGGCTGACGAGATCGATAAGCGAGTCGGCGGCGCCAAGCAGCGTCTGACGGCCGAAGCCGACGGTGATCAGGTGTTCAATTTCGCTATACGGGAAGCCTGCCATCTGCTGCGCCTGGGCAATCACCGGGGCAAAATCGTCGCCTTCCAGGTGACTTACACCCGGCCAGCCGACGATGCTGCGGGTCCAGATGCGCTCATCGTAAGCCCCAACGGTTGGGTCGATGATGCAGTTAGAGGTCATGACAATCGGCCCCGGGAAGCGAGCGAATTCCACCTGCTGGTTCTGCCAGCCGCTGCCGTAGTTACCGACCAGGTGTTTGAATTTACGCAGTTCCGGATAACCGTGTGCTGGCAGCATTTCACCGTGGGTGTAGACGTTAACGCCGGTACCTTCGGTTTGCTGCAGCAGGTTGTAGAGATCTTTCAGGTCGTGACCAGAAATCAGAATAGCTTTCCCGGCAACCGCTTTGACGTTGACCTGAGTCGGGGTCGGGTGGCCGTAGGTGCTGGTTTCACCGGCGTCGAGGATGCTCATCACTTTGAAGTTCATCTGGCCGATTTCCATTGAGCATTCCAGCAGCGCGTTCATGTCCGCAGGCCAGGTGCCCAGCCACGCCATGATTTTATGATACTGCGCGTAGATGTCGTTGTCGTACTGGCCGAGAACGTGGGCGTGCTCCATATAGGCAGCCGCACCTTTCAGGCCGTACAGGCACAGCAGACGCAGGCCGAGAATGTTCTCGCCAATCGCCGCTTTATCTTTGTTTGGGGTAAATTCTGCGGCCTGACGCTGCAGTTCGCCCAGATCGTCGCTCACCAGTTGCAGATTCGCCATCGGGTTATCAACGGCGGCGGCGGTATCAATCGCCAGGCACTGGGTCTTCAGCGCTTCACGCATAGCAATGGCCTGACGGGCATAGCCGACGATGCGCGGGGAGTCGAAGTTAACGTTGGTCAGCGTAGAGAAGAAGGCACGTGGCGCAAAGCTGTCGATGTCGTGGTCGACAATTCCGTATTCACGCGCTTTTACCGCCCAGGCGGAGAGCCCCTGCAGTGCGGCGATCAGCAGATCCTGCAGGTCAGACGTTTCAGCGGTTTTACCGCACATACCTTGCGCGTAAGAGCAGCCATTGCCTGCCGGGGTACGAATGGTTTGTTCACATTGCACACAAAACATGGTCACACCTTTTAAAGTTATATTTGATATACATGTTTGAGATTATGCCTCAGACAAACCGCTGAAAAGGCATTTCTGACACAACTTAAAGGGAGATTGATTTAGCGCAATTTTGGCGGTAGTGAGACTACCGCCAGAGGAGTATCAGGCGGAGAAAAATGCCATCAGAAGCGGAACCAGCAGGCTGAGGATAAAGCCATGCACAATCGCGGCGGGCACGATTTCTACACCGCCGGAGCGCTGCAGTACCGGCAACGTAAAGTCCATTGAGGTGGCGCCACACAGGCCGAGCGCGGTAGAACGGCTGCGGCGAACCAGTCCTGGGATTAGCATAATAGCAATCAGTTCGCGCGCCAGATCGTTAAAGAAGGCGGCGCTGCCGATGACCGGGCCAAAAGATTCGGTTAGCAGAATACCGGACAGGGAATACCAGCCAAAACCAGAGGCCATTGCCATTCCGGTTTTTATTGGCAGGTCGAGAATAAAAGCATTAATCACGCCACCCGCCAGCGAGCTGACGGCAACAATGACCGCCACAATCATTCCACGGCGGTTCAGCACGATCTGTTTTAAGGTCATGCCATTATTACGCAACTGAATACCAACCAGCAGCAGCAGGAAAATCAGCGTATATTCGCTGGCCTCTGTCGCATGTTGCAAAATAGGCAAACCGGTCAGTCCTAGCGCGAAACCAATCACCACCACGCCGCACAGTTTTAATGATTCCAGTGCCATGGCAATTCGCGAGGGTAATTTTTCCTGTTGATGCTGGTGGCGCCAGGGCAACGAACGTTCGAGCCACAACAGCGCCACAATATTGCACAACAGAATGACCACTATACTGACGACGGAATAGTGCAGAATGGCAAGCAGGTTGCTCGAGAGATTATCGAGAAACGCCAGGCTGATGCCCATGAAAAATAGAATGACGTAAACAATCCAGCTCAGTAAACGGTTAATGAGCCTGAGTGCCCCTTGATGGCGAAGGGGTATTAGGTAGCCAGCAATAAGCGGCAGAAGAATAATCAACAATCCTGAAAGCATGAACGGCCCGGTCCCGTGAGTATAAAAACAGCGCCCCAGACACTACCGAATTCCCCTGATTCAGTAAATAGCCACCGCATAAAAAACGCCCGGCGATGCTGAGCATGGCCGGGCGTGAGAAGCGTATAAGGCTTAGTTGCGTTTTTCGAGCAGGGTGCGGTAGAGCACGCCGCCGAGAATACCGCCGATGATTGGCATCACCCAGAACAGCCACAGCTGCTGCAGCGCCCAGCCGCCCTGGAAAATCGCGACCGCGGTACTACGGGCCGGGTTAACCGAGGTGTTGGTTACTGGAATACTGATCAGGTGGATCAGAGTTAATGCCAGACCGATAGCGATTGGGGCAAAGCCAGCCGGGGCGTTTTTATCCGTTGCACCGTGGATAACCAGCAGGAAACCACAGGTCAGGACAATTTCAATCACAATTGCAGACAGCATGGAATAGCCGCCCGGCGAGTGGTCGCCATAACCGTTGGAAGCAAAGCCGCTGGCCGCCGCGTCAAAGCCGGCTTTACCGCTGGCAACCACGTACAGCACGGCTGCAGCAATAATACCGCCGATAACCTGGGCAATAATATAACCAATCACGTCTTTTGCCGGGAAACGGCCACCGGCCCACAGGCCTAAAGTGACTGCCGGGTTAAAATGACCACCGGAAATATGGCCTACGGCAAACGCCATAGTCAGTACGGTTAAACCAAATGCCAGCGCAACACCCACAAATCCAATTCCCAGTTCCGGGAATGCTGCAGCCAGAACAGCACTACCGCAACCACCAAACACTAGCCAGAATGTACCAAAGCATTCTGCTGCTAATTTTCTGAACATAACCACCTCAAATAATAAGAGTAACAGCGACGGCAACTCCGTGCTGGTCGTTGATTAATCGTCACAAGGGATGACGAGATAATTAAAGACTCGCTATTTTAGAATCGAATGCCATCCCTTAACCAGTTAAAAATGCTCCGTGAGTTTAATTTTTGGCAACTCCGCAAAATTCCTTTTGAATATATGAGGTACCAGTAAGTGTAGAATGCTTCGACTGAAAGTAAACCCGCCCAATAAAATGAGAACTTTCTTGGTTTAATAAGGGCTAATTATTCACGACATTAATTAATAAAATGACATCTTTTGTCAGGTGTTCAGTTTCTTTGTGGATCGCTATACTGCTGATAGCTAAAGGAGAAAGTCGGAGGGGTTATGCTTCTGGAACGGATTGAGATTGTTGGTTTTCGCGGTATCAACCGCCTGTCGTTGACGCTCGAGCAGAATAACGTGCTGATAGGTGAAAACGCCTGGGGCAAGTCCAGCCTGCTCGATGCCCTGACGCTGCTGCTGTCACCGGAAGAAGAGCTCTATCATTTTGTGCGCGATGACTTCTGGTTTCCACCGGGAGATGTGCAAGGTCGGGAACATCATCTGCATATTATTCTGACTTTCCGCGAGCTGGAGCCGGGCCGTCATCGGGTGCGGCGTTATCGTCCACTGGCGGATGGCTGGGTACCTTGTGATGATGGTTACCAGCGCATTTTTTACCGTCTGGAAGGGGAGCTTGCGGAAGACGATAGCGTCATGACGCTGCGCAGCTTCCTTGATGGGCGGGGTCGGGCGCTTGACCTTGATGATATCGACAACCTGGCGCATCACCTGATCCGCCTGATGCCGGTGCTGCGCCTGCGCGATGCGCGTTTTATGCGGCGCATCCGCAACGGTACGGTCCCCAACGTCCCGGACGTCGAAATTACCGCC
Organism: Yokenella regensburgei; assembly: GCF_003634235.1. Taxonomy (NCBI): domain Bacteria; kingdom Pseudomonadati; phylum Pseudomonadota; class Gammaproteobacteria; order Enterobacterales; family Enterobacteriaceae; genus Yokenella; species Yokenella regensburgei. The sequence continues at coordinate 1,960,785 of NZ_RBIZ01000003.1, read as the reverse complement.
CGCCAGCTTGATTTTCTTTCCCGCGAGCTGGTCAGCAGCCCGCAAAACTTGTCGGACGGACAGATTCGCCAGGGGCTGTCTGCCATGGTGCAGCTGCTGGAACACTATTTTTCCGAGCAGGGTACCGCGCAGTCGCGCCACCGTCTGATGCGCCGCCGCTCTCACGACGAGCAGCGCAGCTGGCGCTATCTCGATATCATCAACCGTATGATCGATAAACCCGGTGGGCGCAGCCACCGGGTGATTCTGCTGGGGCTGTTCTCCACGCTATTGCAGGCGAAAGGGACGGTCAGGCTGGATAAAGACGCCCGACCGCTGCTGTTGGTGGAAGATCCGGAAACTCGTCTGCACCCGATCATGCTCTCCGTCGCCTGGCATTTGCTCAATCTTCTGCCGTTACAGCAGGTGACCACCACTAACTCAGGTGAGCTGCTGTCGATGACTCCGGTTGAGCATGTCTGCCGTCTGGTGCGAGAGTCGTCCCGCGTGGCGGCCTGGCGCCTGGGCGCCGGGGGACTGAACGCTGAAGATGGTCGCCGCATTGCTTTCCATATTCGCTTTAATCGCGCCTCGTCGTTGTTCTCCCGTTGCTGGCTACTGGTGGAAGGCGAGACTGAAACCTGGGTGATTAACGAACTGGCGCGCCAGTGTGGCCACCACTTTGATGCCGAAGGCGTTAAGGTGATTGAGTTTGCGCAGTCGGGGTTGAAGCCGCTCATTCGGTTTGCCCGCCGGATGGGGATTGAGTGGCACGTGCTGGTTGATGGCGATGAGGCCGGGAAAAAGTACGCCGCTACGGTGCGCAGCCTGCTCGACGGTGACCGGGAGCTGGAACGTGTGCACCTTACCATGCTGCCGGCAATGGATATGGAACACTTTATGTATCGGCAGGGGTTTGACGACGTTTATCATCGCGTGGCGCAGATCCCACCGGATGTACCCATGAACATGCGCCGGGTTATCACCAAAGCGATTCATCGTTCATCGAAGCCGGATCTGGCTATTGAGGTGGCGATGGAGGCAGGGCGTCGCGGCGTGGAGGCTGTTCCGACGCTACTGCGCAAAATGTTTTCCCGCGTGCTGTGGCTGGCACGCGGGAGGGCGGATTAACGGCGGATGGTGTTAACCGTCTGCTCAATCAGGCTGTCGAGCAGGGTATAGCGGCGGCGATATTCCGCGCGTTTTTTACTGGCGATGTCTTCCATGGCTTTTCGCGGCATGGTCAACGGCAGAATAAAGTCACCTTTGCTGTCCGGGGCCGCTCCCAGAGAATCCCAGAAGCCGTTGTAGTCCGCGTGCAGCTTGTCCTGCTTTTTCTTGCGATAGCGGATGCTGCGATAGATATGCGTTTCGTTGCTGACCGCACGAATCTCTTCTACCGACAGCACGCTACTCAGCGCCATGGCGGCCTCAACCAGCAGGCGTTTCGGAAACAGGCCGTGACAGGCTTTAGTGGCAAGCTGAATGCGCTCGTGTGGTACGTGCGCTTTCGGCCCCTGTAACCCGCCAATATACAGCGTGTTCGCGCCGCCTGGCTGACACAGGGTGAACGTGAGCTCCGCCAGCAGCGTGTTTTCGGCATCGTAAAACATCAGCGTCGCTTCACCTTCTTTATCCATCATAGAGTCAGCACCAAGACGGATGGTGTAGGTCTGCTCGTCTTTGCCGGTCAGGCTGGCGAGCTTGACCCCATGACGCGTGAGGTAGCCGTTCAGCACCGCGGGTGGCAGAAGCCGGCTGAGCGTCCGGTAGTGGCACGCCAGCGCTTTGGATGCCTGTCTGCGGTTAATGTTCATCGATAGCCACGGGCGATGTACACGACATGGCAACCCGGGTTGCGCCTGCAGCAACTGCAGTAAGCGTGGCTCACGAGAGAGCTCTTTCATCAGGCGTGCGGTACTGAAAGGAATGGCCATCGATCGCAGCATGAATTTACGACGGTAGGACGCTTTACGCCATGAATTACCAGGGGTGATTTTGCCCTGGCAAAGAAAACGAAAAAGCTGCCAACCTGATTTTGGCTGTTCCGTCGCAATATCTGATATTTCAATCACAGAAGACATGATAAAACCCGAGAAGTTTCCATTTAACTGGAGGCTATTTCATCAGGTGCTGAGTTAATGTTTTCTAAACGAATTAAGCCCTGCTTAAATAGAGAGGCTTTCGTTGAAGCGATGTTTAGATACAATCAACCTTTATCTATGCTTGCGCATGAATCTGGACGGTTTATGAAATTGAAGGGAAGAAGCAAAAAGGTTTACTGGATCCTGGCCGTGCTGGTGGTTATCGCCGGGATCTGGCTGTGGCGGACGTTGAACGCCCCGCAGCCCCACTATCAGACGCTGATTGTCCGCAAGGGTGCGCTTGAACAGAGTGTGCTGGCGACAGGCAAACTCGACGCCCTGCGTAAAGTTGATGTCGGCGCTCAGGTGAGCGGGCAGCTGAAAACGCTGTCGGTGAACATTGGCGACAAGGTGAAAAAAGATCAGCTGCTCGGGGTTATCGATCCCGATCAGGCGGAGAACCAGATCCGTGAGGTGGAAGCCACGCTGATGGAGCTGCGTGCGCAGCTGCGTCAGGCGCGTGCTGAATTCAAACTGGCACAGGTGACCCTAACCCGCCAGCAGCAGCTGGTGAAAAATAATCTGATTTCGCGCCAGGAGCTGGATCAGGCGGCCACCGACGTGGCGGTTAAAGCGGCGCAGATTGGCACCATTGAAGCGCAAATTAAACGTAACCAGGCCACTCTCGATACGGCGAAAACGAACCTCGACTACACCCGTATCGTGGCGCCGATGGCGGGTGAGGTAACGCAAATTACCACGCTGCAGGGGCAGACCGTGATTGCCGCCCAGCAGGCACCGAACATTCTGACGCTTGCTGACCTCAGTACGATGCTGGTGAAGGCACAGGTTTCCGAGGCGGACGTCATTCACCTGCGCCCGGGGCAAAAAGCCTGGTTTACCGTGCTTGGCGACCCGATGACCCGCTTTGAAGGGGTATTGAAAGATATTCTGCCGACTCCGGAAAAAGTGAATGACGCGATTTTCTACTTTGCGCGTTTTGAAGTGCCGAACCCGAAGGGGATCCTGCGTCTGGAAATGACCGCTCAGGTCCATATTCAGCTTGCCGGGGTGGATAACGTGCTGACCATTCCGCTGTCGGCGCTGGGCGATGTTGTTGGCGATAATCGCTACAACGTCCGCCTGCTGCGTAACGGCGAGGTGAAAACGCGCGAGGTCACTATTGGCGCGCGTAATGATACCGACGTTGAAATCACCAAAGGCCTGCAAGAGGGCGATGAAGTCATCACCGGTGAAAGCAAGCCCGGAGCGGCGAAATGACCGCGCTGCTCGAGCTGAAGGATATTCGCCGTAGCTATCCCTCCGGGGAGGACAGCGTCGAGGTGCTGAAAGGCATCACCCTCAGCATCGCCGCCGGAGAGATGGTGGCGATTGTCGGGGCTTCCGGTTCGGGAAAATCGACGCTGATGAATATTCTCGGCTGTCTGGATAAACCGACCAGCGGCACCTATCAGGTGGCGGGTACCGACGTGGCGACGCTCGACGGTGACGCGCTGGCACGGCTCAGAAGGGAGCACTTTGGCTTTATCTTCCAGCGTTATCATTTGCTGTCGCACCTGAGCGCGGCGCAGAACGTTGAGATCCCGGCGGTGTACGCCGGTACCGAGAGAAAGGCTCGCCAGCAGCGGGCACACCAGCTGCTTGAGCGTCTCGGGCTCGGGGAGCGGGTCGATTATCAGCCATCGCAGCTTTCTGGTGGCCAGCAGCAGAGGGTGAGTATCGCCCGCGCGCTGATGAACGGCGGGCAGGTGATCCTCGCCGATGAACCGACCGGTGCGCTGGACAGCCACTCCGGTGAAGAGGTGATGAGTATTCTGCACCAGCTCAAAGAGCAGGGGCATACGGTGATTATCGTCACCCACGATCCGCAGGTGGCTCGTCAGGCGGAGCGGATAATCGAAATTCGGGATGGGGAAATTGTCGCTAATCCTCCGTCATCGGCTGCCGCTGGGCAGGCTTTTGAAGACACGGTGATCGATGAACCCTCCAGCTGGCGTCAGTTTACCAGTGGTTTTCGTGAAGCGATGTCGATGGCCTGGCGTGCGCTGGCGGCGAACAAGATGCGCACCCTGCTGACCATGCTCGGTATCATCATTGGGATTGCCTCGGTGGTCTCTATCGTGGTGGTGGGTGACGCGGCAAAGCAGATGGTACTGGCTGATATCCGCGCTATCGGCACCAATACCATCGACATCTATCCCGGTAAGGATTTCGGTGATGACGATCCGCGCTTTCAGCAGTCGTTGAAATATGACGATTTGCTGGCGATACAAAAGCAGCCGTGGGTGAGCTCTGCAACGCCTGCGGTCTCCAAAAGCCTGCGTTTGCGTAAAGGAAATATCGACGTGGCGGCGAACGCCGAAGGCGTCAGCGGGCAGTATTTTAACGTCTACGGGATGACCTTTAGCGAAGGTAATACCTTTAACGATATCCAGCTTAACGGGCGTGCGCAGGTAGCCGTGCTCGACAGCAACAGCCGCCGACAGCTCTTTCCTGATAAAGCGAGCGTGGTGGGCGAAATCATTCTGGTCGGTAATATGCCCGCGACGGTCATCGGTGTTGCCGACGAGAAACAGTCGATGTTCGGCAGCAGCAAAGTGCTGCGTATCTGGTTGCCTTATACCACCATGTCCGGGCGGGTTATTGGTCAGTCGTGGCTGAACTCGATTACCGTTCGGGTGAAAGAGGGCCAGGACAGCGCGCAGGCGGAAGAAAACCTCACCCGCCTGCTGACGCTACGCCATGGGAAGAAGGATTTCTTCACCTGGAACATGGACAGCCTCTTGAAAACCGCGGAAAGAACCACACATACACTTCAGCTGTTCCTGACGCTGGTCGCGGTGATCTCGCTGGTGGTGGGCGGTATTGGCGTAATGAATATTATGCTGGTATCGGTCACGGAACGTACCCGGGAGATTGGCATCCGCATGGCGGTGGGCGCACGAGCAAGCGACGTGCTGCAGCAGTTTCTGATTGAAGCCGTGCTGGTATGTCTGGTGGGGGGCGCACTGGGTGTGTCGCTGTCGCTACTGATTGCTTTCGTGTTACAGCTGTTCTTGCCGGGCTGGGAAATCGGTTTTTCACCGCTGGCGCTGCTGACGGCGTTTTTCTGCTCGACGCTGACCGGCGTCCTTTTCGGCTGGCTTCCGGCGCGCAACGCCGCAAGGCTTGATCCGGTCGATGCGCTGGCCCGCGAGTAAGAAATGATAAAAAAATGCCAGTCATAAGGACTGGCATTTTGTCTGCGGGATGTACACAATGAAGCGAAGAGCTATGCAACTGCTTCTGCTTCAACGGGCACGATAACAGAGGCGTGATTGCCTTTGGGGCCCTGGTGGACATCAAACCGAACAGGTTGCCCGGCTTTTAGCGTTCTGTAACCATCCATCTGAATGGTGGAGTAATGGGCGAAAATGTCTTCGCCACCGCCCTCGGGGCAAATGAAACCGAACCCCTTGGCATTGTTGAACCACTTGACAGTACCCATTTCCATACTTCGACATCCTTCGTAAATCTTTATAAGTAGATGGAATGAACCGGTGGTGGAGTCAGGGGTTGTTCAAATCCTCGCCAACTCTCGCCTGTACAATTTAGATAAATCAGGCATCGCGTCAAGAGGATGGGGTCGCGAAACGGTGGAAAATGCGTCAAAATTTGAAGCAGTTAACGCTATTGCTGGGGAATGTGACAGATGTCGCGGATGGCAACAATAGATGATAGTTATCTATGTTCTCATGTAGATTCAATTATGTGCATACACTCTTGTCAGTGACAGGCATTGGCCTGTCAGCACCGGCAACTGAAGATGATGACTGACGATGAGCAAGACCAGAGAGTGGCTGGATTTTGACCAGCTTGTTGAAGACAAACTGCGCGATGCGCTGAAACCGCCATCTATGTATAAAGTGATATTAGTCAATGATGACTACACTCCGATGGAGTTTGTTATTGACGTGTTACAAAAATTCTTTTCTTATGATGTAGAACGTGCAACGCAACTGATGCTCACGGTTCATTATCAAGGTAAGGCCATTTGCGGTGTGTTTACCGCCGAGGTTGCAGAAACCAAAGTGGCGATGGTGAACCGCTACGCGAGGGAGAACGAGCACCCGTTGCTGTGTACGCTGGAACAAGCCTGAAGACAGGCATGAAAATTGGGGGAGGTGCCTATGCTCAATCAAGAACTGGAACTCAGTTTAAACATGGCTTTCGCCAGAGCGCGCGAGCACCGTCATGAGTTTATGACCGTCGAGCATCTGTTGCTGGCTCTGCTTAGCAACCCCTCGGCCCGTGAGGCGCTGGAAGCCTGCTCTGTGGACCTGGTCGCTCTGCGCCAGGAACTGGAAGCCTTCATCGAACAAACCACACCCGTCCTGCCCGTCAGTGAAGAAGAGCGCGATACACAACCGACGCTCAGCTTCCAGCGTGTCCTGCAGCGCGCGGTCTTCCACGTCCAGTCTTCTGGCCGTAGCGAAGTCACCGGTGCGAATGTCCTCGTGGCCATTTTCAGCGAGCAGGAGTCGCAAGCGGCTTACCTGCTGCGCAAACACGAAGTCAGCCGCCTTGATGTGGTGAACTTCATTTCTCACGGCACACGTAAAGATGAGCCGAGCCAGTCTTCCGACTCCGGGAGCCAGCCGAATAACGAAGAGCAAGCAGGCGGGGAGGAACGTATGGAAAACTTCACCACCAATCTCAACCAACTTGCTCGCGTTGGCGGAATCGATCCGCTGATTGGCCGCGAAAAAGAGCTGGAACGCGCTATTCAGGTTCTGTGCCGTCGTCGTAAAAACAACCCGCTGCTGGTGGGCGAATCCGGGGTGGGTAAAACCGCCATCGCGGAAGGGCTTGCCTGGCGCATCGTGCAGGGCGACGTTCCCGAAGTTATCGCCGACTGCACCATCTACTCGCTCGATATTGGCTCGCTGCTGGCGGGCACCAAATATCGCGGCGATTTTGAAAAACGCTTTAAGGCGCTGCTGAAGCAGCTTGAGCAGGACAGTAACAGCATTCTGTTCATTGACGAGATCCACACCATTATCGGTGCCGGGGCAGCTTCTGGCGGCCAGGTCGATGCCGCAAACCTGATTAAACCGCTGCTCTCCAGCGGCAAAATCCGGGTGATTGGCTCAACCACCTACCAGGAATTCAGCAATATCTTTGAGAAGGACAGGGCGCTGGCGCGTCGTTTCCAGAAAATCGATATTACTGAGCCGACGGTGGAAGAAACCGTACAGATTATCAACGGCCTGAAGCCGAAGTACGAAGCGCACCACGATGTGCGTTATACCGCGAAAGCGGTGCGTGCGGCGGTGGAGCTGGCGGTGAAATACATCAACGATCGTCACCTGCCGGATAAGGCGATTGACGTTATCGATGAAGCGGGCGCCCGTGCGCGTCTGATGCCGGCCAGCAAGCGTAAGAAAACGGTCAACGTGGCGGATATCGAATCCGTGGTGGCGCGTATTGCGCGTATCCCGGAGAAGAGCGTCTCGCAAAGCGATCGCGATACGCTGAAGAATCTGGGCGAGCGTCTGAAAATGCTGGTCTTTGGCCAGGGGACTGCCATCGAAGCCTTAACCGAGGCTATCAAGATGAGCCGTGCGGGCCTCGGCCATGAGCACAAACCTGTGGGTTCTTTCCTGTTCGCCGGGCCAACCGGGGTCGGGAAAACCGAGGTCACGGTGCAGCTGGCGAAAGCGCTCGGTATTGAGCTGCTGCGTTTTGATATGTCCGAGTATATGGAACGCCACACGGTTAGTCGTTTGATTGGTGCGCCTCCGGGATACGTTGGTTTCGACCAGGGCGGTCTGCTGACCGATGCGGTTATCAAGCATCCGCATGCGGTACTGCTGCTGGACGAAATCGAGAAAGCGCACCCGGACGTCTTTAACCTGCTGCTGCAGGTGATGGACAACGGTACGCTGACCGACAACAACGGCCGTAAGGCGGATTTCCGCAACGTCGTGCTGGTGATGACCACCAACGCCGGGGTGCGTGAAACCGAACGTAAATCGATTGGCCTTATCCAGCAGGACAACAGTCCGGACGCGATGGATGAGATCAAGAAGATCTTTACGCCGGAGTTCCGTAACCGTCTCGACAACATTATCTGGTTCGATCACCTCTCTACCGACGTGATCCACCAGGTGGTTGATAAGTTCATCGTCGAGCTGCAGGTTCAGCTGGATCAGAAAGGTGTTTCTCTGGAAGTGAGCCAGGAAGCGCGTGACTGGCTGGCGGATAAAGGCTACGACCGTGCCATGGGTGCACGCCCAATGGCGCGAGTTATCCAGGACAACCTGAAAAAACCGCTGGCTAACGAACTGCTGTTTGGTTCTCTGGTTGACGGCGGCCAGGTGACGGTATCGCTCGATAAAGAGAAAAATGCGCTGACCTATGACTTCCAGGCCGCGCAGAAGCACAAACCAGAAGCGGCACATTAATTCTGCCGCACTCCAGAAAGCCGGGAATTTTCCCGGCTTTTTTATTTTTTAGCGACCGGCGGCAATGAGGCTTCCAGCGCCAGCAAGTTTTGCGCCTGAATACGAATAATTCCCCCGCGTGGGCTGTCTATATCGGCAATCAGCGCGAAGGCGAAGGAAAATACGGTGGGCAGCAGCCAGGGGAAGGTCGCTTTCTTTTGCGCCGAATTACGAAACCCTATCATCCCCATACAGAACATCGACAGGATAAATAAGAGTGTCCATGCGGACCGCGGAATTCGGTTCCACCAGGCGGCCTGAGTATATCCCGAACGATTAAATACATCATTCATGCCGCTGGCCACTAACTGCATCACCGGAGTCTGCGATTCACGGGCCTGCTGGCTGACAATGCGCCATAAATTATCCTGAATGACCGCCGTATCATTATTTATTTTCTGTAATTCTGCCGGACTACGGGAGTGATAAAACAGAATGCGCTGGTCAAGGTACTGTCGTAGCAGCGTTTTTACGGCACCTGACTCACTTGCCGCCAGTAAATCTGCACGTAACCATTCTGTGCCAATGGCGTTAGCTTCCTCTTCCTCATAATTCTTGCGCATGTCATAACGGCTCACCGCCATGGAAAAGGTAAAGCCAATCAGCAATGCCAGGATACTTAAAACCGCGCCGAGCAGCAGGTTGTAGTTCTCTTTCTCGGGTTCATTATCCCGATAACGGCGATACAACAGGCGTGAGATGAGATTCGCCACCCAGAACAGCAGCAGGCAAACAAAAAACACCAGCACTGGAAAATCAGAAAGGCGAGGCATTTTGCCACCGTTTTACAGGCTATTGAAAGTACCAGTAATAACAGTTGCAGAAGGGGAGATTGGCAAGGTGCGGAAATAAAAAAACTGCCCTGTGTGACACAGAGCAGTTACAGGCTACATAATCCCGGGCAGTTGTGCGCAGCAGGATTACGGCTGGGGATCAATTAGCGACTACGGAAGACAATGCGGCCTTTGCTCAGGTCGTACGGGGTCAGCTCAACAGTCACTTTGTCGCCCGTCAGAATGCGGATGTAGTTCTTACGCATTTTACCGGAAATATGCGCAGTTACCACGTGACCGTTTTCCAGTTCTACGCGGAACATAGTGTTAGGTAACGTTTCAAGAACGGTACCCTGCATTTCAATATTGTCTTCTTTGGCCATCTAGTCCTCTGGGGTATCACTACCGTAGTTTTGAACCGGCAAGATAATGCCGAAATTCAGCAATTAAGTAAAGATTTGTGCGCTAAAAACGCAAAAGTCGTTTTTGCGCATTGCCCTGATGCCATACCAATAGCCGTATGACAGCGCAAACGTAAAGGGGGGAGCAGCGGATTAAAGCGACTCGGACAGTCCCAAACGGCGGCGGGGCAACATGCAGAAGCGACTCTTCGCGACAATTATATCACCGTGATAAGAAAATGTGCCGAAAACATTTACCTTAGCGGGGAAAAGAGTGTCCTGGGGACCCAGCATTTCTCCTTGAGCGACTGTATGCGCAATGCGGAAAGCCACTCGAGGTAGTCACGGCGGGGGACTTCTGTTGCGCCCAGAGACGCGGTGTGGCTGTTTATCACCTGGCAATCGATGAGTTGACCGCCCTGGTGGATAAAGTCCTCACAGAACACCAGCAGTGCGGTTTTAGAGGCATTCTCCGCGAGGCTGAACATTGACTCGCCGCAAAACAGCGCGCCCTGCGAAACGCCGTACATTCCCCCCACCAGTTCAGCGCCTTGCCACACCTCCACGGAGTGGGCGTGGCCCAGCTCATGCAAGCGGTGATAGGCCTGTACAATATCGTGGGTGATCCACGTCCCTTCGTCACGATCGCTGGCACAGCCTGCCACTACCCGCTCGAAGGCGTGGTTAAGGGTGACCCGATACGGCGAGGTTTTATGGAAGCGCTTCATGCTGCGGCTGACGTGAAACTCTTCAGGCCACAGCACGGCACGCGGATCGGGAGACCACCACAGGATAGGATCCCCCGGCGAATACCAGGGGAAAATGCCGCGCTGATAGGCCATCAGCAGCCGTGCCGGGCTAAGATCGCCGCCTAAGGCCAGCAGCCCATTAGGTTCACGCAGCGCGCCTTCTGGCGACGGAAACGCGATAGAGTGACGAGACAGCTGAACCAAACGCATGCCAGGACGACCTCATAACAAGCAAGGCAATTAAGGTATATGGTAGCTTACAGACGCTGCTTAAACTGGTAGTAGCGCCCCTGTTTCGCCAACAATTCTGAGTGACTACCATGCTCAATAATTTGTCCGTTGTCCATCACTATAATTTGGTTAAAACGGGCCAGTCCGCGCAGGCGGTGAGTGACCATCAGCAGCGTCTTTTCACGCATTACATCGGCAAGTAAATCAAGCACCTGGCTTTCCGTTGCTGCATCCAGACCTTCGGTAGGTTCATCCAGTAACATCAGCGGTGCATCGTGCAGCAGCGCACGGGCAATGGCCAGGCGACGCAGCTCGCCGCCGGAGAGCTGACGGCCGCCTTCACCGAGCCAGCTATTGATCCCGCCGTCATCCAGCAGCTTCTCCAGTCCGACTCGTGCTAATACTGCATTTAACTCATCATCCGTCGCCCCAGGCTTTGCCAGCAACAGGTTATCGCGAAGGGTGGCGCTGAAGAGGTGAACACGCTGCGGCACCACGCTCATGGTCTGGCGCAGTGCCGCTTCAGAAAGCTCGCTGACCGGGCGACCGTTCAACAGCACTTCGCCCTGCTGAGGGCCCCAGGCACGGGTCAGCAACTGCAGCAGCGTCGATTTACCGCAGCCGGTGCGGCCAAGAATCGCGACATGCTCACCGGCATTCACCTGCAGGGTCACGCCGTTCAGCGCTGGCTGCGCCTGCTGCGGATAAGCAAAACGCACGTCGTTGAGCTGGAGACTCACCTGCGCAGGGGCGGTAGATTCATGCGCCGGGAAGGTGACTTCCGGGCGTTGTTCGGTAATTTCCGTAATGCGAATGGCGGAGGCAATAACCTGGCCCAGGTGCTGGAAGGCTCCGGTAACCGGTGCCAGGGCTTCAAATGCCGCCAGCGCGCAGAAGACAAAGAGGGCAATCAGCGCGCCAGGCTGCGTGTTACCACCGACGCCTCCGGCGGCCATCCACAGCATGGCAATAACCGCCGCGCCGCCGATAAGCTGCATCATGGCCTGGGAGAGGGCAGTGAGCTCGGACTGCCGACGCTGGGCTTCATGCCAGTTCATCTCGGTCTGTTCCATCTGCTGACGGTAACGGGTACTGGCGTTAAATACCGACAGCTCCGCCTGGCCCTGTAGCCATGAAGTGAGCTGCTGGCGATACTGCCCGCGCAGCTGCGTCAGGCTTTCGCCGGTTGGCTTTCCGGCGCGGTAGAACAGCGGTGGCAGGATAAACAGAGTCAACAGCATGATACCGCCCAGGGTAAGCGCGATGGTGACATCCAGCACGCTAAGGCCAAGGGTGACCACCACGATAACCACCAGCGCGCCCACCATTGGGGAGATGACGCGCAGATAGAGGTGATCGAGCGTATCGACATCCGCCACGATGCGGTTGAGCAGCTCGCCCTGGCGAAAACGCGCCAGCCCGGCAGGGGAGAGAGGGAGCAGTTTGCTGAAGGTAAAGACCCGCAGGTGCTGCAGCACACGGAACGTGGCGTCATGGCTCACCAGACGCTCGAAGTAGCGCCCGGCGGTACGAATGATTGCCGCCCCGCGAACACCGGCTGCGGGAAGCATATAGTTAAAACTGTAGATCCCGGCGACGCCAACCACCGCGGAGGCCGAAAGGAACCAGCCGGAAAGCGTCAGCAGGCCGATACTCGCCAGCAGGGTAACGATAGCCAGGACAACGCCAAGAGTCAGCAGCCATTTGTGGCGTTTATACAGCGCCAGATAGGGAAGCAGTGCGCGCATTTAAATGTCCTCCTGACGATGAGCCAGTAATGTGGCGAACGGACCTTCCACTTGTGCGAGATCCTGATAGCGACCCTGCTGCACCAGCCTGCCGTCGTGCATCACCCAGATGGCATCCCAGTCGGTGAGATCTTCCAGCTGGTGCGTCACCATTAGCGTCGTCTGACGGGTCGAAGCCTCGGTTAAGGCCTGCATGACGCGTTGTTCGCTGTGAGCATCAAGGCTGGCGGCAGGTTCATCGAGCAGCAGCAGGCGACAGGGGGTGAGCAGCGCACGCGCGACGGCAATACGCTGGGCCTGGCCGACGGATAACCCAGCGGCCTGATCGCCCACCGGTGTATCAATGCCCTGCGGCAGATCGGCAACAAACTCATTCACCCAGGCACGTTCAAGCGCAGACTGAAGCTGTGCTTCTGTCGCATTCGGCCAGGCCAGCAGGACGTTCTCCCGCAGGGTGGCTGCCGGGAGCTGCGGGTTCTGACCCACCCAGCTCAGCAGGCGTCGCCAGCCGTCGGGCGCGAGGTCACGCAATTCCACACCGTTAATCAACAGCGAACCTTCATAAGGCAGAAAACCAGCCAGCGTGTTCAGGAGCGAGCTTTTGCCTGAACCGCTTTGCCCGACCAGCACCACGCGAGTTCCGGCAGGGATATCGAAATCCAGCGGGCCGGCGAGCGTTTTACCTTCCGGTGATTTCAGCAGTAAACCGGTTGCCGTGATGCTGATGGCTTCGTTATCGCTCAGCGTTTTATCGCCACCCTCGGGGTGTGCCAAAGGTTTTTCCATGAACGTTTTCAGACTGTCGGCGGCGCCAACGGCCTGCGCTTTGGCATGGTAAAAGGTCCCGAGGTCGCGCAACGGCTGGAAGAATTCCGGTGCCAGGATCAGCGCCAGGAATCCTGACGCGAGGGTAACACCGAGGCCGTAGGAACCAAAGTTCAGCTCGCCAAGATAGGAAAAACCGAAATAGACCGCCACTAACGCGATAGAGAGCGAGGTAAAGAACTCCAGTACGCCAGAGGAGAGGAATGCCAGGCGCAGAACCTCCATGGTTCGCTGCCGAAAATCCTGCGATGCTTCGCGGATGTTGTCGGTTTCTGCTTCGCCACGGCCAAACAGGCGCAGGGTTTCCATACCGCGCAGGCGGTCAAGGAAGTGACCGCTGAGACGCGCCAGCGCCAGGAAGTTACGGCGGTTTGCGTCAGCGGCACCCATACCGACCAGCGCCATAAACAGCGGAATAAGCGGGGCGGTGCACAGTAAAATCAGTGCTGCCGTCCAGTTATAAGGGAAAATAGCGATGACTATCAGTAGCGGAACGCAGGCGGCCAGCGCCATTTGCGGCAGATAGCGGGCATAGTAATCATGCATGTCGTCAATTTGTTCAAGAATCAGCGTTGCCCAACTGCCCGCCGGTTTTCCCTGAATCCATGCCGGGCCAGCCTGCTGCAGGCGGTCGAGCACCTGTCGGCGAATCTCAAAGCGAATATGCTGCCCGGCGTGAAATCCGACACGCTCGCGTAGCCAGACCACCCAGGCACGAAGCACAAAAATCAGTACCAGAGTGATGAAAGGGAACAGCAGTGCCTCACGCGGAATGTTTTCCATGATCATGTGGTTGAGCGTGCGGGCTAACAGCCAGGCCTGCGCCACTATCAATATTCCACTGACAAAGCCAAGCAAACGCGAGAGCGTCAGCCAGCGACGGGAGAGAATGCTTTGCTGTTTTAACCAGCGAGTGAGCTCTTGTTGACGGGTTTTATTCATTGCGCGCTTAGCAGGTGCTGTTATCAAATTTTTAGGCACGGCAATGTTACAACGGGGCAAAAATAAAGGCGACTTTTCGTCGCCTTATTTACCTTTGTTACTGATATGTAAATATTATTTACAAGCTTCAGCCAGACCGTCGAGATAACGTTCTGCATCCAGCGCGGCCATACAGCCGGTACCGGCAGAGGTGATCGCCTGACGGTAAATGTGGTCCATGACGTCGCCCGCGGCAAAGACGCCCGGGATGCTGGTCTGGGTGGCGTTGCCGTGGATCCCGGACTGCACTTTGATGTAGCCGTTTTCCAGCTCGAGCTGACCGTCGAAAATTCCGGTGTTCGGGCTATGGCCGATTGCCACAAACAGGCCAGCGACTTCCAGTGATTCAACGGTGTCGGTATTCTTCACATCGCGCAGACGCAGGCCGCTAACGCCCATCTGGTCGCCGGTCACTTCTTCCAGCGTACGGTCGGTGTGCAGAACGATGTTGCCGTTTGCCACTTTATCCATCAGACGGTTGATCAGAATTTTTTCTGCACGGAAGCTGTCGCGGCGGTGAATCAGGTGCACTTCAGACGCAATGTTCGACAGATACAGCGCTTCTTCTACTGCGGTGTTACCACCACCGATAACCGCGACCTTCTGGTTGCGATAGAAGAAACCGTCACAGGTGGCGCAGGCAGACACGCCACGACCTTTGAACGCTTCTTCAGAAGGCAGACCCAGATAGCGGGCAGAAGCACCGGTTGCGATGATCAGTGCATCGCAAGTGTACTCGCCGCTGTCGCCGGTCAGGCGGAACGGACGGTTCTGCAGGTCGACCTTGCTGATGTGGTCAAAGATGATTTCGGTATCAAATTTGGTCGCATGCTCATGCATACGCTCCATCAGCAGCGGACCGGTAAGGTCATTCGGATCGCCTGGCCAGTTTTCCACTTCCGTGGTAGTGGTCAGCTGACCGCCTTTTTCCATGCCGGTAATCAGTACCGGTTGCAGGTTTGCGCGGGCGGCATAGACCGCCGCGGTGTATCCCGCAGGTCCAGAACCAAGAATAAGCAGTTTACTGTGTTTGGCCGTGCCCATGAGATCCTCATTCGTGTTGGCAGACATTTCACGCGATTGTAGGGAATTTATGGCGCTAAAAAAAGGCCTCAGCGATTTTGTTAACGATTTGTGCAATAGAATTCACCGATGAATTGGTGAATATTTCATCGTTTAACATAACGAAATCTACTGAAATTGGGCCGATTATAAGACGAAAACATGAGGATCAGCCCACCCTGAGAATGAATTACTGGCATGTTGTACTAAAAATCGATGTTTTGCTTTGACAATCCCCTGTGCTTTTGCGAAAACATTCTAGGAAGAAAAAATCAGTGTTTCCTGTGTGGTGAATTTTCATGCACAAGAACACCATTTTTAACCGGGCTAGCGCCATCCACGCATGGCGTGGACAGACGCCATGCGTGATAGCGATAGCTGCCGAATGGCAACGGTCTTCCCGACACGTACCCTGGGTTATGCTGTATTTCAGATGATGGGATCGGCATACACGACGGGCGCAGACTCTGAACAGTGATGTGGCAGGAGTCAACACAGGAGTAGGGAAGGAATACAGAGAGACAATAATAATGGTAGATAGCAAGAAGCGCCCAGGCAAAGATCTCGACCGCATCGATCGTAACATTCTGAATGAGCTGCAGAAGGATGGACGTATTTCCAACGTCGAGCTTTCTAAACGAGTGGGTCTTTCTCCGACGCCTTGCCTTGAGCGCGTACGTCGCCTGGAGAGACAGGGTTTTATACAGGGTTATACTGCGCTGCTGAACCCGCACTATCTTGATGCATCACTTCTGGTATTTGTTGAGATTACTCTGAATCGTGGTGCACCGGATGTGTTTGAGCAATTTAACGCCGCTGTGCAAAAACTTGAAGAAATTCAAGAGTGTCATCTGGTTTCCGGTGATTTCGACTACCTGTTGAAAACCCGTGTACCGGATATGTCGGCGTATCGTAAACTGCTGGGCGAAACCCTGCTGCGTCTGCCGGGTGTCAACGACACGCGTACATACGTAGTGATGGAAGAAGTCAAACAGAGTAATCGTCTGGTAATTAAGACCCGCTAACACGGAACAGGTGCAAAATCGACATAGTTTGATTACACTCCTGTTAATCCATACAGCAACAGTGCCGGGGATCCCCGGCGCTGTTGTCCGTTTTAGCATTTAGGCAGGATACGCCTAATACCTGGAGAGCCTTTCTTGAGCCAGGAATACACTGAAGACAAAGACGTCAGATTGACAAAGTTAAGCAGCGGGCGCCGTTTACTGGAGGCGTTGCTCCTCCTTTGTGCTCTTTTTGCCATCTGGCTGATGGCGGCACTACTCAGTTTTAATCCCTCCGATCCCAGTTGGTCTCAGACCGCCTGGCATGAGCCTATTCACAACCTCGGCGGCATTCCCGGCGCATGGCTTGCGGATACGCTGTTCTTTATCTTTGGTGTGATGGCTTACACCATTCCGGTGATCATCGTCGGCGGCTGCTGGTTTGCCTGGAAACACCGTGCAAGCGAAGATTACATCGACTACTTTGCGGTGTCGCTGCGCCTGATTGGCGTACTGGCGCTGATCCTTACCTCCTGTGGTCTGGCGGCTATCAACGCCGATGATATCTGGTATTTTGCTTCTGGCGGCGTTGTGGGCAGCCTGCTCAGCACCGCGCTGCAGCCGATGCTGCACAGCAGCGGCGGCACTATTACTCTGCTGTGCATCTGGGCTGCCGGTCTTACGCTGTTTACCGGCTGGTCGTGGGTGAGCATTGCCGAGAAAATTGGCAGCTGGATCCTCAATATCCTGACCTTCGCCAGCAACCGTACCCGTCGCGATGACACCTGGGTGGAAGACGACTACGAAGAAGATGAGTATGACGACGAGGCTTCGCACCAGGAGCATCGCGAATCTCGCCGTGCCCGAATTTTAAAAGGTGCGCTGGCGCGCCGTAAGCGCATTGCTGAGAAGTTTTCTAACCCGATGGGGCGTAAAACTGATGCCGCGCTGTTCTCCGGAAAACGCATGGACGATCCGGAAGAGGACATTCACTATAGCGCTCGTGGCGTTGCCGCAGAGGCCGACGATGTGCTGTTCTCTGGTAACAGCGCCGCGCGACCGATGGACTATGACGAATACGATCCGCTGCTGAACGGTCACTCAGTTACTGAACCGTTAACCGCCGCCGCTGCCGCGACTACGGCTGCGCAGACGTGGGCGGCTCCGGCAGCGCCTGCCGTACAAACACCGTATGTGCCGGGTGCTGAGCCTATCCCTGCGTCTGTCGAGCCTGTAGCTCCGGCCGTAGAGTGGCAGCAGGTTCCCGCGCCGCAGATGCCAGAACCCACTATTGCTCCGGCACCCGATCACTGGCCACCGCAGGCGAGCGTACCCGCTCAGCCCGAAACCTGGCAGCCTGAAACGCCCGTGCAGCAAACCTGGCAACCCGAACCTGAGCCTGAATATGCTCCGCAAGCCTGGTCGCAGCCTGAGCCTGAGGTTGCACCGCCGGTTGTTGAGCCTGAAGAAGAGATTAAAGCCCAGCGTCCGCCGCTTTACTACTTTGAAGAAGTGGAAGAGAAGCGTGCGCGTGAGCGTGAACAGCTGGCTGCGTGGTATCAACCTATTCCTGAACCTGCCGCCGCCGTGCCGCCGGCGCCGGTTATTGATCCCACACCGGCCATTACCCCGACTGCAGCAGGGATGAAAAACGTAGCCGCTGCGGCTGCTGCAACCGCCGCTGCCGCGTCTCCGGTATTCAGCCTTGCCGGTGACGCGCCGCGTCCGCAGGTGAAAGAGGGGATTGGTCCGCAGCTACCGCGTCCGAACCGTGTTCGCGTTCCAACACGCCGTGAGCTGGCTTCTTTCGGCATTAAACTGCCTTCCCAGCGAATGGCGGAAGAGAAAGCCCGTGAGAATCAGCACTACTCTGATGCTGAGATGAACGAAGATGAGGCCGATGCGCAGCAGCAGGATGAACTGGCTCGCCAGTTTGCAGCATCGCAACATCAGCGCTATCACGCTGAAGAGCCGGAAGCGGAAGTCTGGGATGAGGAAGCAGAGGCGGAAGCCGAGCTGGCGCGTCAGTTTGCGGCCACCCAGCAGGCACGCTACGGCGGTGAACAGCCGACGGGGGCGAATCCGTTCTCGCTGGATGATTTCGAATTCTCGCCGATGAAAGCGCTGGTTGACGATACGCCTGCCGAGCCGCTGTTTACGCCTGGCGTGATGCCTGAGCCGCCGCAAAACCCGGCACCGGCTCAACAGTGGCAGCAGCCGCAGACTCAGCAGCCGCCCGCTCATCAGCCTTATGCTCAACAGCCGCAGGCCCCGCAGCCGGTAGCACCTGCACCGCAGGAGAGTTTAATTCACCCGTTGCTGATGCGTAACGGCGACAGCCGACCACTGCAGCGCCCGACCACGCCGCTGCCGTCGCTGGATCTGCTGACGCCACCGCCGACGGAAATCGAGCCGGTCGATACTTTCGCTCTCGAGCAGATGGCTCGCCTGGTGGAAGCGCGCCTGGCAGACTTCCGCATTAAAGCGGACGTGGTGAACTACTCGCCAGGACCGGTCATCACCCGCTTCGAACTGAATCTGGCTCCCGGCGTTAAAGCTGCGCGTATCTCTAACCTGTCGCGCGATCTGGCCCGTTCGTTATCTACCGTCGCCGTACGTGTCGTGGAAGTGATTCCGGGTAAACCTTACGTAGGTCTGGAACTGCCGAACAAAAAACGTCAGACCGTATACCTGCGTGAAGTGCTCGACTGCGCGAAGTTCCGCGACAATCCGTCGCCGCTGAGCGTGGTGCTGGGGAAAGACATTGCCGGCGATCCGGTGGTGGCCGATCTCGCTAAAATGCCTCACCTGCTGGTGGCCGGTACGACCGGTTCCGGTAAGTCAGTGGGGGTGAACGCCATGATCCTCAGCATGCTGTATAAAGCGCAACCGGAAGACGTGCGCTTCATCATGATCGACCCGAAAATGCTGGAACTCTCGGTGTACGAAGGGATCCCGCATCTGTTGACCGAAGTTGTGACCGACATGAAAGACGCTGCCAATGCCCTGCGCTGGAGCGTCAACGAAATGGAACGTCGCTATAAGCTGATGTCGGCGCTGGGCGTGCGTAATCTGGCCGGCTACAACGAGAAAATCGCTGAGGCGGCGCGCATGGGCCGTCCGATTCCGGATCCGTACTGGAAACCGGGCGACAGCATGGATGCGAGCCATCCGGTACTGGAAAAACTGCCTTACATCGTGGTGCTGGTCGACGAATTCGCTGACCTGATGATGACGGTGGGTAAGAAGGTGGAAGAGCTTATCGCCCGCCTGGCGCAGAAAGCGCGTGCCGCGGGGATCCACCTGGTGCTGGCGACTCAGCGTCCGTCGGTAGATGTTATTACCGGCCTGATTAAAGCTAACATCCCAACCCGTATCGCGTTCACCGTATCGAGTAAAATTGACTCGCGCACGATCCTCGATCAGGGCGGCGCAGAATCGCTGCTGGGTATGGGTGATATGCTCTATTCCGGCCCGAACTCAACCTCACCGGTACGTGTCCACGGGGCGTTCGTTCGTGACCAGGAAGTGCATGCGGTCGTACAGGACTGGAAGGCTCGTGGTCGTCCGCAGTACGTCGAAGGCATCACTTCCGATAGCGAAAGCGAAGGCGGCAGCGGCGGATTCGATGCCGGTGAAGATCTCGATCCGCTGTTCGATCAGGCGGTCAACTTTGTCACGGAAAAACGCAAAGCGTCAATTTCCGGCGTGCAGCGTCAGTTCCGCATCGGCTATAACCGTGCAGCCCGCATAATCGAACAAATGGAAGCGCAGGGGATCGTCAGCGAGCAGGGCCATAACGGCAACCGCGAAGTGCTGGCACCGCCACCGTTTGAATGATTGCAAAGTTGGGTAAATAAGTAAAAATTCAGCACTTTCTTGTGTCCCACTTTCGGCAACGCGCCTAAAGTAGGGACAAAGATACCCGCGTCGGGAGTGACGCATTTAAGGAACCAAGATGAAAAAAGTTGCCATCACCTGTGCATTACTTGCAAGCTTCGTGACCAGCAGCGTGTGGGCTGATGCCGCAAGCGACCTGAAAAGCCGTCTGGACAAAGTCAGCAGCTTCCACGCGAGCTTCACGCAGAAAGTAACCGACGGCAGCGGTAACGCGGTACAGGAAGGTCAGGGTGATTTATGGGTAAAACGCCCAAATCTGTTTAACTGGCACATGACCCAGCCGGATGAAAGCATTCTGGTTTCTGACGGGAAAACCCTGTGGTTCTACAACCCGTTTGTTGAGCAGGCAACGGCAACCTGGCTGAAAGACGCCACCGGTAATACCCCGTTTATGCTGATTGCCCGTAACCAGTCCAGCGACTGGCAGCAGTACAATATCAAACAAAATGGTGATGACTTCATGCTGACGCCGAAAGGCAGCAACGGCAACCTGAAGCAGTTCACCATCAACGTGGGCCGTGATGGCACCATCCATCAGTTCAGCGCAATTGAGCAGGACGATCAACAAAGCCGCTACCAGCTGAAGTCCCAGCAGAATGGCGCGGTCGATGCGTCCAAATTTACCTTTACCCCGCCGAAGGGCGTAACGGTAGACGATCAACGTAAGTAGAGGCGTTCGTGAGCAATCTGTCGCTCGATTTTTCCGATAACGCGTTTCAACCTCTGGCCGCCCGTATGCGGCCAGAAAATTTAGCGCAGTACATTGGTCAGCAACACTTGCTGGCTCCGGGCAAACCATTACCACGAGCCATTGAAGCAGGGCACCTGCATTCGATGATCCTGTGGGGGCCTCCGGGTACGGGAAAAACGACGCTGGCAGAGGTGATTGCCCGCTACGCGAACGCCGATGTTGAACGACTCTCAGCGGTGACCTCTGGTGTCAAAGAGATCCGCGAGGCGATTGAGCGGGCGCGGCAGAACCGCAACGCCGGTCGCCAGACCATTCTCTTTGTCGACGAAGTCCACCGTTTTAACAAAAGCCAGCAGGATGCTTTCCTGCCGCACATTGAAGACGGCACCATTACCTTCATTGGCGCGACCACCGAAAACCCCTCGTTCGAACTCAACTCGGCGCTGCTGTCCCGCGCGCGGGTCTATCTGCTGAAGTCACTGACCACTGACGATATTGAGCAGGTACTGAGCCAGGCGATGGCCGATAGCGCCCGTGGCTACGGCGGGCAGGATATTGTCCTTCCCGACGATACCCGCCGCGCGATTGCCGAACTGGTGAACGGTGATGCCCGCAGGGCGCTGAACACGCTTGAGATGATGGCCGATATGGCCGAGGTCGACGACAGCGGCAAGCGCGTGTTGCAGCAGACGTTACTGACGGAAATTGCCGGTGAGCGTACCGCGCGGTTCGATAACAAAGGCGATCGCTTTTACGATCTGATTTCCGCGTTGCACAAATCGGTGCGCGGCAGCGCACCGGATGCGGCGCTGTACTGGTATGCGCGGATCATCACTGCCGGTGGTGACCCGCTGTACGTGGCTCGCCGCTGCCTGGCTATTGCTTCGGAAGACGTAGGAAACGCTGACCCGCGCGCCATGCAGGTGGCTATCTCCGCCTGGGACTGCTTTACCCGCGTGGGCCCTGCGGAAGGTGAGCGCGCCATCGCTCAGGCTATCGTCTATCTGGCCTGTGCACCGAAAAGCAATGCGGTTTATACCGCCTTTAAAGCGGCAATGGCCGACGCCCGCGAGCGTCCGGATTACGACGTGCCGGTGCATTTGCGTAATGCGCCGACCAAACTGATGAAAGAAATGGGGTATGGGCAGGAGTACCGTTATGCCCACGATGAACCCAATGCCTATGCCGCCGGGGAGGAGTACTTCCCGCAGGAAATGGCACAAACACGCTACTACCAGCCGACAAACAGAGGTCTCGAAGGGAAGATTGGCGAAAAGCTCGCCTGGCTTGCCGGACAGGATCAAAATAGCCCTATAAAACGCTACCGCTAAGCTTGTCGTTGCGGTAATGTTGTTACTGTTCCTTATGGCCGCAGGCTGCGGTCATTTTCTCCTATTTCAATTCGATAAGCACAGGATAAGCATGCTCGATCCCAATCTGCTGCGTAACGAGCCAGACGCAGTCGCTGAAAAACTGGCACGCCGGGGCTTTAAGCTGGATGTAGATAAACTGCGCGCTCTCGAAGAGCGTCGTAAAGTTCTGCAGGTACAAACTGAAAATCTGCAGGCAGAGCGTAACTCGCGATCGAAATCCATTGGCCAGGCTAAAGCGCGCGGGGAAGACATCGAGCCATTACGCCTGGAAGTGAATAAGCTCGGTGAAGAGCTGGATAAAGCGAAAGCTGAACTGGACGTTCTGCAGGCAGAAATTCGCGATATCGCGCTGGCTATCCCGAACATGCCGGACGACAGTGTTCCGGTGGGTAAAGATGAAAACGACAACGTTGAAATCAAGCGCTGGGGAACCCCGCGTGAATTCGATTTCGACGTGCGCGATCATGTCACCCTCGGTGAAATGCACAGCGGTCTGGATTTCGCTGCTGCGGTGAAATTGACCGGCTCTCGTTTCGTGGTCATGAAAGGCAAAATTGCCCGTATGCACCGTGCGCTTTCGCAGTTCATGCTGGATCTGCATACCGAGCAGCACGGCTACAGCGAAAACTATGTGCCGTATCTGGTCAACCACGACACCCTGTACGGAACCGGACAGTTGCCGAAATTTGCCGGTGACCTGTTCCATACGCGTCCGCTGGAAGAAGAGTCAGACAGCAGTAACTATGCCCTGATCCCGACGGCGGAAGTGCCGCTGACTAACCTGGTACGCGACGAGATCATCGACGAAGACGATTTGCCGATCAAAATGACCGCGCATACCCCGTGCTTCCGTTCAGAAGCCGGTTCGTACGGTCGTGATACCCGTGGTCTGATTCGTATGCACCAGTTCGATAAAGTCGAGATGGTTCAGGTTGTACGTCCGGAAGATTCCATGGATGCGCTGGAAGAGATGACCGGCCACGCTGAAAAGGTACTGGAACTGCTGGGTCTGCCGTACCGTCGCGTTGCGCTGTGCACCGGCGATATGGGCTTCGGCGCCTGCAAAACCTACGATCTGGAAGTGTGGGTTCCGGCGCAGAATACCTACCGTGAAATCTCCTCTTGCTCAAACGTAGGTGATTTCCAGGCGCGCCGCATGCAGGCTCGCTGCCGCAGCAAATCGGATAAAAAGACCCGTCTGGTTCATACCCTGAACGGTTCTGGCCTGGCAGTTGGTCGTACGCTGGTGGCGGTGATGGAAAACTATCAGCAGGCTGATGGCAGTATCGTGGTGCCGGAAGTTCTGCGCCCGTACATGAACGGTCTTGAAAAAATCTGAATTTAACCGAATCCGGTTCAAAAAAGCGCCTGAGGGCGCTTTTTTTATTCTCATCTTGATACCGAACAATAATCCCCTTGAGTAAAGCAGGGATACTCCCTTCGAGTCACTAGTAGCATAAAAAACTAATAAAATATAAATTCGTTATATACATAACTATATAGCGGTGTTTTTTGTCATGTGAGCAACCGAAGTGAGTGTCTATGAAAACGACTATTCCTGATGCTTTACTGGCTGCCGAGGTAAGCCGTCGTGGTCTGGTGAAAACCACAGCGATAGGTGGACTGGCGGTCGCCAGCAGCGCGTTGACGTTACCGTTTACGCGTATTGCGAACGCCGCTGAGGCCATCGCTCCCACCCCAGCCGCAAAGCTGGTATGGAGCGCTTGTACCGTCAACTGTGGTAGCCGCTGCCCGCTACGTATGCACGTAGTTGATGGCGAAATCAAATATGTAGAAACCGACAATACCGGTGATGACGACTATGAAGGCCTGCACCAGGTGCGCGCCTGTTTGCGTGGTCGCTCCATGCGTCGCCGTGTCTATAATCCGGACCGTCTGAAATACCCGATGAAACGCGTAGGCAATCGCGGGGAAGGGAAGTTCGAGCGCATCAGCTGGGAAGAGGCGTTTGATACCATCGCCAACAACATGCAGCGTTTGATTAAAGAGTACGGTAACGAATCTATTTATCTCAACTATGGTACCGGTACGCTGGGTGGCACGATGACCCGCTCATGGCCACCGGGAAAAACGTTGATTGCACGCCTGATGAACTGCTGTGGCGGTTACCTGAACCACTACGGCGACTACTCGTCAGCACAGATTGCCGCAGGGCTCAACTATACCTACGGCGGCTGGGCCGATGGCAACAGCCCGTCGGATATCGAAAACAGCCAGCTGGTCGTCCTGTTTGGTAATAACCCGGGCGAAACGCGAATGAGCGGCGGCGGGGTGACCTATTACGTTGAACAGGCGCGACAAAAATCCAATGCGCGGATGATAATCATCGATCCACGCTACACCGATACCGGTGCCGGGCGTGAAGATGAGTGGATCCCAATTCGTCCGGGAACGGATGCGGCGCTGGTCTCGGCGCTGGCTTGGGTGATGATTACCGAGAATCTCGTCGACCAGCCGTTCCTTGATAAATACTGCGTCGGTTATGACGAGAAAACGCTGCCTGCCAGCGCGCCTGCCAACGGCCACTATAAGGCGTATATCCTGGGCCAGGGCAATGACGGAGTAGCAAAAACGCCGGAGTGGGCATCCACGATTACCGGTATTCCAGTTGAACGCATTGTGCAACTGGCTCGTGAAATCGCTACCGCTAAACCGGCCTATATCAGCCAGGGCTGGGGCCCGCAGCGCCATGCAAATGGCGAAATTGCCACCCGCGCGATTTCAATGCTGTCCATTCTTACCGGCAACGTCGGTATTCATGGCGGTAACACCGGCGCCCGCGAAGGCTCATACGATGTTGCATTCGAGCGTATGCCAACGTTTGATAACCCGGTACAGACCAGCATTTCAATGTTCCTGTGGACCGATGCCATTGAGCGCGGACCGGAAATGACCGCGCTGCGTGATGGGGTGCGCGGTAAAGACAAGCTTGATGTGCCGATCAAAATGATCTGGAACTATGCCGGAAACTGCATCATTAACCAGCATTCCGACATCAACCGTACCCATGACATCCTGCAGGATGATAAGAAGTGCGAGCTGATTGTGGTGATCGACTGCCACATGACCTCGTCGGCGAAATATGCCGATATTATTCTGCCGGACTGCACCGCCTCTGAGCAGATGGATTTCGCGCTGGATGCCTCCTGCGGCAACATGTCTTACGTGATCTTCGCCGATCAGGCGATCAAGCCACGCTTTGAGTGCAAAAACATCTATGACATGACCAGCGAGCTCGCCAAACGGATGGGCGTCGAGCAGAAGTTCACGGAAGGTCGTACTCAGGAAGAGTGGATGCGCTACCTGTATGAGCAATCTCGTAAAGCGATGCCGGGTCTGCCGAGCTTTGAGCAGTTCCGCGAGCAGGGCATGTACAAAGAACGTGATCCACAAGGGCATCACGTCGCGTACAAAGCCTTCCGCGAGGATCCGCAGGCGAATCCATTAACCACACCTTCGGGCAAAATCGAGATCTACTCGGCGGAGCTTGCGAAGATCGCTGACACCTGGGAGTTGCCGGAAGGGGACGTTATCGATCCGTTACCTATCTATACCCCGGGCTTTGAGAACTACAACGATCCGCTGACTAAAACCTATCCGCTGCAGCTGACCGGTTTCCACTACAAGGCGCGCTGCCACTCCACCTACGGCAACGTCGACGTGCTGAAGGCGGCCTGCCGTCAGGAAATGTGGATCAACCCGCTGGATGCCCGGGCTCGTGGTATCGCGAACGGTGACCGTGTGCGTATTTTCAACGGTCGTGGTGAGGCCCACATCGAGGCGAAAGTCACGCCGCGTATGATGCCGGGCGTCGTTGCCCTGGGCGAGGGGGCATGGTTCGACCCGGATGCGAAGGGCATCGACCAGGCGGGTTGCATTAACGTGCTGACCACCCAGCGCCCGTCGCCGCTGGCGAAAGGGAACCCGTCCCACACAAACCTTGTTCAGGTTGAGAAGGTGTAAGGAGTAGCCGATGACAACCCAGTATGGATTTTTTATTGATTCCAGTCGTTGCACCGGTTGCAAAACCTGCGAACTGGCCTGTAAAGATTACAAAGACTTAACCCCGGATGTCAGCTTCCGTCGCATTTATGAATATGCGGGCGGGGACTGGCAGGAAGACAACGGCGTATGGCGGCAGAACGTGTTTGCCTACTACCTGTCCATCGCCTGTAACCACTGTGAAGATCCGGCCTGTACCAAGGTCTGTCCGAGCGGGGCGATGCACAAGCGTGAAGATGGCTTTGTCGTTGTGAACGAAGACGTGTGCATCGGCTGCCGTTACTGCCATATGGCGTGTCCGTACGGTGCGCCGCAGTACAACGCGGCAAAAGGGCACATGACCAAGTGCGATGGCTGCCACGAGCGCGTCGCGGATGGCAAAAAGCCTATCTGCGTGGAGTCCTGCCCACTGCGTGCGCTGGATTTTGGCCCGATTGAAGAGCTGCGCCAGAAACATGGTCAGCTGGCGGCGGTTGCGCCGCTGCCGTCTGCGCACTTCACAAAGCCGAGTATTGTTATCAAACCAAATGCCAACAGCCGTCCGTGTGGAGACACGACCGGTTACCTGGCAAACCCGAAGGAGGTGTGAGATGGGAAGTGGATGGCATGAATGGCCGCTGATGATCTTCACGGTCTTTGGGCAGTGTGTGGCGGGCGGCTTTATCGTTCTGGCCCTGGCGCTGATGAAAGGTGGTCTTGATAACCAGCAGCAAAAACGTGTGGTGCTGAGCATGTTCGGGCTGTGGGTGCTGATGGGGCTGGCGTTTATCGCTTCTACGCTACACCTCGGGTCACCGCTGCGGGCGTTCAACTCGCTGAACCGCGTGGGGGCTTCCTCACTCAGTAACGAAATCGCCAGCGGTGCGCTGTTCTTCGCCGTTGGGGGGATTGGCTGGCTGCTGGCGCTCAGCGGTAAGCTCTCTGTGGCGCTGCGTAACGTCTGGCTGGTGCTGACGATGGTGCTGGGTGTGGCTTTCGTGTGGATGATGGTGCGTGTCTATAACACCATCGATACCGTGCCGACCTGGTACAGCGTCTGGACGCCGGTCGGCTTCTTCCTGACGCTGCTGATTGGCGGCCCGCTGCTCGGGTACCTGCTGCTGCGCGCCGCAGGCGTTAGCGGTTGGGCAATGCGTTTGCTGCCGGTGCTCACCCTGGTGGGGCTGGTCATTAGCGTGATGATGTCTCTGATGCAGGGAGCTGAACTGGCGACCATTCACAGCTCAATTCAGCAGGCCTCGGCGCTGGTGCCGGACTACGGCACGTTGATGGCCTGGCGTGTTGTCGCTATCGTTGTCGCGCTGGTGTGCTGGGTGGCTCCGCAGCTCAAGGGCTACCAGCCCGCGATCCCGCTGCTGAGCCTCGCCTTTGTGCTGGTGCTGGTGGGTGAGCTTATCGGCCGTGGCGTCTTCTACGGTCTGCACATGACCGTTGGGATGGCTATCGCCAGCTAACAAAAATCGCGCCAGGGTTTCTGCTCTGGCGCGATAAAAAGTGCTATTGATCCATGAAATATTTCTACTGACATTTCCGTCGTAAATTCCCAATAATTGAATAAAAACAAAGGAATAATTGAAAGAATAATTCCTTTGTCGTTTCGTTGAATAAAAAACTTCTATTGTTGCCCGCAAAACCGCGTCAGGCCTGATTTTTAGTGGATTGACAATGTTTTTGGCAGTGGCATGATGCGCACGAATTCTGCGCAACATCACGGTTTTATATTCATGACCACTTATACCCGGCCAGTGCTTTTATTGCTCTGTGGCCTGCTCCTGCTTACGCTGGCAATTGCGGTGTTAAATACCCTTGTCCCGCTGTGGCTCGCTCACGATAATCTGCCAACCTGGCAGGTTGGGGTGGTGGGCTCTGCTTATTTCACCGGTAACCTGGTGGGTACGCTGCTGACCGGCGGGCTGATAAAACGGCTTGGCTTTAATCGTAGCTACTATATTGCCTCTGTGATCTTTGCCATTGCCTGCGTTGGGCTGGGGCTGATGGTGGGTTTCTGGAGCTGGGTCGCCTGGCGTTTCCTGGCCGGCGTGGGCTGTGCCATGATTTGGGTCGTGGTTGAAAGCGCCCTGATGTGCAGCGGTACCTCCCGCAACCGCGGGCGTCTGCTGGCGGCCTATATGATGGTTTATTACGTCGGTACCGTGCTGGGGCAACTGATGGTCAGCAAACTGCCGACCGACCTGCTGAGCGTGCTGCCGTGGGTCACGGGAATGTCGCTTGCGGCAATTCTGCCGCTGCTGTTCACCCGCATTGTGAATCAAAAACACGAGGGGCAGGACACGCACGAAGGGAGCCACGTCTGGCCGATGCTGAAGCTGCGTCAGGCGCGTCTCGGCGTTAACGGTTGTATCATTTCCGGGATCGTACTCGGCTCACTGTACGGCTTAATGCCGCTGTTTCTGAACCATCAGGGCGTCAGTGATTCCGGGATTGGTTTCTGGATGGCAGTGATGGTCAGCGCCGGGATTGTCGGGCAGTGGCCGGTGGGGCGCCTGGCCGACCGCTACGGGCGTCTTTTGGTGCTACGCGTACAGGTATTTGTAGTGATCCTGGGTTGCCTGGCCATGCTGAGCCACGCGGCAATGGCGCCGGCACTGTTTGTGCTGGGGGCGGCGGGATTCACGCTGTATCCGGTAGCAATGGCCTGGGCCTGTGAGAAGGTGGAACATCACCAGCTGGTGGCGATGAACCAGGCGCTGCTGCTGAGCTACACCATTGGTAGCCTGCTTGGCCCATCCTTAACCGCTATGCTGATGCAGAGCTATTCGGACAATCTGCTGTTCGTCATGATTGCCGGTGTCTCATTTATCTACCTGCTCATGCTTCTGCGCAAAGCCGGGCATCATCCGACGCCGGTGGCTCACGCCTGACATAGACATTCGCGCGCCGTATTCTACGGCGCGCCATCGATCCCTATTCATATTTTTGTCTGCTATTCTGCGGACATACGCCAACTTTTCGCTTATTTCTGGTGATAAATATTAAAGCTGTGCGAAGCATTAAACTTTTGCACTGTCTTATTATCCATTTACCGGTGCTATCTGCATAATCGCCCTGTCTATACAACTTCAAGGAAAGAGCGCTTATGGCCGCTGAGCAAGATAAGCAGTTGCGATGGTACAACATCGCACTCATGTCGTTTATTACGGTGTGGGGGTTTGGCAACGTCGTCAATAACTACGCCAACCAGGGGTTGGTGGTTGTCTTCTCCTGGGTATTTATTTTTGCGCTGTATTTTACCCCTTATGCATTAATTGTCGGGCAACTGGGCTCGACGTTTAAAGACGGTAAGGGCGGCGTCAGTACCTGGATTAAACATACTATGGGGCCGGGCCTTGCCTATCTGGCGGCGTGGACTTATTGGGTCGTGCACATCCCTTATCTGGCGCAAAAACCACAGGCGATTTTAATTGCGCTGGGGTGGGCGTTTAAAGGGGATGGCTCACTGATTAAAGAGTACGGCGTGGTGGCGCTGCAGGGCCTGACGCTGCTGCTGTTTGTCTTCTTTATGTGGGTGGCTTCGCGCGGGATGAAGTCGCTGAAGGTGGTTGGCTCCATCGCCGGGATTGCGATGTTTGTGATGTCGATTCTGTATGTCGTAATGGCGGTCACCGCACCGGCCATTACCGAAGTCCACATTGCGACGACCAATATTACCTGGGAAACCTTTATCCCTCATTTTGATTTTACCTATATCACGACAATTTCCATGCTGGTATTTGCCGTCGGCGGTGCCGAGAAAATATCACCGTACGTCAACAATACCCGCAACCCTGGTAAAGAGTTTCCGCGCGGGATGTTGTGCCTGGCTGTCATGGTGGCGGTTTGCGCTATTCTCGGCTCGCTGGCAATGGGGATGATGTTTGACTCGCGGCATATTCCGGACGATCTGATGACCAATGGCCAGTATTACGCCTTCCTGAAGCTGGGTGAATATTATGGCATGGGCAACTCGCTGATGATTATCTACGCGATTGCGAATACCCTGGGTCAGGTGGCTGCGCTGGTTTTCTCTATTGATGCGCCGCTGAAGGTGCTGCTTGCGGATGCTGATAAGAAATATGTACCAGAAAAACTCACCCGCCTGAATAAAAAAGGTACGCCGGTTAACGGTTATTTGTTAACGCTGGTACTGGTGGCGATTCTGATTATGCTGCCGACCCTCGGCATCGGTGATATGAACAACCTCTACAAATGGCTGCTTAACCTGAATTCTGTGGTGATGCCGTTGCGTTATCTGTGGGTGTTTGTTGCCTTTATGGCGGTGCTGCGCATGGCGGAAAAATTCAAACCGGAGTACGTGTTTATTCGAAACCGCCGGGTGGCGTTTACCGTTGGATTATGGTGTTTCCTGTTCACTGCATTTGCCTGCCTGACCGGGATTTTCCCGAAGATGGAGGCTTTCACGCCTGAGTGGACGTTCCAGCTGTCGCTGAACGTGGCAACGCCGTTTGTGCTGGTAGGATTAGGGTTGATATTCCCGCTGCTGGCGCGGAGAAAATAACATCAGGAACATCGCTGCCACCCGGTGTGGCAGCGATGGATGGGGCAGAGTTTAGTACATCACCTTGTGGCCGTACTGCTCCAGAATACCTTTGACGCGTTCCATGGTCTCTTTCTTCGGCGGCTTCACCCCGTCGAGTTTGTACTCTTCGCCCATTGCCACCCATTTGTGCTTACCAAGCTCATGGTAGGGCAGCAGTTCAATCTTCTCGACGTTACCCATATCGCGGGTGAATTCTCCAAGACGGTGCGCGGAGTCGTCATCGTCAGACCAGCCCGGCACGACCACGTAGCGGATCCAGGTGTTGATCCCCTTCGCGGCAATGTATTTGGCGAACTCCATGGTGCGATGGTTAGAAACCCCCACCAGATTCTGGTGAATTTCATCGTTCATTTGTTTGAGATCGAGCATCACCAGATCGGTGACTTCCAGCAGTTCATCAATCACCGGATCGTAGCGACGAACAAAACCGTTGGTATCGAGACAGGTGTGAATACCTTCTTTCTTACAGGCACGGAACCAGTCGCGCACGAATTCAGCCTGCAGGATAGCTTCACCACCGGAAGCGGTAACGCCGCCGCCGGAAGCGTTCATAAAGTGGCGATAGGTCACCACTTCTTTCATCAGCTCTTCAACGGTGACTTCTTTGCCGCCGTGGGTGTCCCAGGTGTCACGGTTGTGGCAATACAGGCAGCGCATCAGGCAGCCCTGGAAGAAGGTGATAAAACGGATCCCTGGCCCATCGACGGTACCACAGGATTCAAAGGAGTGAATGCGACCAATTGCTGACATTGCAGTGTTATCTCCAGATGTGGCCCATCCGGGGCCTGTGTAGGTGCACAGCTCAAGCGGCTGTGTTAAGTCTGTTTTGACAGATACCCAAAGTATAGATAGCTGGCAAAGCAGGCTGGGGCGGAGGAGACAATTTAGTAAAAAGGCCCCACGGGTGTGGAGCCTTTATTGTACGCTTTTTACAGTACGATTTCAGTCAAAACCGATTACATGGTCTGAGTGAAGGTACGAGTAATAACGTCCTGCTGCTGTTCTTTAGTCAGGGAGTTAAAACGTACTGCATAACCAGATACACGGATGGTCAGCTGCGGATATTTCTCCGGGTGTTCCATCGCATCCAGCAGCATTTCACGGTTCATTACGTTCACGTTCAGGTGCTGACCACCTTCGATGGACGCTTCGTGATGGAAGTAACCGTCCATCAGACCTGCCAGGTTGGTCTTACGAACTTCGTCATCTTTACCCAGTGCGTTAGGGACGATGGAGAAGGTGTAAGAGATACCATCTTTCGCGTAAGCGAACGGCAGTTTAGCAACGGAAGTCAGAGAGGCAACTGCACCTTTCTGGTCACGACCGTGCATCGGGTTAGCACCTGGTCCGAACGGCGCGCCAGCACGACGACCGTCTGGGGTGTTACCGGTTTTCTTACCATAAACCACGTTAGAGGTGATGGTCAGAACAGACTGAGTCGGGATAGCGTTACGGTACATGGTCAGTTTCTGAATTTTCTTCATGAAACGTTCTACCAGGTCAACCGCCATGTCATCAACACGGGAGTCGTTGTTACCGAACTGCGGGTATTCGCCTTCGATTTCGAAGTCGACAGCCAGACCGTCTTCGTCACGAACCGGTTTAACTTTCGCGTACTTGATAGCAGACAGGGAGTCAGCCGCAACGGACAGACCCGCGATACCGCAAGCCATGGTACGGATAACGTCACGGTCGTGCAGCGCCATCAGAGATGCTTCGTAGCTGTACTTATCGTGCATGTAGTGAATCACGTTCAGCGCAGTGACGTACTGTTTAGCCAGCCAGTCCATGAAGTGATCCATGCGGTCCATCACTTCGTCGAAGTTCAGAACGTCGCCTTTGATCGGCTCAGATTTCGGACCAACCTGCATTTTCAGTTTTTCATCAACGCCGCCGTTGATTGCATACAGCATGGTTTTCGCCAGGTTTGCACGAGCACCGAAGAACTGCATTTGCTTACCAACGATCATCGGGCTTACGCAGCAAGCGATAGCGTAGTCATCGTTGTTGAAGTCCGGACGCATCAGGTCATCGTTCTCGTACTGCAGAGAAGAGGTGTCGATGGACACTTTAGCGGCGAATTTCTTGAAGTTCAGCGGCAGTTTTTCAGACCACAGAACGGTGATGTTCGGCTCCGGAGAAGGACCCATGGTGTACAGGGTGTTCAGGAAGCGGAAGCTGTTTTTAGTGACCAGAGTACGGCCGTCAACGCCCATACCGCCGATAGATTCAGTTGCCCAGATCGGGTCACCAGAGAACAGCTCATCGTACTCAGGGGTACGCAGGAAGCGAACCATACGCAGTTTCATGACCAGGTGGTCAATCATTTCCTGAGCGTCTTGCTCTGTGATTTTGCCCGCTTTGATATCACGTTCGATGTAAGCATCCAGGAAGGTGGATACGCGACCGAAGGACATTGCAGCGCCGTTCTGAGATTTAACCGCAGCCAGGTAGCCGAAGTAAGTCCACTGGATAGCTTCCTGAGCATTGGTTGCCGGAGCAGAGATGTCGTAGCCGTATTTAGCTGCCATCTCTTTAATCTGACCCAGCGCACGGTGCTGTTCAGCGATCTCTTCACGCAGACGGATAGTCGCTTCCAGGTTTACACCGTTTTCCAGATCGGACTGCAGAGAAACGAACTGTGCATATTTGTCTTTCAGCAGGAAATCGATACCGTACAGTGCAACGCGACGGTAGTCACCGATGATACGACCACGGCCGTACGCATCCGGCAGACCGGTCAGAACACCAGACTTACGGCAGTTCAGGATGTCTTTGGTGTAAACATCAAATACGCCCTGGTTGTGAGTTTTACGGTACTCGGTGAAGATTTTTTTCAGTGCCGGGTCCAGCTCGCGGTTGTACGCTTTGCAGGAACCTTCAACCATTTTGATACCACCGAACGGGATGATCGCACGTTTCAGCGGAGCTTCAGTCTGCAGACCGACGATTTTCTCCAGGGCTTTGTTGATGTAGCCCGCGTCGTGAGAGGTAATCGTAGAGGCAACGGAAGTGTCGAAATCAACTGGCGCGTGAGTG
The DNA here is from genome assembly GCF_003634235.1 of Yokenella regensburgei. Lineage (NCBI taxonomy): Bacteria > Pseudomonadati > Pseudomonadota > Gammaproteobacteria > Enterobacterales > Enterobacteriaceae > Yokenella > Yokenella regensburgei. The sequence continues at coordinate 1,926,858 of NZ_RBIZ01000003.1, read as the reverse complement.
CGGTTTTCCAGTTTAACGCCTTCCATGACTTTGTCCCACAGCGTTGTGGTTGCGTCAGTAGCGCCTGCCAGGAAGGATTCGTCACCTTCGTACGGGGTGTAGTTTTTCTGGATAAAGTCACGAACGTTGACTTCTTTCTGCCAGTCACCCTTCGCAAAACCTTCCCACGCTGTGGCTAATTTTTCATTAAGCTCGGACATATATTACCTACCTTCTTAAGTGGATTCTGAATTTACTGCGTCGAACAACCATTAATGATGGTCATCACCACGCAGATAAATGACCCAGTATGTCAACCCAACTAACAAACCACCGCCGATAATGTTACCGATTGTCACCGGAATCAGGTTATCAGTGATGAAGTTCATCACAGTCAGGTGAGAAAAACTCTCCGGGCTTGAACCGATGGCGGTCCAAAACTCCGGGCTTGCAAAATGACGGATCACAATACCCATCGGGATCATGAACATGTTTGCAATACTGTGCTCAAAGCCGCTGGCGACAAACATCGCGACAGGCAGAACCATGATCATTGCTTTGTCCATCAGGCTACGACCAGAGTAGCTCATCCAGACTGCAAGGCAAACCATCAGGTTAGCAAGAATGCCCAGCGCAACGGCTTCAATAAATGTATGGTGCATTTTGTGATCGGCGGTCTGCAGGACGTTGAGTCCCCATCCACCGTTGGCGGTCATATACTCGCCAGAAAGCCACATCAGCAACACGAAAAGTAACGCGCCAATCAGGTTTCCAACATAGACGTTAAACCAGTTACGCGCCAGTTGGCACCATGTGATTCGACCGCTGGCTTTAGCCACCACGATAAGTACCGTCGAGGTGAAGAGGTCAGCGCCGCAGATGACGCAAAGGATCAAACCGAGTGAGAAGCAGATACCACCTATCAGTTTCGCAATCCCAAAGGGCATTGACGCGGTACCGGTAGTGGCAGTGATATAGAAGACAAACGCGATAGAGATGAAAACACCCGCAGTGATGGCCAGGTAAAACGTTTTCAGCGGCTGTTTCGTCGCTTTATAGACGCCTGCTTCTTCGGCAACTTTTGCCATCGCAGCAGGAAGTAATAGATCAAAAGGGTTGTCAGCTTTCACACTAACTCTCTCTTTATTAAGTCGGCGACGAGATACTAACAAAGCATTATAGAAGAGAATTTGACGTAGATCATATCTCGCCTGGCTTATAGGCCCGCAGATCGCATGGTTTTTCAGCGATAGCGGCGTAACTTTTTGATTATCAAAATAAAAATAATTTTTAAATATTGCAAATTGAGTTGAATTTTCTTTGTAACCACCTCTGATTCAGTTAATTAAAATGGAGTAATTTACCATTTAAATTAACATCAATAGAAATTAAACAATAATATAATTTACCTGTGTTTAACCTAATTATTACAATTTAATGTAAGTTACCTCTGAAATAAAAAACGGGGCCAATAATTGGCCCCGTAATATATATCAGACTAAACGTTACGCCTACGCGCAGTATGGTCTTTATCGATCTTTTTTCCAGTAAGCGGCTTTCGCACGCTGCAGTTTCTCATAGGCGTTAAGCAGCGACTGGTGTGCCGGGAAGGCATGCAGATCGCCATCGACCGGCTGCAGACCGTAGAACGGCGCTTCACCGCTCAGGGCTGCACTGGCTGCCTCTACCGTATCTGCACCGTACATGCGAACAAAGGCGTTCAGGTACTGCAGCGGCTCGCGCTCTTCTTCCTGTGCCAGCAGCAACAGGGTTTGCAGGCAGCGATAGTAGTTAGCGCGCTCTGCGCTAAAGATGGAGGCGTTAAACTCCATCGTCCACTCGGTCCAGATAAGTGCCTGCTCCAGATCGCCACCGGCCAGCGCCAGCATAGCTTTCAACTCACCGACACGCAGGGTATACCAGCCGTTGTCTTTCCCGGTTGCCAGACCCAGCAGTTCGCGGATACGGGTGAAGTCATCGTGACCTTCTTCGTCCAGTTGCTCGATAAGCGCCAGATACTCTTCTTTACTCCACTCGCTGCCCGGCAGGGCCAGCAGAGTTTCGCGCAGATGGCTGCCCATGTTGTTGTTGGCAAGCCACAGGTCTTCTGCCGGATAGATATCAGACATACCCGGTACGAGGATGCGGCAAGCGTAGACGCCCAGGTGCTCGTAGTCGGCGATGTACACTTCTTTATCTTCTGCATTGAAGATGGCCATCAGGGTGGCGAACTCTTCTTGGGTCGTGCCGGAGAAGTTCCAGTCAACGAACGGATAGTCGGCGTCCTGCTTGAACAGATCCCAGGAGATAGAACCGCTGGAGTCGATGAAGTGGGTTTCGAGGTTGGCATGTTCAGCCACTTCTTCATCATCGAAGGTTGGTGGGGTGAATACGTCCAGGTCCTTCAGGCCACGACCCTGCAGCAGCTCGGTTACGGTACGTTCAAGCGCAACGCCGAAGTCCGGGTGAGCACCGAAGGAAGCGAAACAGGTACCGTTCGCCGGGTTGAACAGGACAACGCAGATAACCGGGTATTTGCCGCCGAGCGAGCCGTCGTAGGCAAAGATCGGGAATCCTTCGGCTTCCAGGGTTTTGATAGATTCAACAACGCCCGGGTAGCGAGCCAGCACGTCAGCCGGAATTTCCGGCAGGCTGATGCTTTCAGCGATAATACGGTTTTTGATGTGGCGCTCGAAGACCTCAGACAGGCCCTGCACGCGCGCTTCGTTGGCGGTGTTGCCTGCGGACATGCCGTTAGACACGTACAGGTTGCCAACGATATTCATCGGGATATAGATAGTCTGCTGATCGGACTGGCGGGTGAACGGCAGGCCGCAGATCCCACGTTCGTCGTTACCGGACTGCAGATCGACCAGCATGCTGGAAGTCAGCTGGTTATCAGGATCGTAGAATGCGCGCAGGCGGCTATCGAGCAGGCCTTCCGGCACTTCGTCATCGTCGGTCAGCGGGAACCACTTCTCGTTGGGATAATGCACGAACGGGCCATTTGCGATGGTTTCACCCAGCCAGAAGTCGGCGAAGAAATAGTTGGTGGAGAGACGCTCAAAGTATTCGCCCAGCGCTGATGCCAGCGCGGCTTTTTTCGTTGCACCTTTGCCGTTGGTAAAGCACAGGGAGCAGGCTTTGTCGCGGATATGTACCGACCAGACGTTCGGTACCGGGTTCAGCCATGAGGCTTCTTCAATATCAAAGCCCAGATCGAGCAGTTTTTGCTGGAATCGAGCGATGGAGTCTTCCAGCGCGGCATCTTTGCCGGGAATAAAGGTTTGGGTCATGGCAGTCACTTTTTTCGTACGTAAAGCGCGCAATGATACGGGTTTTGCGTGACGGGCGCTATCGTCAGCAGAGGGGCAGAGAAAATAAAAAAATGCGCCAGTCAGAACAGCAAGAAGGCGGGGCGAACAGCAAATATGTCTGTTTTATGACGAAGGACCGGCAGATTGTATTGTGTGACCGGGGACGCAATTTTCCGGTGGTCGCTATTAGCCATTGCGGCGCGTGTCACTGAATGATAAAACCGATAGCCACAGGATTTTTTACAGCGATAAGCGTGGTGAGGGGAAATGGCTCAGGTCTTTAATTTCAGTTCAGGTCCGGCAATGCTTCCGGCGGATGTACTAAAACTCGCGCAACAGGAACTTTGTGACTGGCAGGGTTTAGGCACCTCGGTGATGGAAATCAGCCATCGTGGCAAAGAATTTATCCAGGTAGCGGAAGAAGCGGAAAAAGATTTCCGCGACCTGCTGAATATCCCCTCAAACTACAAAGTCTTATTCTGCCACGGCGGCGGCCGCGGTCAGTTTGCCGGTATCCCGCTGAACCTGCTGGGCGACAAAACCACGGCGGACTACGTTGATGCGGGCTACTGGGCGGCGAGCGCGGTAAAAGAAGCCAGAAAATACTGCACGCCAAACGTGATCGACGCCAAAGTGACCGTAGAGGGTCTGCGTGCCGTTAAGCCGATGAGCGAATGGCAGCTTAGCGACAACGCGGCATACCTGCACTACTGCCCGAATGAAACCATTGATGGCATTGCCATCAACGAAACTCCGGACTTTGGCAACGCCATTGTCACTGCCGATTTCTCCTCGACCATCTTGTCGCACCCGATTGATGTTAATCGCTATGGCGTAATCTACGCCGGTGCGCAGAAAAACATCGGCCCGGCAGGGCTGACGCTGGTTATCGTGCGTGAAGATCTGCTCGGTAAAGCCCACGTTGCCTGCCCGTCTATTCTCGATTACACCGTGCTGAGTGAAAACGACTCGATGTTCAACACGCCGCCGACCTTCGCCTGGTATCTGGCAGGTCTGGTGTTCAAATGGCTGAAAAAGCAGGGCGGTGTGGCGGCGATGGATGCGGTTAACCAGAAAAAAGCAGAACTGCTGTACGGCGTTATTGACCGTAGCGATTTCTACCGCAACGATGTGGCTGCAAGCAACCGCTCGCGCATGAACGTACCGTTCCAGCTGGCCGACAGCAACCTCGACAAGCTGTTCCTCGAAGAGTCGTTTGCCGCCGGTCTGCACGCGCTGAAAGGCCACCGTGTCGTGGGCGGTATGCGCGCCTCTATCTATAACGCAATGCCGCTGGAAGGCGTGCAGACGCTGACAGAATTTATGCAGGACTTCGAGCGCCGCCGCGGCTGATATTGACCTTTCTTCACCCCCGCAGTGTTGCTGCGGGGTTTTACTGACGTATTTTTGAGAGTTGAGTTACATGGAATCCCTGACGTTACAACCCATCGCACGTGTAGATGGCACCATCAATCTGCCGGGTTCGAAGAGCGTGTCAAACCGCGCCCTGCTGCTGGCGGCTCTTGCCAACGGTACTACTGTGTTGACCAATCTTCTGGACAGCGACGACGTACGCCATATGCTGAATGCGCTGAGCACGCTGGGGGTTCACTACACCCTTTCTGCCGACCGTACCCGCTGTGAAGTGACCGGCAACGGCGGTCCGCTGCAGGCGACCGGGGCGCCTGAACTGTTTCTCGGTAACGCCGGTACCGCCATGCGTCCACTGGCGGCGGCACTGTGCCTGGGTGAGAACGACGTGGTGCTGACCGGTGAACCGCGTATGAAAGAGCGTCCGATCGGCCATCTGGTGGATGCTTTACGCCAGGGGGGCGCACAGATTGACTATCTCGAGCAGGAACATTATCCGCCACTGCGTCTGCGCGGTGGTTTTAGCGGCGGTCAGGTAGAGGTGGATGGCAGCGTTTCCAGCCAGTTCCTCACCGCACTGCTGATGACGGCACCGCTGGCCCCGCAGGACACCATTATTGCGATTAAAGGCGATCTGGTTTCCAAACCGTATATCGACATCACGCTGCACCTGATGAAAACCTTCGGTGTGGAGGTAGAAAACCACGACTACCAACGTTTTGTGGTGCGTGGCGGTCAGCAATACCAGTCTCCGGGCGCGTATCTGGTGGAAGGGGATGCATCCTCGGCTTCCTATTTCCTCGCGGCGGGCGCGATTAAAGGCGGCACTGTTAAAGTGACCGGTATTGGCCGTCACAGCGTGCAGGGCGATATCCGCTTCGCCGACGTGCTGGAGAAAATGGGCGCGACTATCACCTGGGGTGATGATTTTATTGCCTGTACTCGTGGTGAACTGAACGCCATCGACATGGACATGAACCATATCCCGGATGCGGCCATGACCATCGCCACCGCGGCGCTGTTTGCCAAAGGCACCACCACGCTGCGTAATATCTACAACTGGCGGGTAAAAGAGACCGACCGCCTGTTTGCGATGGCGACCGAGCTGCGCAAAGTCGGTGCTGAAGTGGAAGAGGGCGAAGATTACATTCGCGTGACGCCACCCGCGCATCTGACCTTTGCTGAAATCGGCACCTATAACGATCACCGAATGGCGATGTGCTTCTCACTGGTGGCGCTGTCTGATACCCCGGTCACCATTCTTGATCCGAAATGTACGGCGAAAACCTTCCCGGACTATTTCGAACAGCTGGCCCGTATTAGTACTCCTGCCTGATAACTATCGTCTGCGCCGTTGCACAAGCGGCGGCGCAGATTGACGATTCCTGACCTCCTGTCTGTACATTTATTCTACAATCAACTTCAGGCTTTCTGCATTTGTCACTCAACAGTAACGGTCTGACGCTTTGGCGGGTATAATGCGCGGCGTCTATGTAACTACGCCTTGCTGAAGGAGAAAAAGATGACGGCAATTGCCCCGGTAATCACCATTGATGGGCCCAGCGGTGCAGGTAAAGGCACGCTGTGCAAGGCCATGGCGGAAGCGTTGCAGTGGCATCTGTTAGACTCAGGCGCTATTTATCGCGTGCTGGCGCTGGCGGCGTTACATCATCACGTTGATGTGGCTTCAGAAGAGGCTCTGGTTCCGTTAGCCGCTCACCTGGACGTGCGATTTGTGTCGACCGACGGCAACCTGGAAGTGATCCTCGAAGGCGAAGACGTCAGTGGTGAAATTCGCACCCAGGAAGTCGCTAACGCAGCCTCTCAGGTGGCGGCATTCCCGCGTGTGCGCGAAGCCTTGCTGCGTCGCCAGCGTGCGTTTCGTGAAGCACCTGGCCTGATTGCGGACGGCCGTGATATGGGGACGGTTGTTTTCCCTGACGCGCCGGTCAAAATTTTCCTTGACGCATCGTCGGAAGAGCGCGCCCACCGGCGCATGCTGCAGTTGCAGGAAAAGGGCTTTAGTGTTAACTTTGAGCGCCTTTTGTCCGAGATAAAAGAGCGGGACGATCGCGATCGCAACCGTGCGGTGGCACCGTTAGTCCCGGCTGCCGATGCTTTAGTGTTGGATTCAACACGATTAAGTATTGAGCAAGTGATTGAAAAAGCGCTACAATACGCGCGCCAAAAACTGGCTGTTGCCTGATTGACTCACGCAGCGCCTCTGAATTTGTAGTACCCCCGCTGCAACGGAGTGTGAGCGGGTATGTGAAACAACCCCATCCGACATGAAGTCAGATGGACGTTAATCTAACTTTTGAAGATTAAACATGACTGAATCTTTTGCTCAACTATTTGAAGAATCCTTAAAAACTATCGAAACCCGCCCGGGTTCCATCGTTCGTGGCGTTGTTGTTGCTATCGACAAAGACGTAGTCCTGGTTGATGCGGGCCTGAAATCTGAATCTGCAATCCCTGCAGAGCAGTTCAAGAACGCAGCTGGCGAACTGGAAATTCAGGTTGGTGACGAAGTTGACGTTGCTCTGGATGCAGTAGAAGACGGCTTCGGTGAAACCCTGCTGTCCCGTGAGAAAGCTAAACGTCACGAAGCATGGATCACGCTGGAAAAAGCTTACGAAGACGCTGAAACTGTTACCGGTGTTATCAACGGCAAAGTTAAGGGTGGCTTCACTGTTGAGCTGAACGGTATTCGTGCGTTCCTGCCGGGTTCCCTGGTAGACGTGCGTCCGGTGCGTGATACTCTGCACCTGGAAGGCAAAGAGCTTGAATTCAAAGTAATCAAGCTGGACCAGAAGCGTAACAACGTTGTTGTTTCTCGTCGTGCCGTTATCGAATCCGAAAACAGCGCAGAGCGCGATCAGCTGCTGGAAAACCTGCAGGAAGGCATGGAAGTTAAAGGTATCGTTAAGAACCTCACTGACTACGGTGCATTCGTTGATCTGGGCGGCGTTGACGGCCTGCTGCACATCACTGACATGGCCTGGAAACGCGTTAAGCATCCGAGCGAAATCGTAAACGTGGGCGACGAAATCACTGTTAAAGTGCTGAAGTTCGACCGCGAGCGTACCCGTGTATCCCTCGGCCTGAAACAGCTGGGCGAAGATCCGTGGGTAGCTATCGCTAAGCGTTACCCGGAAGGTACCAAACTGACTGGTCGCGTGACCAACCTGACCGACTACGGCTGCTTCGTTGAAATCGAAGAAGGCGTTGAAGGCCTGGTTCACGTTTCCGAAATGGACTGGACCAACAAAAACATCCACCCGTCCAAAGTTGTTAACGTTGGCGACGTAGTGGAAGTTATGGTTCTGGACATCGACGAAGAACGTCGTCGTATCTCCCTGGGTCTGAAGCAGTGCAAATCTAACCCGTGGCAGCAGTTCGCAGAAACCCACAACAAGGGCGACCGCGTTGAAGGTAAAATCAAGTCTATCACTGACTTCGGTATCTTCATCGGCCTGGACGGCGGCATCGACGGCCTGGTTCACCTGTCTGACATCTCCTGGAACGTTGCAGGCGAAGAAGCAGTTCGTGAATACAAGAAAGGCGACGAAATCGCAGCAGTCGTTCTGCAGGTTGACGCAGAGCGTGAGCGTATCTCCCTGGGCGTTAAGCAGCTGGCTGAAGATCCGTTCAACAACTGGGTTGCTCTGAACAAGAAAGGCGCTATCGTTAACGGTAAAGTCACTGCAGTTGACGCTAAAGGCGCAACCGTAGAACTGGCCGACGGCGTTGAAGGTTACCTGCGTGCTTCTGAAGCATCCCGTGACCGCGTTGAAGATGCTACCCTGGTTCTGAGCGTAGGCGACGACGTTGAAGCTAAATTCACCGGTGTTGACCGTAAGAACCGTGCCATCAGCCTGTCTGTACGTGCTAAAGACGAAGCTGACGAGAAAGATGCTATCGCTTCTGTGAACAACAAGCAGGAAGAAGGCAACTTCTCTAATGCAATGGCTGAAGCATTCAAAGCAGCTAAAGGCGAGTAAGTTATTCTGAAACTTCGGGGAGACACTCCCTGAAGTCTCAAGAGTGACTTGACAGATTACAGGATTCGTTCTGTAATCAATGACAAAGGGCGGCTTCGGCCGCCCTTGCTTAAAGCTGTTAGGCAATATTCCTGAAAGGAAACCGGAGGTATCATGACCAAGTCAGAGCTCATTGAGAGACTTGCAAGCCAGCATTCTCACATCCCTGCGAAAGCGGTTGAAGATGCTGTGAAAGAGATGCTGGAACATATGGCCTCGACGCTTGCACAGGGCGAGCGCATTGAAATCCGCGGTTTCGGCAGCTTCTCTCTGCACTATCGTGCACCTCGCACCGGGCGTAACCCGAAAACAGGCGATAAAGTGGATCTGGAAGGTAAATACGTTCCGCACTTCAAGCCGGGTAAAGAACTACGCGACCGCGCCAATATTTATGGTTAAGCGAATCTCGCTTGACGGAGAAAAGCACCTGCGGGTGCTTTTTTCGTTTCTGTTCCCTCTCACTTTTCTGAATCTTCCTCGCATCTCTGTTGTGCGATAACGGCAACAACACAACTACCTGCCAGCCTGCACCGCATATTCCTTCTTTCTGACCAGACTCGGGACCCAAACTGTTCCACACTCCGGGAAGCACACGGAGGTATTTATGCGTTTACCCGCTATCGCAGGGTGTTGTATCACTGGGATCTTGCCGCTTCTTTGGCTTCCCCAATTACCGGGTATCCTGGTCGTGCAGGGATTGCTGCTGGTGGTTTGCGTTCTCTGCAGTATCTTCCCTCGGGCTCCACGTTACCCGGCTCTGGTGGTGCTGTTTTTCTGCTGGGGAACGCTGGCAGCACGACAGTCGATGTGGCCGGTTAATGCGCTGGTGGGGAAAAATCAGCAGGCAGAGGTGCAACTCATTGCGACCGACGGGCAAACCACACATCAGGGAGAAATACTCCGCCTGAACGGTAAACGCCTGTTCCCGGCGGTCAGGGTGGCGCTGTACGGTAATTATCTGCCTGAGGCTTCCTGCGCGGGGCAGCGCTGGAAGATGATCCTGAGGCTGCGGCCGGTACACGGCCAGCTCAATGAAGGCGGGTTCGACAGCCAGCGTTACGCACTGGCACAACATACCGCAGTGAGTGGACGCTTTGTTGCGGCAGAGGTCATTGATGCCGGGTGCAGCACCAGAGCACGTTTTCTGCAATCGCTAAACACGACGCTTGCTGACTACCCCTGGCGGGCGGTGATTCTGGCACTGGGAGCCGGCGAGCGGACAACGCTTGCCGCTGAAACAAGAATGCGGCTGCAGCAAACCGGCACCTCGCATTTGATGGCTATCTCTGGTCTGCATATTGCGCTTGCTGCCGGGATCGGCTGGCTGCTGGCACGGGCATTACAGTACTTTATGCCTGCGCGCCTGATTAGCTGGCGCTTTCCGCGGGTAGCCGGTTTTTGTTGCGCGCTGATGTATGCAATTTTTAGCGGCATGCAGCCGCCAGCGATGAGAACCATCATCGCGCTGGGTATCTGGTATGGTTTGCGCCTGCGGGGCAGGTTATGGTCGCCGTGGTCGGTCTGGTTGTGCTGCGTTGCCGGGATAGTGTTCCTCGACCCGCTGGCCGTGTTGTCACAAAGCCTGTGGATGTCGGCCTTCGCCGTTGCTGCGCTTATCTTCTGGTACCAGTGGGTGCCGCTGCCATCCATTGTTTACCCGCGCGGAACCGGCAAGCTGGTTCAGTTACTGCATCTGCAACTGGGGCTGGCTCTGCTGCTGTTACCCGTTCAGGTCGCTCTTTTTCATGGTGTTAGCCTGACGGCCGTGTTGGCGAATCTGCTGGCTGTACCGCTGGTCACGCTGCTGGTTGTCCCCTGTATTCTGGTTGCCATGCTGCTGCACTTAAGTGGTCCGGCTTTTGTGGAGCACGGCGTGTGGTACGTGGCCGATCGTGCGCTGGCGATATTGTTTAAATTTCTGACTGCGCTACCGGAGGGGTGGTTAAACATTGATGCCCGCTGGCTGGGAGCAACGTGCATACCATTACTGGCTCTGATAGCCTGGCGCTTTCAGGCCTGGAGAAGCGCGGCGGCAATCCTGGTCACAACGGTCATCGTACTGCTCTTTCCGCTGTGGCGCGCTTCGTCTGACGATGAGTGGCGAGTCACCATGCTGGATGTCGGCCAGGGGCTGGCAATGGTGATATCACGCCATGATAAGGCCATTTTGTATGATACAGGGATGGCATGGCCGGGCGGGGACAGCGGACAGCAACTGATCGTTCCCTGGCTGCGCTGGCAGAATCTGCGGCCGGAAGGGATTATTCTCAGCCATGAGCATCTCGATCATCGCGGTGGCCTGGACTCGATAACTCGCGTCTGGCCCACGGTCTGGATCCGCAGTCCGCTTGGCTGGAAAGGGCATCGCTCCTGCTTTCGTGGCGACGGCTGGCAGTGGGAAGGGCTGCAATTCCGGGTGCTCTGGCCGCTTGCAGGGAACAACATGCAGGGAAATAACCGTTCCTGCGTGGTCAGCGTAGATGATGGGAAACATCGTTTTCTGCTCACCGGGGATATTGAAAACGTTGCCGAAACGGCGATGCTGAGTCATTACTGGCAGCATCTTGCGTCTACAATTATCCAGGTGCCTCACCATGGTAGCAATACGTCGTCAGGTATTGCACTGGTTCAGCGGGTAGGCGGAGCGGTGGCGCTGGCCTCCGCCTCACGATTTAACACCTGGCGATTACCCTCGGAGAAAGTAAAAATGCGCTATCTGCAACAGGGCTATCGCTGGCTTGATACGCCGCATCAGGGGCAAATCACGGTCACCTTTCAGGGCGAAAACTGGGAAATCCGTAGCTTACGAGATCAAATTTTACCTCGTTGGTACCATCAGTGGTTTGGCGTGTCCGGCGATAACGGGTAGAATATGCGGCTATTTCAACACAAGCTGGTTTTTTGAATGCAGAACGACAAAGATCTCTCCACGTGGCAGACCTTCCGCCGACTCTGGCCGACTATTGCGCCATTTAAAGCAGGACTGATCGTGGCGGGTGTTGCGTTAGTCCTCAACGCAGCCAGCGATACTTTCATGTTATCGCTCCTTAAACCGTTACTGGATGACGGTTTTGGTAAAACAGACCGCTCAGTGCTGCTGTGGATGCCGCTGGTGGTTATCGGGCTGATGGTCCTCAGGGGTATAACCAGCTATGTTTCCAGCTATTGCATTTCATGGGTATCTGGCAAGGTTGTAATGACCATGCGCCGCAAGCTCTTCAGCCATATGATGGGCATGCCGGTGGCGTTTTTTGATAAGCAGTCAACCGGTACGCTGCTATCGCGCATTACCTACGACTCTGAGCAGGTGGCATCCTCCTCCTCCAGCGCGTTGATAACCGTTGTGCGTGAAGGTGCGTCGATTATCGGCCTGTTTATTATGATGTTTTACTACAGCTGGCAGCTGTCGGTGATCCTCATCGTGCTGGCACCGATTGTCTCTATTGCCATTCGTATCGTTTCCAAACGCTTCCGTAACATCAGTAAGAACATGCAGACCACGATGGGGCAGGTGACGACCAGCGCGGAGCAAATGTTGAAGGGCCACAAAGAGGTTCTGATGTTTGGCGGTCAGGAAGTCGAAACGTCGCGCTTTGATAAGGTCAGCAACAGAATGCGTACGCAGGGGATGAAAATGGTCTCTGCTTCGTCAATCTCCGACCCTATCATCCAGCTGATTGCTTCTCTGGCGCTGGCGTTTGTTCTCTATGCCGCGAGCTTCCCGAGCGTGATGGATACGCTGACTGCCGGTACAATTACCGTCGTCTTCTCCTCGATGATTGCGCTGATGCGTCCGCTCAAATCTCTGACCAACGTCAACGCGCAGTTCCAGCGCGGAATGGCTGCCTGCCAGACGCTGTTTGCTATCCTCGACAGCGAGCAGGAAAAAGACGAAGGGACCCGGGTTATCGAGCGTGCGAAAGGCGATCTGCAGTTCCGTGGGGTTACCTTCACCTACCCGGGCCGCGAAACGCCAGCGCTGAGCAATATTGATTTGAATATCCCTGAAGGGAAAACGGTCGCTCTGGTGGGGCGCTCCGGTTCAGGTAAATCGACCATTGCAAGTCTCATCACCCGTTTCTACGACATCGATAAGGGCGAGATCCTGCTGGACGGTCACGACCTGCGCGAATACACCCTGTCATCGCTGCGTAACCAGGTTGCGCTGGTATCGCAGAATGTCCATCTGTTCAACGATACCGTTGCGAACAACATCGCCTATGCGCGTAATGAAGTGTACAGCCGCGAGCAGATAGAGCAGGCGGCGCGTATGGCGCATGCAATGGACTTTATCAACAAAATGGATAACGGACTGGACACCATTATCGGTGAGAACGGCGTACTGCTCTCTGGCGGTCAACGCCAGCGTATCGCTATCGCTCGTGCATTGCTGCGTGATTGCCCGATCCTTATCCTTGATGAAGCCACGTCGGCGCTGGATACCGAATCTGAACGTGCGATTCAGGCAGCACTTGATGAACTGCAGAAAAACCGTACTTCGCTGGTGATTGCCCACCGTCTGTCGACCATTGAAAAGGCCGACGAAATTGTGGTGGTGGAAGACGGTCACATCGTAGAACGTGGTAGTCATGCGGATCTGCTGGCGCATCGCGGCGTGTATGCTCAACTGCACAAAATGCAATTTGGCCAATGATCGCCCGCATCTGGTCAGGTGAATCGCCGCTCTGGCGGCTGCTGCTACCGCTCTCCTGGCTGTATGGCCTGGTGAGCGGGCTCATTCGCCTGAGCTATCGCCTGGGGCTTAAGAAAAGCTGGCGAGCGCCGGTACCGGTTGTGGTGGTGGGTAACCTGACCGCAGGCGGCAACGGGAAAACGCCGGTGGTTATCTGGCTGGTGGAGCAGCTCACACGTCGCGGTATCCGGGTGGGCGTGGTCTCTCGCGGCTACGGCGGTAAGGCCGATAGCTATCCGCTGCTGCTGAGCGAGAGCACTACGACTGCGCAAGCGGGTGACGAGCCGGTGCTTATCTATCAGCGTACCGGCGCGCCGGTTGCGGTCTCTCCCATACGCAGCGAAGCCGTGCAGGCACTCCTTTCTGAACATCCCCTGCAACTCATCATTACGGACGACGGTTTACAGCACTACCGTCTGGCTCGAGATGTGGAGATCGTTGTTATCGACGGCGTGCGTCGCTTCGGTAACGGCTGGTGGCTGCCTGCCGGGCCAATGCGCGAGCGGGCATCGCGGCTTAAAAGCGTGGATGCCATCATTGTGAACGGTGGCGTTGCGCGTCCGGGAGAGATCCCAATGCAGCTACGTCCCGGGAATGCGGTGAATCTGCTAACCGGCGAAACCCGCCCGATGAGTGAACTCTCTCAGGTGGTGGCGATGGCGGGAATCGGCCATCCTCCGCGCTTTTTTGCTACCCTCGAGCAGTGCGGCGTGACGCCGGTAAAAACCGTCGCGCTGAACGATCATCAGGCTCTGTCAGAATCCGATGTCAGCGCACTGCTGACAGAAGGGCAGACGCTTGTGATGACGGAAAAAGACGCGGTTAAATGTCGCCGCTTTGCCAAAGCAAACTGGTGGTATCTGCCCGTTGATGCTGAACTTGGCAGTGATGGCGCAGAGCAACTGCTGCAAAAACTACTGACTCTGGCGCAGCCACGTTAATACCGCCGCATCGCGCCAGTTGAACTACGGGGGGAGTGTTATGCCGGAGATTCACCTGTCGCTGAGCGCGGCGCGTCACTTGCATCTTGCCGCTCAGGGTCTGCTTAAAAAACCGCGTCGTCAGGCGCAACCGCAGGATATCCTCAGCACCATCACCCGTATGTCACTGCTGCAAATAGACACGATTAACATCGTCGCACGCAGCCCCTACCTGGTACTTTTCAGCCGCCTTGGTCGCTATCCGCAGGCCTGGCTTGATGATGCGCTGCGCAACGGTGAACTGATGGAGTACTGGGCGCACGAAGCCTGTTTTCTTCCGCGTAGTGATTTCCAGCTGGTGCGCCATCGGATGCTCTCACCGCAGAACATGGGCTGGAAATATCGCGATGAGTGGATGAATACCCACGCCAAAGAAATTGACCAGCTTATTGCCCATATCACCGAGAACGGCCCGGTTCGTTCGCTCGACTTTGAGCACCCGCGCAAAGGGGCGGCAGGTTGGTGGGAGTGGAAACCACACAAACGCCATCTTGAAGGGCTCTTCACCGCCGGGAAAGTGATGGTGATTGAACGTCGCCAGTTCCAGCGCGTGTACGACGTGACTCACCGCGTGATGCCACACTGGGACGACGCCCGTGATCTGCTGCCACAGCCGGAAGCAGAAGCATTAATGCTGCAAAACAGCGCCCGTAGTCTTGGCATCTTCCGCCCGCCGTGGCTCGCCGACTACTATCGGCTGCGCAAACTTGCGCTTCCGGCACTGCTGGCGCAGTGGCAGGAGGAGGGGCGCATTGTCCCCGTCACCGTCGAAGACCTTGGCGAAATGTGGCTGCATGCCGATCTTCTACCGCACCTCGATGCCGCGATGAGCGGGAAACTGACCGCCACGCACAGTGCCGTGCTTTCACCGTTTGATCCGGTGGTCTGGGATCGCTCGCGGGCGGAACAACTGTTTAACTTCAGCTATCGGCTGGAGTGCTACACCCCGGCGGCGAAGCGTCAATATGGTTATTTTGTTTTACCGCTTCTGCATCAGGGAAAGCTGGTCGGGCGGATGGACAGCAAAATGCATCGCAAAACCGGCGTGCTGGAAATCATCGCGCTTTATCTTGAAGAGGGCGTACGCGTTAGCGCAACGCTTGAAAAGGGGCTCGTTCAGGCGATTAGCGACTTTGCGCGCTGGCAAAATGCCGCTGAAGTGCGGCTTGGCGTCGTCCCGAAATCGCTCTTCGCCGCGACGCCGAAAGGCTGGGAAATAGACCCCGCCTGAGGTCGCGCTGTGATATGCTTTCGCCATGAATTAGCCAGAGTCTCTGGAGGACCTATGGACCATCGTTTACTTGAAATTATCGCCTGTCCGGTATGCAACGGAAAACTGTACTTCCGTCAGGAAAAGCAGGAGCTTATCTGCAAAGCTGACCGTCTGGCGTTCCCGCTGCGTGACGGCATTCCGGTACTGCTGGAAAACGAAGCTCGTACTTTAGATGCTGAAGAGAGCCACCCATGAGTTTTGTCGTCATTATTCCTGCCCGCTACGCTTCTACTCGCCTCCCCGGTAAGCCTTTGCAGGACATCAACGGAAAGCCGATGATTGTCCATACGCTGGAGCGTGCGCGTGAATCAGGTGCCGATCGGGTGATTGTCGCGACTGATCATCCGGACGTGGCGCGCGCTGTGGAAGCGGTTGGCGGCGAAGTCTGCATGACCCGCGTCGACCATCAGTCGGGAACAGAGCGTCTGGCGGAAGTGGTGGAGAAGTGTGGTTTCAGCGATGACACCATCATCGTTAACGTCCAGGGCGACGAGCCGACGATCCCGGCGGCCAATATCCGCCAGGTCGCGGAAAACCTGGCCCGCAGCCAGTGCGGCATGGCAACGCTTGCCGTACCGGTCCACAGCGCGGAAGAAGCCTTCAACCCGAACGCCGTAAAAGTGGTGATAGATAACGCGGGCTACGCGCTTTATTTCTCACGCGCCACTATTCCGTGGGATCGCGACCGTTTCGCACAAAGCCGCGACACGATTGGCGATTCGCTGCTGCGCCATATCGGTATTTATGCCTATCGCGCCGGTTTCATTAACCGTTACATCAGCTGGCCGCCGAGCCCGCTGGAGCAGATTGAAATGCTCGAACAGCTCCGCGTGCTGTGGTACGGCGAAAAAATCCACGTTGAGGTGGCAAAAGTGACACCGGGTACCGGTGTGGACACGCCAGAAGATCTTGAACGCGTCCGACTTGAGTTACGTTAATTCTTTGAGCCCTTCCGAATGGAGGGGCTTTTTATTTCATCTGTCTCAATTTAATTCTGATAAAGAAATATTATCTCTCTGAAATTATTCTGCGAAAATATTAATGGGTGTTGAATATTCTTGCCATAATATAAAATTACTCTTGCCTGAACGCTATTCTTTGTGACTCCGATCATAATCCCCAGATTTTGTATCTCACAGGTGAAACATCTCATTTACATTTATACTGCCTTTTACTGTAGGGGAATGATAAATGCAGTCTTTCAACCATCTTCATTTTGGTCAGGTTTCTGCGCATATAAAAAAGAGTTTTGATGAATTACTTCCCGATCCCTGGCTCCGGGAAGAAGACGGAAAATTTCGTTTTCGTAGTTTTCAAAAAGCGGTGGTGAACCGTCGGGCGGAATACTATCTGAAAACGGATCCTGTTTTTTATCAATCAGAAACGCTGAACCACTACTCTGGTGGGATCCCGCGTAAATACCCAGAGCTGCGAGCAGACGTTGCCAGCACTATTCTTTTGCAAGTAGTGAATAAATTTCTGCCACTGCTTCCTGATATATCATATAACATTGGTATTCATCAGATTAGAATTACGACTGAGGACCGTAGTCCGGGCTATCCCGCTCCGGAGGGAATTCATCAGGATGGTTTTTCATATATCGGCATCTACTGTGTCGGGGTAAATAATATCGCAGGTGGCGATACGACACTTATCTCCTGTGAGGAGGAAACAGCATCCAGGACGACATTTAAACTTAATGAGGGAGATGCGGTGATATTCAATGATGTGAACTACCAGCATTACACTTCAGCGATTGTTCCGCTGCTACCGGGCAAAGGTTATCGGGATGTTTTTGTGATGACCTTTGATGGTGAACAGGAGCCTGCATGAATATTTTATTATGTCCACCAAAGATACTCCTTCAGCATTCGCGTGAGGAATGGAGCACGCTGCAACGTATTGCACCATTGGTCATCGCCACCTGTAGCAGTCAGCTTGAGGCGGTCTCTCAACACCTGGGTAACGATATTTCGCTTCGTTTCTATGAGAATTTTAATGATAACCCGCTGGTTGAGTTGGATCTGTACCACTTTGCGAAAACAAAGCGGGTTACCGGCGTATACTTTCTCGCGGAGATTGACGTGCTACGTGCGGCACGTATCAGCGATCGTCTAAGATTAACCCACGGTCGCGAACAGGCGGCGCTGGTTTTTCGCGATAAATTTTTAATGAAGACATTGGTGCAGCAGCACCAGATGACTATCCCCGCCATGGCTCGAGTGAGCAGCGCGACAGAGATAGCGGTATTCATCGCGGAGCACGGCTACCCCTGTGTCATCAAGCCAAACGATGGGCGGGGATCGCAAGGCGTTGTAGTGGTCAGAGATGACGAGTCACTTAACCAATATTTACTGCAACTCACGCCACTGCACTTCCATAATTTGCTTATTGAGCAATTTATAGCGGGTGAAGCCTATCAAATTAACGCGCTTTATTTGCAAGGTAAGCCTGTATTTATCTCGGCCTCCCGCGCTACGGTTTCGTGCCTGGATTTCTTGTCCGGTAGTACGCTTGGGCTGGTGATGGAGGACGACAACCCGCTTCATCAAAAGCTCATCGCTTATACTCGTCGACTGGCGGAAGAGGTTTTCCCTTGTGAATCCAATACGTTGCTACACCTCGAAGTGTTTGTTGATGGACAGCAAAACATCATTTTTGGCGAGCTGGCCTGTCGTCTGGGAGGATGTTTCGTCAATGAAGAGCTGGGAGCCGCTTTTGGACTAAACCCGCGGATGACATGGCTCGCGGCGTGCCTTAATCATGACTATTCGTTGGAGGTAATACAGCGTGAGGCGCAGCGACGTGTTGGGCAACTGAACGTGCCGCCAGCCAGCGGAACGTTAATAAGCCAGCCTTCAGAATGTCCTTTGCCTTTTGTACTGCGTTATCGCGCCACGGGGGTGATTGGTCGACGTTACGACCCGATGAAGCTAACCAACGGCGAAATCGTTAGCGCCATTGTTGAGGGTAAAGATAGCCGTGAGGTTGAAACGAACCTACAAACCTTAACGCAATGGGTCATGGATCATACACACTGGGAATAGGGTGCACGTGAAATGAAAAGTTATGCGATCGTCGGCGCAGGCTACACCGGACTCTCAGTGCTGGCACAACTGCTGGAGCACGCGAAAGGAGACGTTGCCAGTATTACCCTGTTTGATGTCCCTGAAAAACTCGCGGTTGGTACCGCCTTTGCCGAGGATGTCAGTACCAACCTGTTAAATCGCCCGGTGAATTCTATGTATTTTCGGGAGAGAGGGGATTTTGGCGCATGGCTTGCCAGGCATGACCCGAAAGCACCGGTTACCGATAGCGCTTTTCTACCACGAGCACGCTTTGGCCAGTTTCTCTGCCATCAGCTACGGGAGTGCCAGCAGCAGGCCGCCAGTCTTGGCATTGAGTTTAATATTGTGCCTCAGAGGGTGATCGATGTGTTCTCTCTGGAAACATGCCTGCGCGTGCAGACAGAAGACGGTACAGACCGTTTCTATCATCGCTGCTTTCTTTGTCTGGGAACGGCAACCAGTCATGATCCTTACGGCTTGCGTCATCAGCCCGGTTATTATGATTCGGTCTGGCCAGTCAGCTGTCTGGATATCACGCGTGATGACTGTGTCGCGATCATTGGCAGCCGATTATCGGCACATGATGCGGCTATCGCGCTCGCTTCAAAATGCCGAAAGATCTATTTTCTTTCGCGTAAAGGGGCGCTGCCTCGGCAGATAGAAGGTTATTGCGACATTACGCCTCAGGCCTTTACCACAGACGAAATCGACAGGCTGCTGGTGGCGCACGGGCGCATCACGGTAGCTCAGTTGTTTCGGTTATTACGCAGGGAGTTCAACGCGCATCATTGTTCCCTGAGCCAGTTCATCCAGCATGCGGACCCAGGGGTTACGGCGATGAGTATCCTGCTCGCACTGAATAATACGGTGAGCTATGCCTGGCGTAAACTGAGCGAGCACCAGCGCCAGCACTTTATCCTGCGCTGGCAGCCACGATGGCAGCAGTTGCGGATCCCGATTGCTTCCCCGAATGCGGAAAAGATTGCCGCGCTGTTTCGTAGCGGTAAGCTGGAACATCTTCATGGTGATATCGCGATAACCCCCCGCAGGCAAGGATTTACCATTGCTGTTCCCGGTCGTGAGCCGATCGTTGCCAGTAAAGTAATTAACGCCAGTGGGATCAGCAGTGCCCCTGCGAGCTACCCGCTGGCACAGCGCCTGGTGCAGCGCGGTATGGCCTGCGAGCACCCTTTTGGTGGGATAAGGGTGTGCTCTGATTCCTTGTGTTTGCAGGATGTCGCAGGACGTACCGTTTCCGGCATCAAATGCATCGGTCAATTAACGGTCGGAGATTACTATGCAGTAGGAAACATTGATGTGCTGCACAGTCAGGCGCGTCAGGCGGTTATCAGTGGTTGGCATGATACGCCATTGGCTGAATGTGCTCAGGGAGAGGAGAGATGAAGACTGCCGCCGGATTTCTGCTCTGCTTGCTGGCCGGAGGGGTGTTAACCTTTGGCAACGTCCCGCTTGGCATGATGTTTGGCCCACTGGTGGCGGTGATGGTACTTAAACGCTGGCGGGTGTCAGTTCCAGCGGTTCCCGGGAGTATCACACTTATCCAGCTGTCGCTTGGCACCTCTATTGGGCTGATGTTTCGCGGCATGACGTTTGGTGAGAGCGGGAGCCTGTTCACGCTTCTTTTGATGCTGTGTTTGTGCTTACTGCTGCAGTTTGTGGTGAATTATCAATGGTGCGTTCGCCGCTTGCACTGGAGTAAAGATGAGGCGCTGCTCGGCGCGGTCCCGGGAGCAATGGCAGCGGTACTGGCGCTGGCCACTCACATCAACGCACCGCCGCAAAAAATCGTCATCTCACACTCTCTGCGTCTGATTACGCTCACACTGTTGGCCGGTATGATCGCCGGGGGAGAAGGGGCCCCAGGTGCGCACCTGGCTTGGCCCGAACTCAGTTCGCCAGTAAACGCATTGTGGCTGTTGGGGATTGGGGTTGCCGGATTTATCACGGGGCGGCTACTGGAGCGCTGGCACCTTCCTGCTCCTTATATGATGACTTCGCTGCTGTGTTCCGCGCTGCTTCACTCGTTAGCGCCCGAGCCGTTACATTTTCCGGATATTCTTAATCAACTGAGCATGGTGCTGATGGGCATATTGATTGGGCACCATTTTACGTCGTTTTCACTGACGGAATTTGTGCGTCACCTGGCGTCATCGGTACAGCTGATTGCGCTGAGCCTGGGCGTGACCGTCGTGATGGCGTTGGGGGCATCACGTCTGCTTGATTACCCTTTCTATCTGCTTATTCTCTCCTGGGTACCCGGCAGCGTAGAGTCAATGTCGTTTGCGGCGCTGGCGCTGAAGGCTGATGCCGGTTTTGTAATGGCAAACCATATTATTAGAATGCTGCTTATTCATACTCTTCCTGCGCTGGCTCTGCATCGCCAGAAGCAGGAAGAGGCAGGGTGATTACTTCTGTGCGACGAGGACCATTTTTTTACTCTGCGGATCCCAACTTTTCTCACCCAGCAGGCCGGAGTAAAAAGTGGTCTGCCTGAAGCCGCTACGTTTCAAAATGGCGTCCAGCTCTTCAGGGCGGTAAAACACCACATCCAGCGCCGTCCGGGTGGTCTGCGTTTTTCGTTGTGAAGTAATGGTGTAATGCAGGTTGATGCCTTCCTCATACTGAATGTCTGCGATCTGTTTTTCTATTCTCAGACTTTCTTCTCCTTTGCCTATTACCACGGGTTGCATAAAACCTGAAGTTTGCAGAGTGGCGCCATTAATTGTATCAATAACAATTTTCCCAGAAGGTTTTAATTGCAGCGCACAACGTTCCAGAAAATTAACGTTACGGGGATGCGGGTAATAGCCGAATGAATTAAAAAGAATCAGCACCAGATCAAATAATGCCTCACCGACCTGGGTATCCATTTCGCCGAGAATAAAGGTTCCTTGCTGACCAGGGGGATAGGTTTGAGCCTGATCGATAAAACGGGGGGAAAGGTCAATCCCGGTCACTTGATGACCTCGCTGCATCAGTGATTTGCTATGGCGTCCATAGCCACAGGGCGTGTCCAGAATATGCAGTTTACCCGGCATAGCTGTGATATCGATAATACTATTAATTTCTTGCTCGGTAACGGTATCATCTAAGCGGTCCTGCTGAAAATACATGAAATCATCTAGCGCAAAAAAATCTGCGGGAGAGAGTGTAACGAGAGTCATCATGGCTCCTGATATTTTATCTGAGGTAAGGAATGAATGAGGTTAATTTCTGTTAATAATGCAGAGTACACATTAAGTTTAATAAGGATTACTGAATTTGCTATCCTTATGCAGCGGATTTTGAACGCCAGGGGATAATATATCCGGGCACGGATAAATAGTGGCAGAAGGTTAATTGGAATGTATTGAGTATAGGTTTACAAAAAACATTCATTTTTTATCATTTTTCAGCCGCGACTTTGATCTTATCCGGGTGACTTCTTCCGTCAGGACGCTCATTATGAAAGCTCCAGCCATTGTGGGGGTAATCTGAGATGGAACAACTGCGCGCTGAACTGAGTCACCTGCTGGGCGAATCGCTGAGTCGGGTGGAATGCGTGAGTGAGAAAGTCGACTCCGCGTTGTGGTCGCTGTATGACGCGCAGGGAAACGCCATGCCGTTGCTGGCAAAAAGCTTCTCCACCCCCGGTCTTGCGCAGCAGCTGGCCTGGAAAATAGGCATGCTGGCGCGCAGCGGCACCATCAGAATGCCGGTGGTCTACGGCGTCATGACCCACGAAGAGCATCCCGGGCCGGACGTTTTGCTCATCGAACGCCTGCGTGGCGTCTCGGTCGAAGCCCCCGCCAGGACCCCTGAACGGTGGGAACACCTCAAAGACCAGATTGTGGAAGGGCTGCTTGCCTGGCACCGCCACGACAGCCGCGGCTGCGTCGGTCAGGTAGACAACACCCAGGAAAATCTGTGGACTAACTGGTACCGCCAGCGCGTTGAAATGCTGTGGAGTACCCTCAACCTCTACCACAATACCGGGCTCACTATGCAGGATAAGCGCATCCTGTTTCGTACCCGTGAATGCCTCCCGGCCCTGTTCGAAGGGTTTAACGATAACTGTGTGATGGTGCACGGTAACTTTAGCCTGCGCAGTATGCTGAAAGAGTCGCGCAGCGATCAGCTGCTGGCAATGGTAAACCCAGGCACTATGCTGTGGGCGCCGCGTGAGTATGAGCTGTTTCGTCTGGCGGATAGCGGGCTTGCGGAAGGGCTGCTCTGGCACTACCTCCAGCGCGCGCCGGTGTCGGAATCTTTCCTCTGGCGGCGCTGGCTGTATTTGCTGTGGGATGAAGTCTCGCAGTTGGTCAATACCGGACGCTTCAACCGCGCGAACTTCGATTTAGCGACTAAAGCGCTACTCCCCTGGCTCGCCTGACGAGCCTTTAAGCCACTGCCAGATACGCCCGAGCGTCTCGTAACCGACTCTGTCGCTGTGCATCAGCCACAGCGGCGAGGGGATAGCCCGTTCCCAGGGATTCAACGGAGAGTCGATGGCCATCTGGTTTGCCGGTGCCGGCAGCGGGTGCAGCCCGGCGTGCTGGAAGAAGATCATCGCCCGTGGCAGATGTGAGGCTGACGTCACCACCAGGAGCGGAGCATCGCCGATGGCAGCTTTAATCGCACTTGCCTCTTCCTCGGTATCTTTCGGTTTATCCAGCACCAGGATATCGCTGCGCGGCACGCCAAGGCTTTCCGCCACGCGGGCCCCCGCCTCGGCGGTGCTGACCGGGTTGCCAGGTGCCGGTGCACCGGTGAAAATCATCTTCGCTCCTGGATTGGCAAGCCATAGGCGGATCCCTTCCGTTACCCGCGGCAGACTGTTATTGATAAGGTTAGAGCTGGGCGCCCAGTCGGGGTTCCAGGTATAGCCGCCGCCTAACACGGCAACATATTGCACCTGCGTTTCGCCGCGCCAGGTCGGGTAGGTATTTTCTATTGGTTTGAGTAACCAGTCAGCGACGGGTTGCAGGCTCAGGGCCAGTAAAAGGATCCAGGCGACGCTAATGACGCTTTTCCCGGTTTTCTGGAAACGACTACACCATACCAGGAACAATCCTAAGCCCATCAACAGTAGCAGCAGCGGAAGCGGTAACAACATGCCGCCAATGACCTTTTTTAGCGTAAAAAGCATCCTTGATGGTTCCTTTTTTAACCATACAGCGGGGAGAATGCAGGGATATTACACCAGACTGCTCCATTCCTTGTCGCGTCTGTGACAAAATACGACTTTTGCCACGCTCGCGGAGAAGTTGATGCAGGATCGCAATTTTGATGACATCGCAGAAAAGTTTGCGCGCAATATCTATGGCACCACCAAGGGCCAGCTGCGTCAGGCGATCCTGTGGCAGGATCTCTCCGTACTGCTCGAGACATTCGGCAACGCGCCGCTGCGCGTTCTGGACGCCGGGGGCGGAGAAGGGCAGACGGCGATCAAAATGGCAGAGCTTGGCCACCATGTGACGCTGTGCGATCTCTCCGGTGAGATGATTGCCCGCGCTCGTCAGGCGGCAGAAGAGAAAGGTGTGAGCGGCAGCATGCATTTTGTACAATGCGCGGTGCAGGACGTTGCAGAACATTTGGAAAGCCCGGTTGATCTGATATTGTTTCATGCCGTGCTGGAATGGGTTGCAGCACCGCAGGCGGTTTTGCAAACGCTGTGGTCAGTACTGCGTCCTGGCGGCGCATTGTCGTTAATGTTCTACAATGCTAACGGTCTGCTGATGCATAACATGGTTGCCGGGAATTTTGATTACGTGCAGCTCGGCATGCCGAAAAAGAAAAAGCGTACGCTTTCACCAGATTATCCGCGCGAGCCAGAGCAGGTCTACGGCTGGCTGGAAGAGATTGGCTGGCAAATTACCGGGAAAACCGGGGTGCGGGTGTTTCATGACTACCTGCGCGAAAAACATAAGCAACGCGACAGTTTCGCTATTTTGCTCGAACTGGAAACGCGCTACTGCCGTCTGGAACCGTACATTAGTCTGGGCCGTTACATTCATGTTACCGCGCGCAAGCCGTGGGTAGATACAAGGAAAAACGATGAGTGAATTTTCCCAGACAGTCCCTGAACTGGTTGCCTGGGCTCGAAAAAACGATTTCTCCATTTCGCTGCCGGTCGACAGACTCTCGTTCCTGCTGGCGGTCGCCACATTAAACGGCGAGCGTCTGGAAGGGGAAATGACCGAAGGTGAGCTGGTGGATGCGTTTCGTCACGTGAGTGATGCGTTTGAGCAAACCAGTGAAACGATCGGCGTTCGCGCCAACAACGCGATCAACGATATGGTTCGTCAACGTCTGCTGAACCGCTTTACCAGCGAGCTGACGGAAGGGAATGCAATTTATCGTCTGACGCCATTAGGGATTGGCATCACCGATTACTACATTCGCCAGCGTGAGTTTTCTACGCTGCGCCTGTCTATGCAGCTGTCTATCGTGGCGGGTGAACTGAAGCGCGCCGCTGACGCCGCCGATGAAGGTGGGGATGAATTCCACTGGCACCGCAACGTCTATGCGCCGCTGAAATATTCGGTCGCAGAAATTTTCGACAGTATCGACCTCACCCAGCGGGTGATGGATGAACAGCAGCAGCTGGTGAAAGACGATATTGCCCAGTTGCTGAATAAAGACTGGCGCGCGGCGATTTCAAGCTGCGAACTGCTGCTGTCAGAAACCTCGGGTACGCTGCGCGAGCTGCAGGACACGCTGGATGCTGCGGGTGATAAGCTACAGGCTAACCTGCTGCGCATTCAGGATGCGACCCTTGCTCATGACGATCTGCACTTTGTTGACCGCCTGGTATTTGACCTGCAGAGCAAACTTGACCGTATCGTCAGCTGGGGCCAGCAGGCAATTGACTTGTGGATCGGTTACGACAGACACGTACACAAGTTTATTCGTACCGCCATCGACATGGACAAAAACCGCGTCTTTGCCCAGCGTCTCCGCCAGTCCGTACAGAGTTATTTCGATGCGCCGTGGGCATTAACCTACGCCAGCGCCGATCGTCTGCTGGATATGCGCGATGAAGAGATGACGCTGCGTGACGAAGAAGTGACCGGGGAACTGCCGGTTGATCTAGAGTACGAAGAGTTTAACGAGATCCGCGAGCAGCTTGCCGCGCTGATTGAACAGCAGCTGGTCATCTACAAGGACAAGTCGCTGCCGCTGGATCTGGGTCTGGTGGTGCGCGAATACCTCGTGCAATACCCGCGTGCGCGCCACTTTGACGTCGCGCGTATTGTTGTCGACCAGGCGGTACGCCTGGGTATCGCACAAGCAGATTTCACCGGACTGCCGCCGAAGTGGCAGCCGATTAATGATTACGGAGCCAAGGTACAGGCGCATGTCATTGACAAATATTGAACAAGTGATGCCAGTTAAACTGGCGCAGGCGCTGGCCAACCCGATTTTCCCGGCGCTCGATAGCGCGCTGCGTGCGGGCCGTCATATCGGTCTCGACGAGCTGGATAATCATGCGTTTTTGATGGATTTTCAGGAATACCTGGAAGAGTTTTACGCCCGCTATAACGTTGAGCTCATCCGCGCGCCGGAAGGGTTCTTCTACCTGCGTCCGCGTTCCACTACGCTGATTCCGCGTTCAGTGCTCTCCGAGCTCGACATGATGGTGGGTAAGATCCTCTGTTATCTCTACCTGAGCCCGGAGCGTCTGGCTAACGAAGGGATCTTCACTCAGCAGGAGCTCTACGACGAGCTGCTGACCCTTGCCGATGAAAGCAAACTGCTGAAGCTTGTGAATAACCGCTCGACCGGCTCTGACCTCGACCGGCAGAAACTGCAGGAAAAAGTGCGCTCGTCGCTTAACCGCCTGCGTCGTCTCGGCATGGTGTGGTTTATGGGCCACGACAGCAGCAAATTCCGCATCACCGAGTCGGTGTTCCGCTTTGGCGCCGACGTGCGTTCAGGTGATGACGCCCGTGAAGCACAGCTGCGTATGATCCGCGACGGCGAAGCGATGGCGATTGAAAACCATCTGCAACTGAATGATGAGAATGATGAGAATCAGCCGGATAGCGGGGAGGAAGAGTAATGATTGAACGTGGTAAGTTTCGCTCGCTGACGCTGATTAACTGGAATGGTTTCTTTGCCCGTACCTTTGACCTTGATGAGCTGGTGACTACGCTCTCGGGTGGTAACGGAGCAGGGAAGTCCACCACCATGGCAGCGTTCGTTACGGCGCTGATCCCCGACCTGACGCTGCTGCACTTCCGTAACACCACGGAAGCGGGCGCAACCAGCGGTTCACGCGATAAAGGCCTGCACGGTAAACTGAAAGCCGGTGTCTGCTATTCGGTGCTGGACGTCATCAACTCCCGTCACCAGCGCGTGGTGGTTGGGGTGCGTCTGCAGCAGGTCGCCGGTCGCGACCGTAAAGTCGACATCAAGCCGTTCGCTATTCAGGGGCTGCCAACCGCTATTCAGCCCACGCAGCTGCTGACCGAAACGCTCAACGAGCGCCAGGCGCGCGTGCTGACGCTGCAGGAGCTCAAAGAGAAGCTCGACGAGATGGAAGGCGTGCAGTTCAAGCAGTTCAACTCCATCACTGACTACCACTCTCTGATGTTCGATCTGGGGGTGATTGCCCGTCGTCTGCGCTCCGCCTCTGACCGTAGCAAATTCTATCGCCTGATTGAGGCCTCGCTGTACGGCGGGATCTCCAGCGCCATTACCCGCTCGCTGCGCGACTACCTGTTGCCGGAAAACAGCGGTGTACGTAAAGCCTTCCAGGATATGGAAGCGGCGCTGCGCGAAAACCGCATGACCCTGGAAGCGATTCGCGTTACCCAGTCAGATCGTGACCTGTTTAAACATCTGATTTCCGAAGCGACCGACTATGTGGCCGCAGACTACATGCGTCACGCCAACGAGCGTCGTATCCACCTGGATAAAGCGCTGGAGTTTCGTCGTGAACTGCTGACCTCGCGCCAGCAGCTGGCCGCCGAACAGTATAAACACGTCGAGATGGCCCGCGAGCTGCAGGAGCACAACGGGGCGGAAGGGGATCTGGAGGCCGATTACCAGGCTGCCAGCGATCACCTGAACCTGGTGCAAACCGCGCTGCGCCAGCAGGAGAAGATCGAGCGCTATGATGCCGATCTGGAAGAGCTGCAGATCCGTCTCGAAGAGCAGAACGAAGTGGTGGCTGAAGCCACCGAGCAGCAGGAAGAGAACGAAGCCCGGGCGGAAGCCGCCGAGCTTGAAGTGGATGAGCTGAAAAGCCAGCTTGCTGACTACCAGCAGGCGCTGGACGTACAGCAAACTCGCGCTATTCAGTACAACCAGGCATTGCAGGCGTTAGCCCGCGCGAAAGAGCTGTGCCACCTGCCGGATCTGACCGCAGACAGCGCCGACGAATGGCTGGAAACTTTCCAGGCGAAAGAGCAGGAAGCTACCGAGCGTCTGCTGTCGCTGGAACAGAAAATGAGCGTGGCGCAAACCGCGCACAGCCAGTTCGAACAGGCTTTCCAGCTGGTGGCTGCCATCAATGGTCCGCTGGCGCGTGATGAAGCCTGGGACGTGGCGCGGAGCCTTCTGCGTGAAGGTGTGAATCAGCGTCACCTGGCAGAGCAGGTGCCTTCGCTGCGCGGTCGTCTGAACGAGCTGGAACAGCGCCTGCGCGAGCAGCAGGAAGCCGAGCGTCTGCTGGCGGAATTCTGCAAGCGTCAGGGCAAGCACTACGAGATCGACGAACTGGAAACGCTGCACCACGAGCTGGAAGCGCGTATTGCTTCGCTGAGCGACAGCGTCTCTTCCGCCAGTGAAAAACGCATGCAGCTGCGCCAGGAGATGGAACAGCTGCAGGCGCGTATTCAAACCCTGCTGCAGCGCGCGCCGGTCTGGCTGCAGGCGCAAAGCAGCCTGAACCAGCTGAGCGAGCAGAGCGGCGAGCAGTTTGAATCAAGCCAGGACGTTACCGAATATCTGCAACAGCTGCTGGAGCGCGAGCGTGAGGCGATTGTTGAGCGTGATGAAGTCGGCGCGCGTAAACGTGCGGTTGACGATGAAATCGAGCGTTTAAGCCAGCCGGGGGGTTCTGAAGATCCGCGCCTGAATGCGCTGGCAGAACGTTTTGGCGGCGTACTGCTGTCAGAAATTTATGACGACGTTAGCCTCGAAGATGCACCGTACTTCTCGGCGCTGTATGGCCCGTCGCGTCACGCTATCGTGGTGCCGGATCTGTCTCTCGTTGCCGAACAGCTGGAAGGGCTGGAAGATTGCCCGGAAGATCTCTACCTGATCGAAGGGGATCCGCAGTCCTTTGATGACAGCGTGTTCAGCGTCGACGAGCTGGAAAAAGCGGTGGTGGTCAAAGTAGCAGACCGCCAGTGGCGCTACTCGCGCTTCCCGTCGCTGCCGCTGTTTGGCCGCGCGGCGCGTGAAAACCGTATTGAGAGTCTGCACGCCGAGCGTGAAACCCTCTCAGAGCGCTTTGCGACCCTGTCGTTCGACGTACAGAAAACCCAGCGACTGCACCAGTCCTTCAGCCGTTTTATCGGTAGCCACCTGGCCGTTGCCTTCGAGGCGGATCCGGAAGCAGAAATCCGCAAACTGAACGGCCGTCGCAACGAACTGGAACGCGCCCTCAGCACCCACGAGAGCGATAATCAGCAGAGCCGCGCGCAGTACGAACAGGCGAAAGAAGGGGTAGCCCAGCTTAACCGCCTGCTGCCACGTCTGAATCTGCTGGCGGACGAAACGCTGGCCGACCGCGTGGATGAAATTCAGGAGCGCCTCGACGACGCACAGGAAGCCGCGCGCTTTATCCAGCAGCACGGCAACCAGTTGGCGAAGCTTGAGCCGATTGCCTCCGTTCTGCAAAGCGATCCTGAGCAGTTCGAACAGCTGCGCGAAGATTACGCGTATTCTCAGCAAGTCCAGCGTGACGCACGTCAGCAGGCGTTTGCCCTGACGGAAGTGGTTCAGCGCCGGGCCCACTTTAGCTATTCCGACTCGGCAGAAATGCTGAGCGGCAACAGCGATCTGAACGAAAAACTGCGCCAGCGTCTGGAGCAGGCGGAAGCCGAGCGTGCCCGCGCGCGTGAAACGATGCGTAATCACGCCGCCCAACTGAGTCAGTTCAGCCAGGTGCTGGCATCGCTGAAAAGCTCCTGGGAAACCAAGAAAGAGCTGCTGGGCGATCTGCAGCGCGAGCTGCAGGACATCGGCGTGCGTGCCGACGCCGGGGCGGAAGAGCGCGCGCGTCAGCGCCGCGATGAGCTGCATACTCAGCTCAGCAACAACCGTTCACGCCGCAATCAGCTTGAGAAAGCACTGACCTTCTGCGAAGCGGAGATGGATAACCTGACCCGTAAGCTGCGCAAGCTGGAACGTGATTATCTTGAGATGCGCGAACAGGTGGTGAGCGCGAAGGCGGGCTGGTGTGCGGTCATGCGTCTGGTGAAAGACAATGGCGTAGAGCGCCGTCTGCATCGTCGCGAGCTGGCCTATCTCTCCGGCGACGAGCTGCGTTCGATGTCGGATAAGGCGCTCGGTGCGCTGCGTCTGGCGGTGGCGGATAACGAACACCTGCGCGATGTGCTGCGTATGTCGGAAGATCCGAAGCGTCCGGAGCGTAAAATCCAGTTCTTCGTGGCGGTGTATCAGCACCTGCGCGAGCGTATCCGCCAGGATATCATCCGCACCGACGATCCGGTGGAAGCCATCGAACAAATGGAAATCGAACTGGGTCGTCTGACGGAAGAGCTGACCTCCCGCGAGCAGAAGCTGGCTATCAGCTCCCGAAGCGTAGCGAACATCATTCGCAAAACTATTCAGCGCGAGCAGAACCGTATTCGTATGCTCAACCAGGGTCTGCAGAGCGTCTCCTTCGGTCAGGTTAACAGCGTCCGTCTGAACGTTAACGTCCGTGAAACGCACTCCACGCTGCTGGAAGTGCTTTCCGAGCAGCACGAACAGCATCAGGATCTGTTCAACAGCAACCGCCTGACCTTCTCTGAAGCGCTGGCGAAACTGTATCAGCGCCTGAACCCGCAGATTGATATGGGGCAGCGTACACCGCAAACCATCGGTGAGGAGCTGCTGGATTATCGTAGCTACCTCGAAATGGAGGTGGAAGTTAACCGTGGTTCCGACGGCTGGCTGCGTGCGGAATCCGGTGCGCTGTCGACCGGTGAAGCTATCGGTACCGGGATGTCGATTCTGGTTATGGTGGTCCAGAGCTGGGAAGACGAAGCGCGTCGCCTGCGTGGGAAAGACATTTCGCCATGCCGTCTGCTGTTCCTTGATGAAGCGGCCCGTCTGGATGCCCGCTCTATCGCCACGTTGTTTGAGCTCTGCGAACGCCTCGAGATGCAGCTCATCATCGCGGCCCCGGAAAATATCAGTCCGGAAAAAGGCACAACCTACAAGCTGGTACGTAAAGTGGTGCACAACCACGAACACGTTCACGTAGTGGGACTGCGCGGATTTGCGGCACAGTTGCCGGAGACGCTGCCCGGAACGGCAGATGCCTCGTAGGCAAGAAATTGACTGAAAATAAAGGGCGACCGGCGTGTCGCCCTTTTTGTTATCAGTATTGAGCGGCGATTGTAGTATTATCTTTAAACTTCTTTACATTTAGAGAGGCAAAAGATTTTTTGTCTTCATATACTGAGAAAAAGGCCCGTTCTGAGAGGCCGGCAATGTTAACAGGGGGCAAGGGATGTTGCTTAATAAAGCCAGATTACGTCGACTGTCAGCGCTGAGTGTTTGCCTGACATTCACCATTGCTCCACTGTTCAGCGTCCAGGCCGATGAGCCTGAAATGGTGCCTACCGACAGCTCTGCCACCCTGGCTGAGACGTCCACGGCAATGGCACCTGCGAGTAGTGAGTCTAATTCCGTCGCCATGATGGCTGGCATCCAGCCGCTGCCCGAAGGTGCTGCAGCAAAAGCCCGTAGTGAGATCCTGTCTCTCCTGCCTGCGGGATATACCCCCGTCTACATGAACGCGCTTACCGGGCTTTATGCCGCGCGTTCGATGAAACCCATGTGGGAAAATCGTGACGCCGTACAGGCGTTTCAGCAGCAGCTTGCAGAGGTCGCCATCGCTGGCTTCCAGCCGCAGTTTATCCGTTGGGTAGAACTGCTGACCGATCCAAACGTCAGCGGCGTTGCCCGCGATGTGGTGCTCTCGGATGCGATGATGGGGTATCTGCATTACCTCAGCAATATCTCGATGCAGGGTACGCGCTGGCTCTATAGCGAAAAACCTTACACGCTGGCTACACCACCGCTTTCGGTGATAAACCAGTGGCAGCTGGCGCTGGATAACGGCTCGCTGGCGACATTTATTGCCGGGCTGGCGCCACAGCATCCGCAGTATGCGGCAATGCACCAGTCGTTGCTGGCGCTGGTGGCGGACTCCCGTCCCTGGCCGCAGCTGACCGGTAGCGGTAAGTTGAACCCGGGGCAGTCGGGCAAAGACGTGCTGGCGCTGCGGGAGATCCTGCGTCGTTCCGGCATGATGGACTCCGCACCGCATATCGCCCTGCCAGGCGATAGCCCGGTGGTGAGCCCGTCGGCGAAAAAACACAGCACCGCTAAATCGGAATCGCCGGTCT
Organism: Yokenella regensburgei; assembly: GCF_003634235.1. Taxonomy (NCBI): domain Bacteria; kingdom Pseudomonadati; phylum Pseudomonadota; class Gammaproteobacteria; order Enterobacterales; family Enterobacteriaceae; genus Yokenella; species Yokenella regensburgei. The sequence goes on along the minus strand of NZ_RBIZ01000003.1, from coordinate 1,894,536 downwards.
ATGACCGCCAGTTGGTCGAGGCGGTAAAACGCTTTCAGGCAAGTCAGGGGCTGGGCGCCGATGGCGTGATAGGGCCGTCCACTCGTGACTGGCTGAACGTGACGCCTGCACAGCGGGCAGGGGTGCTGGCGCTGAATATCCAGCGCCTGCGCCTGCTGCCGGGCAAGCTTTCGACAGCTATTATGGTGAATATTCCGGCATTTTCGCTGGAGTACTACCAGAACGGCGATCAGGTGCTGGCTTCACGGGTGATTGTCGGTCGCCCCGATCGTAAAACGCCGATGATGAGCAGCGCGCTGAACAACGTGGTGGTCAACCCGCCGTGGAACGTGCCGCCAACGCTTGCGAAAAAAGATATTCTGCCGAAGGTGTGGAACGATCCGGGATACCTGGAGCGCCACAACTACACCGTGCTGCGCGGCTGGAACAGCAAAGAGACGATTAACCCCTGGCATGTTGACTGGTCGACTATCACGCCATCCAACCTGCCGTTCCGCTTCCAGCAGGCTCCGGGGGCAACTAACTCGCTGGGGCGCTACAAGTTCAACATGCCGAGCTCAGAAGCGATTTATCTGCACGATACGCCAAACCATAATCTTTTCCAGAAAGATGTCAGGGCGTTAAGCTCAGGTTGCGTGCGCGTAAATAAAGCTTCTGACCTGGCGAATATGCTGTTGCAGGATGCTGGCTGGAATGATTCACGCATTTCCGATGCGCTGAAACAAGGTGATACACGTTACGTCAATATTCGACAAAATATTCCGGTTAACCTCTATTATTTGACCGCATTTGTGGGCGCTGATGGTCGGACACAATATCGAACAGATATTTACAATTATGACCTCACTGCGCGATCTGGCGCACAAATTCTGTCAAAAGCGGAACAATTAATCAGGTAAATGAAGTAGTTCTGTCCATTCGGTTGTCGTATAGAACAGGAAAACGCCCCTATGAAGGCTATAAGGGGCGCTATTCCTGGGATTGGGTTGCCTTGACGGCTGCGGTAATGCCCGGTAAGGTGCCCTTTGTGCGCAAAAGCATAAATTACGATAAACCTTACTTGTAGACCTGATTATCATGGACAAATTTGACGCTAATCGCCGCAAACTGCTGGCGCTGGGTGGTGTTGCCCTTGGGGCCGCAGCCATCTTACCGACGCCAGCATTTGCCACCCTCTCGACCCCCCGACCGCGGATTTTGACGCTGAACAATCTTCATACCGGCGAATCATTAAAAGCGGAGTTTTTCGATGGCAGAGGCTATATTCAGGATGAATTAGCAAGACTTAACCATTTTTTCCGTGATTACCGCGCGAATAAAATAAAATCCATCGACCCTTCTTTATTCGACCAGCTTTATCGCCTCCAGGGATTGCTTGGCACAAATAAACCCGTTCAGCTTATTTCTGGATATCGTTCTTTGGATACCAATAATGAACTGCGCGCGCACAGCCGTGGGGTAGCAAAACAGAGTTACCACACAAAAGGTCAGGCAATGGATTTCCATATTGAAGGTATTGCTTTAAACAATATTCGCAAAGCGGCGTTATCTATGCGCTCAGGTGGTGTAGGATATTACCCACGTAGTAACTTTGTGCATATTGATACCGGTCCAGTACGGACCTGGTAAAAAAACAAGGATAATCATGAACTATCGTCTTATTCCGGTTACCGCGTTCGCCCAGAACTGCTCGTTAATCTGGTGTGAACAAACCAAACTGGCCGCGCTGGTCGATCCCGGCGGCGACGCCGAGCGTATCAAACAGGAAGTGGCTGCCGCTGGGGTAACCCTGATGCAAATCCTCCTGACGCACGGTCACCTCGACCACGTGGGTGCGGCGGCAGAGCTGGCGGAACACTACGGTGTGCCGGTGATTGGTCCGGAAAAAGAAGATGAGTTCTGGCTGCAGGGACTTCCCGCTCAGAGCAAAATGTTTGGTCTGGGCGACTGCCCGCCGCTGACGCCGGATCGCTGGCTAAATGAAGGTGATAAGGTCAGCGTTGGTAATATTACTCTCCAGGTGCTGCACTGTCCTGGGCATACTCCCGGACACATCGTGTTCTTTGATGACGCTTCCCGGTTATTGATTTCCGGCGATGTTATTTTCAAAGGTGGAGTAGGGCGCAGTGATTTCCCTCGTGGCAATCACAATCAGCTTATCGATTCGATTAAACACAAACTGTTGCCGCTTGGCGATGACGTGACGTTTATTCCAGGACATGGACCGTTATCGACGCTGGGTGAAGAGCGTTTGCATAATCCTTTCCTGCAGGATGAACTCCCTGTCTGGTAAGTCATAAAAAAGGCCGCGTAAGCGGCCTTTTTTCTTTTCACGTTATGACTGTAATTACAGTACCGCGACAATCGCTTCACACAGCGGTGCCATATTGTCCGGCGTCATCCCGGCAACGTTGACACGGCCAGAAGCAACGGCATAGACACCAAACTCGTCACGTAAGCGCATCACCTGCTCTTTGGTCAGCCCGCTGAACGAGAACATACCGTTCTGCTTGATGATGAAGCTGAAATCGCGGTTAGCGCCTTTCTCCTGCAGCGTGTTCACGAACAGCAGACGCATGCGCTGAATGCGCTGGCGCATGTCGGTCAGTTCCTGCTCCCAGATAGCGCGCAGCGCATCGTTGCTGAGGATGGTCGCCACGACGGAAGCACCGTGTGCCGGCGGGTTGGAGTAGTTGGCACGAATAACGGACTTCATCTGGCTGAATGCGCGGTCAGCGTTGTCGGCATCATTGGTCACCAGGGTACAGGCGCCTACACGCTCATTGTACAGGCCGAAGTTTTTGGAGAAGGAGCTCGCGACGATAAGCTCTTTGTGCAGCGCAGCAAACGCGCGCAGGCCTTCGGCATCTTCTTCCAGACCACGGGCAAAGCCCTGGTAGGCGAAGTCAAACAGCGGCAGCCAGCCTTTCTCAACGGAAAGCTTCGCCAGGGTTTCCCACTGCTCAAGCGTAGGATCGATACCGGTTGGGTTATGGCAGCAGCCGTGGAACAGCACCACGTCGCCCGCCTGAGCTTCTTTCAGGCTGTTCAGCAGGCCGTCAAAGTCGAGAGAGTGATTGGCGGCATCATAGTAGGCGTATTCACGCACTTCCAGACCAGCGGCATTAAACACGCTCTTGTGGTTCGGCCAGCTTGGGTTGCTCACCCAGACGCGTTTCGCGCTGGTGTTCTTCGCGAGGAAGTCTGCGGCAACGCGCAGTGCACCGGTACCACCCGGGGTCTGGGCGGTACGTGCACGCTTGCTGCTGACAATCTCGCTGCCTTTACCGAACAGCAGCTCCTGAGTGCAGCGACCGAATTCCGGAATACCGTCGATGCCGAGGTAGTTTTTGGTGGTTTCATTTTCCAGCAGGTACTGTTCTGCTTTTTTTACGCTGGTCAGAACCGGAGTTTTTCCCGTTTCATCTTTATAGACGCCAATCCCAAGGTTGATTTTGGTTGGACGTTCATCGGCACGAAACAGATCGGCCAGGCCCAGGATTGGGTCGGCAGGAGCAGCGGTAATGTTCTCAAACATGACGAGGTTCCATTGTGATTACAGAAGGGAAATCCGCTATCAGGTTAACGGGAGTTTTACAAAATGCCAACCGTTTGCCACGAAAAGCGAGAGGCTTCTCAAAACTCGCCATTTTTTACTACCAGAAATGAAAAAACAGGGCCGAAGCCCTGTTTATTAAGCATATAACAAAGTGGCGTGCTGATTAGAACTGGTAAACGATACCTACAGCAGCCTGGTCGTCAGTGGCCAGACCGGTTGCTTTAGAGTAGTCGTTGTCGTTCAGCAGGTTGAACTTGTACGCGGCATAAACGTTCATGTTCTTGTTGAAGTAGTACCAGGTACCGACTTCGACGTATTTGGTCAGGTCAGCGTCGCCGCCGCTGAAGGTAGAACCGTTAGCAGTACGGGCTGCCAGGTCTTTACCTTTAGTCTGCACGTAACCGATGGACGGACGCAGACCGAAGTCGAACTGATACTGAACCACAGCTTCGAAGTTCTGCGTTTTGTTCGCAAAAGTCTTATCGTTTTCTGGGGTCATGTTATAGGTCTGGGAGTACATTACCGCTGCGTACAGGTTGTTCGCATCGTACTTAGCAGAAGTTGCAAAGGCTTCTGCTTTATCGCCAGCACCGTCAGCTTTCTGAGCAACGGTACGGTTGGAGTTCGCGTAGCCCGCAGACACGCCGAAGCCTTCGCCGATGTCGTAGCTTACAGAGGAGCTGAAGCCGTCACCGTTCTGTTTAACAACATCACGAGAGGTAGAGTCGTTTTTACCCTGGTACTGCAGCGCGAAGCGCAGGCCATCAACCAGACCGAAGAAGTCAGAGTTACGGTAAGTTGCAACACCGTTGGTACGGCCGGTCATGTAGTTGTCGGTGTAGTTCCAGCCGTCGCCGCCCCACTCAACCAGCATATCGGTTGCGGATTCTACGTCGTAGATTGCGCCGTAGTTACGACCGTAGTCGAATGAGCCGTAGTCGCCAGCTTTGATGCCCGCGAAGCCCAGACGGGTTTTGGTACCCTGAGAACCTTCAGCGTTAGACGCGTCCAGGTTGTATTCCCACTGGCCGTAACCGGTCAGCTGATCGTTGATCTGAGTTTCGCCTTTGAAACCGATACGAACGTAAGTGGTGTCGGAGCTATCGGTGTTGCCGTTGGTGGTCCAAACGTGCTCACCGACTGCCTTGCCATAAAAGTCCAGCTTGTTGCCGCTTTTGTTATAGATTTCTGCTGCGTTTGCCGCACCAGCTACCAGCAGGGCAGGGATCACCGCTGCCAGAATATTGCGCTTCATCATTATTTATTACCCTCATTAGGTTTTTTTGTGACACCTGCCACTGCCGCCAATAAATGCCGTGAATAAATATTTACGGAACTATTGATGAAAGTTTGGTGTCTTTCTGTGTCTGCAACGAATATTTCCATTCATTACAACGTTTCGCTAGCCTGAAAATGCTACAAATATCGTAAATGAGTAACCAAAAGAAATAATGTGTAATAAATTGTGTATTTTTGGGAACTTTGTGAAGCACCTCAAACTTCCTGGTGGGTTGCGCATTAATCACTCAGGTTGTTATCTATCTATATGAAAACCTTATATTAAATACAGAAATGGCAATTTTGTGACGGTAAAAGCCTTCGCAACACCCGAATCTTTATGTCAAGAAATCTCAAGACCAGTTACATTGAGGGTGGTTAAATAGTGTGCTAAGCCATGCTGTGAATTGTGATAGCAAGCTTTTTTTGATGATTTTTTGTGCGCAAATATTACAGAATAGAATTCGCAACATTTTGCATGAGATGGGTTATTGCACTTTAACTTTGCTTAAGTTCAGCAACAATTTCTGGCGGGTATAAAAAAGGCCAGCATTTCTGCTGGCCTCGATTATTTCTGAAAATCAGAATGTGGCGTTACGTGGGGTACGCGGGAACGGAATAACGTCACGAACGTTCTGTACGCCGGTGACATAGGCAATCAGACGCTCGAAGCCAAGACCGAAACCAGCGTGCGGTACGGTGCCATAGCGACGCAGATCGCGGTACCACCAGTAGTCTTCTTTGTTCAGACCCATTTCAGCCATACGGGCATCCAGCACGTCCAGACGCTCTTCACGCTGAGAACCACCGATGATTTCACCAATGCCTGGTGCGAGGACGTCCATTGCGGCAACGGTTTTGCCGTCATCGTTAAGGCGCATGTAGAACGCCTTGATGTCTTTCGGGTAGTTCTTCACCACCACCGGCGCTTTAAAGTGCTGCTCGGCAAGATAGCGCTCGTGCTCGGAGGAGAGATCCACGCCCCAGAATACCGGGTTCTCGAACTTGTGACCGCAGTTTTCCAGGATAGTGATGGCGTCGGTGTAGTCTACCTGAGCAAAATCGGCCGCCACAAAACGTTCCAGACGTGCGACCGCATCTTTATCCACGCGCTCAGCGAAGAATTTCATGTCGTCCATACGCTCTTCAAGCACCGCTTTAAAGGCATACTTCAGCATGGCTTCCGCCAGACGGGCGTTGTCTTCCAGATCGGCAAAGGCCACTTCCGGCTCCAGCATCCAGAACTCAGCCAGGTGACGGCTGGTGTTGGAATTTTCCGCACGGAAGGTCGGGCCAAAGGTGTAGATCTTAGACAGCGCACAGGCGTAGGTTTCACCGTTCAGCTGACCGGATACGGTCAGGAAAGATTCCTTCCCGAAGAAGTCTTTATCGAAATCAACTTTGCCCTGATCGTTACGCGGCAGGTTTTCCAGATCCAGCGTAGAAACGCGGAACATTTCGCCAGCGCCTTCGGTATCGGAAGCGGTGATAAGCGGGGTAGATACCCAGAAGAAGCCCTGCTCGTGGAAGAAACGATGCAGCGCCTGCGCCAGCGTATGACGAACGCGGGCCACGGCACCGATCATGTTGGTGCGCGGACGCAGATGCGCAACTTCACGCAGGTATTCAATGCTGTGGCGCTTCGCCGCCATCGGATAGGTATCCGGATCTTCAACCCAGCCAACCACTTTTACGTCGGTTGCCTGAATTTCGAAGCTCTGGCCCTGGCCCGGAGAGGCCACAACCACACCGGTGACTTCTACCGAGCAGCCGGTCGTCAGGCGCAGCACTTCTTCATTGTAATTCGACAGAGAATTATTGACGACGGCCTGTACAGGATCAAAGCAGGAACCGTCATAGACGGCAAGGAAGGAGATGCCAGCTTTTGAATCTCGGCGGGTACGCACCCATCCGCGCACGGTGACTTCGCTGTCAACGGCTACGCGGCCCTGGAGTACGTCGGCTACAGGCACAACGCTCATAATAGTCTCTCTGTTAGTAGTCCAATAGAAATGTCATTCCCCCGTAAAAGGGGACTTTCTATGTTACCTGTCATCCGCCGACTGACAAGCAGATTTCGCACTGCAGAACAGAGAAATGATAAATAAATAAAGAAGAAGGGAGCCAATCGGCTCCCTTTGTTGCTTAACTGGCCTTTTTCACCTGTGGCAGGTCGAAGGCTTCACGCAGTGCGCGGACAAACGCTTTGTCATGGCAGATAGTTTTACCTGGGCTGTCGGAGAGTTTCGCCACCGGCTTGCCGTTACATTCCACCAGTTTAATGACAATATTTAGTGGTTTCACCTGCGGGATATCGCAGGTCAGGCGCGTACCGATACCGAAGCTCAGGTTCACGCGTGCTGAGAAGTGGCGATACAGGTCTACCGCTTTCGCTAAATCCAGATTGTCGGAGAACACCAGCACTTTACTGAGCGGGTCGATACCCAGTTTCTGGTAATGCGCGATAGCTTTCTCACCCCATTCAACCGGATCGCCTGAATCGTGGCGCAGGCCTTTATAGTGATGCGCAAACTCCGGGCCGAAATCTCGCAGGAAAGCATCCATGGTGATGCAGTCGGTAAGCGCAATGCCCAGATGTTCCGGATATTCGTCAAGCCATGCCGCCAGCGCGGCGCGTTGGCTGGTTGCCAGATCGGGGCTGATTTGCTGATGCGCCTGGAACCATTCATGCGCCTGAGTACCCATCGGGGTTAACGACAGGCGGCGGGCGAGATCGTAGTTGCTGGTACCCACAAACCACGGTTCCTGCTGCAGACGCTGAACAATAGCCTGCTGCACTTCACGGGAGAAACGACGGCGGGTACCGAAATCCATCAGGCGGAAAGCCGACATATCGAGACCCTGGGTCATCACCTTGAACGAGACCAGTTTCTGCTCAAGCGTCTCCAGTGCCTGGGCGACACCCACTTCAGGTGAACGGTAGCGGTGTACCAGTTCGCTGATGACGGCCAGCAGCGGAACTTCCCACATGATCACCTCACGCCACGGGCCGGAGAGGCGAATGTTCAGCTTACCGTTGTCGTTGCGAATGCTGACCTGGCGCGGGTCGTAGCGGAAATCACGCAGCCAGTCGAGATAGTCCTGCTTAAAGAAAGGCAGGCCGGTCAGCCACTGGTACTCGTCATCCTGCAGGCGCAGCGAGCGCATGGCCTCTACCTGCTCACGGATAGCCTCGGCGTAAATGCCCAGCAGATCGTCACCACGGCAACGGAATTCCGCCGCCACTTCAACATCGTAATAGTGGTGGAACACAGCCTGCTGCATATGCAGCTTATAAGCATCTGTATCGAGCAACGTGTGCAGTACAGGAGAAACAAATTGTGTCATGGCTTGCAGTAGCATCCTCTCACAGGAGCGTTTCTATCGAAATCAGCAGCGAATGAAAAACGCAGGAGTATACCTTGATAACCTGGCTATGTCCTGCGATGACCCCTGTGTGGGAAATGGGGTCACGTTCTGGGCATAGTTTAATATATTAAACAGCGATCACACCACAAGCAGTTGACCTGGTCGAGAGCATTTTGTGCCCCTAATGTTATGTGAATGTAGCATTTTGGGCGTTTGACCCTGAAAAGATGAACATTCTGCGTAGCGTGAATTGCGCAACAGGAATAGACTGAGGTCGATACTTTGACCCGGATGCTAAAGGTTTTTTATGACACAACAGCCACAAGCCAAATACCGCCACGACTACCGTGCGCCGGATTACCTGATTAGCGATATTGACTTGACGTTTGACCTGGATGCCACAAAAACCATCGTGACGGCGGAGAGTAAAGTCACCCGTCATGCGGCATCTGCCGTGCCGTTACATCTTGATGGTGAAGATTTAACGCTGGTGTCTGTACATGTGAATGACCAGCCGTGGACCCAATATAAAGAAGAAAATAACCAGCTGATTATTGATGGTCTGCCGGCTTCCTTCACTTTACGCATTAAAAACGAGATAAGCCCGGCGGCCAATACTGCGCTGGAAGGGCTCTACCAGTCTGGAGAAGCGCTGTGTACGCAGTGCGAGGCGGAAGGTTTCCGTCATATTACCTGGTATCTGGACAGGCCGGATGTGCTGGCCCGCTTTACCACTAAAATTATCGCCGATAAGAGCAAATACCCATTCCTGCTCTCCAACGGTAACCGTGTAGCGCAGGGCGAGCTGGAGAATGGCCGTCACTGGGTTCAGTGGCAGGATCCGTTCCCGAAACCCTGCTACCTGTTTGCGCTGGTGGCCGGTGATTTCGACGTCCTGCGCGATACCTTCACCACCCGCTCCGGGCGTGAAGTGGCGCTGGAACTGTACGTTGACCGCGGCAACCTTGATCGCGCACCGTGGGCGATGACCTCACTGAAAAACTCCATGAAGTGGGACGAAGAGCGTTTCGGCCTCGAATACGATCTCGACATCTATATGATTGTGGCCGTCGACTTCTTCAATATGGGCGCCATGGAGAACAAAGGCCTCAACATCTTTAACTCCAAATATGTGCTGGCCCGCACCGACACCGCGACGGATAAAGACTATCTCGACATCGAACGCGTGATCGGCCATGAGTATTTCCACAACTGGACCGGCAACCGCATCACCTGCCGTGACTGGTTCCAGCTGAGCCTGAAAGAGGGGCTGACCGTGTTCCGCGATCAGGAGTTCAGCTCCGATCTCGGCTCTCGTGCGGTGAACCGTATCAACAACGTCCGTACCATGCGTGGCATGCAGTTTGCCGAAGACGCGAGCCCGATGGCGCACCCGATTCGCCCGGACATGGTTATCGAGATGAACAACTTCTACACCCTGACCGTCTATGAGAAGGGCGCAGAAGTGATCCGTATGCTGCACACTCTGTTGGGTGAAGCTAATTTCCAGAAAGGGATGCAGCTGTACGTTGAGCGTCACGACGGCAGCGCCGCCACCTGCGACGATTTTGTGCAGGCGATGGAAGATGCTTCCAACGTCGATCTGTCGCACTTCCGCCGGTGGTACAGCCAGTCCGGTACGCCTGTCCTGACCGTGCATGACGATTACAACCCGGAAACCGAGCAGTATACGCTGACCATCAAACAGCGTACTCCGGCAACGCCTGACCAGCCGGAAAAGCAGCCGCTGCATATTCCGTTTGAACTGGCGCTGTACGATAACGAAGGCAAGGTGATCCCGCTGCAGAAGGGCGGTCACCCGGTGCACCACGTTCTGAACGTGACCCAGGCAGAACAGACGTTCGTCTTTGATAACGTCTATTTCCAGCCGGTTCCGTCGCTGCTCTGTGAATTCTCAGCGCCGGTGAAGCTTGAATACAAATGGAGCGATCAGCAGCTCACCTTCCTGATGCGCCACGCCCGCAACGATTTCTCTCGTTGGGATGCCGCGCAGAGTCTGCTCGCCACCTACATCAAGCTCAATATCGTTCGTCACCAGCAAGGGCAGCCGCTGTCGCTTCCGGTGCACGTTGCGGATGCCTTCCGCGGCATCTTGCTTGATGAGAAGATTGATCCGGCGCTGGCCGCGGAAATCCTCACGCTGCCGTCGGCGAGTGAGATTGCCGAGTTGTTTGAGATTATCGACCCGATAGCCATCACCACCGTGCGTGAAGCACTGACCCGTACCCTTGCCAACGAGCTGGCGGACGAGTTCCTGGTGGTGTACAACGCCAATAAACTCGCCGAGTACCGCGTTGAGCATGCCGATATTGGCAAGCGTTCACTGCGTAACACCTGCCTGCGTTACCTGGCGTTCGGTGAAGTTACGCTGGCGGATAAGCTGGTGAAAGCGCAGTACCATCAGGCCGATAACATGACCGATGCGCTGGCGGCGCTGGCTTCTGCGGTAGCAGCACAGCTGCCGTGCCGCGATGAGCTGATGCAGGAGTACGACGACAAGTGGCATCAGGATGGTCTGGTGATGGACAAGTGGTTCATTCTGCAGTCCACAAGTCCGGCCGATAACGTGCTGGAAACCGTGCGGGGCCTGCTGAACCATCGTTCGTTTACCCTCGGCAACCCGAACCGTGTGCGTTCGCTGATTGGTGCGTTCGCCAGCGCCAACCCGGCGGCGTTCCACGCTGAAGACGGCAGCGGTTACCAGTTTATGGTGGAGATGCTGAGCGAGCTGAACCGCCGTAACCCGCAGGTGGCATCGCGTCTGATTGAGCCGCTGATCCGCCTGAAACGCTACGATGCTGCCCGTCAGGCGAAGATGCGTGCGGCGCTTGAACAGTTGAAAGGGCTGGAGAATCTCTCCGGGGATCTGTTCGAGAAAATCACCAAAGCGTTAGCGTAACGGATTTGCCCGGTGCGGCGTTGCCTTACCGGGCCTACCCTTACCAGTAGGTCGGATAAGGCATAGCCGCATCCGATAAAAACCGCCAGCACTACGCCTGGCGGTTTTTTTGTCGCACAACTTCTGTGTCGCGGCCCATGACCCGGTTCAAAACCGTTTCTTCCAGTTCTGCCAGCCTTGACGATCCCCGACGACGTGGCCGGGCAATGTCGACCGTCAGATCGAGACCAATTTTTCCTTCTTCTATTAACAATACCCGATCGGCCATCATCACCGCTTCGCTGACGTCATGGGTCACCAGCAGTACGGTGAAGCCCTGCTCCAGCCAAAGGGACTCAATCAGCGCCTGCATTTCAAGGCGGGTGAGGGCATCCAGCGCGCCCAGCGGCTCATCCAGCAGCAACAGGCCAGGACGATGAATCAGGGCGCGGGCCAACGCCACGCGCTGTTTCTGTCCGCCCGACAGCGCGGCGGGCCACTCCCCGGCGCGGTTCTCCAGACCCACGGCGGCAAGCGCCTGCAGGGCCGCGTCTCGCCAGCGGCCCTTAAGCCCCAGCCCGACGTTATCGATGACCGTTTTCCAGGGCAGTAGCCGGGCGTCCTGAAACATCATACGCGTATCATCCTGAAGGCTGGCAAGCGGTGTGGTGCCGGCAAGCAGCTCGCCGTCGTCCGCACGTTCGAGGCCGGCCAGCAATCGCAAAAGCGTACTTTTGCCACCGCCGCTGCGGCCCACCACCGCCACAAACTGCCCGGAGGGAATATGGAGATCCAGCGCGTTCAGCACCTGATTACTACCATATCGCTTGTGAATGTTATTCAGCAGCAGCGGTGTGCCAGGGTTCAGACGTGCGGTATTCATGCGGTTTTCTCCTGCGAGTTGTAGGCCGGGTTCCAGCGCAGCCACAGGCGTTCCAGCCCCTGTGCGCTGAGATCTGCCAGTTTGCCCAACAAGGCATAAAGGATGATGGCGACCACCACCACGTCAGTCTGTAAGAATTCGCGGGCATTCATCGCCAGATAGCCGATCCCGGCGTTGGCTGATATGGTTTCGGCAACAATCAATGTCAGCCACATCAGGCCAAGGGCGAAGCGAACGCCAACCATAATTGAAGGCAGCGCGCCGGGCAGGATCACATGCCAGAATAACGCCGCGCCAGAGAGCCCGTAGCTGCGCGCCATCTCCACCAGCCCTCTGTCAATGTTGCGGATACCATGCCAGGTGTTGATATAAATCGGGAACAGCGTGCCCAGAGCGACGAGGAAAATTTTCGCGCTCTCGTCGATGCCGAACCACAGGATAACCAGCGGGATCAGCGCCAGGTGTGGCACGTTGCGCAGCATTTGAATGGAGGTGTCGAGCAGGCGCTCGCCCCAGCGCGACAGACCACTGATAAGCCCCAGTATCAGGCCGAGACTACCGCCAATGGAGAAGCCGATAAGCGCCCGCCAGGAGCTGATTGCCAGATGCTGCCACAGTTCACCGCTTGCCGAGAGCGACCAGAAAGCTTCAATAACGCCTTCCGGAGAGGGCAGGATCCGCGTGGAAAGCCAGCCGGTGGACGAGGCGATTTGCCAGACAACAACAATCCCGATCGGTAGCACCCAGGGCGCGGCGCGCAGCAGCCATTTATTTGCAGGCGTGGTCATTGGCGGCTCCTTAACTTTGCGCCACTTTACGTGGAATAAATTCGTTAGCGACGGCCTCACCCTGCTGCTGAAGCGTCTGTGGCTGTGGAACCGCCGGAACAGTGACATCAAGGTGAGGGAACAGCAGTTCGCCCACCTTCCATGCCTCTTCCAGATGCGGGTAACCGGAGAGGATAAAGCTGTCGATGCCGAGGGCGGCATACTCATTAATCCGTGCCGCGACGGTTGGACCGTCGCCGACCAGCGCAGTACCAGCGCCACCGCGTACCAGACCTACGCCTGCCCACAGATTCGGGCTGATTTCCAGCTTGTCACGACGACCTGCGTGCAACGCCGCCATCCGCTGCTGACCCACGGAATCGGTGCGAGCAAATGCCTGCTGGGCGCGGGCGATAGTCTCGTCGTCAAGATGTGATATCAGGCGATCCGCCGCCTGCCAGGCCTCGGCATTATTCTCGCGCACGATCACATGCAGGCGAATACCAAAGCGCACCTGCCGACCATGGCGGGCCGCTTTCTCCCGTACCTGGGCTATTTTTTCTTTCACCTGCTCCGGTGGTTCGCCCCAGGTCAGGTACAGATCGACCTGCTCGGCGGCCAGATCCTGAGCAACGTCGGAAGATCCGCCAAAATAGAGCGGCGGACGTGGCTGCTGAACTGGGGGGAACAGCAGTTTTGCCCCACGAACGTGCTGATATTTTCCCTCAAAATCGACGGTTTCCCCTTCCAGCAGGCGCCGCCAGATATGGGTAAACTCCGCCGAGGCTTCATAGCGGGCGGTATGATCGAGGAATACACCGTCGCCAGCCAGCTCCTGCGGATCGCTGCCGGTAACCAGGTTAAACAGCGCGCGACCGTTCGAAAGCCTGTCGAGCGTAGCGGCCTGCCGGGCGGCGACGGTGGGTGAAATTACGCTCGGGCGCAGGGCAACTAAAAATTTAAGCCGCTGGGTTACCGGGATCAGCGAAGCCGCCACCAGCCAGGCGTCTTCACAGGAGCGCCCGGTAGGGATAAGCACCCCGCTGAAGCCCAGCCGGTCGGCGGTCTGGGCGATTTGTTGCAGGTAGGCGTGGTCGACAGGACGGGCCCCCTCATCGCTGCCAAGATAGTGACCGTCGCCGTGGGTCGGTAAAAACCAGAAAATATTCAGACTCATAACGTTGCTCCCTGGGAAGTTGCGGGGTGCCAGATGCGGCTGCGCACATCGATTTTTTTCGGTACCAGATGATTGTCATAGAACAGATCGGCAGTTTGCTGCTGCAGCGCGGCGACGGCATCGCTCACCGCGGAGATAGCGGTAGGAGGGCGATGATCGAGATAGCTGGCGATGACGGGCTCCGGCAGCCCCATGGTTTTCGCGAGCAGCGTAATGCTTTGTGAACGCTGGCTCTGGGTCAGCGCGTCGGCCTGGCTGAAAGTGGCCAGCACCTCCTGCACAAACTCACCGTATTTTTCTGCATACGGTCGGGCGGCAAGATAGAACGATCCGGTTTGCTTCAGCGTTTCGCCATCTTTCAACACCCGAACGCCGCCCTGCAATAAGGCCGCTGAATAGTAGGGATCCCAGATGGCCCAGGCATCAACTTTGCCCTGCTGGAACGCCGCGCGGGCATCAGCCGGGGTTAAGTAAACAGGCTGAATATCTTTAAAGCTGAGACCCGCCTCCTGTAGCGCACGCAGCAGCAGGTTGTGCGAGCTGGAGCCTTTCTGGAACGCCACCTTATGGCCTTTCAGATCGGCGACGGTTTTGATCGCGCTGCTGTCCGGTACCAGAATGACTTCCGCCTTCGGCTTCGCCGGTTCAACGCCAACGTACAACAGATCCGCTCCGGCGGCCTGGGCGAAGATCGGGGGAATATCGCCGGTACTTCCAAGATCGATGCTACCGACGTTCAGCGCCTCCAGCATTTGCGGCCCGGCCGGGAACTCCACCCACGAGATTTTGCTCTGCGGATAACGCTTCTCAAGCAGCTGATAACTTTTTGCCAGCACCATACTGACGCTGCCTTTCTGATAACCAATGCGCAGAGTATCGGGCACCTGGGTTGCGGCATGGCTCCAGGCAGAAAGGGTGAGCAGCCCGCTCAGCGCCAGCGACTGCAGCCGCCATTTATAACCATTAAACATGAGCAGCTCCTTGCGGCAGATGGAATACGGGGGCGGGAATATCCCGGCGGTGCAGCGCCTGCCAGAAGGTTTCCAGTGCGCTGTCCAGACGGTGCTGCAGGTTGGGGCTAAACCGTGGCTGGTGCTGATAGTCGAGCACCTGGCTATCGTCAGCGAACACCCCGTGCAGAATTTCCTGTGCCTTCAGGGCATTGAGTACCGGTTTCAGGGCGTAATCGACAGCAAGTAAATGTGCCACGGTCCCGCCGGTTGCCAGCGGGAGCACCACTTTGCCTTCCAGTGCCCGTTCAGGAAGGAGGTCGAGCAGCGTTTTTAGGGCGCCTGAGAAAGAGGCTTTATACACCGGGGTGGCGACGATAAGCCCATCCGCATCGGCCAGCTGTTCTTTCAGCGCCAGCAAAGCAGGGCTGTCGAAGCGGGCGTAGAGGAGATCTTCTGGCGCAAAATTTTGCAGGTGCCAGTGACAGACTTCGACATCAACGCGGGAGAGTTTTTCCCGCGCATATTCCAGCAGCGCGCTGGATCGTGATGGAAAGCGTGGACTTCCCGCCAGGGTGATGACTCGCATAATCCCTCCTTATAACTAAATGTTCGCTTTT
Source organism: Yokenella regensburgei (assembly GCF_003634235.1). Classification (NCBI taxonomy): domain Bacteria; kingdom Pseudomonadati; phylum Pseudomonadota; class Gammaproteobacteria; order Enterobacterales; family Enterobacteriaceae; genus Yokenella; species Yokenella regensburgei. The sequence continues at coordinate 1,879,034 of NZ_RBIZ01000003.1, read as the reverse complement.
ATCTAACATTGATAACATTTATCGCAGAGCGAGGAGGGTTTGCTAAATGATTTATCCGGGAGTGGATTGCCGGAAAGCGGCAATAAGGAAACCGATTGCGTTTTACTTCGTATTTTTTGCCGTAGGTCAATTCCCTTTCGTAGCAAGATCGAACATAATACGCCCCCGGTTTGCAACCGGGAATCCAGGAGAGTTCATGTACTACCCCTTCGTTCGAAAAGCCCTTTTCCAGCTCGATCCTGAGCGCGCTCATGAATTTACATTCCAACAATTACGTCGTGTGACGGGAACCCCGCTGGAAGCACTTGTGCGCCAGAAAGTGCCGGCAAAACCGGTAACCTGTATGGGGCTGACCTTTAAGAACCCGCTGGGTCTTGCGGCAGGTCTCGACAAAAATGGCGAGTGCATCGATGCCCTGGGCGCGATGGGTTTTGGTTCGGTAGAAATTGGTACCGTAACCCCACGTCCGCAGCCTGGTAACGACAAGCCGAGGATCTTCCGCCTGGTTGATGCCGAGGGGCTTATCAACCGCATGGGCTTCAATAACCTCGGGGTGGATAACCTGGTTGAGAACGTCAAAAAAGCGCATTTTGACGGTATTCTCGGCATTAATATTGGTAAAAATAAAGATACTCCGGTAGAGCAGGGCAAAGATGACTATCTGATTTGTATGGAGAAAGTTTATGCCTATGCCGGTTATATCGCGATTAATATCTCCTCACCGAATACCCCAGGGTTACGTACGCTGCAATATGGTGAAGCGCTCGACGATCTGCTTTCCAGTATTAAAAATAAGCAAGCTGAACTCCAGGCGAAGCATCATAAATATGTTCCGCTGGCGGTGAAGATCGCACCGGATCTTTCCGTTGAAGAATTGATCCAGGTGGCCGATAGTTTGGTGCGTCATAATATTGATGGGGTAATTGCCACCAATACAACGCTCGACAGATCCCTGGTTCAGGGAATGAAGCACTGCGACGAAATGGGTGGTTTGAGCGGTCGTCCGCTGCAATTAAAAAGCACAGAAATTATCCGTATGCTGTCCGCTGAATTAAACGGTCGGTTGCCAATTATTGGCGTCGGTGGCATTGATTCGGTGATTGCCGCGCGCGAAAAACTGGCTGCCGGGGCGACGCTGGTACAGATTTATTCTGGCTTTATTTTTAAAGGCCCACCGCTGATTAAAGAAATTGTTACCCATATCTAACCTTTTTGCTTCTTAATCTCCTCCAGGGCTTTATTTCCAGCCCTGGTTGTTTTATATTCCTTCATTGTTGCTTATTTAAACATTTTGGTCTTTTATTAATTCAGACGAAAAGTAAAGCGAAGCGGTAAAGCTAAATGTCGCTGGCAAAGTTGGCATGGTTAGCAAGGATGCAGGAAAGGAGGGGAACAAATATGCGAATTAAACCTGATGATAACTGGCGTTGGTATTTTGATGAAGAGCATGATCGAATGATGCTCGATTTAGCCAATGGTATGTTGTTTCGGTCGCGTTTTGCCCGCAGGATGCTGACTCCCGATGCCTTTTGCCCTTCCGGCTTTTGCGTTGATGACGCGGCACTTTATTTCTCTTTTGAAGAGAAATGCCGCCAGCTGGATTTATCGAAAGAACACCGTGCAGAGTTAACGCTCAACGCGCTGGTAGCGATTCGTTATCTTAAACCGCAGATGCCAAAAAGCTGGCATTTCACCACTCACAGCGAAAGCTGGCAGCCTGCCACCGGCGACGCCGCCTGTGTATGGCTCAGCGACAGCGGTGAAGCCGTCAATCTGCTGGTGGTTGAACCGGGTGAGAATGCGGCACTGTGCCTGCTGGCTCAGCCTGGACTGGTACTGGCCGGGCGCACGATGCAGCTTGGCGATGCGATTAAGGTGATGAACGACAGGCTGCAGCCGCAACCCGTCGTCGAAAGCTATAGCTTCGGTCAGGCTGTGTGAAAACGTAAACGCAGCGCAGTTTTGGGTACGCAACTGCAGCACAGAATGGTTCCATCCTCGCTGACCGCATTTTTCTTAAGCGCGCTGACTTCCCCATCAACAAGCGTGATCCGACAGCTTCCGCAGATCCCCGCCCGGCACGAGTAGGGCACCCGAATTCCCTGCTGTTCAAGCTGCTCCAGTAAAATTTGCTGGTTATTGCCGCTGAACGTTTCACCCTGCCACTCTATATCAACCAGCGCCTCTGGCTGGGTTTCTACGCTGACTGACGCTTCGGTTTTTCCTGCACCGTAAACACGGGCTGGTTTCGTTGCCAGCACTTCCACGCTGTCGCCAACCCGGACAACGCCGCTGTTGCGGGCAATCAGGTTCTGGCCGAAATCCACGTCGCCGTTGTCGAGCGCCGTGCGAAAACCCTGAAGCGTGCTGAGCGGTTCTCCTGAGGGGTGTTTTTGGCCACGTTCCGGACTGACGGTGGTGAAAATACAGCGGCTGCAGGGTTTAGCAACGTCAAAGGTGACTTCGCCGATACGAATAACCTTCCAGGTATCTTCATCCCAGGCTTTGGCGCCGGTGACGACCAGATTGGGACGGAACTGCTCCATCCGCACGCTGGCGCTGCAGCGCTGCTGCAGATCGCGCAGCGAGGCTTCGTTGGTCAGCAGGTACGGATAACCATCCGCAAAAGAGAGCGGTACCGTGTCGTGCTTTTTAACCCGGCGGGTAAGCTCTGGTCCGACCCAGCGCAGCTGAACGTCGCGTTTAAAAAAGCCGCTTAGCCAGTGATTGATTTCTTCTGGCGCAATGAGCGCGGTAAAATGGTTGCCCCAGACTTCAGTGGGCTGCGCCTGCGGGGCAAAATCGGCAAAGCGAATAATGGCGCTGCTGCCGTCCGGTGCGGTGAGATGCAGGCCGTCGTGCAATGGGGCGGGGGTGAACTTCACCATCTGCGGGAACTGTCGCGCCGTAATAAAAGTGCCATCGGGCTCGGTGACCATAAAAATCCGGTCAAACGCCATTCCGCTGATATCGGCGAAGGCATGCGTCAGGCCGATGCCGCGCATCGATTTTACCGGATGAATAAAAAGCCGCGATAAGGTCACCATGGTGCAATCCCTGAAGTCAAAAAATAAGCCCTTAACTTTATGACATAGGGCGCAGATTGGCTATAATGCGCAACAATTTTGTTTGAGAAAAGTGACGATATGAAATCTCTGTTTGCCAGTACGGCCCGTGGGCTGGAAGAGCTGTTAAAAACTGAACTCGAAGGGTTGGGTGCGAGCGCCTGCCAGATTGTTCAGGGTGGTGTCCATTTCCAGGGCGACACGCGGCTGGTTTATCAGAGCCTTATGTGGAGCCGCCTGGCTTCGCGCATCATTCTGCCTTTGGGCGAATGCAAAGTTTACAGCGACCTTGATCTCTATCTGGGCGTGCAGGCCATCGACTGGACGCAGATCTTCACCCCGGATGCTACGTTTGCCGTCAGCTTTAACGGCCTGAACGATGAGATCCGTAATAGCCAGTACGGGGCGATGAAGGTGAAAGATGCCATCGTCGATGCCTTTACCCGCAAAAATTTACCGCGTCCGAGCGTCGATCGCGACAGCCCGGATCTGCGCATCAACGTGCGTCTGAATAAAGAAGTGGCGAGCATTGCCCTCGATCTCAGCGGTGAAGGTCTGCACCTGCGCGGCTACCGCGATCGCACCGGCGTGGCGCCGATTAAAGAAAACCTCGCGGCGGCCATCGTGATGCGCTCCGGCTGGCAGCAGGGCACGCCGCTGCTGGACCCGATGTGCGGTTCCGGGACGCTGCTGATTGAAGCCGCCATGTGGGCGACCGATCGTGCACCAGGCCTGCATCGTGGTCACTGGGGCTTCAGCGGTTGGGCGCAGCATGACGATGCCGTGTGGCAGGAAGTGAAAGCCGAAGCCCAGACGCGTGCTCGCGCGGGGCTGGCGGCCTATGGTTCGCGCTTCTACGGCTCTGATATCGATGGTCGCGTCATCGAGCGTGCGCGTAGCAACGCCCGTCGCGCCGGGATCGGTGAGCTCATCACCTTTGAAGTACAGGATGCGGCGAAGCTTATCAATCCACTGCCAAAAGGGCCGTACGGTACCGTTATCAGCAACCCGCCGTACGGTGAACGTCTCGACAGCGAACCGGCGCTGATTGCGCTGCACAGCATGCTGGGTCGTTTGTTGAAGAGCCAGTTTGGCGGCTGGAACCTCTCTATGTTCAGCGCCTCGCCGGATCTCCTGAGCTGCCTGCAGCTGCGCGCCGAGCGCCAGTTCAAAGCCAAGAACGGCCCGCTGGACTGCGTACAGAAGAACTATCATCTGGCGGAAACGACCGGTGATGCGCCGGTCAGCAGCATGGGCGATGACTTTGCTAACCGTCTGAAGAAAAACCTGAAGAAGCTCGACAAATGGGCGCGTCAGGAAGGCATCGAATGCTACCGCATCTATGACGCCGATCTTCCGGAATATAACGTGGCAATCGACCGCTACGCCGACTGGGTGGTGGTACAGGAATATGCCCCGCCGAAGACCGTTGATGCCAATAAAGCGCGTCAGCGTCTGTTTGATATCATCGCCGCCACCATCGGCGTGCTGGGCATTGCGCCGAACAAGCTGGTGCTGAAAACCCGTGAGCGTCAGAAAGGGACGAATCAGTATCAGAAGATGAACGAGAAGGGCGAATTCATGCAGGTGAGCGAATACAACGCGCGCCTGTGGGTGAACCTGACCGATTATCTGGACACCGGCCTGTTCCTCGATCACCGTATCGCCCGCCGCATGCTCGGCCAGATGAGTAAAGGCAAAGATTTCCTTAACCTGTTCTCTTACACCGGTAGCGCCAGCGTGCATGCGGGTCTTGGCGGTGCGCGAAGCACCACTACCGTTGATATGTCACGTACCTATCTTGAGTGGGCCGAGCGCAACCTGCGCCTGAACGGCCTCACCGGTCGTCCACACCGCCTGCTGCAGGCTGACGTGCTGGGCTGGCTGCGCGACGCTGACGAGCAGTTCGATCTTATCTTTATCGATCCGCCAACGTTCTCTAACTCGAAGCGGATGGAAGACACCTTTGACGTACAGCGCGATCATCTGCGTCTGATGAAAGATCTGAAACGTCTGCTGCGCAAAGGTGGCACGATTATGTTCTCTAACAACAAGCGCGGTTTCCGTATGGACCACGAAGGCCTGGCGGCACTGGGGCTGAAAGCGCAGGATATTACACAAAAAACGCAGTCTCAGGACTTTGGCCGCAACCGCCAGATCCACAATTGCTGGTTGATAACCGAAGCCTGAAGGAAATAGAAAATGTCACTGATTAGTATGCATGGCGCCTGGCTGTCGTTCAGCGATGCGCCGCTTCTCGATAATGCGGAACTGCATATCGAAGACAACGAACGCGTCTGTCTCGTCGGGCGTAACGGTGCTGGTAAATCCACGCTGATGAAGATCCTCAATCGCGAGCAGGGGCTTGACGATGGGCGCATCATTTATGAGCAGGATCTGGTTGTGGCTCGTCTGCAGCAGGATCCGCCGCGCAACGTGGAAGGCAGCGTTTATGATTTCGTCGCCGAGGGGATTGCCGAACAGGCCGAATACCTGAAGCAGTATCACGATATCTCGCGCCTGGTGATGACCGATCCGAGCGATAAAAATCTTAATGAGATGGCGCGCATTCAGGAGCAGCTCGATCACCACGGGCTGTGGCAGCTGGAAAACCGCATCAATGAAGTGCTGGCACAGTTGAATCTGGATCCGAACGTGGCGCTGGCCTCGCTCTCCGGTGGCTGGCTGCGTAAAGCGGCGCTGGGCCGCGCGCTGGTCAGCGGCCCGCGCGTGCTGCTGCTCGATGAACCGACGAACCACCTCGATATTGAAACGATCGACTGGCTGGAAGGGTTCCTGAAGCAGTTCAAAGGCACCATCATCTTTATCTCGCACGACCGTTCTTTCATCCGCAATATGGCAACCCGTATTGTCGATCTCGATCGCGGTAAGCTCGTGACCTATCCGGGTAGCTACGATCAGTACCTGCTCGAGAAAGAAGAAGCACTGCGCGTTGAAGAGCTGCAGAACGCCGAATTTGACCGCAAGCTGGCGCAGGAAGAGGTGTGGATCCGTCAGGGGATCAAAGCCCGTCGTACCCGTAACGAAGGCCGCGTCCGCGCCCTGAAAGCCATGCGCCGCGAACGTAGCGAACGCCGTGAGGTGATGGGCAGCGCGAAGATGCAGGTGGAAGAAGCCACCCGCTCTGGCAAGATTGTCTTCGAGATGGAAGACGTTAACTACCAGATCGATGGCAAAGTGCTGGTGAGAGATTTCTCCGCTCAGGTTCAGCGCGGCGACAAAATTGCGCTGATTGGCCCGAACGGCTGCGGTAAAACTACGCTGCTGAAGCTGATGCTCGGTCAACTGCAGGCGGACAGCGGGCGCATCCACGTTGGAACCAAGCTTGAGGTAGCCTATTTCGATCAGCATCGCGCCGAGCTGGATCCGGAAAAAACGGTGATGGATAACCTCGCCGAAGGTAAGCAGGAAGTGATGGTTAACGGCAAGCCGCGTCATATCCTTGGCTACCTGCAGGACTTCCTGTTCCACCCGAAACGTGCGATGACACCCGTGCGCGCATTATCCGGCGGGGAGCGTAACCGACTGCTGCTGGCGCGTTTGTTCCTTAAGCCAAGCAACCTGATGATCCTCGATGAACCGACCAACGACCTCGATGTGGAAACGCTTGAACTGCTGGAAGAACTTATCGATGGCTATCAGGGCACCGTGTTGCTGGTGAGCCACGATCGTCAGTTCGTTGATAACACCGTCACCGACTGCTGGATCTTCGAAGGCGAAGGGCGCATTGGCCAGTATGTTGGCGGTTATCACGACGCTCGTGGGCAGCAGGCACAGTCGCTGGCGCAGAAATCGTCGGTTGAGAAGAAAGTGACGGATGTCGCTGTGCCAAAAGCAGAAATTGCAAAACGCGGCAGCAGCAAACTAAGCTATAAACTGCAACGCGAACTGGAGCAGTTGCCACAGCAGCTTGAGCAACTGGAAGCCGAGCTGGGATCACTCCAGGCTCAGGTTGCCGATGCGACATTTTTCAGCCAGGCTCATGACCATACGCAAAAGGTTCTTGCAGACCTGGCGTTGGCTGAACAGGCTCTGGAAGCCGCTTTCGAGCGTTGGGAATATCTGGAATCGTTGAAAAACGGCGCGTAAGAGAGGCTCCGGATGTGCGAACAACATCATGCTGCACGGCACATTTTGTGCCCGCAATGCGACCTGCTGGTGGCGTTGCCGCATCTTGAGCATCGACATAAAGCAGGGTGTCCGCGCTGCGGCACCACGCTGACTACCCTATGGGACGCGCCCCGGCAGCGTCCCTCTGCCTATGCGCTGGCGGCGCTGTTTATGCTGCTGCTGGCCAACCTGTTTCCCTTTGTGAGCATGAACGTTGCCGGGATCAGCAGTGAAATTGAGCTGCTGCAAATTCCGCGCGTGCTGTTCTCGGAAGACTACGCCAGCCTTGGCACCTTCTTCATTCTTTTTGTCCAGCTAGTGCCAGCGTTTTGCCTGGTGACGATCATGCTGCTGGTTAATCGGGTGAGAATGCCGTTAAAACTGCAGGTGTACCTTGCCAAAATTCTGTTCCAGTTGAAAACCTGGGGGATGGCGGAGATTTTCCTTGCCGGCGTCCTGGTGAGCTTCGTTAAGCTGATGGCCTATGGCGAAATCGGTATCGGCAGCAGCTTTATTCCCTGGTGTCTGTTCTGCGTGCTGCAACTGCGGGCGTTTCAGTGCGTGGACCGCCGCTGGCTGTGGGACGACATTGCCCCAATGCCGCCGGTGGCGCAGCCGCTGAAGGTCGGGACGACCGGCCTGCGTCAGGGCCTGCGCTCTTGCCCGTGCTGCACCGCGATTATGCCCGCCGATGAGGAAACCTGCTCGCGCTGCCAGACCGTGGCGCATCCACGGCGGAAAAATAGCCTGCAGTGGACGATAGCGCTGCTGATAACGTCGGTGTTTCTCTATATTCCCGCTAACGTGCTGCCAATCATGATTACCGACCTGCTGGGCGACAAAATGCCGTCGACCATCATGGCCGGGGTGGTGCTTATCTGGAGTGAAGGGTCTTACCCGGTGGCGGCGGTTATTTTCATCGCCAGTATCATGGTGCCGACGCTTAAAATGATCGCGATTACCTGGCTTTGCTGGGATGCCAAAGGCCACGGTAAGCGCGACTGCGAGCGGATGCATCTGATTTATGAAGTCGTAGAGTTCGTCGGCCGCTGGTCGATGATCGATGTATTTGTCATTGCGGTGCTCTCTGCCCTCGTGCGGATGGGAGGGCTTATGAATATTTACCCTGATATCGGTGCGCTGATGTTCGCCCTGGTCGTTATCATGACCATGTTTTCAGCCATGACCTTCGATCCCCGGTTAACCTGGGATCGCGAGCCAGATTCTAGCGATGAGGAGTCGTACAAGCATGGAAACTAACCGCGGGGAGGCAAAAGTGCAAAAAGTGAAAAACTGGTCTCCCGTCTGGATTTTTCCAATCGTAACCGTGCTGATTGGCGCATGGATCCTGTTCTACCATTACAGCCATCAGGGGCCTGAGGTCACGCTGATTACGACCAGCGCGGATGGCATTGAAGGTGGCAAAACCACCATCAAAAGCCGAAGCGTCAACGTGGGGGTGGTAGAAACGGCAACGCTCTCGGATGACTTAAAACACGTACAGATCAAAGCGCGGCTCAATTCCGGCATGGAAAAGCTGCTGCACAAAGACTCCGTATTCTGGGTGGTGAAGCCACAGATTGGCCGCGAAGGCGTCAGCGGGCTTAGCACGCTGCTTTCCGGTGCCTACATTGAGCTACAGCCTGGCAAACAGGGCGGCAAGGCGGCGAACTATCAGCTGCTGGATGCCCCCCCGCTGGCGCCACCGGATGCCAAAGGGGTACGCATTATCCTCGACAGCAAGCGTGCAGGGCAGCTGAGCCCGGGTGACCCGGTGCTGTTCCGTGGTTATCGCGTGGGCTCTGTGGAAACCAGCACCTTCGATTCCGATAAGCGTTCCATCCGCTATCAGCTCTTTATCAGTGCGCCGTATGACAGGCTGGTAACCAGCAACGTTCGCTTCTGGAAAGACAGCGGGATCGCGGTCGATCTGACCTCTGCCGGGATGCGCGTCGAGATGGGCTCTCTGACCACGCTGTTTGGCGGTGGTGTGAGTTTTGACGTGCCGGAAGGCTGGGAGCAGGGGCAGCCGGTGGTGGAAAAAACCGCCTTCGCCCTGTATGACGATCAGAAAAGTATTCAGGACTCGCTCTATACCGATCACATCGATTACCTGATGTTCTTTAAAGATTCCGTTCGTGGCCTGCAGCCGGGCGCACCGGTTGAATTTCGCGGTATTCGTCTGGGAACCGTTAGCCAGGTGCCGTTCTTCGTGCCGGGTCTGCGTCAGGCGTTGAACGATGACTACCGCATTCCGGTGCTGATTCGCATCGAGCCGGAGCGACTGGCAAGCGAACTGGGTGAAAATCCGGATGTACCGGGGCATATCAACGAACTTATCAAACGCGGCCTGCGTGGTTCGCTGAAAACCGGGAATATCATCACCGGCGCGTTGTATGTCGATCTCGACTTCTACCCGAATGCGCCAGCGGTGACCGGTATGCGTGAATTTGGTGGCTATAAGATTGTACCGGCGGTAAGCGGTGGTCTGGCGCAGATCCAGCAGAAGCTGATGGAGACGCTCGACAAGATCAACAATCTGCCGCTTAACCCGATGATCGAGCAGGCGACGAATACCTTGTCGGAAAGCCAGCGGACGATGCGTAACCTGCAGACGACGCTTGATAGCCTCAACAAGATAACTTCCAGCCAGTCGATGCAGCAGCTGCCGCAGAACATGCAGCAGACTCTGGTGGAACTGAATCGCAGCATGAAGGGCTTCCAGCCTGGATCGGCGGCGTACAACAAGATGGTGGGCGATATGCAACGTCTTGACCAGGTACTGCGCGAGCTGCAGCCGGTTCTGAAAACGCTGAACGAGAAGAGCAACGCGCTGGTGTTTGAAGCGAAGGACAAAAAAGATCCAGAGCCGAAGAGGGCGAAACAATGAAAAAAGGGCTAATTTTCATGCTGGCTCTGGCCTTAACGGCTTGCAGCAGTAGTGTTGAAAACAAAACCTACTACCAGCTACCGTTGGCACAGAGTGGCGCGCAGAGCGCCACCAGTCAGGGTAACCGGCTGCTATGGGTCGAGCAGGTCTCGATCCCTGATTTTCTCGCCGGCAACGGGGTGGCCTATCAGACCAGCGACGTGCAGTACACTATCGCTAATAACAACCTGTGGGCCAGCCCGCTCGACCAGCAGCTGCGCACGACGCTGGTGGCGAACCTGAGCAGCCAGCTGCCGGGTTGGGTGGTCGCTTCGCAGCCGCTTGGCAGCAGTCAGGATACGCTGAACGTCTCGGTGACCGGTTTCCACGGTCGCTATGATGGTCGGGTTATCGTTAGCGGTGAGTGGCTGCTGAACCACCAGGGCCAGCTGATTAAGCGCCCGTTCTACATTGAGCTTAAGCAGAATAAAGACGGCTACGATGAGATGGTGAAGGTTCTGGGGCAGGCATGGAGCCAGGAAGCCAGTGCGATTGCCAGGGCGGTAAACCAGCTACCATAAGGTAAATTAATCGTAAAGAACGCCGCATCAGATCCTGTATCTGCTGCGGCTTTTTTGTTTGCCCCTTCAGCAAATTACCCGTACGGCCTCACAGTTTTTGTACAAATGATTCTTCGCGTAGCTCACAAATATGACACTGGCGTGAATTTTGCGCATTGACGATCGGCGGATTTCGCGGTATTCGTTATGTGTGGTTGCACATTTCGTGACCACTGTTTTCTTTTCCACCAGATCCAAGAAATGAGGGAAACGAGGCATGAAGAGACAAAAACGAGATCGCCTGGAACGGGCACATCAACGTGGGTACCAGGCTGGCATCGCTGGCAAATCAAAAGAAATCTGTCCCTATCAGACCATTAATCAACGGTCGCACTGGCTAGGAGGCTGGCGAGAAGCCATGGAGGACAGGGCAGTAATCGCCTGATGCTGTCTCTTTAGACTAGAAGCCACCGCAATGCGGTGGCTTCGCCGTTTATAGCGGAAACTAAACGGTAGATTAGAACGCAGAAGTGTCCTGGAACAGACCCACTTTCAGATCGCTTGCGCTGTAGATCAGACGACCGTCGACCAGCACTTCGCCATCCGCCAGGCCCATGATCAGGCGACGGTTAACGATACGTTTGAAGTGGATACGGTAGGTGACTTTCTTCGCGGTCGGCAGAATCTGACCGGTGAATTTCACTTCGCCTACGCCCAGCGCACGGCCTTTACCTTCGCCGCCAAGCCAGCCCAGATAGAAGCCAACCAGCTGCCACATTGCATCAAGACCCAGGCAGCCAGGCATGACCGGATCGCCAATAAAGTGGCAACCAAAGAACCACAGGTCCGGATTGATATCGAGCTCTGCTTCAACATAACCCTTATCAAAGTTGCCGCCGGTTTCGGTCATCTTGACGACACGATCCATCATCAGCATGTTAGGGGCCGGTAACTGCGGGCCTTTAGCGCCGAACAGTTCACCGCGACCAGAAGCAAGAAGGTCTTCTTTCGTATAGGATTCGCGTTTATCTACCATGTTTTCAGTAAGCCTTAATATGAGTTCGGGACGCAGGATAGCTAACACGTGTACGCTGAACAAGTCCGATCAGTTGCTACCGAACCAACCTAACCAGCGAAGCGGCCACGGATAACGGTGACGGGCATCCGGCTGTGTCGCCTGCGCAATACGTTCCTGAATAGTTTGTAGCAGCGTTGTCTGCCCCTCGCCATCCCAGAGTAACTGAGTCAGTAGGGGTAACGCATCGGTCACGTCATCCACCGCCCAGATGAAGAACTGCTCACTCTCTACCGCCTGCTGCACGTCACGAGCAAGGCTCAGATGACGAACGTTCGCAGAGGGAATAATAACGCCCTGTTTGCCGGTCAGGCCGCGCTGCTGGCAGATGGCAAAGAAACCTTCGATTTTCTCGTTAAGGCCGCCAACCGGTTGAGCACGACCAAACTGGTCAACGGAACCGGTAATGGCAATGTTCTGGTTGATTGGTGCGCCGGAAAGGGCGCTGATAAGCGCACACAGCTCGGCCATAGAGGCGCTATCGCCGTCGACTTCACTGTACGACTGCTCGAAGGTTAACGAGGCTGAGAAGGGGATTTGCTGCTCAAGACCCAGCTCTGCCATCAGGAACGACTGCATGATCATCATGCCTTTGGCATGAATATTTCCACCCAGCTCGGCTTTGCGCTCGATATCGGTGAATTCACCATCGCCCACGTGTACGACGCAGCTAATGCGTGAAGGTTCACCAAAGGCACGTGGATGGCCCGGGAAATCGATAACCGACAGGGCGTTAATCTGACCAATCCGCTCCCCTTCGGTTTCAATGAGAATTTGATCCAACAGAATCTCATCCTGCATGCGCTCCGCAAGGAAGCCTTCACGCCACTGACGCTGGTCGAGCATCGTCGTTAACTGTTCGGCGTTGAAGGTTTCTTCTTCCGTGAAGGCGGCCGCTTCGCGTAGCTGGCGACCAATCCACAGTGGGCACAGCGGCAGGGTTTCCTGATCGCCGGTATAACGTGCCCCTTCACGAATGAGTAGCGGCCAGGCGTCTGCTGCAGGACCAGGGAGCGCCTTCAGATGCGCGACCTGCCAGATCCACTGACACCACTGCTGCAGAGTCTCTTCATCGGCAATCTGCAGATTCTCTTCAAACTCAGAGTAGATAGCACTGGCGCTAAACTCAGGCTCCATCTCCTGGAAATCAGCCAGGGAGTCACGCTCACCGACCAGCAGTACTTTAAGCGACAGCGGCATAGACGGCACAGAGACCGGCAGTGGGCGCGATTCATCGAAACTTACCCAGTCGAAACGCTGCAGGGTGATGATGTTTTTAAGACGCATCCATAACAGCGGCTGAGTCAGCAGCGCCCGCAGCGAAAGCACCAGCACGCCGCCGTTAGCCTGATGCACCAGGCCTGGCTGCAGAGTAATTTCACCATTAAACTGACGCACACAGCCAAACAGCTGCTCTGCTTCCACCCAGTCGGCCTGTATGATGGCACCCTCGCTTGCAAAATTATCTTCAGCTGAAGTTGCCGGACGTTGCGTTACCTTGCCCTGATTTACCTCGTATTGCACGCCACACAGCGCTGGCTTCTCACTGCGCAGACCTTCTGCGACACGGGTCAGTAATTGCAGGTATTCCGGCTCCTCAGGGGCTTTCACCAGCAGCAGGGGAGAGATGGCCTGTGGAAATAAAAACTGCTCCAGCGCGTAATGAAGACGCGCCTGAGTGTCACGAAGGACGTCATCGGATTTTAAATTGAGCTCTGGCTGCGCAAACAGCGTCTGCCATGCACCGGTATCGGGGGCCAGCTCATGTCCGGAAAGTTTATTGATGGTCAAAGTCGATGTTTTTTAGTCAGATGTAAAGCGCGAGATTATACCTCATGCTGGCCGCTATCACACGGAGATTGCAGTTGCATCCCATGACCAAGCGCACATCTCGTCACTGAAAGCGATTTCTTCTCAGCAGAAGATGAAAAAACTGATATCCTGAAATGAGTTACACGGTCACCCTGAGATCGCGATGAAATATCAACAACTAGAAAACCTTGAAAGCGGGTGGAAGTGGAAGTACCTGGTGAAGAAGCACCGGGAAGGTGAGCTGATTACCCGCTACATCGAAGCCAGCGCTGCGCAAGAAGCGGTGGATACGTTGCTGACCCTGGAAAACGAGCCCGTACGGGTGAACGAGTGGATTGCCGGGCATATGAATCCGGCGCTGGCAAACCGCATGAAGCAGACGATTCGCGCCAGGCGAAAGCGCCACTTTAATGCGGAGCATCAGCACACACGGAAGAAGTCTATCGATCTTGAGTTTATCGTCTGGCAGCGGCTGGCGGGGCTTGCACAGCGCCGCGGGAAAACGCTGTCGGAAACGATAGTGCAACTCATCGAGGATGCTGAAAACAAAGAGAAGTACGCCAGCAAGATGTCCAGCCTGAAGAACGACCTGCAGGCACTGCTGGGTAAAGAGTAAAACTGCGCGTTACTCAGCCCTGGCTGATTTTCCCGATATTCAGATAATAAAAAACCCCGCCATGGCGGGGTTTTTTTATAGACGTAAAACTTAAGCCGCTGGCTGAGTTACAACGTCTTTGATGCCTTTAACTTCGATCTCAACACGACGATCCGGAGCCAGGCAGTCGATCAGTGCAGCGCGAGCTTTCACGTTGTTACAGGTGCTGCCAGTAACCGGGTTAGCTTCGCCCATGCCACGCGGGGAGATCTTGTTAGCCGGGATACCTTTAGAGATCAGGTAATCGACAACAGACTGAGCGCGTTTCTCAGACAGTTTCTGGTTGTACTGCTCTGAACCGATACGGTCAGTGTAGCCCAGAACCACTACGGAACCGTCTTTCGGATCCAGGTTGCTCAGCTGGGTGTACAGCTGATCCAGCGCCTGCTGGCCTTCCGGCTTCAGGGTCGCTTTGTTGAAGTTGAACAGAACGTCAGACTTCAGAGTGAAGTGCTTGGTCTGTACTTCCGGAGCTGGAGCCGGAGCCGGAGCAACTACTGGAGCTGGCTCGCCCTGGCCAAAGCGGTAGGAAACACCTACGCTCAGCATGCCGTTGTCCGGACGAACACCAGTGGTGCCTGCGTCGCCGATGTTGTTAACCCACTGGTATTCCAGACGGGTAGCGATGTCACGGGTAACAGCCCACTCAACACCACCAGCGAATACCGGAGAAACGCCGGTGTCGTGGTTGTCGCCGGCAATGTTGTTGCTGGAGTCAGCGCGCCATACCATACCACCCAGACGGGTGTAGATGTCCAGATCGTCAGTGATCGGGTAACCCAGTTTAGCGGTCAGCTGAACGCCCTGAGCTTTGAATGCGCCGTTAACGGTGTCGCCTTTGTAAGGCATACGGCCCAGCCAGTCGTAACCCATTTCGAAACCAACGTACGGGTTAACCTGGTAACCACCGAACGCACCAGCGCCCAGTTGGCTTGAGTGGGTCGGACCGTCGTTGTTCAGGTTGCTGTTGTACCAGCCAGTGTCATGGAACTGGGACCAACCCAGCTTACCACCTGCATACCAGGTGTTATCTTTCGGAGCGGCCTGCGCTACGGTAGCGAAGCCAGCCAGTGCCACTGCAATCGCGATAGCTGTCTTTTTCATTTTTTGCGCCTCGTTATCATCCAAAAATCGCCATGAAGATACATCGAAATTCACGGTTAAATCCTTACACCGGGAGCGTGACTTGTTAATAACTATGCCGTTAATAGCGGCGTAAGCCGGTCACCCCTGGCGATGTAAAGTCTACAACGTAGTTGGAAACTTACAAGTGTGAACTCTGTCAGGCATATGAAAAAAAAGAGGTTGTGTACACAAAAATTAACATTTATGTTGCTTTTTTGTTCAGCATAAAATGCCGGAAACCGCGCCGCACAAGCCTCGCCGCCCGATCTGGTCGGAGCGGTGTCTGGTCAATAAAAAGCGAAAAAATTTTCCAGGAATAATCTTAATTTCACTCAATGATACAAGTTTGAGTGAATTTTTAGACCATTTAGCTGTCTCGTGGCTGTAGGACTTGCACTCACCGGTCGCATGATAAAGCCCATCGCGTTCCCTTCTTCGGCAGCTAAAACCAGGCGGGAATGTTCTTCTTCTGTTAATTCATCGCTCAGCCAGCCAATCACTACACTATAGTTACCGGTGCGTAATGCACGGATCATCGACTCCAGCGTATGGCACGGTGACATCTGGCTAATCTGCATAACTTTAGTCAGCGGTAACCCGGCAGCCTGAACCCAATCACGGCTCAGCTTTTGCTGCGGTGTCAGCCACAGCTGCCAGCGAGATTGCTGACCGAGTTGTTGCAGCAAAGGAAGCAACAGTAGCTGTGTCATCATCGGTTGGTCTTCCCGGTAGACTATTTCGCTAATCAGCCCGGAAGCCGGTTCCGCCGTGGTACGTGTGGATCGAACGGCAGAAGTAGAAGCCCGTGATGAATGATTTGCATATCCAGAAGTATACATAGTGAATCCCGCCCTGTGGGTTACTGTATGAATATACAGTACTACCACTGAGTACAAAGATCAACCTCATTTTCTGAAAGCGTCTCGCAAAATTACACCGAAGTCCTCCTCAGGATGAAAATCATCTTGCTGCCCGCAGTGAAGTTACCTATTTTCCTGATTAACGGATCCGCTATTCACCATTCATCAGTTAACGGCATGATTAACAAAGGAATAATCATGAAAGATATGACATATAAGAAGATCCATCAGTCGCAGGAATACCTGTCGCCACTGGGGGTGATTGAATATCGGGCGCTGTTTGGCGGCTATAGCCTGGCTATTGAGGATACCGTTTTTGCCATGGTCGCGGAGGGGGAACTATATCTGCGGGTATGTGAGCAAAGTGCGACCTATCAGGTCGAAAATCCTTCACCGCTACTCACACTGGTTAAGCGAGGAAGACCCATCCTGCTCAACTATTTCCACGTTGGCGAAGCGCTATGGCGTAATACCGGGCTTCTGCTGCATTTATCGGGTCACTCACTGCGCGATGCACAGCGAGAGAAACAAAAGCGTCAGGACAAGCGGCAGCTGCGGCATTTACCCAATATCTCGTTCCATACGGAGCTAATGCTGCTGGATGCCGGGATAGAGGATCAGCGAATGCTGTGTTCGCTTGGTGCACAACTGTGCTGGCTTAAGCTGCGGGAACGGAGAAAGGGGATCAGTATCAGTTTGCTGTTTGCGCTGGAAGGTGCAATTCATGGACTGCATGCCGCGGCGCTCCCGGCGCAAAGGCGCCAGGAGCTGATGGATTGGGTACATGCATTACCGGGGATTAAATACCCGGCTCCAGAGGAGCAACCTGCTGCTGAAGACGACATATTTCAGGCAGAAGAGTAACCAGTAGCCCAACTTGCTGGAGTACCAGCGGCTCTTTACTGTCCGCGTGTGGCTCCAGGTGATGGATACGCTGCATCAGGCCTGCAAGGGCCTGCTGTACTCGCGCTTCGTCAGCTGGCATATGATGAAAAGCATCATCGACATAGCATACGGCGTCGTCCAGCAGCGCCAGGATTTCGGGATTCGTCAGTTGTTCCCGGTGCGCTCCGAGGGCAGAGATGTAGCTGGTAAAAGTGTGGTTCAGACACAGCAGACGAAATGCCGTCTCTTTCATTTCTGGAGTGACTTTTGGCTCTGTCGACATATTCGAGATAACCGAGGCCAACTCCGCGTCTCGATTCCAGGCGTCACGGCGCGCAATGCGATAGGACAGGCGATTGTCCCGCCCCTGATGGTACTGTTCAAGAATGGCATCCAGGTAGCGACAGTTAGCATCAACCGCTCTCGCCAGTACGCGTGGCAGATTGCGGAATCGCCAGTCGGGCCAGATAAAGCTGACCGCCGCCCAGGCGATAGCACAGCCGATGAGCGTATCAACCACCCGCGGCAGCGCCACTTCGAAACCTTCCCCCAACAGGTTAAAGCACAGCAGCACCAGCAGGGTAATGAACATGGTTGCATGGGCGTACTGCACATTGCGGAAGGCAAAAAATAGTACCCCGGTCACCACTATCAGCAGTAGTTGTCCCTCAACGGACGGCACCAGCAGTAACACCGGCAGACCAATCGCGATCCCGACCAGCGTCCCGATAATACGCAGCGCCAGGCGGTGACGAGTGGCGTTGTAGTTCGGCTGACAGACAAACAGGCTGGTCAGCAGGATCCAGTAGCCATGATGCATCCCGGTAAACTGGATGATGGCATAACCCGCGCACAGCACCAGCGACATGCGCACCGCATGGCGGAACAGCGCGGATTCCGGGGACATGTTACGGCCCAGGCGCGAACGGATATCACTGAATCCGTGCAGTCGGTCGTCGGCGAGCAGGTTTTCCGTCTCACTGCGCGGCTGGTTCTGTGCCTGTTCAGATTCGATGGTTGCCAGCTGAGCATCTATGGCCCGCAGGTTATTGAGCAGATAGCCGAGGGCATTGACCTGCTCAGCCGATACCCCGTTCGCCCGTGCTCTGTCGAGCGCGGAATCCAGGTGGGCAAACACGCGCTCAAAGCGGGAATCATGCTGGTAGTGGGTACGTAAAAGGATTGAGCGTGACAGCTGCTGGCAGGCCTGAGACTGCATGGAGAGAAGCCGCTGGAATCGGAACATCACGTCGCTGTAGCGGAAGCTATCGCGCAGCGTCTGGTACTGAATATGCGCGGAGCTGGCCCGCTCGTGAATATCCTGGGCGACAAAGTAATAGTGCAGGGTTCGCCGGGTGCCACGCTGGCCACGATCGCCGCGCAGACGGGTGAGCAGCGACGCCTTGGTCTGGTGGAGCGTGGCCATCACCTGGCCGTTTGCCAGCGCCAGTTCGTACACCGGTGCTTCGCTTTCGGTTTCAATATCCGGGTCGAACAGACGGGATTTAAGCTCCAGATAGTGTGCGAGTTGTTCATAGCTGCGCGCGAGGTTGTCCTGCAGCGGACGAATGGGAAAGATGAGGTGCCCGGTCAGCGTCAGCACGTTATACCAGACCGCACCGGCCAACAGATATAAAGGTTGTTGATACCAGTGCTCATAGAGCGATACGCCGAGCATGGTGTAAATGGCAATCAGTAACGCACCAAAGGCGATGGTGGCGTAGCGCTGGCCAAGACCACCAAGCAGAATAAATCCGCTGGTTGAAAGGGTGAGGCCGAGGGCGAACAACCATGGCCAGGGAAAGAGCAGCTCTACCGAGGCCGAGGCAATAAAAAAGCAGATCAGGGTGATGACCAGGTTACGCAAACGGCCAGCCAGACGATCGTCAAGATCGGCCAGCGCCGCAGCCACCACGCCGAGGGTCAGTGGTATGGTCAGTTTGACCTCACCGAGCCACCACGGTAGTGCGGTGGTGCCGCACAGGGCGATGAAAATCCGGACGTTGTACAGCCATGAACTGTTCCATGTATAGCGGCGAAGCAACGGGCTTAGCATATTGGTAATCAGTCCAGATTATTGGAAACGACGACGCGCGTTGGCTTCACGCGCGGCGCGGGCTGTTTCGACGGTCACGACGCGGCGGCCCACCGGCCACAAGGCAATCGCGGCAATTTTGAAATTGGCGATACCCACCGGGATACCAATGATGGTCAGGCACTGGGCGATACCGGCAAAAATATGCATGATGCACAGCCACCAGCCGAAGATGACGAACCAGAAGATGTTCAACAATGTTCCACCTGCGTTCATCAGGCTGCTCTTGCTCTCCGGGTTCAGTTCGTCGACGTGGATAGCTTCATTGCCGTACGGCAGAAGCGACAGTTTGGTAATTTCCCAGCAGGAACGGGTCAGGGGGAGTGTGACGATGAGCACAATACTGACCACCGTCGCCAGCAGCCAGCCGAGCGTCGTCGCGAAACCACCCAGGATAAAATTCAAAATATTCAGAACGGTACGCATAAACCCTCTGTTCTTCCTTAAAATTATTCAGACACGGCAATTGTAACGTTTTTTTGCGCTGGAGCACCTGGTATCTGGCGGTTAAACTGGTAATAACCAATATGGCCGGGATTTGGCAAGACATGGAACTAAAAGCAACAACACTGGGCAAGCGCATGGCGCAGCACCCTTACGATCGGGTCGAAATCCTCAATGCTGGGGTGAAAGTCTCTGGCGATCGCCACGAATTTCTCATTCCTTTTAATCAATTGCTGTCGATTCAGTGCAAACGCGGGCTGGTGTGGGGCGAGCTGGAGTTCGTCCTGCCGGAAAATAAAGTCGTCCGCCTGCACGGCACCGAATGGGCAGAAACCCAACGCTTCCATCATCATCTCAATTCTCTCTGGGAACAGTGGGGAGAAGAGATGAGTGGCATTGCGGCCGGCGTACTGGAGCAGCAATTAGCGGAGATTTCTCGCTTTAGCGCCGAAGGTAAATGGCTTACCCGCCAGGCGTTGCAGGGGATCCGCGAAAAAATTTTGCTGGCCCTGCAGGCGCTGCCGATCCCGGTTGGCAGGCTGAATGACTTCGACAACTGCCGCGAGCTGTGGCAGCAGTGTCAGGGATGGCTTAAAGATATTGAACGCAGCCGCCTGAAGCATAACCAAGCCTTTACCGATGCAATGCTGACGCAATACTCGGCGTTTTTTGCCAACATTGAATCTTCACCGCTGAATCCGGCGCAGGCGCGGGCGGTGGTAAACGGCGAGCAGTCGGTGCTGGTACTGGCGGGGGCGGGTAGTGGTAAAACATCGGTGCTGGTCGCTCGCGCTGGTTGGTTACTGGCGCGGGGGGAAGCTGCCGCCGATCAAATCCTCCTGCTGGCGTTTGGCCGCCAGGCAGCGCAAGAGATGGACGATCGTATTCGCGAGCGCCTGAATAGCGATGCCATCAGCGCCAGAACGTTCCATTCGCTGGCGCTGCACATTATTCGGCAGGGTAGCAAAAAAGTCCCTGCTATCAGTAAGCTTGAAAACGACAGTAAAGCCCGCCAGGCGCTGCTGGTCAAAACCTGGCAGCAACAGTGCGGTGAGAAAAAAGCTCAGGCTAACGGCTGGCGCCTGTGGCTTGAGGAAGAGATGGGCTGGAACCTGCCTGAAGGCCAGTACTGGCAGGACGAGAAGCTGGCTCGGCGCATGGGGGGGCGGCTCGATCGTTGGGTGAGCCTGATGCGTATGCACGGTGGCTCGCAGGCGGAAATGATTGAGGGCGCACCTGAAGAGGTGAAAACGCTGTTCGGTAAACGCGTTAAGCTCATGGCACCGCTATTGAAAGCATGGAAAACGGCGCTGAAAACAGAAAACGCCGTCGATTTCTCCGGCCTAATTCATCAGGCGATAAGCGTGCTGGAGAAAGGGCGCTTTGTCAGCCCGTGGAAGCACATCCTGGTGGATGAGTTCCAGGATATTTCACCACAGCGTGCGGCACTGCTGGCGGCACTGCGTAAGCAGAACTCGCGCACCACGCTGTTTGCCGTGGGTGACGACTGGCAGGCTATTTACCGTTTCAGCGGGGCTCAGCTCTCGCTGACGACCGCCTTCAACCATTACTTTGGTGAAGGCGATAGCTGCGCGCTGGATACCACCTACCGCTTCAACGGGCGGATTGGCGAAATCGCTAACCGCTTTGTGCAGCAGAACCCGCACCAGCTGGCGAAGCCGTTGAACAGCCTGAGCGCCGGGGATAAAAAGGCTGTCACGCTGATGGCGGATGACCAGCTCGACGCGCTGCTTGATAAGCTCAGCGGCTATGCCACCCCGGATGAGCGAATTCTGGTGCTGGCACGCTATCACCACCTGAAGCCCGCAAGTCTTGAAAAAGCGGCCACCCGCTGGCCGAAGCTGCAGTTAGATTTCATGACTATTCACGCCAGTAAAGGGCAGCAGGCGGATTACGTGATTATTGTTGGGCTGAAAGAGGGGCAGGATGCGTTCCCGGCACCGGCGCGTGAATCGGTGATGGAGCAGGCGTTATTGCCGCAACCGGAGGACTTCCCGGACGCCGAAGAGCGTCGTCTGCTGTATGTCGCATTAACCCGCGCCCGTCAGCGAGTCTGGCTGCTTTACAACAAAGAGGAGCCATCTTCGTTCGTGGAGATTTTAAAAGATCTTTCAGTACCGGTGGTACGTAAACCCTAGCGCAGCGCTGACGCCCGCGGGCGTCAGCGCCATGACTATTTCAGCCGCTCGGCGAGATAACGCGGGTAGTCCGGGATCAGGATATCGACCGGATCGTTGAAGTTTGGCGCCTGGATAATGAAATCGGCGGTGGAGAGGTTGGTGGCGACCGGAATATTCCAGACGGTTGCCAGACGCAGAAGCGCTTTTACATCCGGATCGTGCGGTACCGCGTTCAGCGGATCCCAGAAGAAAATCAGCACATCAATTTTCCCTTCCGAAATTTTCGCACCGACCTGCTGATCTCCACCCATCGGGCCGCTCAGCATGGCGTTTACGTTCAGGCCGGTGGCACGCTGAATCAAGTTGCCGGTAGTACCGGTGGCAGACAGCTCGTGCTTTTCGAGCAGAGCGCGGTGACGCTCCACCCATTTCAACAGCATCTCTTTGCAGTGATCGTGTGCCACCAGCGCAATGTGCTTGCGCGCCGGGAGCGTGCGTGTGGTCAGTTCCATAATGATATTCCGAATTTTTATGATGCTGACAGATTACTGAATGCGTTCGCCGCTGCAAGCAGCCAGCGCAAATAAATGGCAAATGAATGATTCAGGAGGAGGGTTGTTGATGCGCCCACTGCAGAAAACGACGGCGGGTCTCCGGATCGGCCTGTAAAAACCAGTATTTCAGGCGCTGCTCGGTCAGGTTTTGTGCCTGTGCAACAGGAAAATCAAGTTCACTTTTTTTCGACAGCAGAGCGCTATCATCCGGGAGCGGCAGGCTCGGTTTTGTGGGCGATGCCGTTTTACTTGTCTGATTGTAGGCTGCCGCCGCCTGCTCGTAATCAATCCCTGAAGGCGTGGCGTTGGTGGTCAGAATATCCAGCCGAAGCGGGATAGGCAGCGCGTTGCCATCGACCAGAGTGATTTCTGGAAAAACGTCGAACTTGCGGGTTTGCTCAGGGCTGTCCAGCGGGGGAAGGTTGATATTAACCTGGCTGATTAAACGGGTATCGAAGCTGACGATAATCGGCGGCGAAATATAATGTTGATAATTGCTGCTCTGGGGGAGGCTTTTATCCACCCGAAAAACCATCTGGTGCGGACCATTATCCAGCTCAATGCTGTCGGCACCGCGCAGCAGCGTACTGGAAACCTTTTTGCCGTCGAGCACCAGCAGGTCGATATCACTGGACAGGCGTAGCGTGGTCGCGTGAAGCATACCCGGTAACAGGAGAATAGCGCTCAGTAGCAGGCTCCCGGCTTTCATGATCTTCTCCTGAAAAAGTGGGTTTACATTGAGAATGTATCAAAATTTTACTAATCGCAATTTTATTAACATATAGCCACTGTGCCCGGTCCTGCCCTCATGCTTCTGTATGGATCAATGGTTGCTGTGACGACAATGGCGTACACTTGGCTAAAGCATCCGGAGGAAAATGATGAAAGAGAACGATATTGCAGGCATTTTGACATCGACCCGCACCATCGCGCTGGTGGGGGCAAGTGATAAACCCGATCGTCCGAGCTACCGGGTAATGAAATACCTTCTCGACCAGGGATACCACGTCATTCCGGTCTCGCCAAAGGTTGCCGGTAAAACGCTACTCGGCCAGCAGGGCTATGGCACTCTCGCCGACGTCCCAGAGAAGGTTGATATGGTTGACGTATTCCGCAATTCAGAGGCCGCGTGGGGTGTAGCACAAGAGGCCATCGCCATTGGGGCGAAGACATTGTGGATGCAGCTAGGGGTGATTAACGATCAGGCCGCCGTGCTGGCGCGCGATGCGGGTCTGAACGTGGTAATGGACCGTTGCCCGGCGATTGAAATCCCCCGTCTTGGGCTCGCGAAGTAACAAAAAACCCCGCCTCGGCGGGGTTTTTATTAATTTCGCAGGCGTGGCGCCTGAAGCTGGCGGCGAATGGTTTGCGCCAGTTCATCCATCGACGGCTGCTCAGGGTGCTCATCGGTGAGTTCACCGCTCAGCTGAGCTTCGGCCAGATAGGTATGGACCGGCTGACCTTCATCATCTTCCATCACGACGTGATACCACGGGGCAGCACGAAGCTCTGGGTTTACCGCAATTTCATCGGCAGACGGCTCTTCAAGCGAATATTCCGGGTCGATATCGACGATAACGCCCAGATAGCCCAACAGGGAGTGGCGGACCTGCTGGCCGATACCGAATTTGCTGGCAATCATAGTCACCTCCCGGGAAACATTTCATGCCTCAGATATGAGGGCAATGTCTCACTTTTCAAGTTACATGACGCGACAGGCAAACCCTTTCAGATACAGCCCTTCCGGGTAGGTAGCGATCACCGGATGATCGGCCGCCTGACGGAACTGCTCTATAAATTGTACATCACGACCAGCATCTACAGCGGCATCGGCGATGATTTTCTGAAATAAATCGGTGGTCATCAGTCCGGAGCAGGAGAAAGTCAGCAACACACCGCCTGGATTCAGTAGCTGGATAGCCAGCATGTTGATATCTTTGTAGCCACGGCAGGCGCCCTGCAGCTGGTTTTTGTTTTCGACGAACTTCGGCGGATCCATGACGATAACGTCAAATTTCTCGCCCTGGTCGCGATATTTGCGCAGCAGCTTGAAGACGTCATCGCGGACAAATTCTGCTTTGCTGAGATCGAGTTTATTCAGCTCGACGTTCTGCTTTGCGACATCCAGCGCTTCCTGAGAGGTATCCACGCTCACGACCTGACGGCAGCCGCCCATCAGCGCAGAAACCGCGAAGCCGCCGGTGTAGGAGAAGCAGTTCAGTACGCGCTTGTCGGAAACATAGCGACGCGTTGCGAGGCGGCTGTCGCGCTGATCGAGGTAGTAGCCGGTTTTGTGTCCGCCCTGGATATCCACCAGCAGCTTCATGCCGTGCTCTTCAATCGGCAGCAGGGCAGGCGGCAGTTCACCGGTGACCGGGCCCTGGGTCAGCTCCATCCCTTCTTTTTTACGTACTGCGACGTCGCTGCGGTCGTAGATAGCGCACTCCGGGTACAGCGCTTGCAGCGCGGTGATAAGCGCGGCGCGCTGATATTCCGCTCCGGCGCTCAGCAGCTGGAGAACCAGGAAGTTGCCGAAACGATCGATGGTCACACCCGGCATACCGTCTGACTCGCCGGCAATCAGGCGATAGCTGTCTAAACCGTCTTTCTCAGCAAGCCAGCTGCGCCACTGCTGGGCCTGCTGCAGGCGGCGAATAAAGAATTCAGTATCGATGCTTTCGTTTGCGTCAAAGCTCCAGACGCGAGCGCGAATTTGCGAGGCCGGTGAGTAAGCACCGCGAGCCAGCCATTTCCCCTGGCTATCAACAATATCGATGGTCTCACCGAGACGGGGTTTACCTTCTACACGCGTAACGGCACCGGAGAAGACCCAGGGATGACGGCGGAGTAACGATTTCTCACGTCCTTTGGCCAGCACTAAACGGGGAAGGTTTGTAAAAGTAGATTCAGTCATTCCGGATAACCTCTGGCACCGGGGGGAATAACTGCGCCAGCGCCTGCATTGTTAAAAATAAAATGGCGCGTAGAGTAGCACAGAAGCCATTCGCAATCATCAGCGTGTGATGTTGCGCGTTTCGGCACAAAATCAAATCGTACAGGCACATTACGAAAACAGGTTGTGCCTTACATTGTATTTCTCTACACCAGCGAGGAGATACAATGAAAAAACGTGTAACCCTGACCGCCGGGATCCTGACGGTCATGAGCTTTAGCGCCCTGGCGAGTGAAACTTTTAGCCTTACGAGCGCGGATATTCCCGCAAACCACCGTTTAGCCCAGCAGCAGGTTTTTGCCGGTTTCGGTTGTGCAGGCGGTAATATATCGCCGCAGCTGAGCTGGAAAAATCCACCGGCAGGCAGTAAAAGCTTTGCTATAACGGTCTACGACCCGGATGCGCCGACCGGCAGCGGATGGTGGCACTGGACCCTGGTGAATATCCCGGTGCAGACGCATCGTCTCGATTCAGATGCCGGGAACGCGAATAACAGCAAGCTGCCGGCGGGGGCGGTCCAGGGACGAAATGATTTCGGCTATGCGGGGTTCGGCGGGGCTTGTCCACCAGAGGGGGATAAACCGCACAGGTATCAATTTACCGTCTGGGCGTTGAATACGGATAAACTGCCTATTGATAACCAGGCCAGCGGCGCGCTGGTTGGGTTTATGCTTAACAGCCATGTGATTGCGAAAACGCAGTTAATTGCCACTTACGGAAGATAGAAGGTGACAGGGTGCAGAACGTTCAGTTGCAACATAAACATCTGACGGCGGCGGAGGTCACTTCTGGCCAGATGCATCGTCTGCACCGTGTTAAGCTTTTTAGCGCCGCGATTTGCCATATCACTCAGGGAAGCAAGGTGATTATCCAGCAGGATAATCGCCTGGTTGCCACGCCCGGAGACATAATTATAATCCCGGCGAATACCTCGCTTGAGATTATTAACCAGCCAGCGCGAGGGACGTTTCGTTCCGATTTGCTATTATTATCAGCGGACGTGATGGCGGAATTTAAAGCGCATTATGTTCAGGCCTATCCCCCGGCAAATGCCTCCTCACTGTGTGCTCCTTACAGCGAGAGCCTGGCATTTATGTGGGAAAGTTTGCTGCATGCTGTTCGCCATGATTTACCTGAGGCGCTGCAAAAACACCAGGCCTTTGGGCTTTTGCTGGCGCTACTGCATGACGGTGTGGCTGGGCCATTACTGATTGAGCCCCGGCTTAATTTGACTGAGCAGGTACGGCAGATGGTTATGCTGTCACCGGCGAAGGCATGGACCGCGCAGGATATCGCGGCAACCCTCGCGGTCAGCGCGTCGACCCTGCGGCGACGATTACAACTGGAATCCCAGAGCTTTCGGCAAATCGTTGAAGAAGTGCGCATGGCGGCGGCGCTGTCCCAGCTGCAGTCGACCCGATTACCCATTGGTGAAATTGCGGTGCGTTGTGGGTATCTTTCCAGTTCCCGCTTCACCGCACGGTTTCGTCAGCACTACGGCTGCCTGCCTAAAACGGTGCGCTGATAGTCAACGGTCAGAGGAGAACTATGATGGCAAACGTCTGCACCCTTGCGTGGGTGCATTAGGTCGTGCAAAATCTTTTCTGCTTGGGTGAAAGAAATCATTTTCTTATTGTAACTTAAGACGTTGCACTGCTTCTTTCTTGATTCGGCTAATGGTGTTGGTACTCACACCGAATTCAGAAGCCACATAGCGGACACTGCCACCAGAAGCTAATGCTGCTACTATCTCATTACGAGGGATGTTCCTGCCATTTCCACGTCCGGAAATACGACCAGCGGCTTTAGCCGCTTCATAACCTTCACGTTGTCGCAGTAGCATTTGCTCACGTTCCATTTGGCTGATTCCACTTAACAGAGTTAAAACCAGTTTACCTGTTGGTGAGCTATCTCCCGTCTTAATACCTTTATGATGAAACTGGATTGCGACACCTCGTTTAGTCAATGTATCTACGGTAGATAGAAGGTCTGCTGTATTACGAGCAAGGCGGCTGATGTCATGCACATGTAATGTATCACCTTCGCGTAAGTACTCCATCATCGCTAAGAATGCTTCACGATTGGTATCTTTCGCACTTACTTTCTCAGTGAATACTTTGTCAAAGCTGACCCCTGTATCTGCTAATTGTCGATCGCTGTTTTGTTGCAAGCTCGAAACGCGAATATAAGCGACGTGTGCCATGTCAAAATCTCTGCGTTGTTTCGATATGTATGTTGCGATTTATTGTAGCGTGTAGCGTGTAGCGATGGAAATTCAAGGCAAATCGCTACGTTTTATCAAGTTTAAAGGGAGGTTTGATGTGTAGCGATTAAGGATGCTTAATCGCTACACATCAAATATGGATATTTTCTTTAAAATTGTGATTCCCATAACGCAATGTCTTTGCTTGAACTTTTACGATTACAAGTTTCATCATCCTGGATGCAATTATACCCATAGTATGATGTTACTGATTAGAGACTTGTTTTTAGTGAGTTTTATCGGACACAGTAGTAAAGTATTAGGAACATAACTATCAGATAGGAAGTCGCATGTTTTTGTGGAAATGTATTAAGCCTCATTCTGTCCAGACAGCAAGCTCTACATATCAAGAGACCAGTGATGTTGACCCCTACCATCAAGAATATATTGACCAGAACAGAATCTACTTTAACAAACTATTAGGTTCCCGATTAAGTGGAAAATCAAAAGTAACGTTATCTGATATTGCCATTCTTAAGGAAGCATATGATAAAGCTCATTCGATAAGAAACTTTGAAATAGAACTTTTTTGGAAGAGGGCAAGTTATTGCTTCACTATAATTGCGGCGTTAATAACACTATGCGGTGTACTTGCATCAACATATTTTAAACCAAATATAAGTGAACGTGATCACAATCTTCTGTTACTCATAGCTTTCATATCTTTCCTTGGTGTGGTTTTTACTATAATGTCACATTTAATGATGGTTAGTGGCGAGTACTGGAAAAGAAATTGGGAACTTCATATCTCAATGCTGGAACCACTTTTTTCAGGAAGGATATATTCTACACATCTGGTCTCATCCGAAAACAGAACATCCATTTCAAGAATGTTACTTCTTTTCTTTATGGCTATATATGTATGCTGGTTAGTTATTTTAGGCTTTGTTCTAAAAGAAAATGAAAACTTCATCATCCCATTGTTCGTTATTTTGATAGCATCCGTAGTATATATAGTTATTTTTACTTTCTCTAAAAATAAAACTCAAGATGTGTTTGTCACATCTTATTTTGTTCGTATAACACATAAAGATAATATAAGTGGTTCTCTCAAGAAATTCATAAATAAATTTCTCGTTATTTCCTTGTTCACCTCTACTTACGGTTTAATAATATTCTTAAGCATTATGTATTATAAATTAGGTAATGTCATTTTTAGCGTCGATTTTTTATTTTCATTATTCTAAAAGAGGTTATGATATGGAATTAAAGTATTGGAGTCGTGGTTTGTTAGGGTTAACTGTAGCCATCTTATCTTTGACCGGATTGGTGTTGTTGAAGGTACTGGTTACAGGTGAAAAAGAAATAGAGTGGGGATCAATTAGTGATTGGGTCAGTGCAGTATGCAATATAGGGCTTTTATGTGCTGCCTTTTGGGCCGGGAGTATCACCAATAATTGGTTAAAGCAGAAGAAAAGAATGAATACTCTTGACTCAGCACATCAAATTGCAATTCAATTTGATAAGAAATTGTGGTCTATAAATCATCGCCTTTATGCTGATGTATTGTTTCGAAAAAAGCTTATTAATGACATTATTAATAAGAGTTCCAATGTGGATGTCAATGAAAAAATAATCTCTGAGATCGCCAAGATTACAACTTCTGACCTCGATGAGTTAAGTGAGATATATAATGAAAGAACCCTTTTAGGACGATTTAATGTTACAGTAAATGATTCATTTAATAAAGTGATTATGGAAATATTATCACTACGTAGTGATTATTTAAATTCACATTATGAATACTTATTATTACTTGCAAAAAATATAGATTTTATAGAGTGTGACGAGGTAAAAAAAGCTGAATCCCAAGTTGTTGAACTACAGAAGAAAATAGCCACTATTTTCGAAAAGAAGTTGGGGATAAGAAATATTGATTGTGATTATTCATTTGGTAAAGATGTAACTTAGGAGTTGTTTATTATGAAGTTTAGAGCAAAGAAAACAACATGCCGGATCGAGAAAAGCCTTTATCCCAGTACAATATTACATTTTACTAAAGAGATCGAGTCATTGAAAAGTATACTTAGCAGTGGCTATTTTCGAGCCTCTTATGCGAAGGAATCTATTATAGGACCTGATTCAAAACGGGAGTTTGGTATACCAATGGTTTCATTCTGTGATATTAGATTATCACATCTGTATGAGCATATTAAGAAGTATGGGCGGTTCGGGGTTGGATTAAAAAAAGAGTGGGCAATAAAACATGGATTAAACCCTGTGAGCTATCTGAATAAAAATTGCTCTATGTTCACGGCCTTTAATGAACGCCTTAGAGAAATGAATAGAGAACTACGCAGTTTGAAAGCATACGAGGAAGTTTATTCTTTAGAGAAGGCAAAGTACCGCGACCTTATAAATATTTTGCGATATATGAAGAATTATGAGGGGCCACTTGTAAGAAAAGGCGAGCTTGTAAATGAAAATTATAGATTTGCTAATGAGAATGAATGGAGATATGTTCCTGACATTCAGGCAGACATAGTACCAATAAAAATTGCACGAGATAGTGATCCGGAATGGAAAACAAAAGCTAACCAAAGAATGTGGAAATCAGACTCGTCACGGTTAAAATTTGAAATAAGCGATATAAAATACATTTTAGTACCTAACGAGAATTATGCCTCTCAATTAATTGAATATTTTGGAGATGTTGCGAGCGGTGATGATTATACTCATTTAATATCTAAGCTATTTATATCTCGACAAATTTTTAATGATTTATGAGATGAAGTGGTAGCATCGCCTGGATGTGATTGCATACGGGCGTTGTTAAGATATATGCAAGAATATTAAATTTCCTACCTCAGGAGTTAGCCTTTGAATTCTTGAGGTCATAAATAGCTATATTATCACTAAAATACCTAATGTTAGAGAATATGAATAAAATTATTTGTGCGATACCTAAAGATAAATTGGGTTTGAGAGATATTAATATATAAACCACGATGCTTGAAGTCAGTCCAAATACTATTCTTTTTGTTACATAATATTCCAATCCGTGATCGGAGACATTTTTAAGACTGATGCTATTTGCTGTTATTTGACTAATTAATTGCCCATAGATTATGAAAGAAGCTACAGACCAATCTGATACCAAAAAAATATCAGTGAGGCTCGATGAGTATATTTTAGTAATAATTAACAATACAAACGGAAGAAATACAAAGTACCAAGACGAAAGAAGTCTTTTTATATATATTGCCTTATCATTATCACCATTTGCTAAGTTAGAAATGAAGCGATTCATTTTTCATTCCCTCACTGTTCTTTATAATATCAATGACCTCGAAAATTTCGGCATGTAATACTTTATTTAATTTGCTATCTTTTTTGGTTTTAATAGTTAAATTCATCTTTGCAAGCATGATATCACTTGGACCAATTGCAGGGATTAATCCTGTTTGATAACGTTCCAACCAGATTTTATCCATCATGACAGCATCAAACCTTTGATTCATATTCAAACTTTTACAATCCCAACGTGAATTTCCATCATTGACAGGCTTTACAATAAACAATCTATCGGTAATGCCATTCTTATGAATTTTACCCTCAACATATAAATCATCTAAGTTTGCAGAAAATTTGAAATGAGTATTTAGCTTTACCGCCATATCTTTATTCTTATTCAAAATTAAGTCGACAGACTCATCTTGTCGCATATTTAAGTTAGCATCGGCTAAGCGTTTTAGTATCCTCGCTAAAGTTTTTCTTTCGATTTCAGACTGTGCTATAGAAAAAGTTTCAGGAAAAGCCTTCGTTAATCTTTCGTCCACTTTTTCAGCGATTTCATCGATCTGTTTTTCGCCTTCAATGGTTGAAATCCCTTTTAAAATTTTACTGGTCTCTTTAACTTCTTTTAGAATTGTTGCGGTAACTAAGTCAACAGCTTGCTCATGTCTTTTTTTCAAATAAGTGATTATGGAACCTTTTTCGACTGTATCGAGTACAAAACTGAATTCCTCTTTGCAACCCACAGTTTGAGACAGTAATTGTATGAGGTCTTCGTAGGCATTGATGTACATTGCCATTGCCTCAAAGACTTTCTCGGGCCTATTTCTGCCTGCTTTGTAATCAATCCTAATCCCAAAGGAATCTGCCATTTTAAAGCCCTTAATCAATGAGTTAAGGCACTATACTCCATTTTGTTTTTATGAAAAACAATATGAATATTATACCTGTAAATTTATACAGGTAAAGTCCATTTTCATTCTTTAATCAAATTATACATGACCATATTGAAAGGATTGAACCCTATATAGTTGTTGTAAAACAATTGCTTATAATGAATTTAGAGTTAGTCTTGGCCAAAACATGATTCAATCAGGCGTGTTTAGGAATGCAATGTTTATAACTTTATGATAATTATTAGAAAATACAGATGCTTACGTAAATTCATGAATGTATTAAACATGTTTATAATTATAACTATCATGATTTTTATGCCATTGAGAAGAGACTTTAGCCGATAGACAGGTGAACAAATGAACAATGAAAGTGGTTGTATTTGTGTTAGGTGTTGGGTTCACGGCATGGTCCAGGGCGTCGGATTTCGCTACAGCACACAGCGAGAGGCGTTGAAGCTAGGGCTGACCGGTTACGCGCGTAATCTCGATGACGGCAGTGTGGAAGTGCTGGCCTGCGGCGAGGCGCAACAGGTTGACGCGCTGGTGGCATGGCTGAAAGCAGGAGGGCCGCGCAGCGCGCGGGTCGACCGGGTACTTACCGAGCCGCATCAACCCACCAAACGCTGGGATAAGTTCGATATCCGCTATTAAATACACTTCACCGGTTTAGGCAGACCGGCAATTTTGGTGGCCTGTTTTGCCGGGCCTTTCGGGAACAGGCGATACAGATAACGACTGTTGCCTTTTTCCTCGCCGAATTTATTCGCCATCGCTTTAACCAGCATACGAATGGCCGGTGAGGTGTTGAACTCGAGATAAAACTCGCGCACGAAGCGCACCACTTCCCAGTGCTCAGGGGAGAGCGTAATACCTTCGTTTTCGGCGATAACCGCCGCCATCGCCTCGCTCCACAGAGTGGTGTCTTTCAGATAGCCATCGCTATCGGTGTCAATTTCGTTGCCTTCAAATATAAACATGAGCCGTTGTCGCGTGAAAAAACTGGCGGCAGTGTAACAAAAAAGCCGCCAGGGGATAAGGCACCGCTCAAATCAGCAGCTGCACCAGGCTGTCAGCATTGAGCTTTCTCAGCGCATTACACTTATGCATAGACACCTGTTTTCCTGTCAGACGGGTAGAACGAGTGACGCAAGGCACTGAGAAACCGCGGGCTAACAAGTTCAATACCGTAAATTCAACGTCGGTAAGGCTGAAATCCAGACTGCGATACATAGAGCGACGCGGTGCTTTTGTCAGCAGACGAGTGGTGTCGCGTACGCTGAAGTTAACGTCCAGAAGGTGGATCTCCAGAGCCGAAAACCGTTTACGCAGGTGGGTTGCCAGCGCCCAGCCCTGCTCGTTACACACCAGATACAATCTGCCGTTCCAGCATTGTTTCTCAAGCCTGGATAAGATCCCCAGCAGGCTCTGCTGGCTGGATGTCAGTGAAAAATGACAACGAACGATAATGGTGTCCATCGTAAGCAACGCCCGTCGCCAGCGAATATCGCCGGTAGTCGTCTCAGCGGCCTCGCTGCTGCGCAATACCAGATGGCGC
This sequence comes from Yokenella regensburgei, assembly GCF_003634235.1. Classification (NCBI taxonomy): domain Bacteria; kingdom Pseudomonadati; phylum Pseudomonadota; class Gammaproteobacteria; order Enterobacterales; family Enterobacteriaceae; genus Yokenella; species Yokenella regensburgei. Next base: position 1,845,862 of record NZ_RBIZ01000003.1, on the reverse strand, counting down.
ACCCCTAAAGCGTAGTAAGAATTGCTATCCAGAATGGCGTATTTCATCGTGTTCTCCCCCTCATAACGTACTGGGGGTGTAGATAATGCGTAGCGTGCCGGTATAGTCGCCGGCATTTTTACTGCTGGCGGCAAATGCCGGCGTGGTGAGCGTAATCGGCGCTGGAACGCACAGCACGCTCTCGCTGCCGCCGGGTAACACGACCTGGCGCAGAATGCGTCGGTCATTGGTACCCTGCCAGATGATATCGGTACCGTTACTGGCGATTTGCGTGGCACCGGTGAGCGGGTTGGTGACAGACACCTGATAATCGACGCGATCGCGCGTTTCTGTTTTGCTACTGCCGCGTCGCCAGACCGAGAAGGCGCCCGCCGCACGATCTGCGCCGGCTGTCCCCACGTCCGCGAAGCGCAATATCACCCGGCTGGTGGTGGCGTTTTTTCCGTCATACAAACACATATCCAGCGAAGATTGCCCTTTGATTTCGCTTCCGCCAGGGCGACCCGGATAGTTGCTCAAATTAAGGTTCACTATCGGCGTAGAGTGCGGAAAGGCCGGGAGATAAATTTGCTGATTGGCGGGATCGACAACCTCAATACGAATATTCGCCTGCCAGTTGGCAATAGTGAGATAGCCCGGGCAGCCGATGCTCGCGTCGTTGAAATCACCGCCACAGGTAGCACTTCCCCATTCGCGCAGGTTTTGCTTCAGGGTCGCGCTCCAGATGCCCGGCAGGGTAAGCTTATCGAGCTCGCTTTTGACGATATAGAAATCGAAATAGGGCTCTTTATTCCAGGCAGAAAGATCTGCTGAGCCGCCGGTGACATAGCTGGCGAAGTTAAACACTTTCCCGTTAATAAACATCTGCTTCTCACCGTACACTTTGAGATCGACCGTTTTTTTACTCAGGTCATGCGTAAAGCGCAGGGAGATGGGGTAAGGCGCTGCCGGGTTCGCGGAAAACCAGACGGGGGCGTTCATGCAGGCGCCGTTGGTGGCATCGGTGCGCGACAAACAGGTCAGGGTATTACGTCCCCATTTTTGCGGATCCACCGGATCGTAACCCGTTGGTTCATGCAACCAGATGTCGAAGCGAGCGGGGGGCGTCGGGCGATCGTAGCTGATGCTGACGCTGGTATTTCTGCCAGCCGGAGCCCCGGCCAGTGCCTGGCTGGCCCACAAACTCAGCAGCATGAGGATAGTGACGAGGTTATTCATGAGATTTTCCTGTTGCTGAGGTGTCCCTGGTGTTCATTGCCGTTGGGCGCGAAGGCTGAGCACGTCCTGCCAGCATCAGCTGTGCCTGGTGTTGAACGTTTTCCGGCAATGCTGAGAAGGTGAGCTCACGGCAGGTCACGGTGCCGACGTAACGCACAACGTCGTGCATGCTTTTAACCTGCAGTGTGCACTGGTAAAACTGTTGTTGGCGTACCAGATACAATGCCTGCAACAGCGCATCGCTCTGCGCGCTGAAACCGCCGTTGCCGAGATCGTTCCAGCCGTTGACGTTCAATGGGATGCTGCCCGATAGCGGAGCATGCTGCTCATCGGTCAACTGGCCGAGCCAGGTGTAGTTGGCCATCGTGCGAACTTCGCGGCGCAGCATCTTGCCCGGCACCATAAAGACCGCGCGGCTGCCTGAACCCTGCGTAATTTCGCTGCTCGCACCGCGGGAGACATCCAGAGATTCGTTGACGGTTAACGTGGTTTGCTGGTAGCCAGGAACGGCAAACAGCACCCGGCGGTTGGCCGCAATATCAGCGCTGCCGCCGCTGTCGAGTGAAACCGCGATCCGGCTATCCTGCTCTTCCTCGGGAGCCGAGACATCAACGCCAATAGCGGAAGCCGGTCGTCCGTCTCCCCAGCGCCCAAGCCACAGCCCGGAACGTGCGAGAGCGAGGGTTGAACTGTAGTTCCCGCTACTGCTGAAGGTGTGCCGTTGGGTTTGCCGCTCCCAGCTGTCGCTCACCGTCAGGCTACCGTTACCGTATTGACCGCCCAGCCGCGTATAGGCCGACGTGTTCACGGAATCGCTGTTGATGCCGGAGGCGCTCAGACCATATTCGTTTTCACCACCAGCGTCGGCATACCAGTTGTGCGCCACGTTATAGCTGAGGCTCCCGGCCTGGTGCTGCTGCTGTTGCCAGGTGGCGCCCAGAGAGGTATAGCTTGAAGCGTCGCCCTGCCGCTGGTGTGCCAGCGACAGACTCACGCTCAGGTAGCCACCTTTGTCTTTCCCGCTAGTCTCGTTGTCGCTACGCATAAACAGGTTAATGCTGCTGTTGATATTCAGACCATTGGTACTGAAGGCTTTGCTCAGTCCACCCTGCCAGGATTGAGAATGCGAGCGGGTCATGTAGACCTGCTCCCAGGGTGTCCCGCTATTATGCCGATCGTCGCTATCGGGCAGATCGCGACGGGCGATGTAGCGGCCTTCATTGTGGTTATCGGAATAGCCGAGGCTGGCGTACCACCCGCCTACCGGAACCGAGAGCATGAGCGACAGCGAACGATAACAGCCGCTCACGCCGTAAAATCCTGAGTTTCGGTTGTCGCAGTTTTCCGCTGTCAGCGCGTTGCGGTAGAAGCTCAGCGAAAAACCGTCGTTATAGCTCACCTGCTGGATGTTGCCGCGCTCACCCTGGCTGCCGTAGAGGTAGCTGAATCGCGTACTTAACACGCCGTCGATGGGGCCGGTGTTAAAACCATGGCTCCAGTCGAGCGCATTTTCTGCAAAACGGTGTTGGCGGATGACCGTTGCCCCGCTGGTCAGTGCGACGGTTGAGGTTACGGGCAGGCGTATTCCCGCCTGTACCACCGGAGAGCGTGAGGTGTCCTGCGTGTCGTTATCGGTTTCTCCCGCCTGAAGAAACCATTCGATACGATCAAAAGGGGTGACGCCGGTGCGCGTAAACGGGACTTCTTCGGTGCGCAGCAGGCGGTTATTTTCATAAATAGCCAGCGAGACCGTATAGCTCCCGTCGGGAAACGCGCGGGTGTCGAGTGCCTGAGCGCCTGCGTTCAGGTAAAAACTACCGAGCAGTTGGTTACCGCGACGAGCGTCAATGCGCGCATCATGCGACAGAAATACCGTGACCGGGGTTCCCTGAGATTGCTGAACGGGGTTCAGCCATGCGCGGGTAGAGCCTGCGCGCACGCCACGAATTTTACCCACGGGCAGCTGGCTGAGCGTAATGTTACCCCCGGCATTGCTGAAGAGATCGCGGGTATCCATTTCCCCCAACTGGACGTAGTACTGGCGCCACAGGTCCTGACGAAACCAGGCGTTGTTCACCGTCACATCCTGCGTTTGTTGGTGGCGCGAGCGTTGTCCCTGCCAGTTCCAGTCAAGATTGAAATAGCCGTCCTGGGTGACTGCCAGCGCGCCATTGCCCTGTACATTGATCGACTGATAATCGCGATCGGCGACAAAGTTTATATTTTGCTGATGCACCAGCGCATTCTCGGTTTCACGCGTGGGCTGATACCACTGTCTGTCCACTGAGGGTTTCGCCAGGAAATGTTTGTCGAGGAACAGGCTAATGCGCGCGTTATTTTCATCATAAATGACGGCTGCACTGTCGGTGTCGAGATAATCGCACCCACGCGCGTCGCCGTTGCTGCTACAGGCCAGATTACCGTTACGAGGTAGCGGAGCGGCAAGTACAGCACCGATGGCAGAGAGCAGGCGAGGGTCATCATTAAAGCGTTTTTTGATGACGGCAATAAGTGATTCAGGCTGTCTGAAACTGACCTTTTCAAGCGTGATATCGGTTTCAAAAAGACCGAGTGAGTCACCGTAAAGCGTCACCTCAATCCACAAGTGCTGACTTTTTGCTAACTCCTCAAACCCGGCCGGGACCGCCATCTCAGCGCAAGCCAGCGATATGGAAGCGGGTAACAACGCGGCAAAAAGGAGAGTATTGCGGTAAAAAGCCATGAACAAGCCTCTGATGTCGTCCTGACATCAGAGGGAAATACCCTCTGATGTTGATTCCTTTAACGTATTGCTGAATTTATGCGCCGCCTTCCGCGGTGGTCGCCTGGGTCAGCATCAGGCTCACCACACCACTGTACTGGCCAGTTTTGAGGATCCCTTTGGTGGTCTGGGAAATGATGAGCGGCAGAACCGCAGAGCCGTTCTCGATGCTGCCCGGGAACAGTTCAGCTCCGGTGAACTCAGCATCCGTGGTGGTCAGGGTTTTATCGCCCAGCTTGACCGTCATCGGTACGGTTTGATCGCCATCGGCGTTGCTCAGTTGCGCGGCACTGACCAGACGAACTTTGACGTTGCTGGTGGCGGAGTTTGACCACACTTTGGTATTCACCCGATAGCTGTCCAGACCACGGCCCGGCAGGTACTGCATATCGATACTGGCCGGCAGCGGCGTGTTGTCTGCCTGAGTCATATCCAGTTGAGAATCGACACTCGCATTCACGGTGATGTCTTTTTGAATAGCCAGGGCGCTGAAAGAGGAAGCCATTGCAGCAACGATCAGCAGAGGTTTAATTGAATGACGCATTGATATCTCCATATTAATATACGGGCCTCAACAGCCCTTGAAACCAACCACGGTCGTGGTTATTACTTATATGTCGTGCTAATTCACGACAGGTAAATCAGCCTCTTCACTGGTTTTTGTCAGCCAGTTGAAGTAGCGAAATTTATATTTATCTCCCTTCATACTGGTCAGGGTTTTTAATTTTCGGCTGGTATCTGGATAAATCGTGGTATCTTCTTTAAACCATCGACATTGCTCACCAGAATGACAGACCGCAATTTCTTTTAGCGGTACCCGAAGCGTTCCATCATTAATGATTTTCCCCTCCAGAGAATTAATTTTTAGCGAAACAACCGGGTGCTGTGGAGCCAGATGAACCAGGGCTCCCCAGATAACGTTAACCCCCAGTTTTGCTGTGGCTGCCGGGCGATTTTTATCTTCCAAAAGAATATTGTCCGGCTGTTTAACGCCCTCAAAGTACACGCGCCAGGTGCTCTCCACTGGTGGTGGCGTCAGTGATACCAGACGCACGACGCGCATCGAGCCGGCGGCAAGCGCAAATTTTGCCGGCGTCGCGACCATGCCACCTTCTTTCCATGAGGCGACATCCACTTCTTTTTCCAGTGGTGTCCCTGGGTTAAGAATTTTCTTTTGCGTCACCCGAATGAACTGAATATCATCACTTTTTGATGCCACTTTAATTTGTGCGGTACCTGAACTATCCATATTCAGTTCCATTGGGTACACGCTCATATTTGCCATTGTCACTCCGCTAAAAAGAGACAATGTCGATACAAGGGCATGCAATGTGTTTCTGCTATTCAATAATTTATTTTGTTTCAACTTCCACCTGCCTGTGTTCATTCGTAGTGATGAGTGACGTCCATTTCGTCATTGGCTTTCGCATAACTTCAGGGCAGGGAAACTTTAGCCAGAACAGGGTTTTAAGGATATTTGTATTTGTTAACTGAGTTTATACAGTTATTTATCCTGATTTCCTGTCTCTAAAGCTGTATAGTTAAGCGAAAATACCGTCGTCATGGTTGTGCAGTGTTATTCCTCTGCTTAAAAAATATGCGATTTATGCAGGGGCATTCATCGCCTGCGCCCGTTGAGGCGTAAAGAGAATGTGCGCGGTAAACGAGAGATTTTTATATGTTGTTCATATGCAATAATTCGTTGTTATTTGATCCTGGAGCACAGCAAATCAGCCTGGTTGGTCAGGCTGAATCTACGTTAACTCTGTCGGCACCAGGGGTGCGCTTATTGTTGGAGTTTATTCGCCATAAAGGCAGTGACCTGAGTCGGGAGGAATTGATCACTCGCGTCTGGCAGGATTTTGGCTATACCCCTTCTGGAAACAATCTCAACAAAGCGGTCAGCGAGCTGCGCAAAGCCTTTCAGTCGCTGGGTGAGAGCGAGCCGTTGATTGTCACTGTGCCACGCTTTGGATTTCGTTTTGAGGCTGAGGTGGTGTGTCAGATAGCGGAGAAGCATCACTGTTGTGAAGCGCCCGAAAAAACGCTGAAGGAACCTGAAGTTGTCTCACGGACGACGACGAAGGCCCGTTTTTCAACTCGCTGGTATTACAGTCTCATCGTACTACTGGCAGTGGCAGGGCTGGGAGCCTACTTGTGTTTACCTCGTGATATTAGCGTGCCACTGGAGTTGAAAGCCTTCGAGGAGGGTATTGCCGGGTGCAAAATCTGGCTAATCAATGACCACGGGCGACCGCTGGTATTATCGAGGCTAGCGCCACTGCTGGAGGAGAATAAGGTCAACTGCCAGCGTGAGCATTACAACCTCTACTATTTCAGTGCACGTTTTTCGATTTCGTCGGCAGATGAAGTCTTTATTGGCGCCTGTCCGGTGAATAAATCCAGCCTCTGCAAAACCATCCGTTACAAAAGTGGGGCAGAAGAATGAAAATTAAACTTCTGTTTGGCTTAGGAGGGGTTGTTCTTGGGAGCGCGCTGGCTATCTACTTCTCACATTCGTGGAGCCGAAAGCAGGATGTACTGGCCTGTACGACTGAGTTTAATTTCACGCGTAATCAAGGAAAAACCAGCGAAGTCAGAGTGAATACGGTGGCGCAGTTCTATTTTCATCGCAACGGGACTGGTGTCACGACCTATAAGGGCGCGGCGTCCTCTCGTGGGCAGCCAATGATGATCGACCGCGATGTTAATTTTGTCTGGAAACCGCTGAGCGATGCGGGTGCGATGACGCTCACCTATACGCAGACAACGCGACGGCATAATGACAATACGCCGGACGGTGTGTGGGGCAGTTTTGCCCAGAGCGGGGCACGATACTATCTCACCATTTCACAGGTGGCGCCTGCGGTCTGGTTGATTCAGGACCGCTTCTATCCCACTTATATTTGTCGGGGAGAATAACGGTTAAAAAAAAGAGAATGCCGCGGCATTCTCTTTTTCGTTTATGGCGCTGACGTACTTAGTCTTTGCTGGCGAAGCCCAGGATGCTGAGCAGGCTGACGAAGATGTTGTACAGCGACACGTACAGGCTGACGGTGGCGCGGATGTAGTTGGTTTCACCGCCGCGGATGATGTTGCTGGTCTCAAACAGAATGGCGCCGGAAGAGATCAGAATGAACACCGCGCTAATCGCCAGGTGCAGTGCAGGCAGCTGCAGGAAGATGTTTGCCACCATTCCAATCAGTACCACCACGATACCGGCCATCAGCATACCGCCGAGGAACGACATATCTTTGCGGGTGGTCAGCACGTAGGCGGAGCAGCTAAAGAACACCAGCGCGGTACCGCCGAGCGCCATTCCGATAACATCGCCCATGCCCGCAGACAGATACGCGTTCAGGATTGGGCCGAGGATGTACCCCAGGAAACCAGTAAAGGCGAACGCGGACAGAATACCCACCGGTTTATCCGCCGTTTTGTAAGTCAGGAACATCAGGCCGTACATGCCGACCAGCGTCAGAATCAGCCCCGGTGACGGCAGCATCAGGACGGTGCTGGCGGTGGCGGTAATAGCTGAAAACGCGAGCGTCAGGCTCAGCAGAAAATAGGTATTACGCAGAACTTTATGCGTACTCAGCAGCGATGAACGATCGCGTGTAGATGTAATTATACGATCCATAAGTCACTCTCTTATGACTGATATCATTAATAACTAAGCATAAAAAAACGCGCGCGAAAGCCCCAGCGCTTTTACCCAACTTTACCGATCCTCCGGCCCCTACGGGTAGCATATTATTTCATCATTTTGTCTGAAAATAGCACGAACGATTTTTTGCTGCGTTGGGGTAGATCGACATCTTATAGGTTACTGAAAAACATTGCTTTATTGAGAGTCTCTGTCTAAGACTGGAAGCGGTGTCGCAATAAATAATCGCAAACAGGCAAGGGATATGAAAAAACATAATTACATCACGCAACTTATCTTCAGCGTCGGGCTGCTCGGTGCAACATCGATGACTTTCGCCGCCACCGTTCCCGCCGGCACGGTGCTGGCTGAAAAGCAGGAGCTGGTCAGAAATAACGGCAGTGAACCGGCCTCACTCGACCCCCACAAGGTGGAGAGCGACGTAGAAGCCAATATCATCAGGGATCTTTTCGAAGGGCTGGTGTCCGTTAACGTGCGAGGGGAAGTGGAGCCGCGCCTCGCCGAGAAATGGGAAGAGAAGGATAACACCATCTGGACGTTCCACCTGCGTCCGGGAATCACGTGGTCTGATGGCACCGCGATTACCGCCCACGATGTCGTCTGGAGCTGGCAACGGTTGGTCGATCCAAAAACTATCTCCCCTTATGCCACTTACCCGGCCACGATGCGTATCGCCAACGCCGCAGAAATTGCAGAAGGTAAGCTCGCGCCGGACGCACTGGGAGTTAAAGCGCTGGATGACACGACGCTTCAGGTAACGCTGACGCAGCCGAACGCGGCGTTTTTAGCCATGCTGTCGCATCAGTCGATGGTGCCGGTGGATAAGGTGCTGATTGGACGATTCGGCGAGAAATGGACTCTACCAGAGCATATTGTCACCAGTGGCCCATACAAACTCTCGAAGTGGGTGGTCAACGAACGTATAGAAGCGGTACGCAACCCGCGTTACTGGGACGACCAGCATACGGTAATTAACAAAGTCTCGTATCTGCCAATTGCCTCAGAAACGGCCGACGTTAACCGTTACCGGGCGGGAGAGATTGATATTACCTCCACTGTGCCGGTTAACCAGTTTGTTCAGCTGCAGAAAACCCTGGGCACGCAGGTGAACGTCTCGCCGCAGCTCGCGACTTACTATTACCAGTTCAACACCACCAAAGCGCCGTTTAACGACCCACGCGTGCGTCGGGCGCTGAACATGGCGCTGGATAAGGACATTATTGCCCAGAAGGTGATGGGGCAGGGGCAGAGGGCGGCATGGTTAGTCAGCCAGCCTGATATTGGCGGTGTTAAGCTCAAAAACCCGGAGTACGCCAGCTGGCCGCAGGAAAAACGCGTCGCGGAGGCGAAGAAGCTGCTGGAAGAGGCGGGCTTTAATCAGGACCATCCGCTGACCTTTAATCTGCTGTACAACACCCAGGAAGCCCATCAGCGCATTGCGATTGCGGCGAGTTCGATGTGGAAAAAAGATCTGGGCGTGACCGCGAAGCTGCAGAACCAGGAGTGGAAAACCATGCTCGACAATATGCACAGCGGCAATTACGACGTGGTGCGTTATGCATGGATTGCGGATTACGACGACGCTTCAACGTTCCTGAAAAACTTCTACACCGGTGACAGCCAGAATACGACGAAATACAGCAACCCCGCTTTCGACGAGGCGATGGATAAAGCGTCAAGAGCGAAGAACGTGGCCGAGCGTGGGAAATACTACCAGCAGGCCGAAGACATTCTGAGCCAGGATGTACCTGCTATCCCGATTTATCACTATGTAAGAACACACCTGGTGAAACCGTGGGTGGGGGGCTTTACGCCGGATAAGCTTGGCTTCTACTACACGAAAGATATGTACATCATCAAACACTAGTTCTGAAAGGGATGTTTGTGCTGGAAATGTGCTCAATTCGCTGTTATTTCAGTCGATTAATTGCGTTTTGTTGATTTTTCAGGCAAACGAACAAAACAAGGCTTTACATGGCGCACGGGGATGTTTATAGTGCGCCTCATTCCGGAAGTGTGGCCGAGCGGTTGAAGGCACCGGTCTTGAAAACCGGCGACCCGAAAGGGTTCCAGAGTTCGAATCTCTGCGCTTCCGCCAGATGGAAGAAAAAAGGGGTTACCGAAAGGTAACCCCTTTTTTTATCTCTCTTTCGTCAACATGCATCACCGGCATCCGCCGCGAACCCCAGCAGCATTCCTCCTGTCAGAAACTGAACTACACTACTTACTTTTGTGGGTATGGCATTTTCATGCCATAGGAAAAGGTAAGCTCATGGCTGTACTTCGCATTGTCACCAATCTTCATGCAGAAGATCCCCACAGCGCCGCGTCGTTTTACGAACGTTTGTTAGGCCTGAAAATCGTCATGGATCATGGCTGGCTTTTGACCTATGCCAGTGAGAGCCAGATGCGACCGCAGCTGGGTATCGCTTCTGAAGGTGGCTCGGGTACCCCGGTACCGGATCTCTCTATTGAAGTGGATAACGTGGATGAAATTTACGCGCGAGCGCAGGCGGAAGGGCTGGAGATTTTATATCCTCTCACCAATGAGCCCTGGCAGGTGCGTCGGTTCTACGTGCGCGATCCGCTGGGGAAGGTGGTAAATATTCTGATGCATTTTGCTTGAAGGCTGCCCGGGAATGACATACGGACTTAACGTTGAAGGTTTACACCCTCACCTGAATCGAGAGGGTGTAAATTTGACGGTGCCGGGAGTTTCAATTCCCGGAAACAAATATAGGGGGATATCTTTGTGGCCGTCAGTGTTCTTCGGCTACTTTTTTAGCTCGTTTTTTACGGTGTCTTTAATATCTTTCAGCGCGCTCTGCGGATGTTTTTTACAAATTTCTAAAGTCAGAGGAACGGCGGTAGTCTCTGTCTCATTGAAATCGACGTAATCACCGCCTTTAAAATCGACATCTTTATTGAGCATCCAGAATGCCACCGGTGCCATGGTCTGCGGGTTGAGGTCGATGTACTCCTGGCAACTCATATTATTAGGCGTCACATCTTTGGCTACAGCACTCACGCTTGCGGTTGCAAGGATTGCAGTGGCGAAAATACCGACGGTTGACAGTGTAAATTTGTTAATCATGATAAACTCCATAAATACATATTGAGGTACTGATATGGCCGGCAATGCTTGATATGTCGGATGAACAGATAATAACGCGCCAAAAAATAAATGGATGACAGTGAAGTGAAAATAGCCATTACTGATATTATTTGGCGCTGATATTGCTATTTTTTAACGGTTAACTTGTCTCTTATGAATTGCTGTCACTTTATGCCTTATCTACCGGGGCATCCAGCGGGTAGGGATTTTTATGAATGCGATTGTAGTTAAGGGCATAAAATGCGGTGATGATCATGAGCGTCACGAATGACCACATGACCTCTTTCGCCCCGGAACCCACGACGGCCCAGATACAATAGACGAAGGCGATAAAGGTGATCAGCAGATATACCGGCCGTGCTTTACCAAAGTGGCCGTGGCCCAGGAGCAGTAGCGCCGCGCAGGTATAGAGATAAGGCACGAGGGTGAAGATAACCGAGACGGAAGAGACCAGGCCAAACTCTTTTGCCGCATTTGGCGAAATGCTGCTGAACTGGAAGATGGTCATCAGCACACCGACGATAAGCAACCCAGCGACCGGGGTTCCGGCTTTGTTCACGCGAGCAAAGATAGGCGGGAACAGACCGTCGTCCGCCGCAGCTTTTGCGGTTTGACCCGCCAGCAGCGTCCAGCCGCCCAGTGAGCCAAGACACCCGGCCGCAGCACAAAACGATACGATTGCCCCGGCGGTGTTGCCCAGCGCCATGCGGGCGGCATCACCAAAGGGAGAGGCTGAGACGCGCAGAGCGGCATTCGGGATCATCCCCATAATCGCGGTGGTTGAGAGCACATAGCAGACGGCGGCAATTAACACCCCGCCGATGGTGGCAATCGGTACGTTACGTTTTGGATTTTTCACCACGCCTGCAGCAACCGAGGCACTCTCCACGCCGATGAAAGACCATAGCGTCACGCTGAGCGTACTTTGAATAGCGCCAAAGGTGCTGAGTCCGCTGACGTTCCAGGCCGACATATAGGTTTCACCCCGAAACCAGAACCAGCCGAACACGGCAATCCCGACGATGGGGATCAGCGCCAGCACGGTGGCGACGGCCTGTACGCGGGTGATCATCTTTGGCCCAACGATGTTCAGCAAAACGAAAATCCACAGCACGACCACACAGGTGATAGTCAATACCATCGGATCTTTAAGAATGGGGAAGAAGTAGCTCAGATAGCCAACCCCAATCACCACCATGGCGATGTTACCCACCCAGCAGGCGAGCCAGTAGAGGACGTTAGTCTGATAGCCCAGGAACGGGCCAAAACAGCGGCGGGCGTAAGCATATGAACCGCCGGGACTGGGATCTAAAGACGACATTTTGGCGTACACCATCGACAGCGCCAGCGCGCCGATAATAGTGACAAGCCATCCGTAGATTGCAATCCCGCCGGTCGCTGCCAGATTGGCAGGTAACAGAAAAACCCCTGAGCCCATGATATTCCCCGAAACCATCAGAGTGACGGGGATAAGGCCCACTTTGTGCGCGTCAGCGTCGGTCGACATAGTATTTCTCCTGAATGTAATTCGGGGGAAATAATAGCGCACTGCCGGCATTATTTTAGATGGCTCAGGGGGGTATGTCCGTTGCCGATATAATTATGGCTGATGTCATAATCTGGTCAGGCAGTCAGACACTCCTGGCGATGTTGTGTGACATAATGTAACGGAGTCGTGCCATAAAATGTCTTAAATACTGAAATAAAGTAAGATGTACTTCGGTATCCACATAATTGTGAAATCTGCGAGATATTCTTATCTGCAATTAATAACTGTTGCGCGGCATAGCGCATTCGGCAATCCGTAATTATCTGGCTATAGCTGGTGTCTTCATACTTTAGTTTCTTCTTTAGCAAGCTGGGGCTCAGGCAGAGTGCGCTGGCGACCAGGCTTAAGTTCCACTCTTTGTGAATATCACTCTGGATAATCTGGTACACACTATCTTTAACGCTATTACGCAGCATTTGCATGATCAGGGCAATGAACCCGGGACTCTCAAGAAAGATAGAGAGGACGGTAAACAATAAGGAGCGGGTACGCTCAATTTCACAGGCCTCATTGGTTTCAAGGACGCTGTGCAGCGCCGCTTCACGGAATACGTCGGGCGTTCGGCAGTGGCGCGAAATAACGGGAATGGCTTGCCGAGGCCATGGGGTGATCTGCGTCAGATCCCTATTCAAAAACTGCAGATAATCATTCAAAATCGAGCGACTCATATGCGCAACCAGTGCATTATCTAAGTAGGAAAAATCGATAATGTTATTATTGCAAGAAATTACGTTTAAATGGTTTGCTGGTAATATTAACGAGGTTGTATCGTTTATTTTTACATCAACGTCTTTTCCAGTCAAAACTACCACGCAGGGGGCACTACTACAAAGTCTCATTCTCGCACTCCGGGAATACGAATAAGAAATACCTCAATTAAAAGGGGGGGTATTGAGGCTAATAAGGTTAATTGTATGATGAAATCACAGCAGGCATAAAATACACTACCAGATGATAATTTCAATTAGGGTCAGGAAATCACGGGTGTAAATTTTTTATGACAGCAGTGGCAAGATTCTGGTGTGTTTTGTGACGGGGTTGACAATGAGAGAAAATGAAGGAAGAGGAACGCTTTAAATATAGCCAGCAGGAGCGATGTTGTAATCGTTTACTCATGATCGCCCCCACTGAGGGACCCGTTAAGTCTAAAATGGCTTAACGGGAATGTCTTTGACTAAATATGCTGTTTAAATTTGTCCCACTCGCTTTTTACTTTGTCTTTAAAACTGGCTTTTTGGTTTTCTGTACAGGCCTGCACCACGGCTGGAGTCACAGTTTCAATACCTTTAACATCCATAATGGCATCTTCCGGTTTATCTTTACTGTTTAATGCTTCGGCAAAACCGACAGCCGTTGGCTGGAAAGAGGAATCCAGTGCCAGAAAGTCTTCGCAGGTCCAGTTGTTTACTGGTTTTTGTGTTTCAGCTGCCTGGCTAAGAGCAGGAATCAACAGCAGGCTACCAAGAATAAGACCGGTTACTTTCTTCATTTTTAAATCCTCAATAACACATTTAACGTTACGTCGCTATTATATCACTCTCAGCATTGTGAACCAGTTTCCAGGGATATTTCATTGGCTTTCTCTGTTTGCAATAAATGGCTATAAATCAACGAGTTGTTGTGGCTTTCGGAGTTTGTTATCAGAATAAATTATTAAATCTACTTTATCGGTTTGCACGCGTTTACGGTAGATTTACGCCGTGTTTTTATTTTTAGTGTTATGAAGGTGTAATATGTTAAATATCAATCAGAGTATTATTTCTAAACTTGATGTGAAGGTGCTTGAGAAACAAAAAAATCTGCTCAGACTGATTGCTGCTCTGATGCTTATTGCCGGCGTTCTGTTTATTGCGTTTCCCTTTATCTCCGGTGATATCCTTGCCTTGATTTTGGGCGTGGTGCTGATCTGTAGCAGCATCGCCTATATGGCGATCATGATAAAAAATCGGGTGCATAATTTTTGGCCAGTGGTGTCAGGTATCCTGGTCTGTTGTGCGTATGTTGTGATGGGCTACCTGTTTATCACCGCGCCGGAACTTGGCCTGTTTGCGATAGCCACTTTCCTCGCATGCCTGTTTGCCCTTGGCGGGGTCATCCGTATTACGGCCTGGTTTAACCATCGCCAGGTCAAAGGAAGCTGGCTTCAGCTGGTTATCGGCGTGCTCGATCTGTTGATTGCCTGGTGCTTCATCAGCGCTGCGCCGCAGGCATCAATCATGATGGTTTCTCTGGTGGTAGGGATTGAGCTTATTGTGAGCGCGTTTAGCTGCTGGGTTCTGGCGAGCGCTTTCAAGAAATCACGGACGTAATGAAAATGATCTACCCGGTGACGGGTAGATCATTCAAGATAAGGGATATTTAAAAGTAGGAAGAGATATTGAGGGTCACGATATCGCTCATCCTGCGCAGTTTTAGTTTGAGCATGATATTAAATTTCTGGCTACGCAAGGTCTTCTCTGAAATATTCAAGGCTGATGCAATATCGTCGTTATCTTCTTCATTTAAAAAATGGCTGACAATTTTAAACTGATTGTGTGAGAAACCCATTTTGGGTTTGCAATAGGCGGCCTGGCTTGCGGTTAGCAGCGATAGCCATTTTGTCAGTGACATCCTTCTGTTCACGAAAAGTATCGGCGAACGGCATTTTATCTTACTGATGTGAAAGGGGGCCAGCACGATAATTCTGTCCACGTTGAGAGACTGGATGATGCTGACCGCATTATCGTCGATAACGTTGTTGTGGTAGACGTCGATAATCACTTTGCTTGCAGGGTCCGCTATCTGTTTACCGATATCCGAAAGGCCCTCTGCTCTGATGACTTTTTCATTACTCAGTAAATGTGTCACCCCCTGGAAAAGGAATTCATCTTTGGTGACCATTAAAATCATAATCAGGCTCCATATCTGAAAAAAGGCGCGGGGCGACCCCGCGCAAAATAAGACTCAGGATTTAAATCTACTGCTCTATATTCCAGGCTTTTAAACAAACGGTATTATGCTAAAAGCCGTCGATTACCTCAGGCCTTTATGCACATGACGTGATAAATGCCATCAATAATTTCTGTACCTTCGGTTTCATGCTCGAAACCAGGGAACTCGTGGTCCCAGGACTGCAGGGCATGCAGGTAGGCAATTTGTGGGCTGGTGCTATCACCAAAGTTTTCCCCGGATAACAGCATCGGAATTCCTGGTGGATACGGGATGACAGAGTTCGCCGCCACGCGGTTCGGCAATCCTTCTATCGCCACCATCTCAACGTTATCGGACACGATAGCCTGATAAGCATCACGCGGGGTCATCATGGCTTCCGGTAAAGAGGCGTAGGCGGCATTGAGGCTGGCACCAGGATTGTTGGTTTTCAGCCAGGCGAACATTTTGTCGCCTAAATCATGAACGCCCATAGCGCCGTAAACGTCCGGGTACTGATTTGCCAGCTCCGGCATGACCTGTGACAGGGGAGCATTATTGTCGTAATGGCGCTTAAAGGAGCACAGGGTATTGATAAGCGTTCCCCATTTTCCGCGAGTCACACCCATCGAGAAGAGGAACATTATCTGGAAGTCGGTGGTGCGGGTTGGCACGATACCATGGCGTCCAAGCCAGGCGGTAACCAGCGCGGCGGGTACACCGCTTTCCAGTAGATTACCGTCATCCCCCATACCCGGCGCCAGAATGCTGACCTTAATTGGATCCAGCATGCTCCAGTTATCCGGTAAATCTTTAAAACCGTGCCAGCTTTCTCCCGGGCGCATGACCCAGCAGTTTTGATCGCGGCTCAGCAGTTCAGCCGGCGCATCCTCAAACGCGACCTCTTTACCGGTTTGCGGATCGACAACCGTTTCTTTGTTCCACGGCTTGAAGAACCAGTCGTTGCTGTCGGTAAACTCGCGATACAGACGTGCCATGGCCTGACGGAAATCGACGGCTTCGTCGATCACTTCCTGGGTCAGCGACAGCCCGCTGTTGCCGTCCATCATCGAGACCGCAATATCATTGGACGCGCAGATGGCGTACAGCGGCGAGGTGGTGGCGTGCATCATGTAGGCCTGATTGAAACGGGAGAAGTTCACCGCGCCGCGCCCTTCGCGAACATGAATGTAGGAAGCCTGAGAAAGCGCATTCAACAATTTATGCGTGGAGTGGGTAGCGAAAATGGTCGGGCCGCTGTGATCGCCTGGGTTGCCGCGCATCGCGAAATGGTCGGCGTACACCGGGTTAAAGCGTGCGTAGCCGTACCAGGCCTCGTCAAAATGAATGCGGTCACAGGTCTGCTCCAGCAGCGCCTGGGCATTTTTGGCGTTGTAGCACACGCCATCGTAAGTACAGTTGGTGATGACGCTGTAGGAGGGTTTATGGGCCGCATATTCGTGAGTCAGCGAACTGGTGCGGATTTTGTCCTGCAGCGCTTCTGGCTGCATCTCCTGCGGGTAGATAGGCCCAATGATGCCGTAGCGGTTGCGGCTGGGCACCATATAGACCGGTTTGGCACCGGTAAGAATAAGGCCCTGTTCAATCGACTTATGGCAGTTGCGGTCAATCACCACCACGTCATCATCGGTCATGCAGGCCTGCATAATGGTACGGTTGGAGCCGGAGGTGCCGACGACAACGGACCATGAGCGGTCAGCGCCAAATACCCGCGCCGCATTTTTCTCACTCTCACCGAAGGCGCCGGTGTGATCCAGTAATGAACCCAGCGAGGCACGTTCAATCCCCATATCGGTACGGAACAGGTTTTCGCCGTAATAGTCGTGATACATCCGACCGGCGGGCGTTTTAGTAAAGCCAACGCCGCCCTGGTGGCCGGGGGCCGCCCATGAGTATTCATGGATGCCGTTGTATTTCACGAGGGCAGAAAACAGCGGCGGCAGCATTTGCTGACGGTAGCGGTTCATGGCGGCAACCGCGCGTCCGGCGATGAAATCAGCAGAATCTTCGAGGATCCAGGCGAACTCATCGATAAGCTCCATCAGCTGCTGATCAATCAGAGCAGTGGCTTTTTCGCGCTCGCCCAGCAAAAATACCGGCACCTCTTGCTGACGCTCATGAAGCTTATCGAGTAGTTGGCGAACGCGTTGATGTTCATCTTTCTCTTCCATCTGATAACTGAACATCAGGCAATCTATGGCTTCATTCGCCGCAATGATAGCGTAGCCATCGTCGAGTGTAGTGGACTGCAGCACTTCAATATTCTGACGGCGCAGCGCTTCTGCCAGACGCGCTACCGCCGCGCCGACCCAGGTGTCCTGGTGCAGAAACTCGCTTTCAACAATTAATATTTTCATGTCGTTAACCCCTGTGTTGTGGTGGACGCGATAAGTAATACGCCGCGAGTTTCATGGAGTAAATACAACTCCGGGGGTTATCGACAGAGCAATTATTTTTATGGCTGATTCTGATATTTGTCGCCGTATGTCACCTCTGTCACGTTAATCATTTTGCGAGAAACATCACCTGGTAAACCCCTCATTGGCTATCTAAAATCGTTACATACCAGTAAGAGACTTTATTGCTGGTGAAGGCTCCACCAATTACTTTGCACAGCATTTAAAACGACAGTTCCTGGTAAGGAATGACTATGCGTAATGCCATGTTGTCTAAGCTGGTCCCTATCTCCTTATTTATTTTTGGCGTGTTTATCATCAATCTTCAGCTCTGGTATTCCGCACGCTTAAACAGCGCAGATGGTGCACGTCATGCAGCAGCAAATATCAATGCTATTCTCGATGAAGCAAGGAATGCGACGACCACGGCGCTGCGCGTAGCGGCGGATGGCTGTACCGGAGAGGGCGCTTACGCGCTGGGGACAGAGGCGGCCTTGAACCCTCATTTGCGCACCATTCTTATCTTTAAAGATGGAGACATCTGGTGCAGTTCGTTGCCGGGAAACCGGGTGCTGATTAATGAGCCAGAATCAATACCGGACGACCCGCTGAAGCTGCTTCCGGCCAAAGATACGGTGAACGATCGGCCAATACTTATCTATCAGAACGCCATTCAGCACGGCAGGGTGATGGTCACTATCAGCGACAGCCATGTGCGTGAGGCGCTGAGCACGAGTATTCATGATGCTGGCTATACGCTGGTGGTTGGGCAACAGATGATTAGCCGTTCCGGTGATGTTCAGCCGGTAGGGAAAAACCAGTCTACCAACGGGATATTCACCTCGAAGACTTATCCATTCAGCATTGACTGGCAGCTGCCGTCGTTTTTTAGCCTCGGCCGAATGTGGCGCCAGGGTGCCGGGCTGCTGTTTTTTATGTTAGTGCTGTCAGTTATGGCGGCTTATGTGGCGAAACGTTATCTGAATAAAACCACCACGCCGGAAGACAATCTGCGCAAAGCCATCGCCAACGGCGAGATTGTCCCATTCTATCAGCCGGTGGTGAACGGCCAGACAGGGGCTATTTATGGTGTTGAAGTGCTGGCGAGATGGAAGCATCCGAAGGTGGGGTTTATTTCGCCGGTGTCGTTTATTCCGATTGCGGAGAAATCCGGATTAATTGTGCCTTTAACCCAGAGTTTGATGAATCAGGTGGCTGCACAGATGAAGCCCATATTCAGCAAACTTTCTGATGGCTTTCATATTGGGATTAACCTGAGTGCCTCCCATATGAACGCTCCCAGCTTTATGGACGACTGCCTGCGCTATCAACAGGAATTTGCCGGGGCGAATATAAAACTGGTGCTGGAAGTGACCGAACGCGAACCGTTGTTTATCAACAAACAGCTGGTAGAAAATCTCAACCGCTTGCATGAGAAAGGCTTTGCGATCGCGCTTGATGATTTTGGTACCGGCTATTCCGGGCTGTCGTACCTGAATGATTTGAGCATTGATTATATTAAAATTGATAAGAGCTTTGTCGGCCGGGTTAATGGAACTGAGGAGTCAAGCAAGCTTATCGACTGCGTCATTGAAATGGCGCGTAAGCTGTCATTGCATATTATTGCGGAAGGAGTGGAAACCAAAGAACAGCTGGATTACCTGAATCGCAATCATATTACCCTGTTGCAGGGCTATTATTTCTTCAAACCCGTCACCTACATCAACCTGATTAAAATTCTGCTATCGAAAAACAAAGAGGCGGTGATTGTCGAGTAGCTCCCGGTTTCCCGGGAGCGGGCTGGAGATGTCTCAGGAATAGGGGGTATCTCCGAGGATGTACATTTCAATCCGGTTGCGACCCTGGCGTTTTGAGCGATACAGTGCTGCATCGGCTGACTGCACCAGCCGCTCGTAGTCCGGATGGCCGTCAAACATCGCGGCACCAATCGAAAGGGTCGTTGCGAGCAGCTTACCGTCAGGGGTTGTGATCGACTGGCGGGAGGCTTTGCTGCGGATGCGTTCGGCAATGCGCAGCGTCTCCGTCTGATTGGCCTCCGTCAGCACAATCAGAAACTCATCACCACCGTAGCGGAACACAAAATCGCTGCTGCGCACGTTGTCGTAAAATACCTGGGAGATTTTGCGCAATATCTCATCGCCGGCCGCGTGTCCGTAGCCGTCGTTAATCTCTTTAAATTTATCCACGTCGATAAGCAGAACGGAAAGTGGGGTTCCGGAACGGTTAGCGTGGGCAATCTCACGCTTGAATATCGCGGCGAGGAATCGCCGGTTAAGCAGCTTCGTCAGCACGTCCATCCCGACCTCGTGTTTGGCAACATCGTCAAACAGGCCCCGCAGCAGTGTGTTGATCTGCGCCGTATTGCTTTTCATCTGTAGGAGAAGTTCGGTGCGCTGATGTTTCTGTTTCGCGGTACGGGACGGGTCGCGGAAGCGGGAGAACAGCTCGTCGGTTTCCTGAATCAGTTTGGCAATATAACCCACTTCGGCAATGCCGCTGAAATAGTGGCGGCCTTTGTGTGTAAACCACATGCCGAAATCTGCGCGGCTGATAGGCGGTGTGCTGCCCAGTTCGGAATCCAGCATCACCTTATACATGACATCCATTTCCCAACTGAGCAGGCTGCCTATCTGCCTCTCTTTTTCCTCTTCGGCGTTCTCCAGTAATGAGAAAATACGATAGTTCTCATCGTCTTTCAGGCTGCTGCTCTCGCCAAAGGTAAAGGTGCGCGACATGATTTCCATCGCCAGATCGATGCTACACAGGGTGAAGCTTAACAGCTTCATCTTTTCGTCTTCGCGACCGCCTTCGGCGATGATAATCGGGATAAGGTTCTTTTTAATCACTCTGGCACCCATATCCACCAGTTGGATAGGAATGCCGATACGGGCATGAATTTCACCCACGTGCTGCTGGAGGGCAATAAGGGCATCCACTTCGTCGGCTTTACATGCCAGCACCCGCTGGATCCAGAGCGCCAGCGATTTCTTCAGCCGGGTTTCTACCTGATCGTTACTCAGAAACTCCTCTGCCTGCGGGTCGGCAAGCATGCGCTGATAAAACACTTCGCTTAATGCGCGCGCATGCGCATCAGCCAGCGCCTTAGCGCTGGCCTGCACGTCGGAATCGGTGTCTCTTAGCAGTTCAAGCCACTCTTCCCGAACTCTCGCAACGTAGCTCTGCATCATCGTTACCCTTTAGCCGTCTGTCTCTTAATAGTAATAGATGAGAGACATTCCGGGGGCTGAAGGGGAAAATCAGATTAGTGGGTACAGAGAAACACCGGGCGTTTTCCGATAGTAAACATAAAACCACGATGGCCCTGGGTCAGGATGGTGTAGCTGATGCTTTTACCTGGATAAACGTAAAAGTCAGGCAATATTGTCTCGATAACCGCGTCGGGTAGCGTTTCATCACGGGTGACTTTATTAACATCCGTCGAAATAAAATGGGCGCTGTCTTTATTCTCGCTCCAGACATAAGCGACATCACGGCGGATCACCCCGCTGATTTTATTATCGACGTAGTAGGTGCCGCTCACGGAAACCACCCCGGTATGTTTTTTCAGTGAATACATAAAATCCAGCGTCAGATTGGCCTGAGTGTTGTTATAAAACACCACCACGGGGGCCGTGCATTTTTCCGGATCGCGGTTCTGCTCTGCGCGCAGGTGAATAAGATGGCCGATCCCAAGACCAAGCAGGAGCAGGGCGAGGCAGCTTACCAGCAGCAGTTTTTTACTCATGTGCCGCCCCCCGGAAGAAAAGTGTTACACAGCCAGTGTCGCCACGCGTTTTATAAGGCTGCTGGCAAATTAGTGCCGCGACCGCGGGCGTACGACTGCTGGAAGGGAAATAGACCCACGGATATTTCTGGCAATCCATACCCGTTTTTAAAATCATGGTTTTGTAGCTTTCAAAGCGATTAACGCTTTCGATATCTTCATTTTTGGAGAAAAAGTGACAACCGTGGGTGGTTTCCACCAGCGTGTACTGGTCGTAAAAATTCTTATCAACGACGGTCTGCCAGGCCATATTACCCAGCGCAATACCGATGAACAGCGACCCCGTCATCCAGAGGACGGGTGCATAGCGTTTCAGCCAGGGTAATCGAGGGCGCCCTGGCTCGGCTGCTTTTTTCTCCTCCACCCGCACGGAGGCTTTGCTGATGGTGATTACGTTCACGCCAGGCTCAATCTGAAAGCCTTTGCGCGGAACCGTCGTTATCAGCGTATCTTCAGTCTCACCGACGGTACGTAATCCGCGACGGATAATAGATATGTTTTGATAAAGCGTATTAGCCGGCACCACCATGCCGTCTTCTTCCCATACTTTTTGGAAGAACGTTTGTTGCGCGACAACGGAGGGCGCATTTTCCAGCAATAGGCGTAAACAGCGGCTGGCGGGCGTCGTCAGAATAACGTTGAGGTCTGGCCTGGATAATGACGCCAGGCGATTCCTCTCTGGATTAAATTCAATATTATCGTTAATTATCCATAACATCGTATTGTTACCATGACAAAACGAATCGCGGCGAAAGCGATTAACAAGTATCTCTGAGTATAGCGTCGCCCGGCTTTGCGAAGCGAACCGCGGAATTATCTCATATATCTGCCACAATAGAGCATCACAAAAAGAGCGAGGAAATAGGGATGTATAAGACACTACTGGCAAGCGTTGTTGCCGCTTCTCTCCTGATGACCGGCGGCGCGCAGGCGCAAAGTGAACCCGACGGCTACCAGCTACAGCAGGTGCTAATGATGAGCCGTCATAACCTGCGGGCACCGCTTGCCAACAACGGTAGCGTGCTGGAGCAGTCCACGCCGAATCAATGGCCCGAATGGGATGTTCCTGGCGGCCAGCTGACCACCAAAGGTGGCGTTCTTGAAGTGTATATGGGGCACTATCTGCGTGAATGGCTGGCGGCGCAGGGGATGGTAACCACCGGTGAATGCCCACCGGCCAGCGATGTCTACGTCTATGCAAACAGCCTGCAGCGCACGGTAGCGACCGCGCAGTTCTTTATTACGGGAGCATTCCCGGGCTGTGATGTGCCGGTTCACCATCAGGAAAAAATGGGCACTATGGATCCCACCTTCAACCCGGTTATCACCAACGATACCGCTGCGTTCCGTGAAACGGCGGTGAAGGCGATGGAGAACGAACGGCAGAAAATGCATCTTGCGGATAGCTATAAGCTGCTGGAGCAGATGACGCGCTTTAGCGACTCACCGTCGTGCAAAGAGAAAAAAGTCTGCTCGCTCGCCGATGGAAAAGACACTTTCAGCGCTGATTACCAAAAAGAGCCTGGCGTTGACGGGCCTCTGAAGGTAGGTAACTCGCTGGTCGATGCCTTTACGCTGCAATACTACGAAGGCTTCCCGCAGGATAAAGTGGCGTGGGGCGAAATTAAATCCGAGAAGCAGTGGCGGGTCCTGTCTGAGCTTAAAAATGGCTATCAGGACAGTCTGTTCACCTCGCCTGAAGTGGCGCGTAACGTGGCGGCACCGCTGGTGAAATACATCGATAACGTGCTGGTGGGCGATGCAGGGAAAAGCGCCAAAATCACCGTGCTGGTAGGGCACGACTCCAACATCGCTTCTCTGCTGCGGGCGCTGGATTTTAATGACTACCAGCTGCCAAATCAGTATGAGCGCACCCCTATCGGCGGCAAAATCTTGTTCCAGCGCTGGCACGACAGCAATGCCAATCGCGACCTGATGAAAATTGAGTACGTTTACCAGAGCACTAACCAACTGCGTAATGCCGACGTGCTGTCACTCCAGGCGCCGCCGCAGCGCGTCACGCTGTCGCTGAAAGGCTGCCCGGTCGATGCTAACGGTTTCTGCCCGATGGATAAGTTTAACGAGGTGATGGCGCAGTCATTGAAGTAATGCCTGGCATAAAAAACCCCCGCAGTAGCGGGGGGATCGTCAGAGCGTGTGAAGATCAGACGTTTTTGCGTTCGATGGTTTGTTCGCCCCAGAAGAGCGCATCTTTGTCGGTTTTTTTAAAGGCGCGAACGAGCACGTCGTCGCTGCCTTCTTCCCAAATCTGTTCCGCCAGCTTTTCATCATAGTTGGCGACTTCGAAAATGGCTTCCGCAATCTCAGTTGAGGTGTTGCGAAGACTGGCCCACTCGCCGACGCGATGAGCTTTGGCTTCTGGTGTAGGCATCGTAATCCTCCTCTTCGGTATTAACCGTGTAACTTCTTCGCCAGGCCGGCGACATATTCACCCTGATAGCGGGCGATGGAGAGCTCCTCCTGGCTTGGCTGACGTGAGCCATCGCCACCGGCAATGGTTGTGGCACCATAAGGCGTGCCGCCGCGCACCTGGGAGACATCAAACAGTTCCTGAGCGGCATAGCCGATAGGGACAATCACCATCCCGTGGTGGGCGAGGGTGGTCCAGGTGGAGGTGATGGTTTGCTCCTGGCCGCCGCCGGTACCGGTTGAGCTGAAGACGCTGGCGAGCTTACCGTACAGCGCGCCAGAGGCCCACAGGCCGCCTGTCTGGTCAAGGAAGGTCCGCATCTGGCCGGACATATTGCCAAAACGGGTAGGGGTCCCGAAGATGATTGCATCGTAATCTGCCAGCTCCTGCGGAGTGGCAACCGGTGCGTTGTGCGTTTTCCCGCCCGCTTTGGCAAATATTTCCGCCGACATGGTCTCCGGAACGCGCTTAACGATAACCTCAACGCCATCCACTTTGTTTGCGCCTTCGGCGACCGCCTGTGCCATGGTCTCGATGTGTCCGTACATGGAATAAAAAAGCACCAGAACTTTTGCCATTTTACCTGACTCCTCGTTTTTCATGGGAAGCAGCTTTAGCTGCACTTAATTAAAGATATGCCGTGTGGCTGAGAGTGCAACTTTTGCCACCATTTCTTTGATTTATAACAAAATAATCACTCACTCTATTTGTAGCAAATTGAAACAATTTAGCCGGTGCGATTTTTATCAACCATAAGAGAACCTTATCATTCGCCGCGCCGCCATCTCACCCGAAAGTCTGATTTCCTGTTGCAGAATATTACTATCTCGTGGTCCTCCGGGTGGGCTCCACTAAGCTTAGTCCCACGGTGCGAAGCGTATTCGCAAACCGTGCAGCGAAAGCATTCTCGATGACCGAATGCAATATGATGTCTGAACCATTGGAGGTCAGTAATGGCAAACCATCGTGGCGGCTCCGGCAACTTTGCCGAGGACCGTGAAAGAGCATCAGAAGCAGGTCGTAAAGGAGGTCAGCACAGCGGCGGTAACTTCAAGAACGATCCGCAGCGAGCCTCTGAAGCAGGCAAGAAAGGGGGTAAAAACAGCCACGGAAATCGTAATAGCTGACGTGGCAGGTTGCGTGAAGATGTTGATTGAATAAGTGATATGCTCAATATCTCTCCCCCGCCGCCGGGTGCTCCCCGGCGGTTTTTTTATAGCACTTTCTTGCACTGCTGCCGCAGAATCTGCACACTAAAACGCTTATCCGGCTGCAGGCGGCGCTATGTCTCTCATTTCACGTTATCAGTTTTCCATCAAACCTCAGGAAGCCATTCTGATCCTCATTACTATGTTCTGGGGAGGAACCTTTCTGGCGGTGCAGTACGCGGTAACGATGAGTGGACCATTTTTCTTTGTCGGATTGCGCTTTGCCACCGCCGCGCTGGCGGTAACCCTGCTCTCATTACGCACCCTGCGCGGGCTCACCTTTGCTGAGTTTAAAGCCGGGGCAATAATCGGCGTATCGATAGCGCTCGGCTACAGCCTGCAAACCTGGGGGCTGCAGTATATTTCCAGCAGCAAATCGGCATTTATTACCGCCATGTACGTGCCGCTGGTGCCGCTTCTGCAATGGCTGTTCCTGCGGCGGATGCCCGGCATGATGTCTTGTGTCGGGATCGTGCTGGCATTTATCGGGCTTATCCTGCTCGCCGGGCCGGAGAACGATCTGCTGGCATTGGGTACCGGGGAGCTCATCACCCTCGCAAGCGCATTGGCGATTGCGGCGGAAATTATTCTTATCAGTAAATGGGCGGGAAAAGTCGATGTCCGCCGGGTAACGATTGTCCAGCTGGCGACGGCTTCCGTGGTGGCTTTTGCCGCCATGGGCCCTGCCGGGGAAAGCGTGCCGCCGCTCTCTTCCGGGCTTTTGATGGTCGCGCTGGGTCTTGGCATTTTCAGTGCCATCATTCAGGTCACCATGAACTGGGCACAGCGTAGCGTTTCGCCGACCCGTGCCACGGTTATCTACACCGGAGAACCGGTATGGGCCGGTATTTTTGGCCGTATTGCCGGTGAGCGTTTACCGGCGCTGGCGCTGCTTGGCGGCGCCTTTATCGTACTAGGTGTGTTAGTCAGCGAACTGAAATTCAGGAAGAAAAAAACCGCCCCGGAGACCTCTGCTCAGCAGAATTCCTGAGGGATAACAGGAGAAGCGCATGAAAAAGGAAAATGAGAAGCACCTCAGCAAACACCGCCAGGCGGTCAATGCCCGTCGTGAGGCGATTCTTAGCGCCGCGTTAACCACTTTTTCGCAGTTCGGCATTCATGGCACCCGTCTTGACCAGGTGGCGGAGATGTCCGGCGTGTCGAAGAGTAATTTGCTTTACCACTTCCCCTCTAAAAATGTGCTGTATGTTGAAGTGATGCGCCAGATCCTCGACGTCTGGCTGGCGCCGCTGCGGGCGTTTCGCGAAGACCAGGCACCGCTGGTGGCTATCAAAGAGTATATCCGCCTGAAACTTGAGGTATCTCGCGATCACCCGGAGGCGTCACGGCTGTTTTGCCTTGAAATGCTGCAGGGCGCACCGCTGCTGATGGAGGTGCTAACCGGTGATGTTAAAACGCTGATTGATGATAAATCTGACATTATTGCGGGCTGGATCTACGACGGTAAGCTGGCACCTGTCGATCCGCACCATCTGATTTTCATGATTTGGGCCACCACCCAGCACTATGCCGACTTCTCGACCCAGGTCGAGGCGGTGACCGGCCGTACGCTGAAAGATCCGGTCTTCTTCCAGCGTACGGTGGAAAACGTGCAGCGGATGATTATCGAAGGCGTACGCGTTCGTTAATTGGCCGGCGGCAGCGGGCAGCTGGTGTCGCCTTCATCGCACTGCATCAGCGAAGCCAGAAACGCTTCGCGCTCGGTGCTCTTGTCTGCCTTGCACTGGTTTTCAATCATCGGCTGCATGCTGCCGCCGGTGACGCCAGAGCCCATGAACGCACAGTCGGCGTCACGCAGGGCAATCCATGCCACCTGGGCTTTCTTCAGCAGCTCCTGCTGCGCCGGGGTCGCGCGTTTCAGCACGTTCTGGTAAGTGTGGTTCAGTTTTTTATCGGCGGTTTGATACTGGGTCGCCGAACAGGTATTCATTTCGGTTTGCGTGCTGGCGCTGGCGCAATCGTCGGCCAGGGCGCTGGTGCTCAGCAGCAGTGCGCCAAGCGTTAAAAGTAAACGTTTCATTCTGGTGTTCCTGACTGAATAAAAAAAGGCTCCGTCTCCGGAGCCTTAATTAATCACAGCCTTAGCCAATTGTCATCAGGCTGGCGTTACCGCCTGCCGCTGCGGTGTTAATACTGAGCGAACGCTCATGGTACAAACGCTCCAGCAGCAGGTTGGTTTCGCCGCGGGCAAAACCCTGCACCGAGACAATGGCACCGTCGCGGCCCGCCACCTGCTCACACAGGGTGCGCAGCTGATCCGAATCCCCGTGGTAGATAACCGCGTCAAAGGACTGGGTCATCAGCGCATCGGTTTTGGCGAAGCGGATCCGTCCGGTCACTTCTTTCGGCAGTTTCTTACCGAGTGCGCGTTGCAGCGGCTCATCCGGCCACAGAACCTGGCTACCGACCGCCATGACGGCCGCGAGCTGGGTCAGCGCATCCTCTTCGTTATCCGCCACGCACAGCACGCGATCGCGCGGCATGAAGGTCAGGGTGTTGCGCTCGCCTGTTGGACCCGGCAGTACGCGCTGCGTACCGGCCTGCGCCTGCTCGCCGTACTGCTGGCACAGGCTCTTCAGCGCCGGATTGCCGGCAGCCCACTGGGTCAGCGCGGTTAACGGCTGTTCCAGCATCGCTTTTAGCTGAGTATCGACCGGACGTTCGGCATCCTGACGCGCCAGCGTTTTCAGCAGCGCATCTTCCGGGCGGCTCGCCAGCAGGCGATACAGATACAGCGGCCCACCGGCTTTTGGTCCGGTTCCTGACAGGCCTTCGCCGCCGAACGGCTGCACGCCAACCACGGCGCCGACCATGTTACGGTTCACGTACAGGTTACCGACGTGTGCACTGCCGGTCACCTGAGCGATGGTTTCATCGATACGGGTGTGAATGCCGAGCGTCAGACCATAGCCGGAGGCGTTGATCTGCTCCACCAGGCCTTCCAGCTCGTTACGGCGGTAGCGCACCACGTGCAGCACCGGACCGAAGACCTCTTTTTTCATCTCGTCGAAGCTATCAAGCTCAATCAGCGTCGGCGGAACGAAGGTGCCGCTGTTCCACTCGCGGGCATCTTCGCTGTTCTCACGCACCGCCTGGAACACATTGCGGCCTTTGCTGCGCAGAGCCTGAATGTGTTGCTCAATGTTGGTTTTTGCTTCTGCATCGATAACCGGGCCAATGTCAGTGGTGAGACGACCCGGGTTGCCCATCCGGCATTCGGCCATTGCGCCGCGCAGCATGGTCAGGGTGTGCTCGGCGATGTCGTCCTGCAGGCAGAGCACGCGCAGGGCAGAGCAGCGTTGTCCGGCGCTGTCGAACGCGGAAGCCAGCACATCAATCACCACCTGTTCGGTGAGGGCGGAGGAGTCGACAATCATCGCGTTCAGACCGCCGGTTTCGGCAATCAGCGGCGTCGGACGACCCTGGGCATCAAGGCGACCGGCAATGCCGCGCTGCAGCAGGGTAGCAACTTCGGTAGAGCCGGTGAACATCACCCCACGAACGCGGTTATCGGCGGTGAGCTTCGCACCCACGGTTTCACCACGGCCTGGCAGCAGTTGGATAACGCCTGCCGGAACCCCGGCTTCACGCAGGATAGCGATCCCCTGGGCGGCAATCAGCGGGGTCTGCTCGGCGGGTTTTGCCAGCACGCTGTTACCGGCAGCAAGCGCTGCGGCAATCTGCCCGGTGAAGATAGCCAGCGGGAAGTTCCACGGGCTGATACACACCACCGGACCCAGCGGGCGGTGGGTGTCGTTATCAAAATCGTCACGTACCTGACCCGCGTAGTAGTGGAGGAAATCCACGGCTTCGCGCACTTCGGCGATGGCGTTACTAAAGGTTTTACCCGCTTCACGCACCAGGATGCCCATCAGCTGCTGCATCTGGCCTTCCATCAGCACGGCGGCACGCTCGAGAATCGCGGCACGCTCCTGCGGCGGGGTGGCAAACCAGATAGGCGCATTGTTGACCGCGCTTTCCAGCGCCTGGCTGACTTCCTGCTCTGTGGCTTCACGCACATAGCCAACCACGTCTTTCGGCTCGGCCGGGTTGTGAACGGCCACCATGTCACCTTCAGCGACCGGATGCTCGAGCATCGGCGCGGCCTGCCATTTCTGCAGGGCGCTGTTGAGCAGTGAAGAGGAGAGGGACGCCAGACGGTGTTCGTTGGCGAGATCAAGACCGGCGGAGTTAGCGCGGCCTTTGCCGTACAGATCGCGCGGCAGCGGGATCTTCGGATGCGGCAGCCCGGGCATGCCTTCCTGCGCGGCCAGTTTTTCTACCGCTTCAACCGGATCTGCCACCAGTTCATCCAGCGGCAGAGTGTTGTCGGCAATCCGGTTGACGAACGAGGTGTTCGCGCCGTTTTCCAGCAGACGGCGCACCAGGTAGGCGAGCAGCGTTTCATGGGTACCGACCGGCGCATAGATGCGACATGGACGGTTCAGTTTGCCTTCCGCCACTTTGCCAACCACCTGCTCGTACAGCGGCTCACCCATGCCGTGCAGGCACTGGAACTCATACTGTCCCGGATAGTAGTTCTGCCCGGCGAGCTGATAGATAGCCGCCAGCGTATGGGCGTTGTGGGTGGCAAACTGCGGATAAATCAGGTTCGGTACGCCGAGCAGCTTCTTCGCGCAGGCAATATAGGAAACGTCGGTATACACCTTGCGGGTATAGACCGGATAACCTTCCAGGCCGTCCATCTGCGCACGTTTGATTTCGCTGTCCCAGTAGGCACCTTTCACCAGACGGATCATCAGGCGACGGCGGCTGCGGGTGGCCAGATCGATCAGGTAGTCGATGACGAACGGGCAACGCTTCTGATAAGCCTGAATGACAAAGCCAATACCGTTCCAGCCGGCAAGTTCTGGCTCAAAGCATAGTTTTTCCAGCAGATCGAGGGAGATCTCCAGGCGGTCGGCCTCTTCGGCATCGATATTGATACCGATGTCGTACTGACGCGCCAGCAGGGTCAGGGACTTCAGGCGTGGATAGAGTTCTTCCATCACGCGGTCGTACTGCGCGCGGCTGTAGCGTGGATGCAGAGCCGAGAGCTTGATCGAGATCCCCGGGCCTTCATAGATACCGCGGCCGTTCGAGGCTTTCCCGATAGCGTGGATAGCCTGCTGATAAGAGACCATATAGGCCTGCGCATCGGCAGCGGTCAGCGCCGCTTCACCCAGCATATCGTAAGAGTAGCGGAAGCCTTTTTCTTCAAGCTTACGGGCATTTGCTAACGCCTCAGCGATGGTTTCGCCGGTGACGAACTGCTCGCCCATCAGGCGCATCGCCATATCCACGCCTTTACGGATCAGCGGCTCACCGCTCTTACCGATAATACGGTTCAGCGAACGCGACAGGCTGGCTTCGTTATGGGTAGAGACCAGTTTGCCGGTAAACAGCAGACCCCAGGTCGCGGCGTTAACGAACAGTGACGGGCTACGGCCAATGTGCGACTGCCAGTTGCCGTTGCTGATCTTGTCGCGGATCAGCGCATCGCGGGTGGCTTTGTCCGGAATACGCAGCAGCGCTTCCGCAAGGCACATCAGCGCCACGCCTTCCTGAGAGGAGAGGGAAAACTCCTGCAGCAGGCTCTGCACCATTCCGGCCCGACCGCTGGCGGTTTTCTGGTTGCGCAGCTTCTCGGCGAGCTGATAGGCAAGCTTATGGGCCTGAGTGGCAATATTCTGCGGCAGACGAGCCTGCTCCATCAGCATCGGAACGGCGTCGGTCTCCGGGCGGCGCCAGGCGGCGGTAATGCTCGCACGGGTGACCGACTGCGGCAGAATTTGCTCAGCGAATTCGAGGAACGGTTGATGGTTTTCGTCAACCGGCGCGCCGGCTTCTTCACTTTCATTCGCGGCGCCGGAAAGCAGTGCCGGTAGTTCCGGCAGCGCGTCGTCAGTTTCCAGACGCTCCAGATAGTTAAAGATGGCCTGTTTGATCAGCCAGTGTGGGGTACGGTCAATGCGGGTGGCTGCCGTTTTGATCCGCTCGCGGGTGGCGTCATCAAGTTTGACCCCCATGGTGGTGGTGCCCATGCCATTAGCTCCTGTGTATGTTCTTTATCGCGCTTTTACGTAGTTACGCTGAAATATCCACCATGTTGCAACTTTGTGCAACCTTGTTAAATGCGACCTGGCTAGCAACTTTAAAAATGAATGAATTGTTAATAAAAAAATCGAGTTTACAGGTAGCGATGAATAATGCTCTGAGAGATACCGTGCGCCGGTTAACATATTTAAAAGGTGCAACCGGTCAAAACGTGAGCGAGTGCAACCTATGCAATATTTGTCCGCAAGGGTGAGTGCAATCGATGTAAATGCTGTGTTAAATCGTTTGTGAAAATTCAGGGTATCAGTCAGGATACTGTCCCCCTGGACAGTCACAGAACCCGCACCTCGTTCCGGTGAGGGAATAAAACGGCGAATAAAAAAATGCCGGGCAATAATTCTGGAGAGTTTTAATGGCTATTAGCACACCGATGTTGGTGACGTTTTGTATCTATATATTGGGCATGATCCTGATTGGATTTTTTGCATGGCGGTCGACAAAGAACTTTGACGATTACATTCTCGGTGG
This sequence comes from Yokenella regensburgei, assembly GCF_003634235.1. NCBI lineage: Bacteria > Pseudomonadati > Pseudomonadota > Gammaproteobacteria > Enterobacterales > Enterobacteriaceae > Yokenella > Yokenella regensburgei. Next base: position 1,814,178 of record NZ_RBIZ01000003.1, on the reverse strand, counting down.
GCGAAGCCTGGGCCCGTTCGTCACGGCACTGTCTGCAGGTGCTTCCGATATGAGCGGCTGGTTGCTGATGGGGCTGCCGGGCGCGATTTTTATCTCCGGTATTTCAGAAAGCTGGATTGCGATCGGTCTGTGCGCAGGGGCATGGATCAACTGGAAGCTGGTTGCCGGTCGTCTGCGCGTGCATACCGAAGTCAACAATAACGCCCTGACGCTGCCGGACTACTTTACCGGCCGTTTTGACGACTCCAGCCGCGTGCTGCGTATTATCTCGGCGCTGGTCATCCTGCTGTTCTTCACCATCTATTGTGCATCCGGCATCGTGGCGGGAGCGCGTCTGTTCGAAAGCACCTTCGGCATGAGCTATGAAACCGCGCTGTGGGCCGGGGCCGCTGCCACCATCATTTATACCTTCATCGGCGGTTTCCTCGCGGTAAGCTGGACCGATACCGTGCAGGCGAGCCTGATGATTTTCGCGCTGATCCTGACGCCGGTTATCGTGATTATGTCGGTCGGTGGTTTCGGTGACTCGCTGGAAGTGATTAAACAGAAGAGCATCGAAAACGTTGATATGCTGAAAGGCCTGAACTTTGTCGCCATCATCTCTCTGATGGGCTGGGGTCTGGGTTACTTCGGTCAGCCGCATATTCTGGCACGCTTCATGGCGGCAGACTCCCACCACAGCATCGTGCATGCGCGTCGTATCAGCATGACCTGGATGATCCTGTGCCTGGCGGGTGCGGTAGCGGTCGGCTTCTTCGGCATTGCTTACTTCAACAACAACCCACAGCTTGCCGGTGCCGTGAACCAGAACGCCGAGCGCGTGTTCATTGAACTGGCGCAGATCCTCTTTAACCCGTGGATTGCCGGGATCCTGCTGTCGGCGATTCTGGCGGCGGTAATGTCAACGCTGAGCTGCCAGCTGCTGGTGTGTTCAAGCGCCATTACGGAAGATCTCTACAAGGCCTTCCTGCGTAAAAACGCTGGTCAGAAAGAGCTGGTATGGGTTGGTCGCCTGATGGTACTGGTGGTTGCGCTGGTGGCGATTGCGCTTGCCGCTAACCCACAGAACCGCGTGCTGGGCCTTGTGAGCTACGCATGGGCAGGCTTCGGCGCTGCATTTGGTCCAGTCGTGCTGTTCTCCGTGATGTGGTCACGCATGACCCGTAACGGCGCGCTGGCCGGGATGGTTATCGGTGCAGTTACCGTTATCGTCTGGAAACAGTTCGCGTGGCTGGGCCTGTACGAAATCATTCCTGGCTTCATCTTCGGCAGCGTGGGCATTGTTGTGTTCAGCCTGCTGGGTAAAGCGCCGTCTACCGCAATGCAGAAACGCTTTGCAGAAGCAGACGCACATTACCACTCAGCGCCTCCGTCTCGTCTGCAGGCGGAATAACGCTCTGCTGTACCGTCTGAGCCCGGTTTCGGGCTCAGGCAATCCGTCTGAATCCCCCAATTCCTTCCCCTGCTAACTTTTTACATCCTGTCATCATTCTCGATACATATCGCTTGCGTTTCTTTTTGCGGTAATGATAATCACAATCACTTAAATTTACTTTTCTTTGCACCGGTTGACGGCGATTCACATTTAAGGATGTCGGCATGTTTGTACCGTTTCTCATTATGTTGCGTGAAGGGCTGGAGGCGGCGCTGATTGTCAGCCTTATCGCCAGCTACCTGAAGCGTACCCAGCGCGGGCGCTGGATTGGCGTTATGTGGATTGGCGTGTTCCTTGCCGCTGCACTGTGCCTGGGCCTTGGGGTCTTCATCAACGAAACCACCGGTGAATTCCCGCAGAAGCAGCAGGAGATCTTTGAAGGCGTGGTGGCGGTGATTGCCGTCATCATCCTTACCTGGATGGTGTTCTGGATGCGTAAAGTTTCACGCAATGTGAAAAAGCAACTGGAAGAGGCGGTGGATAATGCGCTGCAGCGCAGTGGCAACCACGGCTGGGCGCTGATCCTGATGGTCTTTTTCGCCGTCGCCCGCGAAGGGCTGGAATCCGTCTTCTTCCTGCTGGCCTCTTTTCAACAAGACCTGGGTATCTGGCCACCGCTCGGCGCGATGCTCGGGCTGGCAACCGCCGTGGCGCTCGGATTCATGCTCTACTGGGGGGGGATCCGTCTCAATCTTGGTACGTTCTTTAAATGGACCAGCCTGTTTATTCTGTTTGTGGCGGCAGGCCTGGCCGCGGGCGCAATTCGTGCTTTCCACGAGGCCGGTCTCTGGAACAACCTCCAGCAGGTCGCATTCGACTTTAGCGGCGTGCTGACCAACCATTCGCTGTTTGGCACCCTGATGGAAGGCATTTTTGGCTACCAGGAAGCGCCAAGCGTCAGCGAAGTGGTGGTTTATTTCCTCTATCTGATTCCGGCGCTGGTGCTGTTTGCACTGCCGCCACGTGCCACCTCCCCGGCATCGGGCGCGGCGCGATAAAACACGTTGAATAGTTACAACATACTTTTTAAGGGATGTGTCATGACGATTAACTTCCGCCGTAGTGCGCTGCAGCTGGGCATCGCTGCGCTGTTCACCTCTGCTTTTGCAGCTCAGGCCGCCGATATTCCTCAGGTAAAGGTTACAGTAAACGACAAACAGTGTGAGCCTATGAGCGTCACCGTTGCCGCGGGTAAAACCCAGTTCATTATTCAAAACCACAGCCAGAAAGCGCTGGAGTGGGAAATTCTGAAAGGGGTGATGGTGGTTGAAGAGCGCGAAAACATTGCGCCAGGCTTCACCCAAAAGCTGACCGCCAACCTGCAGCCTGGCGAATATGAGATGACCTGCGGCCTGCTGACCAACCCGAAAGGCAAGCTGATTGTCAAAGGCGCGGCGTCTGCCGATGCGGCAAAAGCTGATGCCGTGCTGAGCCTTGGTGAAGCCATCACGGCGTATAAAGCTTATGTGACGGAACAAACCGCAGAGCTGGTAAAAAATACCAAAATCTTTACCGATGCCGTAAAAGCAGGGGATCTCGGCAAAGCGAAATCGCTCTACGCCTCGACTCGCCAGAACTACGAGCGTATCGAACCGATTGCCGAGCTGTTCTCCGATCTCGACGGCAGCATTGACGCTCGTGAAGATGATTTCGAGCAGAAAGCGGCCGATCCTAAATTCACCGGCTTCCATCGTCTGGAGAAAGCGCTGTTTGGTGACAACAGCACCAAGGGGATGGAGAAGTATGCCACTCAGCTGAACACCGACGTGCTGGAGCTGCAAAAGCGCATCAGCGAGCTGGCGTTCCCGCCGTCTAAAGTGGTTGGTGGTGCCGCAGGGCTGATTGAAGAAGTCGCCGCCAGCAAAATCAGCGGTGAGGAAGACCGTTACAGCCACACCGATCTGTGGGATTTCCAGGCCAACATCGATGGCGCACAGAAAATCGTGGATCTGCTGCGTCCGGAACTGCAGAAAGATAACAGCGCTCTGCTGGCGAAAATTGATGCCAACTTCAAGAAAGTGGACACCATTCTTGCGAAGTACCGTACTAAAGACGGTTTCGAGACCTACGACAAACTGACGGATGCCGATCGTAATGCGCTGAAAGGGCCGATCACGACGCTGGCTGAAGACTTGTCTCAGCTTCGTGGGATCCTGGGACTGGATTAAGCAACATGACCGATGAGAAACACAACGACGTGAACGAGCCGTCACGTCGTCGCTTACTAAAAAGTATGGGCGCACTGGGAGGCGCGCTGGCCCTCAGTGGAGGATGTCCGGTTGCCCATGCGGCGAAACCGCAGAGCGCACCGGGAACGCTGTCACCCAACGGGCGGATGGAAGTACAGCCGTTTTATGGCACCCATCAGGCCGGTGTTCTGACGCCACAGCAGGCGTCGATGATGGTGGTGGCGTTTGATGTGCTGGCGAGCGATAAAGCCGATCTTGAGCGCTTATTCCGTCTGTTGACCCAGCGTATCGCGTTTCTGACCAAAGGTGGTCCGGCGCCGGAAACGCCAAACCCACGGCTGCCGCCGATGGATTCAGGCATTCTCGGGGCCTATATTGCGCCGGACAACCTGACGATGACGCTCTCTGTCGGACAGTCGTTGTTCGATAATCGCTATGGTCTTGGCGATAAGGCACCGAAAAAACTGCAGAAAATGACGCGTTTCCCGAACGATGCGCTGGATGCCTCACTGTGCCACGGTGACCTGTTACTGCAAATTTGTGCCAACACGCAGGATACGGTGATCCACGCGCTGCGTGACATCATCAAACATACGCCCGATCTCCTGAGCGTGCGCTGGAAGCGGGAAGGATTTATTTCCGACCACGCCGCGCGCAGTAAGGGCAAAGAAACCCCGGTTAACCTGCTCGGCTTCAAAGACGGGACGGCAAACCCGGACGGCACCGACAAGCCGCTGATGGATAAAGTGGTGTGGGTGACGGCGGATCAGGGGGAACCAGCCTGGGCAGTCGGCGGCTCTTATCAGGCGGTGCGTATTATTCAGTTCCACGTTGAGTTCTGGGACCGTACCCCGCTTAAAGAGCAGCAAACCATATTTGGTCGCGACAAGCACAGCGGAGCACCGCTTGGGATGCAGCGCGAGCACGATGTGCCGGACTACAGCAAAGATCCGAACGGCGAGGTTATTGCGCTCGACAGCCACATTCGTCTGGCCAACCCGCGCACCAAAGAAACCGAATCCAGCCTGATGATGCGCCGTGGCTACAGCTATTCGCTCGGGGTGACCAACTCCGGTCAGCTCGATATGGGTCTGCTGTTTGTCTGCTATCAGCATGATCTGGAGAAGGGGTTCCTGACGGTACAAAAACGGCTTAACGGCGAGGCGCTGGAGGAATACATCAAACCGATTGGCGGTGGCTATTTCTTCGTTCTGCCGGCCGCGAAAGACAGCCAGCACTATCTCGGGCAAACCCTGCTTGAGGCCTGACGCAAAACCTGCCTTCGGGCAGGTTTCTTTTTTTCATTACGCCGTTCGCTGAAATAATACTGTCATAGGAATGTCAGACACTGCGTTCAGCCGATAAGATTTTTTTGTTATCTTTTGGTAAAAATAATGTTGCATCAATAGCGGAAGTTGGTGTAATTATTACTTAAGCGGTAGTTCCCGGCAGTGATGTGTTTCACTATGGAGATCGCTAATGGTAGCGTCCTGTACTGGACAAGTCAGAACAACGATGACCCGCATCACCCAGCGCGGAGGCCCAAACTCCGGCAGCGATTTCTTCACCCCTGAATTTATCCTCAACTCTCCAGTTAGCAAATCCACCGATGCTAGCCAGGATGCATTTTGTCCTGCTATGGCATCTCATACAGCAGCAAGCAATGGCTTACAAGGAAGCCAAACCTCAGACGTTCGTACGCATAATCGCGCCCGTTCCGGTGCGTGTGATGAATACCAACAACTCAAGGTGCTATCCATGGGAAGACAAAAAGCAGTGATCAAAGCTCGTCGCGAAGCAAAACGTGTGCTGAGACGGGATTCACGTAGCCATAAGCAACGTGAAGAAGAATCGGTCACCTCGCTTGTGCAGATGAGTGGCGTCGAAGCAATTGGCATGGCCCGGGAAGGTCGTGATAGTTCTCCAATTGAAGCGCGCAATGAGGCTCAGGCGCACTACCTGAATGCTATCGAGAGTAAACAGCTGATCTTTGCCACCGGGGAAGCCGGATGCGGTAAAACGTGGATCAGCGCAGCGAAAGCAGCAGAAGCCCTGATTCATAAGGATGTGGACAGGATTATTGTCACCCGTCCGGTTCTGCAGGCCGATGAAGATCTCGGCTTCTTACCCGGAGACATATCTGAGAAGTTCGCGCCTTATTTCCGCCCGGTTTACGACGTGCTGGTGAAACGGCTGGGGGCTTCTTTTATGCAATATTGCCTGCGACCTGAGATTGGGAAGGTGGAAATCGCGCCGTTCGCCTATATGCGCGGACGTACCTTTGAGAATGCCGTTGTGATTCTGGACGAGGCCCAGAACGTGACTGCCGCGCAAATGAAGATGTTCCTTACACGCCTCGGGGAAAACGTGACGGTTATCGTGAACGGTGACATCACCCAGTGCGATTTGCCTTCTGGCGTGAAGTCTGGCCTGAGCGATGCGATGGCGCGTTTCGAGGAAGATGACATGATAGGTGTGGTGCGTTTTGGCAAGGACGACTGCGTGCGTTCAGCGCTCTGCCAGCGCACGCTGCATGCCTATAGCTAATAGTGGTTGTGCTGTCTTCAAAGCCCGGGAAACCGGGCTTTGCTTTTGGTGTAGTCTTTGTGTTGAGTGGTGCTGCAACAGGCGAAAAAAAAGCCCGTACTTGCGTACGAGCTCTTCTTCAAATATGGCGGTGAGGGGGGGATTGACTCGCTTCGCTCGCCCTGCGGGCAGCCTGTTCGCTACCAGGCGAAAAAAAAGCCCGTACTTGCGTACGAGCTCTTCTTCAAATATGGCGGTGAGGGGGGGATTGACTCGCTTCGCTCGCCCTGCGGGCAGCCTGTTCGCTGCGCGCTCAGTCTGTCCACCTGGCTGTCGCCAGTTGTCGAACCCCGGTCGGAGCTTCTCATCCCCCCACGGGGGGGCAACAGGCGAAAAAAAAGCCCGTACTTGCGTACGAGCTCTTCTTTAAATATGGCGGTGAGGGGGGGATTCGAACCCCCGATACGTTGCCGTATACACACTTTCCAGGCGTGCTCCTTCAGCCACTCGGACACCTCACCATATTGTCTTTCCAGCATCGCTGGAACGGGCGCTAATTTAGGGAATTCGCCCGCTAACGTCAATGAACTTTTTCAAAAAAACGTGCGTTTAGCCAAACTTCACGCAAGTTGTTGGTTAATCACACCGGAAATGCTTTTTTTGCCAGCAATTCGCGTTTTTGCCGTAATGCTTACGAAATTTGGTATGCTGGTGATTCGCAACAAAATCATCACTTTTCCCTGCGCCTGATAATGCAAAAACCAAAGGGCGCTTTTGTCAGGAGATTTTATGGACATCATTTTCTATCACCCCACCTTCGACACCACCTACTGGCTGAACGAGCTCAGCAAACAGATCCCTGGCGCGAACGTTCGCGCGTGGAAGCGAGGAGACAATCAGCCTGCCGATTACGCCCTGGTCTGGCATCCGCCGGTTGAAATGCTCCAGGGGCGCGAACTGAAAGCTGTATTCGCCCTCGGAGCGGGGGTTGATTCGATTCTGAGCCAGCTGAATGCGCACCCCGAGATGTTGCCGATGACTACACCGCTGTTCCGCCTGGAAGATACCGGTATGGGACTGCAAATGCAGGAGTATGCGGTCAGTCAGGTACTGCACTGGTTCCGCCGTTTTGATGATTATCAGCTGCAGAAGCAGGCCGCCTGCTGGGAGCCGCTGGCAGACTACCACCGTGAAGATTTCACCATCGGCATGCTGGGTGCAGGAGTGCTGGGCAGCAAAGTTGCTGAGAGCCTGCAGGCCTGGGGATTCCCGGTTCGCTGCTGGAGCCGCAGCCGCAAATCGTGGCCGGGCGTAGAGAGTTTTGCCGGTCACGAAGAGCTGGGCGCGTTCCTGCGTGGTACCCGGGTGCTTATTAACCTGCTGCCAAACACCGCAGAAACAGTTGGTATCATTAACAAGAAGCTGCTCGAGCAACTGCAAACCGGCGGCTACGTGCTGAACCTGGCGCGCGGCGTGCATCTGATTGAAGACGATCTGCTGGCGGCGCTTGATAGCGGCAAGCTGAAAGGCGCGATGCTGGACGTTTTCAGCCGCGAACCTTTACCGGCAGAAAGCCCACTGTGGAAACATCCGCGCGTGGCGATGACACCACACATTGCGGCCGTTACCCGTCCGGCGGAAGCCATTGACTATATTGCGCGTACTATTGCTCAACTGGAAGCGGGGATAAACCCCGGCGGACAGGTTGACCGCGAGCTCGGCTACTAATAAAGACGGTGCTTTCCTGCTATCCTTGGCCTAAAAATCGCAGAGGAGATTATGATGTATCCTGTTGACCTGCACATGCATACCGTCGCCAGTACGCACGCCTACAGTACCCTTCACGACTATATCGCCGAGGCGAAGCGCAAGGGGATCAAGCTGTTTGCGATAACCGATCATGGTCCGGACATGGCGGATGCCCCACACCACTGGCACTTTATTAATATGCGTATCTGGCCACGCGTGGTGGATGGAATTGGCATTTTGCGGGGGATTGAGGCCAACATCAAAAATACCCAGGGCGAGATAGATTGCACCGGGCCGATGCTAACCTCACTGGATCTCATCATTGCTGGTTTTCACGAGCCGGTATTTCCTCCGCAGGATAAAGCTACCCATACCGAAGCAATGATCGCGGCTATGGCGAATGGGACGGTGCATATTATTAGCCACCCGGGCAACCCGAAGTATCCTGTCGATATTCCGGCCATCGCGCAGGCGGCGGCTAAGTATCAGGTGGCGCTCGAAATCAATAACTCCTCGTTCGTGGCTTCGCGTAAAGGGAGTGAGGATAACTGTCGTGCCATTGCCGAGGCGGTACGTGACGCGGGCGGCTGGGTTGCTCTGGGCTCTGATTCGCACACCGCCTTTACCCTCGGTGATTTTACGGAATGCCGTAAAATTCTTGATGCGGTAAATTTCCCGGAAGACCGCATACTTAATGTGACTCCACGCCGTCTGCTGAGCTTCCTGGAGTCTCGCGGTATGGCGCCTGTTCCTGAATTTTCTGACCTTTAATGTATTAACTGGAATAACTGAATGAACGAGTTTTCAATCCTCTGCCGCGTGCTGGGTTCTTTGTACTACCGTCAGCCGCAGGATCCGCTGCTGGTCCCGCTAATCACCCTGATTCGCGAGGGGAAGCTGGCGGCGAGCTGGCCGCTGGAGCAGGATGAATTGCTGGCGCGCTTACAAAAAAGTTGCGATATGCAACCCGTTGCAGCCGATTACAACGCACTGTTTGTCGGTAACGATTGCAGCGTTCCGCCATACAGAAGCCACTGGCAGGAAGGGGCGACGGAAGCCGAAGTCCGCGCGTTTTTATCTTCCCGCGGTATGCCGTTGACCGAGGCGCCGGCGGATCATATCGGAACGCTGCTGCTGGCAGCCTCGTGGCTTGAAGACCATAGTCAGGAAGATGAAAGTGAAGCGCTGGAGACCCTGTTTGCTGACTACCTGTTGCCGTGGTGCGGCAGCTTCCTCGGCAAAGTAGAGGCCCATGCCGTCAGTCCATTCTGGCGCACCATGGCACCGCTGACCCGTGATGCGATTGCCGCCATGTGGGATGAACTCCAGGAAGAAGACGAAGAGTGATCTGAGTCACTTTTTGAATGTAATGAATGAGGCGATTGTGTAATTTATGTGCTCATTGTCTCATTTTGTCGGCGCGCTTCTGCTATGATGCGCGCCATGAACATTTTATTTGCGATTGCACTCACCACGGGCATTCTCTCTGGCATCTGGGGCTGGGTGGCGGTATCACTCGGTCTGCTGAGCTGGGCCGGATTCCTCGGCTGCACGGCCTATTTCGCTTGCCCACAGGGCGGGCTGAAAGGGCTGCTTATCTCTAGCTGTACCGTCTTGAGCGGGGTGCTCTGGGCGCTGGTGATCATCCACGGTAGTGCGCTGGCACCGCATCTGGAAATTGTCGGTTACGTGATGACCGGTGTGGTGGCATTTCTGATGTGTATCCAGGCAAAACAGCTGCTGCTGTCGTTTGTGCCGGGTACGTTTATCGGTGCCTGTGCGACGTTTGCCGGTCAGGCCGACTGGCGCCTGGTGGTCCCTTCTTTACTCGTCGGGCTGGTGTTTGGTTACGCCATGAAAAATAGCGGCCTGTGGCTTGCGGCGCGAAGAGCAAAATCTCCAGCTCCACCGCTGATGAATAAACAAGAAAAAGCGTGACCCCAGAGTCACGCTTTTTTTACTCCATTTCAGGTACATCTCATTACATCAGGATTCCGGAGGTGCCGACATATTGCGGTAACGCGCAAGGATAGGGTTGTCAACATCCGCTTTCTGCTGCAAATCCCAAAGGCCGCGTTCGATACCATCGTTAATCAGGTAGATAACCCCGGTTTCGATAGCCGACATCAGACAGAGCATGACCGGCTCGTTTGAGGTGTAACCAATCTCTCCCTCCAGCAGTCGCTGGTAGTCGACAAAGCGGAACACCCCGGCCTGTACTTCATACGACAGGATCGTTTTGCTGGTGTTCACCGAAGAGAGCACCTCACCGGTACTGACGTTGACCACCCGCAGGTTAACCGCTATCTGGTCGAGCTGATACTGGGTATCAGCCCCAATGCCAAAGTAGCGGGCGCCAACGCCCCCGGACTTCACATTACTCTCGTAACCAATGATCGAACCTTCAATCATCACGTTCGCTGCAGTCAGAGACTGCAGCGGGATCCGGTTGTTATCCGCGACCGTTCCGTTCTCCTGCGCTGCACGAATTATCTTACGTTCGTTCAACAGATTCTGCAGGCCCTGGCGTTCCAGCGGAACGAACCAGCGAGAATCTTTCAGAGCGGTCACCAGCATGGCGGTGGCGCTCTGGGGTACGGCGGTCGAGAAGTTACTGGCTGGATAGGGCTTAAATTGTCCGGTTTCATCCTGAATGTTATAGACCGAGACGAATACTTTTCCGCTGGGCAGCGGCAGGTGAGTTAAATCACGATAGCTTTGCGCCCGCGGCATTAATGTCGGTTTTGCGGCTTCTTTAGGCGGGGCGGTTAAGCACCCGCTGAGTAAACTGACCGCCAGAAGGAGAAGTAAGCGCTGCATGATGATCATCCTGTATGTGATGAGCGTTAGAAGTCAGTCGAATTAGATTGCAAACCGGAAACCTGAATAGTTGATACCTGGCCGGTTTTGCGATCGGTGACGTTAAGTTGCAGCTGGCCGTCAGTATTAGCGATATCAACGATAAAATCGTTGGTCACCATACGCCCTGGTTTGCCAGTATTAATATTGGTTAATAGCCCACCTAAAATTTGTGACTGAATAGCCTGCGTAAAATTGTCCAGCGCTGACGGGGTTGAAACCCCATAATCTTTCAGGCTGGGATCTTTATACGAGTTTTGCGCCTGAGCGCTGTTCAGCAGAAACGCACCGTTAGCGGGGTTGCCACCGAAGTTAGGGTTTGTGAACTGGAAAACCATATTCCCGCCCCAGCTGAGAGTGGGCACCAGGATGAGTGGAATCACGGCAAATGCACTACGCATAGAAGCCTCCAGAATAGGATCGTTATTAAAACTCGTCTTGTGCTAAATCTTTGGTGCTGAGCAATGCCTTATCGATCTGTCGGCGGCTAATCGCCTCATCGGTCATCGTCAGTGCCTGCTCCACCGTCTTATCGAATTGCTGTTTCGTCGGGAATAGAAAAGTCTGGAAAATAACATCCTGGTTAATCGAAATCGTTATCCAGCTGCCCCAACGCGCGCTGGGCCTTTCATTAATGGTCAAATTCCCTTTGTACTCGCTTTCCCATTTGTCACTGAAAGCCCGGTAAAAATCGTGCCCAATAGGAGAAACGGTATGGTCAGTTAATAATCCGGGGATTTCGACTTCAACGGCGTGCAGATCCCCGGCGGCCAGCAGAAGTTCTGCAGCCACTATCCAGATTAAATAACGTTTCATGGCGTTACCGCCTGAGGTTATCGTTGGCCCATGAGACTGCCTGCGTACGGTTTTTGACGGATATCTTCTTGAAAAGATTATAAAGATGCGTTTTCACCGTATTTTCGCTGATGAACAGCGAGCGAGCTATCTCGTTATTGGATGCACCAATTCTTAGTTTGTTGAGGATCTCTTTCTCGCGATGGGTAAGGAGGGTGGTGTCCGTTCCGTTAAAGCGGTAATTGCCAGACTGGGTGATGAGGTAGCTGGCGAGCTTGCCGGAGAAGTAGCACTCACCCCGCTGTACGCCCTGCAAACCCTCTGTCAGACGGCACTCATCTTCTGAGATATAAAATACACCATTGATATGTGGCCAGTTTTCAATTTCCCGAAACGGATATTCATCGGGGGTATTGAGAAGTAGCAGTCTGATATTGTTGTTTTTTCTACTTAAGTTATCTTGCCAGTAATGAATGACTTTTTTATCTGCTTCCATCATATCAAATAATATGATGCTGTTAGCGGTAATATCATCCAAAGAGCGCTGAATATTATGAAGTTTTGTTGATAAGCTCAGTGCCTGTTTTAAATGCTGTAACAAGGCCGTGGCTTGCAATGAAGGCTTAGTGATCAACAATAATGTATGATCATGAATACTATGGACTTCATTTAACATGATGAGACCCCACGTTTTAGCGCACCTGGCAGTTGTTTACAATTAAAATGTAAACACCAGAAGTACTGACAGATGCTGAACTGCTGTGTGTAGAAAGAATCAGAAGCCTCGCCAGGGAGGCCAAATAAAAACAAAATGAAATATAGATACTTCTGATTTCAATCTAGTCATTACCATTCTTAAAGCAAGTGTTAATGATGTAAGCAAATGTAAAAATCAATATTAATTTGTGAATTATGAGTTTTTATACTGTTTGAATTTGATAATAAAGTTGTACATGTAAATTACCGTGCACAATTTTATAAAATCATACAAATTAATATTTGTTGTTGAAAAATATCACTTTTCTGGTTTTTATAAATGATACTAATGGGTGAGTTATTAGCAAGATGGATATGGATAATGCGCTCGCGTGGAAAGCTTAAGTCTTTTTTCAGTGATGACAGCCTGATCGCAAAATAGCGAGTTCACCGGAGCAGGGCGTCAACTTCTCTTGACGGTAGCCCCTGTAAGCCCGCCGCGTTGTCGCTTGTAAGCCAGACGGCAGTGCATTCTGTTTATCAAATAATCATTCCCTGCATGGTGCTAATTAATACTTTGGGTTGAGCAAAGGGATAAAAATACCACTGGCGGGTGAGATATTTAAATTGTTTCTCTGGACATACTCTTCACCGTAACGCCGCGCTAACAATTAACGCTGGTTGTTTACAGTTAATACGAGTTATTCATTAACGATAATGCCAGGTCCAGGGTGACAGCATGAAAAACAAATTGTTATTTGTGATGTTAACGATACTGGGTTCGCCTGGATTAGTCTTCGCCGGAAATTCTGATTTAGCTGTTTCAGAATATAACTTTGCGGTGAATGAATTAAATCAGTCTTCAAATAATCAGGCAGCCATTATTGGTCAGCAGGGCGGTTATAATAACGCCAACATTCAGCAGGGCGGTTCAAAAGTGTTATCGGTTATTACTCAGGATGGGGTGGGTAACCGGGCAAACATAGACCAATCAGGAACCTATAACTTTGCTTATATCGCTCAGGCGGGTAATGCCAACGATGCCGATATTCAGCAAGGTGGATACGGAAATACAGCGGCCATTATCCAGCAGGGTTCTGGCAATAAAGCAAGTATTACCCAGTATGGTACGCAAAAAACGGCAGTTGTAGTGCAAAAGCAGTCGCAAATGGCAGTGCGCGTTATCCAACGCTAGCGTTTGACGACGATTAAAATCAATCCGATGGGGGTTTACCATGAAACTTTTCAAAGTAGCAGCATTAGCAGCAATTGTGGTTTCTGGCAGTGCTCTGGCAGGTATGTTTCCGCAATACGGTGGCGATCATGGCAATGGCAATCAGAGTGGTCCCGACTCTACGATGTCCATTTACCAGTACGGTAGTGGTAACAATGCGACTGCACTGCAAAGCGATGCCCGTAAATCCGATTTGACCATTAAACAGTTTGGCAGCAGCAACGGTGCTGATGTCGGACAGGGCTCTGATAGCAGCACCATCGATCTGCTGCAAAAAGGGACTGCTAACAATGCCACTATCAGCCAGTGGAACAGTAAAAACTCTGATATCCAGGTACAACAATTTGGTGCTCTGAACGGCGCCGTAGTGCATCAGACTGCGTCTGATTCCAGCGTTACTGTTCATCAGGTTGGGTTTGGCAACCACGCGTCAGCTAGCCAATACTAAAATCTGAGTCGTTCAGAAAATGAAAACAGGGCTCGGGCCCTGTTTTTCTTATTTGAGGAGCTGAAATTATGCACAGTTTATTACTGCTGGTGGCACTGACCAATCAAATCACCTTCAACGTGGATCAGCAGGGCGAAATCTACACCATCATCCCTCAGGTGACCCTATCGCAACCCTGTGATTGCCAGGTACAAATTCAGACCTTACGGCAAGGGCAGGGAGGCACCAGCCAGATACAACAAAGTAAGCAGGTATCTTTGCCCGCTAATCAAGCGATTGATTTACCGAAGCTTAGTATAAATTTGACCCCTGAAGACACGGTAAGCATTGTTGTCACCGTTACGGACGGCCAGTCACTTCACTTGTCACAGCAGTGGGTATCGGCAAGTAAGGTTTGAGCAAAACATTCACCAAATCAATACATTGAGTTCACTGGCGGAAAGTAAGAATCGTTAATATGCTGTAATAAATGTTGCAATACCGTGTCGTGTTGTTGATGCAGTCGCTATAGCCTGGTGTTTGGGTAATCGCACTCAGGGATGAGCCATACTGGAGAGGTTCGACATGAACGCATTTATTCGCAAAGCACTGCCTGCCTTGTTTATTGTTGCTACATCATGGAGCCTGCAGGCAAATGCCGCGCAAGGCGGGATTATCCACTTTCGTGGTGCCATCGTAGAAGATCCCTGCAATATCTCCCCCTCGACTGACAATATCTCCTTTCGCTGTCTACGTGATGGCGTGATGAAAACCTCCGTTTATTCTTTACACCAGGCCGAACAGGGGGTGCGGAATAACGCTAACCTTTCAGCCGTGAAGATGGACTATATCAACCCGAAAAAGACAATGGCAGTACTGACCGTTACGTACAATTAAGCGCATATAAGGAAGGGCAGGAACGCTTGTCGACATGTCGTGGATGCTGACGCGGTTTGGAGTACACTGAGCGAAAGCTCAGACAGGAGGTGTTATGCGTTCCCGAATCGAAGTCATCAAAGGTGACATCACCACCCTTGCGGTGGATGTCATTGTCAATGCGGCGAACCCGTCGTTATTGGGCGGTGGCGGTGTTGATGGTGCAATCCATCATGCTGCCGGACCCGCATTGCTCGAAGCCTGCAAAGTGGTGCGCCAGCAGCAGGGCGAGTGCCCGCCGGGGCATGCGGTGATTACCGTCGCGGGAAACCTGCCTGCGAAAGCGGTGATCCACACTGTCGGCCCCGTCTGGCATGGCGGTCAGCATCATGAAGCGCGCCTGCTGGAAGATGCCTATCGCAATAGTTTGATGCTGGCGTTGGCCAACGGCTATCAGTCGATTGCTTTTCCGGCTATCAGCACCGGCGCTTACGGTTATCCCAAAGCGGCGGCGGCAGAGATTGCGGTCAATACGGTCAGCCAGTACGCCACCTTCCACGCGACGCCCGCTAAGATCTACTTTGTCTGTATTGACGATGAGAATGCCAGGTTATACACCCGACTGTTAACCCAGGAGGGAGATGACCCCGTCGAGTGAGCGGGGTCGTGGATCGCTTAGCTGGCGGAGGAGGTCGCTCTTTCCGCCTGCGGCTGAGGTTTTCCGGAAAACAGGAAGCGCAACAGCGGGATCCGCAGATGGATTTCGTAGAGAATTATGGCACTACCCACCACGAAAATAAGCCCGGTGATAAAGCCAAGAAGATTTGAATTGATATGTGGCGTGATCCACGCGCCATACAGCAGCGTTAATGGATGATGCACCAGATAAATAAACAGTGAGGCGTTGACAAAGTAGGTGACGCGGGAGGATTTGAAGTTGAGCAGGCGATAGCCGAAAGAGAACACCACGTTCACCATCCAGAGCCCGAGCACCATCGTAATAACTGATTCGGTTTCATACATCCAGGCATCGCCTGAACCGTAGGTTTGATTGAGGCGATAGGCGATAAAGCCCAGCACAGCACCGGCGATACACCAGGGCGAAGGTGTGGTGAAGAGCGTTTTTAAGCGCGAATGAATAAACGCCTGCGCCCCCAGATAGAAGAACGGCACGTAGAACAGCGTCTGCATCACCACAAAATTGAACAGACCATCGCTCAGAATCGGCGGATAGAGAATAAAAATAGTGCGACGAATAGCCGCATACAGCAGGCCAATCCCCAGAAAAATCAGCGTTAATTGCCCCATGGTGGCATGCGCAAAAAATTGTCCTTCGGGGGTTGAGCGGCGTTTTCGGAGCAGATTAAAGATCAGCACGCCCACGGTGGTTAACACCACCAGCACCAGCAGGAACCACAGGTGCGAAACGAGCTCCCAGACCAGCGTATTATATTTTTCATAGTGCGACAGGTCGCTCCAGCCATCGGCTTTCCCCTTAACGTACTGCAGCATGATGAACTGCGGTAGCGTCAGCAGGGGAATCGCGGTCAACATCGGGATCCCTACGCGTTCGACCCGCACTTTCCACCATTTTTTCAGCGGATAGCGCAGAAACAGCATGTAGGAAAAATATCCGGAAATGACAAAAAACACCTGCATACGAAAGGCGTGAATAAAATCGTTGAACAGCGTCAGCGCCCAGGAGGGTTCCGCGCTGTTAACATGCCAGCTATGGGTAGAGTAAATGAGCGAGATATGGAAGGGTATCCCAAGCAGCATCAGCCAGGCGCGGATGGAATCGAGGAAATACTCACGTTGTGGCGGCACTTTATTCATAGACTTACGTACAATCTCAGACTTTTCGTCTTATCGTCAGCGACGATAACGTTTACATTCGAAAGCAACCCTACACCATGTCCGGGAACCTGTCTCTCGGATAAATGCGCAAAGTGTAAAAAGGCTGCAGGCCATTGCTTAATCCATGAGCCAGCAAGCTGAACAAGACGGGGATTCAGTTGTCGGAATGCTTGAGTTTCCTTTAAAATAGGAAGGATCGATTTAAGCACACAAAGGGGGAAGTGCTTACTTATATGAAACATACACCACAGATGATGAAACTGCGCTGGATTGGCGCAGCCGTAATGTTATCCCTGTGTACTTCATCTGCATGGGCTTTTAGTATTGATGACGTTGCAAAGCAGGCAAAAACACTGGCTGGCAAAAGCTTCGAAGCGCCAAAAAGTAACCTGCCCTCCGTATTCCGCGATATGAAGTATGCGGACTATCAACAGATCCAGTTCAACCACGATAAGGCGTACTGGAGCAACATTAAGACCCCGTTCAAACTTGAGTTCTATCATCAGGGGATGTACTTCGATACGCCGGTCACCATTAATGAAGTGACAGCAACATCAGTACGCAAAATTAAATATAGCCCGGATTACTTCAATTTCGGTGACGTCCAGCACGATAAAGATACCGTGAAAGACCTGGGCTTCGCTGGTTTCAAAGTGCTCTACCCGATCAACAGCAAAGATAAGAATGATGAAATTGTCAGCATGCTCGGAGCCAGTTATTTCCGGGTGATCGGTCAGGGCCAGACCTACGGCGTATCCGCGCGTGGGCTTGCGATTGACACTGCATTGCCATCAGGTGAAGAATTCCCGCGTTTTCGCGAGTTCTGGATTGAACGTCCAAAACCTACCGATAAACGTCTGACTATTTATGCTCTGCTTGATTCCCCACGCGCTGCCGGGGCTTATCGTTTTGTCGTGATGCCGGGGCGTGACACGGTGATTGACGTGCAGTCCAAAATTTATCTGCGCGACAAAGTGGGCAAACTGGGCGTCGCACCACTGACCAGCATGTTCCTGTTTGGGCCAAACCAGCCGTCTCCGACCTTAAACTATCGTCCGGAGCTGCATGACTCCAACGGTCTTTCTATCCACGCCGGTAACGGTGAGTGGATCTGGCGTCCGCTGAACAACCCGAAACACCTTGCTGTCAGCAGCTACGCTACCGAAAACCCGCAGGGCTTTGGTCTGCTGCAGCGTGGCCGTCAGTTCTCTCGTTATGAAGATCTCGACGACCGTTACGATCTGCGCCCGAGTGCATGGGTCACCCCGAAAGGGGACTGGGGTAAAGGTAAAATCGAGCTGGTAGAAATCCCGACCAACGATGAAACCAACGATAATATCGTCGCTTACTGGACGCCGGACCAGCTGCCGGAAGCCGGGAAAGAGATGAATTACAAATACACCATCACTTACACCCGTGACGAAGAAAAACTGCATGCGCCGGATAACGCCTACGTCATGCAGACTCGTCGCTCTACCGGTGATGTTAAGCAGTCCAACCTGATCCGCCAGCCGGACGGCACGATTGCGTTTGTGGTTGATTTCATGGGTGCTGACATGAAAAAAATGCCGCAGGACACTCCGGTGACCGCGCAGGCAAGCATCGGTGATAACGGTGAGATTGTGGAAAACAGCGTGCGTTACAACCCGGTCACTAAAGGCTGGCGTTTAACGCTGCGCGTGAAAGTGAAAGACGCCAAGAAAACCACGGAAATGCGCGCGGCGCTGGTCAACGCTGACCAGACGCTAAGTGAAACCTGGAGCTACCAGCTGCCTGCCAATGAATAAGACAACGAAGTACATTGAAGCGCTGGCGCTTTCTGATGCTGAGAAAGCCGCGCTCCCGGATACCAGCCTTCGTGCCGTACATGAAGCGCTGGGTGACGGGCAGCCACATTTCGCTCGTGATGACGATACGCCGCTGGCGTCCGTGAAAGCGCGCCTTGAGCACAGCTGGCCAGATTCTCTGGCCGGCAGTCAGCTGATTAAGGATGATGAAGGCCGCACTCAGCTGCAGGCGATGCCGAAAGCAACCCGTTCTTCGATGTTCCCCGATCCGTGGCGCACCAACCCGATTGGTCGCTTCTGGGACAAACTACGTGGACGCGATGTGCCCCCCCGCTATGTGTCCCGTTTGACAAAAGAAGAGCAGGAGCGTGAGCAGAAGTGGCGTACCGTCGGTTCAATCCGTCGCTACATTCTGCTTATCCTGACGCTGGCGCAGACGGTGGTTGCCACCTGGTACATGAAAACCATACTGCCGTATCAGGGATGGGCGCTGATTAACCCAACGGACATGGTCGGTCAGGATCTGTGGGTTTCCTTTATGCAGCTCCTGCCTTATGTGCTGCAAACCGGGATCCTTATTCTGTTTGCCGTACTGTTCTGCTGGGTATCTGCCGGTTTCTGGACCGCGCTGATGGGCTTCCTGCAACTGCTGATTGGCAAAGACAAGTACAGTATTTCGGCCTCAACCACCGGCAACGAGCCGCTGAACCCTGAGCACCGAACCGCGCTTATCATGCCTATCTGTAACGAGGACGTGAACCGCGTGTTCGCCGGCCTGCGTGCAACCTGGGAGTCGGTGAAGGCTACCGGTCAACAGCAGCACTTCGACGTGTATATCCTGAGCGACAGCTATAACCCGGATATCTGCGTGGCAGAGCAAAAGGCGTGGATGGAGCTGATTGCGGAAGTGCAGGGCGAAGGACAGATCTTCTACCGCCGTCGCCGCCGTCGTGTGAAGCGTAAAAGCGGTAACATCGATGACTTCTGCCGTCGCTGGGGTAACCAGTACAGCTACATGGTGGTGCTGGACGCCGACTCGGTGATGTCCGGAGATTGCCTGACCGGGCTGGTTCGCCTGATGGAAGCCAACCCGAATGCCGGTATTATCCAGTCTTCACCGCGCGCTTCCGGCATGGACACCCTGTACGCCCGCTGCCAGCAGTTTGCGACCCGCGTCTATGGTCCGCTGTTTACCGCTGGTCTGCATTTCTGGCAGTTGGGTGAATCCCACTACTGGGGGCACAACGCCATCATCCGCGTGAAGCCGTTCATCGAGCACTGCGCCCTGGCGCCGCTGCCGGGTGAAGGTTCGTTTGCCGGTTCCATTCTCTCTCACGACTTCGTGGAGGCGGCGCTGATGCGCCGTGCCGGATGGGGCGTCTGGATAGCCTACGATTTGCCGGGTTCTTATGAAGAGTTGCCGCCAAACCTGCTGGATGAGCTGAAACGCGATCGCCGCTGGTGCCATGGTAACCTGATGAACTTCCGCCTGTTCCTGGTGAAAGGTATGCACCCGGTACACCGTGCGGTGTTCCTGACCGGCGTCATGTCGTATCTCTCCGCTCCGCTGTGGTTTATGTTCCTGGTGCTCTCGACGGCACTGCAGGTCGTGCATGCGCTCACTGAGCCGCAATACTTCCTGCAGCCACGGCAGCTGTTCCCGGTCTGGCCGCAGTGGCGGCCCGAGCTGGCTATTGCGCTGTTTGCCTCCACCATGGTGCTGCTGTTCCTGCCGAAGCTGCTCAGTATCATTCTGGTGTGGTGCAAGGGCTCGAAAGAGTACGGTGGCTTCTTCCGCGTGACGGTTTCTCTGCTGCTGGAAGTGCTGTTCTCCGTGCTGCTGGCGCCGGTGCGTATGCTGTTCCACACCGTGTTTGTGGTCAGCGCGTTCCTCGGCTGGGAAGTGGTCTGGAACTCACCGCAGCGTGACGACGACTCCACCCCGTGGAGCGAAGCCTTTATGCGTCATGGTTCGCAGCTGTTGCTGGGCCTGGTGTGGGCCGCAGGCATGGCGTGGCTGGATCTGCGCTTCCTGTTCTGGCTGGCACCGATCGTGGTTTCGCTGATCCTGTCGCCGTTCGTGTCGGTGATTTCAAGCCGTTCGACGGTGGGTCTGCGCACTAAGCGCTGCAAGCTGTTCCTGATCCCGGAAGAGTATTCCCCACCGCAGGTGCTGAAGGATACGGAAACCTTCCTGGAGATGAACCGCAGCCGCGAGCTGGAGCAGGGCTTTATGCACGCCGTGTTCAACCCATCGTTCAACGCGCTGGCAACGGCGATGGCGACCGCGCGTCACCGCGAGAGTCATATTCTCGAAATCGCCCGCGATCGTCATGTGGAACAGGCGTTGAACGAAACGCCGGACAAACTCAACCGCGACCGTCGTCTGGTACTGTTGAGCGACCCGGTCACGCTGTCGCGTCTGCACTATCGCGTCTGGTCAGCTCCGGAGAAATACTCCTCCTGGGTGAGCTACTATCAGCAGATAGCGCTTAACCCGCTGGCGTTGAAGGCGAAATAAATCGCAGGTAAGGGAAAATACCGGCCATCGCGCCGGTATTTTTTTGTCATCGAGCAGAGGTATCACGTGAGATTTTTACTGGCAGTTGCCATGGCGATGCTGCTCAGCGGCTGCGGCAGCATCATCAGCCGCACGATCCCCGGGCAGGGGCACGGCAATCAATATTACCCGGGGGTACAGTGGGATCTCCGTGACTCGGCGTGGCGCTACGTCACGGTATTGGATCTGCCTTTTTCCCTGGTCTTCGATACGCTGTTGCTGCCGATTGACGCCAGCCACGGCCCTTACGAGTAATCAGCGCTCGTCCCATTCGTCTGCCGACGTCTGGCCTTCTTCGGTATCAAGGGGTGGTTCCAGCTGGAATTCCCCCTCATCCCATTCGTGCAGGGTATTTTCTTCCATCCACTCCTGGCGAATATCGATTTCGTCATAATCGCCATCGAAAACACTCTGCGCGGCTTCACCGCTCAGCACCGGCAGGCACTCGCCTTCTTCACCTTCTTCGGCAAAAAACTCGGCCTGCCACATAATATCGCCGTCCTGCAGGACGTATTTCTGGATATTAAACTGTTCGACACTGGCGGTTTCTTCGTCGAGTGCCGGGTTAGCGGCGAGAAATTCTTCACGGGCCGCATCAATAGCTTCGTCGAGTGTGGCGTACATAGTCGTCTCCTTTTCCCTGCTTGTTGATGTGGTGTTCAGGGAAAGAATAGCTGAATATCGCGGACAGCAAGCCAGTCTGGCGAAAAATCATCCAGTTGTGGGAGGCTGTCGTTAAACCGCTTCGGATCGCTCGCGAGGTCGGCGCAGGCAGAGGGAAGAGTAGATAACGTTGAACAGCACCACGCCTGCTGTCACGCAGAATACGGCGCGGAAGCCGTAGTTTGCGGAAACCGCCGCCCCGATAAGCGGGCCGGTGACGTTACCGATGTCACGGAACGACTGGTTATAGCTAAAAATACGTCCGGCGATCTGGCTTGAGGAGTTATACACCAGCAGCGTCTGAACCGCCGGCAACAGCGCACCGTCGGCGGCTCCCAGCAGGAAGCGCAAAACCGCGAGCTGCCACGGCGTGTGAACCAGAGACATGGGCAACAGAAGCAGTACCGAGACCACCAGCGCGGCAATCAGGATTTTCTCAGGGCCGATCCGGTCTCCGAGTTTGCCCAGACGCGGGGCGCTGATGAGGGCCGCAACGCCCGGCACTGAGGCGATCATCCCGCTGATGAAGGCGATGTTACTGACGTTGCCCGCCAGTTCGCGTACATACAGCGTCAGGATAGGGGCGATGGAGCCGGTAGCGACCTGAATGATAAGCGTCGTGACAAACAGGCTCAGTACCAGCCGTGGATTTTTCAGCGAGCCGATAACATCGCGAAAGTGCAGCATCTCCTTCTTTGCCACCGGGGTAAACTGCTCCCGGACCAGAAATAGCGTCAGGACGAAGCAAACGAATAGCACGCTGGCGGTCATGAAGAAGACCGGACGCAGACCCCAGGTATCTGCAAGGAATCCCCCGGCGAGCGGGCCAAGAAGCGCGCCGCTGACGGCCCCGGTAGAAAGCGTCCCCAGCGCCCAGCCGCTTTTATGTCGTGGGATCTGGGTGGCGATGAGCGCGTTGGCGTTAGGAATAAAACCACCCAACAGGCCGAGCAGGGCGCGTAGCACTAAAAACTGCCAGACGTTCTGCGCAAGGCCCATCAGTACCATCACAATCGACATTCCGAGCGCCGATCGTAACAGCATAATCTTACGGCCCTTACGGTCGGCAAGACCGCCCCAGAACGGTGAAGCGATGGCTGAGAAAAGAAAAGTAATGCTGAACACCAGCCCTGACCACAAATTCAGCTCGCTATGGCCGGTGACCCCCAGTTGCTCCACATACAGTGGCAGAAACGGCATGACGAGGCTAAAGGCAGCGCCGGTAAGGAAGCAGCCCAGCCACACAACCGTCAGGTTGCGTTTCCAGTTAATGGGAGTCGTCGAGGTGGACATAGTGATTCTTCGTAGCCAACGGTATGAAAAATAATAAGCAGGCTAATTATGCGCCCGGTCACAGGAGAGCGCAATCGGGAGGAGCTTTAAAAGCTAAAAGGCAGCCCGCGGGCTGCCTTCTGCTAGTAACGGGAAGGGGTTCCTTCCGGCCGGGTCTTAAAGCGGCGGTGCAGCCACATATATTGCTCCGGCGCCATCATAATGCATTGTTCAACAATCCTGTTCATCCACGCGGCGGTGGTTTCACCGTCGTCGAGCGGTGGGTTGCACTCGGGATCCAGCATTATGAGCTCATAGCCTTTGCCATCGGCACGGCGACGCGGTACGAACGGCACGAGGCAGGCTTTCGACATTTTTGCCAGCATCCAGGTTCCGGTGGTCGTCGCGGCTTCTTCAACGGCAAAGAATGGGACAAACACGCTGCTGCGCGGGCCGTAGTCGTGATCGGGGGCATACCAGACCACTTCACCATTTTTCAGTGCTCTGACCATCCCTTTCAGGTCTTTACGATCCAGCATGTCTTTGTTTGAGCGCAGGCGACCCCAGGTCTGCAGCCAGTCCAGTACCGGGTTATCGTTCGGGCGGTATACACCAATTCCTGGCCAGTTCAGCCCGAACATGCGTGCGCCCATCTCCAGGGTCAGAAAATGCACGCCGATAAGCAGGATGCCTTTTTTCTGCGCTTCCAGTTCGCGTAGCGGCTCAAAGTTGATGACCGTCGTCCAGCGAGAGATACGGCGATTTGACCAGAACCAGGCCATCCCGGTTTCCAGTACGCCCATACCAACGGATTCGAAGTTTTTGACCACCAGCTGGTGACGCTGCTCTTCGCTCATTTCCGGAAAGCACAGCTCAAGATTACGATAAGCGATACGCGCCCGGCGTTTCATCAAACGCATCGCGAGATGTCCCATCGCTTTTCCGAGGCGGAATATCACGGAATACGGTAGCTGCACTACCAACCACAGCACACCAATACCCAGCCAGGTGAGCCAGTAGCGGGGATGCAAAAGCTTAACGGTAAATTGTGGTAATTCGGTCATGTCGTTCCTGTCATTCACAAGTCGCTGGCTTATTGTCGCATTTTTTTCGCTTCAGCCAAAATTACAGCGGGCAGAGTGCCTGTTAAATCAGCAAATGTTGTTCGATGCCCTGCAAGGTGTGAGAAATGTAGCGCAAAATGTATGGATGTAAATTATGAATGATTGCTATATCATGCCGTCCGATGAATTTTCTCCCTTGACGATTGCAGGAAACGAACACCATGCCAGTGTTGCATAACCGCATTTCGAACGAGGCGTTGAAGGCGCAAATGCTGGCTGAAACCGAGCCGCGCACCACCGTTTCGTTCTATAAATATTTCACCATTACCGATCCTAAAGCCACCCGTGATGCCCTGTATATCGCTTTCAGTGAGCTGAAGGTGTTTGGCCGCGTGTATCTGGCGCATGAAGGGATTAACGCGCAAATCAGCGTCCCGGAGAGCAAAGTTGAAGCGCTACGTGCGATGCTCTATGGGTTTGACCCGGCGCTCGATGGCCTGCGTCTTAACATTGCGTTAGATGACGATGGAAAATCGTTCTGGGTACTGCGCATGAAAGTGCGTGAGCGCATTGTGGCCGACGGTATCGACGATCCGAACTTCAACGCGGCGGACGTGGGTGAGTACCTGAAAGCGGCAGAAGTGAACGCCATGCTCGACGATCCAGACGCTATTTTCATCGATATGCGTAACCACTACGAATACGAAGTGGGGCACTTTGAGAACGCGCTTGAGATCCCGGCTGATACCTTCCGTGAGCAGCTGCCAAAAGCGGTGGAAATGATGCAGGAGCATAAAGACAAGAACATTGTCATGTACTGCACCGGTGGGATCCGCTGTGAAAAAGCCAGCGCGTGGATGAAGCACAACGGTTTTAACAAAGTCTCGCACATTGAAGGCGGGATTATTGAGTACGCCCGTCGCGCCCGTGAGCAGGGGCTACCAGTACGTTTCGTGGGCAAAAACTTTGTCTTCGATGAACGTATGGGTGAGCGTATTAGCGAAGACGTGATCGCCAACTGCCATCAGTGCGGCGCACCGTGTGACAGCCACACCAACTGTCTGAACGACGGCTGCCATCTGCTGTTTATCCAGTGCCCGGCCTGCGCTGAGAAGTTCGAAGGTTGCTGCAGCGAAGCGTGCCAGACAGAGCATCGTCTGCCGGAAGAGGAGCAGCGCCGCCTGCGCGCGGGCCGTGAGAACGGTAATAAGATCTTCAATAAATCGCGTGGACGTCTGAATACCAAACTGGGTATCCCGGACCCGGAATAAACGTCAGAAAAAGTAGAGATAAGCCAGATCGAGGGCCGCGAGCAGCAGCCAGAGGGCAATGTAAAGCATCAGGTGTTCACGAATGTTGTTCACCAGGAAATGCCAGATTCGGTGCATAAATTTCTCTGCGTTAAAGGAAAAGCGGCCTCCAGGGCCGCTTTTTTATTTTACTGCTGAAAACGGGAAAGCGAGAAGGGCTTCAGATCAAATGCCGGTGTTTGTCCCTGGGCGAACTGAGCAGCAATTTCGCCGAGCACGGAGGCAAACTTGAAGCCGTGACCGCTAAGTCCGCTGATAACCAGCGTATCCGGCAGGCCCGGCAGCGTGTCAATAATGAAGTCTTCGTCCGGTGAATTGTCATAGGTGCAGGAGGCGCCATGCAGGCAGCCACCGATCCCCGGCAGAACCTGGCGCAGGAAGTTAAATGCTTCAGAACCGTCGGTGGCGACGGCCGCGAACGGTTTACGCTCTTCTTCGCTGGAGATAAGCTGGCCGCCGTTGTGCTTGCCAATTTTCAGCTCGTTGTCTTCCGCCGGGAAGCCGTAGTACTGGTCGCCGTTCGGCAACTCGCCGGTAAAGGCCGGGAAGTTGTTTTTGCTACTGTAGCGGCCGTCGGCCTGGAACCAGGCAAAGACTTTGCGTACCGGCTGGATCGGCAGTTGTGGTAACAGTTTGGTCACCCAGGTTCCGGCGCAGATCAGCAGTTTTTTACCGCGGAAGCTGCCTTCGGTGGTTTCCACCAGCGCACCGTCGGCATCATGGTGAATGGCGGTGACCGGTGCGTTAAACTGCTGAGCGCAGCCGCTTTCATTGGCCAGACGGATCCATGTTTTGACCGCCAGTTCGCTTTTGAGCACCCCGGAAGCCGATTCAAAAAGCCCGATGTAATTATCCGGTATACGAATTTCTGGCCAGCGTGCCATCACCGCCTGAGCATCCAGGCGCTCCACCGCCAGACCAAACTGTTCGGCACTTTTAGCCACATTCGCCAGGAATCCGGAATCTGCAGGGCCGAGATTGACCACGCCGGTTCTGGCGAAGATCTCTTCACCGCTGAGCGTTGCCAGCTCATCCCACAGTGCCTGGGCGCGAAGTACCAATGGCACATACTTCTCACCTTCACCATAGGCATGACGAATCAGGCGAGTGTCGCCGTGGTGGCTACCCTGTTGGTGAGGGGGCAGATGCGCATCCAGCATCAGCACGTTCAGCCCGGCGCGGCGGGCATAATATCCAGCAGCGGCGCCGACGGAGCCACTTCCTACCACAATTAAATCGTATTGCATCGCTCTTTCCAGAATATTCTTTATAAGCAGGGTAATTAATAATCAGTTTCAATACAACATGGCAAATAATTAAGGCACCCGGAGGTGCCTTGTAAGCCTGTATTACGGTGGGTATTAATGTCTTTGATACTCATCAGGCTGATAGTCGCCAGCTTCTATTTTCGCAATCCCTGCTTCCAGTATCGAAATAAACTGACGTGCAACATCCGTGGTCAGCCACAGGGTCTGGCCGATTTCCGCTTCTTTACTGCTCGCGTGAGTGGGGTTTTGGTAGTGTAAGCGCAGCATCAGCGCATCGTAGCTATCAACGGTGCTGATGTCCCATCCTACAAGCGGATGGGTCTGGATGACTTCATTATTCTTTTCCATCATAACCCCTTATCTGCGTGTTAAAAGATAACGACTCTCGAGGTTCAATGCATGTTATGTCTGAAGCAAAATAAGTATATCAACAGATGGAAAAATACTCGAGAAATTAAATAATCTGCAACACAAATGTCTAATTTACCGCGTCGGTTGCGCAATAATTACCCAGTATATGCTTCTTGCGTTACGGGAAAGGGGAGAGCGAACTGTCGCAGGAATAAAAAAGCCGGGGCGACCCGGCAAGGCAACACAATGAGGGAAAAGGGTACTGCTTAATCGGTGACGAACCAGTCATCCGCGCTTTCCCACGTCTCTTGCAGGATTTCGCTGATCCGGTCTTTATCTTCTTTGATTCCGCCAATCACCGAGAGGTTATTGTTCGCGGCATAACGCACGCTGACTTTACCTTCGGCATCGGGATAGTGATGGCTGATACGGCGGGAAAGCTCGCCTGCCAGTGCGTCTATCGCGCCAGCAGGCAGGGAAGTGGTTTTGGCAATCGTGACTTCAATACGCATAGTAGCCCCCTGTTTGTTATACTGTATATTTATACAGTTAAGCGCAAGCGCTTGCAACAGGGAGCACGTTTTTTTATGCCTTTACGGTCCAGGCCACGGTTTCACCCGCGAGGAACGGGATCAGGGTATCGTCCGGCAGGGCGATACTTTCGCAAACCTGAGTTGTCTTGCGCTCAAGCTCAACAAACCCTTCGTTTACCGGCAGGCCGTAGAACTGCGGGCCGTTAAGCGAACAGAAGGCTTCGAAGTGCTCAAGCGCATTCATCTCTTCAAACACCTGAGCGTAGCTTGCCAGCGCCGTTGGCGCGTTGAAGCAGCCTGCACAGCCACAGCTTGCTTCTTTGCGATGGCGGGCATGTGGGGCGGAGTCGGTGCCGAGGAAAGCGCGGCTGAAACCGCTGGCGACGAGCTCACGCAGCGCCTGCTGATGAACGTTACGCTTGAGAATAGGCAGGCAGTACAAATGAGGACGAATGCCGCCAACCAGCATGTGATTACGGTTAAACATCAGATGCTGAGGGGTGATGGTGGCGGCCAGCAGCTCGTTACCGTCGCGGACGTATTCGGCGGCATCTTTGGTGGTGATGTGCTCGAATACCACTTTCAGTCCAGGAAGACGCTGGCGCAGGGGCTCCATCACGGTTTCAATAAAGCGGGCTTCACGGTCGAAAATATCAATCTCAGCGTGGGTCACTTCGCCATGCACCAGCAGCGGCATGCCCAGTTTCTCCATGCGCTCCAGTACCGGCATAATGGCATCGGTACTGGTGACACCGTGGCTTGAGTTGGTGGTCGCATTCGCCGGGTACAGTTTTGCGGCGGTAAATACGCCTTCATTAAACCCGCGCTCGAGTTCGTTCGGATCCAGCGTATCGGTCAGATAGCAGGTCATCAGCGGGGTGAAGTCATGCCCGGCAGGGACGGCATCAAGGATGCGCTGGCGATAAGCAATGGCGGCTTCTACCGTGGTGACAGGCGGAGCCAGATTCGGCATGACGATCGCACGGCCGTAGATTTCACTGGTATAAGGGACAACCGTTTGCAACATCTCACCGTCACGCAGGTGAATATGCCAGTCATCAGGGCGGCGAATTTTTAAAACCTGGGGTTGTACAGTCATGGAGGGCTCCGGCTCGTCGTTTCAGTCAATGGGCTGCTTTTTGCCGGGCACTAAGGATAAGCGGAAACGTTTTCCTTTGCACTCTTTATCTTACGGCGAAAAAAAAGGGCGCCTCAGCGCCCTGCAACGATTAATCAGTAAACGGGATAATAATTTCTCCCGGTTTGACCTCAATGCCTTTGGCATATTTCTTCGCCAGCGATTCGCCACGGCTGGCGTCTTCGCGCAGCACATAGGCAGGCTGCTCGTTAAAGTAGCTGCGTAGCGACTGGTTCAGATAAGGCATCAGGGTCTGCACCACCGATTGCATCTTCTCCGGCTCCACCTTCGCATCTACCACTTCCATCTCCTGCAGATAGATAGCGCCTTTCTCTTTATTGAATACCGGCAGCGCTTTCAGCTTCAGATCGATAGTGGCTTTCTGGCTACCAAACAGCGAGTTCATGTCGAGCGTCGCCACACCGCTGAGGGTGACTTTATTCGGCTCTTCGCGGCCAATGGCGCTCGCCAGGTTAGTGAGCTGAATATGGGCATCCGCCACGCCTGGCAGTCCGATGTCTTTGGAGAAATTATTGCGCTTTTGCAGCGCCTGGTTAATTTCCTGCTCGCTGACCGAATACTGGGTGAGCTGATTACATCCCACCAGCACACCGCTCACAATCAGGGCGGCAATGACAAAAATCTTCTTCATGGTGTTCCTCTACATGATGCCAGGCACTTATCCTGACACAAAGCAGCATGGGCTGTCAGTAAAACGATGACTAGCGGAAAATGCTGAAAACGAGGGGGAGGGACGGTGAACTCGAGGGATCCACCGCCCTGAGAGGCTTAAAGACGCGGCTCGAGCATCCGCGAGGACGCGCGCTTCTGGCTGAACTGCCACCACAACGCCACGAAGGTGATAAGCCCGACGATGGCGAGCATCAGCCACGGCAACTCCGGCTGGTTGAAGGCTTTGCCGGTATCAAACAACCAGCCGCCACCGGCGTAACCAAAGGCCCCACCGAAGGCCAGCCCCAGACGGCTGAAGCCCATATAGCTGCCGCGGGCGCGTGAATCGGCCAGTTGTGCACTCAGCGTTTCACGTGCAGGCTCGGCGATGATGGAGCCAATATAGAAGGTGCAGATAAGCGTAAACAGCTGCGACAGGTTGCTGGTGAGACCAATTGGCAGCATCGACAGCGACATCACCACCAGCCCGGCCATCAGACGCTGCTCCAGGCGAAAACGTTTCTCGCTCCAGCGGGCGATAGGGTACAGCAGCGTCAGGGAAATGGCGGCCTCAATGGCGTACATCCATTTCACCGCCGCCGGAGAGCCCGCAATATCGTTGACCATAATCGGCAGCATTAGCATTACCTGTACCGCCAGCATGTAATAGCCAGTGAGGGTCAACACGTAGGTGACGAAGCGCTTATCGCGCAGCACGCGGGCGAGACCTTCACGAACCGGGGTTTTCACCGTAGAGAGTTTCCAGGCCGGCAGATACCAGGCATTAAACGCCGCGCAAAGGATAAACAGCACCGCCCCGGCGCTGCACACCAGGCGGAAGTCATACTGCAGCAGCCAACTGCCCAGCAGTGCACCGATAACGGCGCCGGCGCTGTCCTGCATCATCAGAATCGAGAAGAAGCGTCCACGCTGATGCGGGCGCACGAGCTTGACCACCAGCGCGGCGCGGGGGGGATCGAACAAGGTGCCGCCAAGACCGGAAAGAAAGCACGACACCCACAGCAGCCACGGCTCATGAGCGACCGCCATCGTGGCAAATCCTGCCGCGCGCATCAACATCCCGGTGACGATCATGGGTTTAGCACCAAAGCGGTCGGCAATTGCGCCACCAAAAATGCCAAGACCCTGCTGAACCAGCTGACGCAGACCCAGCGCAATACCCACCATCAGGGCAGCCCAGCCCATCTGATCGACAAAGCGAATGGAAATGAGTGGGAATACAACGAAAAAGCCGAGCACGACCAGCATGTTGTCGACCAGCAGGAAATATTTACCCAGGCTCCTCGCCTGCGATACGCGGGACATTTCCCCCCCTGGGAAAATAAAAAAGAGATGCTTCCTTATTCTGCGGGGAGTTGCGGGCTTTTCCTATGCTGCCAGCGACAATATTTTTTTATCAAAAGGCAAGATTGATTGAGGTTTTTAATTGAAAAGCGGAAGTGGCGCAGAAAAATGGTATGTTGCTGTTTTCACAGAGCGCAAATGGGCAGGTATAGTGAAGAGAAGAGTGGTTGCGGTTACAGGTCGTGTGAAGGAGTGGGGAAATGTTTGGCTATCGCAGTAATGTGCCGAAAGTGCGCTTAACGACAGACCGCCTGGTGGTGCGCCTGGTTTATGAACGTGATGCCTGGCGGCTTGCCGATTATTACGCGGAAAATCGCCAGTATTTGAAGCCCTGGGAGCCGGTGAGAGATGACAGCCACTGTTACCCCTCCGGCTGGCAGGCCCGGCTCAGCATGATTAACGAATTCCACAAACAGGGTTCGGCCTTCTACTTTGCTCTGCTCGATCCTGATGAGAAAGAGATAATCGGCGTGGCTAATTTTTCCAACGTTGTGCGCGGCTCATTTCATGCCTGCTACCTGGGTTACTCCATCGGGCAGAAATGGCAGGGGCAGGGGCTGATGTACGAAGCGCTGGTTGCCGTTATTCGCTATATGCAACGGACACAACACATTCATCGCATCATGGCAAACTACATGCCGCACAATCAGCGCAGCGGGGCACTGCTGGCGCGTCTGGGATTCGAAAAAGAGGGTTACGCCAAAGATTACCTGTTGATTGACGGGGAGTGGCGCGACCATGTTCTGACCGCATTAACCACCCGGGAATGGACCGCAGGTCGTTAAGGGATGAAGGGGATAAGATGAACTATCAGTTATCAGCATATGAAGCGCGCGTCATTGGTTGCCTGCTGGAAAAGCAGGTGACGACGCCTGAGCAGTACCCGCTGTCGGTCAATGCGGTAGTGACCGCCTGTAATCAGAAAACCAACCGCGAGCCGGTGCTGTCGCTCAGCGAGTCCGAGGTGCAGGAGCATCTTGATATGCTGGTGAAGCGCCATTACCTGCGCACGGTCAGCGGTTTTGGCAACCGGGTAACAAAATACGAGCAGCGCTTTTGCAATTCCGAATTTGGCGATCTGAAATTAACCCCGGCCGAAGTGGCTATCGTCACAACCCTGCTGCTGCGCGGGGCGCAAACGCCAGGTGAGCTGCGAAGCCGTGCCCAGCGGATGTATGAGTTCAGTGATATGGCGGAGGTTGAGTCAACGCTGGAAGGCCTTGCCGCCCGTGAGGATGGTCCTTTTGTTGCGCGCCTGCCAAGAGAGCCAGGCAAGCGTGAGAGTCGATATATGCACCTGTTCAGCGGTGATGTGGAAACCCTGGCAACCGTCGCTGAAGCAGTCTCGCCGGTAGAGGATGAAAGTCTGCTCGCTCGTGTCGCAACCCTTGAAGATGAAGTGGCGGAGCTGAAGCTGCGTCTTGACTCACTGCTGGCGCACCTGGGAGATTAACGTGACGCAAAAATTACGCGTAGGCGTCGTTGGGCTCGGCGGTATTGCGCAAAAAGCGTGGTTACCGGTACTCAGCGCCGCCACTGACTGGACCCTGCAGGCGGCGTGGTCGCCGACGAAAGCTAAAGCCCTGCCCGTTTGCGAAAGCTACCGCATTCCTTACGCCGACTCGCTGGCAGCGCTTGCTGCCCAGTGCGATGCGGTATTTGTTCACACGTCGACCGCAACGCACTACGACGTGGTGAGCGAGCTGCTTAAAGCAGGGGTGCATGTCTGCGTGGACAAACCGCTTGCTGAAAAGCTTGCTGATGCCGAGCGGCTGGTGGAGCAGGCGGCGCGGCGCAAACTGGCGCTGATGGTTGGCTTTAATCGTCGCTTTGCCCCACGTTATAACGAGCTGAAAGCGACGCTTTCTGCGGCGTCATCATTGCGTATGGATAAGCACAGAACCAACAGCGTAGGGCCTCATGATCTGCATTTCACCCTGCTTGACGACTATCTGCACGTGGTGGATACCGCGCTGTGGCTGGCGGGAGGCAGTGCCAGGCTGCAGGGCGGCGTGCTGCAGACGACCGATCAGGGTGAGATGCTTTACGCCGAACATCACTTCAGCCAGTCGTCGCTGCAAATCACCACCAGCATGCACCGTCGGGCGGGTAGCCAGCGTGAAACCGTGCAGGCGGTAACCGATGGTGGTGTATTTGAAGTGACCGATATGCGCGAATGGCGTGAAGAACGTGGAGCGGGCGTCGTCATGCGCCCGGTGCCAGGCTGGGAAAGCACGCTGGAGCAGCGTGGTTTTGCCGGTTGTGCGCGTCACTTTATCGAATGTGTGCAAAATCAGACAGTTCCCCAGACGTCTGGTGAGCAGGCGCTGGTTGCCCAGCGGATCGTGGAGAAGCTCTGGCAGAACGCGATGAATGAGTAGCAGCATAAATCTCGTGTAACATCTGTTGGTAGTAATTCATCGGGAACCCGGTAGACTATCGGCACTTTTCTACGCCTGCCTTGCAGGCGTTTTGCTGCAGGGTTGTGGAATTACACTTCAATGAATTTACTAAAGTCGCTGGCGGCCGTCAGTTCAATGACCATGTTTTCCCGCGTGCTGGGATTTGCGCGCGATGCGATTGTTGCGCGCGTGTTCGGTGCCGGTATGGCGACCGACGCCTTTTTCGTGGCCTTCAAGTTGCCTAACCTCCTGCGGCGCATTTTTGCCGAAGGGGCCTTCTCTCAGGCGTTTGTGCCGATCCTTGCCGAATATAAAAGCAAGCAGGGTGAAGACGCGACCCGGGTGTTCGTCTCTTACGTTTCAGGCTTGCTGACGCTGGCGCTGGCGGTGGTGACTATTTTGGGGATGCTGGCAGCGCCCTGGGTTATCACCATTACCGCGCCGGGCTTTGCCGATACGGCGGATAAATTCGCCTTAACGACCCAACTGCTGCGCATTACTTTCCCGTATATTCTGCTTATCTCGCTGGCCTCCCTGGTTGGGGCGATCCTGAATACCTGGAACCGTTTCTCTGTCCCCGCTTTTGCGCCAACCTTTCTGAACGTCAGCATGATTGGTTTTGCGCTGTTTGCCGCGCCGTATTTCCATCCGCCGGTGCTGGCGCTGGCGTGGGCAGTGACCGTCGGCGGCGTACTGCAGCTTTTCTACCAGCTGCCGCACCTGAAAAAAATCGGTATGCTGGTTCTGCCGCGCATTAATCTGAAAGATGCCGGGGCAGTGCGCGTCGTGAAACAGATGGGGCCAGCTATCCTCGGCGTTTCCGTCAGCCAGGTCTCGCTTATCATCAACACCATCTTTGCCTCATTCCTGGTGTCCGGCTCGGTTTCCTGGATGTACTACGCCGACCGCCTGATGGAGTTCCCGTCCGGGGTACTGGGCGTGGCGTTGGGCACTATTCTGCTGCCGTCGCTGTCGAAAAGCTTCGCCAGCGGCAACCATGATGAATATTGCCGTCTCATGGACTGGGGGCTGCGTCTGTGCTTCCTGCTGGCACTGCCAAGCGCCGTCGCGATTGGCATCCTCGCTAAACCGCTGACGGTGGCCTTATTCCAGTACGGCAAATTCACCGCCTTTGATGCGGCGATGACCCAGCGAGCGCTGGTGGCCTACTCGGTGGGGCTGATGGGACTTATCGTGGTGAAAGTGCTGGCACCTGGCTTCTATTCACGCCAGGACATCAAAACGCCGGTGAAAATTGCCATTGTTACCCTGGTGCTGACCCAGGTAATGAACCTGGCGTTTATCGGGCCGCTGAAGCACGCCGGGCTGGCGCTCTCGATTGGTCTGGGCGCCTGTCTTAACGCCTCGCTGCTTTACTGGCAGCTGCGGAAACAGAAAATTTTCACACCGCAGGCGGGCTGGGGCATGTTTTTACTGCGCCTTATTGTTGCGGTGGTGGTGATGGCCGCAGCGCTTCTCGGCATGATGTACGTGATGCCTGAGTGGTCGCAGGGAACCATGCCTGTACGTCTGATGCGTCTGTTTGCGGTGGTGGTTGTGGGTATCGTGACCTACTTTGCCACGCTCATGCTATTGGGCTTTAAAGCGAAAGAGTTTGCCCGCCGAACGGCATAATAGTGCGCTGCCGGTTAGCAAAGCGCTAACCGGCACCACATAAAATAGTATTTGCAGGAATTAAACCGAGAACTTTTTACCGCCGCGAGAGGCGTTGAAGGTTTGCCCGTCTTTGCCATACAGGCCCGGGTCCTGATGCGGCTTCAGTACGTCCAGCGCCTGCTGATTCATGGCGATTTGCCCTTCAAGCAGCCAGCCATTGTGCTGGTTGAGATCGCGCAGATGCTGCGTCTTTTCCGTAATAATTTGCCAGCGGCCAGCGATATCATCATTGGCGCAACGCTGCGCCGCCTGCTCAATACGGCGCTGTTGTTCAAGATAATCCAGCGCCGCCAGCAGCGAACTTTTTTCTTCGGTAATGCGTTGCAACGTGCTGCCGTTGATGCTGCCAACGGAAAGCTGCTGCTGTTCGGCATCCATCACTTCTTTAAGTGAGTTCAGGATGACTGTCATTTGGTCCAGAAGTTCTGACAGACGACTCATACGGTTACTTACTCTGAATCGAACTCTGCGCTTCCTGAATCAGCGCATCGGCAATTTTGCCGGTATCCATCTTAAGCTCGCCGTTGCGAATCGCCGTTTTCAATGCTTCAACACGTTCAACGTTGATGTCGCCGTTACCGGCCTGAGTCAGGCGCGCCTGGGCGTCGCTTAACGTCACGCTGGTGCTGTTGCTGGCAGACGATTTCTCCAGACGACTTTTCTGCGTACCGACATCATTGGCTTCGCGAGGCTGTACCGCGCTAACAGGTTTCAGGGGCGATGTACGATCAATGCTCATTGTTCTGTCCTCATCGAGGTTTGTGGCATACCAACCTGCCATCATCATATGTTGATAATTTATCGGCAGCCCGCGCAAATTCTTTAAAAAGATTATAGGTTAATCAGAATATTCCCATCAGCATTGACCCTGCCACTGACCACCTGGCCCGATGACATGCGCACGCGGGCGTTTTGCGCCACCGCAGCGTTGTTTAATGCCTGACCTTCTCCATTGACGCTAAAGCCCTCACCGCTGGCGATAACCTGGACCTTCTGACCGGCTTTTACCCGCCATGCCTGCCGCAGCATCGACAGCTGAACCGGCTGACCAGGGGCCAGATCGCGCAGGCTGATAGCATCCTGTGCCTGCGCAATATCCAGCATGGTACGTGGCGGAAGGGTATCCAGTCTGCCACGTTTTAACGTCACACTCTCCGACTGTAGCAGGCTGCCACGCGTGACGGCCTGTGCCGCCACAACGTAATTGCCTACCGCCTGAACATCGACCTGCAGATAACGCTTCTCCGGGCCACATTGTGCCAGCACGTTCAGGTGCCCCCACAGACGAGCGCTGGAAGGCACGCTCAGCGCAGGTTCATCACATTGCGGAAAAGTGTTTTCCGGGCTGCGAACGTTCACCGTCACGTCGTCGCTGAAACCGGCGAGCCGTTGGGTGAAAAACGTCGTCAGTTGCGCATTGAGATCCTGCGCCAACGCCAGCGGGCTTAGCAACAGCAAGCCAAGTGTCAGAGTACTTTTCAGGATACGCATCGCCACCCCAGTCTGTTCAGGAATGACAGGATTCTACCCGTAGTGCAAAGAGTTCAACGGAATAAATAGCGACGCATTTTGCGTTTATTCCGGCGATAACCTTGGCGCATAGAGAATTAAAGTGTGCGCTGAATCTTTGTCATTAGCGGAGGAGCCATGCTCGATAAACTCGACGCCGCGCTACGTTTTCAGCAGGAAGCGCTGAATCTGCGTGCCGGTCGTCAGGAGATTCTGGCTGCCAATATTGCCAACGCCGATACCCCGGGGTACCAGGCGCGCGATATCGACTTTGCCAGCGAACTAAAAAAAGTGATGGAGCGTGGTAGGGCAGAAACCAATGGTGTTTCACTGTCGTTGACCTCTGCTCGTCATATCCCCGCCCAGGCGATGACTGCACCGCAGACCGACCTGCTGTACCGCATTCCCGATCAACCGTCGATGGATGGCAACACCGTCGATATGGACCGGGAACGTACGCAGTTTGCGGATAACAGCCTGCAGTATCAAACCGGGTTGACCGTCCTTGGCGGACAAATCAAAAGCATGATGAGCGTACTGCAGGGGGGTAACTGATGGCGTTGCTTAACATTTTTGATGTTGCAGGTTCTGCGCTTACCGCACAGTCCAAGCGACTGAACGTGGCGGCCAGCAACCTGGCGAACGCCGACAGTGTGACCGGGCCAGATGGCCAGCCGTATCGTGCCAAGCAGGTGGTGTTCCAGGTCGATGCCCCTCTGGGTGCGGCGACGGGGGGTGTGAAGGTCAGCGATGTGGTGGAAAGCCAGGCACCGGACAAGCTCGTGTACCAGCCGGGTAACCCGCTGGCGGACGCAAAGGGCTATGTGCGGATGCCGAACGTTGATGTCGTCGGGGAAATGGTCAACACCATGTCAGCGTCCCGCAGCTACCAGGCGAACGTTGAAGTGCTGAACACCGTGAAGAGCATGATGCTCAAAACCCTGACGTTGGGTCAATAAAGGAGGAAACCATGTCGATAGCGGTTAACGTTAACGATCCCACGAATACCGGAGCGACGACCAAAACCGGCGGATCCGGCTCACTCACCGGCAGTAACTCTGCGGATCTGCAGAACAGCTTTCTCACCTTACTGGTGGCGCAGCTGAAAAACCAGGATCCGACCAACCCGATGCAGAACAACGAACTGACCACGCAGTTGGCGCAGATCAGTACCGTAAGCGGCATTGAAAAACTCAACACCACCCTGGGTTCAATCTCCGGACAGATAGACAGCAATCAGTCGCTGCAGGCAGCGTCGCTGATTGGTCGTGGCGTCATGATCCCGGGTAACGTGATTCTGGCCGGTTCTGAGAAAACCTCCGATGGCGACAAAGTCAGTACGCAGGAGGCGACCGAGGGCGGCAAGGTCAGCACCACGCCGTTTGGCGTTGAGCTGCAGCAGCCTGCCGATAAAGTCACCGTCACCATTACCGACAATACCGGCAAAGTGGTACGTACCCTTGAACTGGGCGGTCTGTCTGCCGGTGTTCATACCTTTACCTGGGATGGTACGCAGACGGATGGCAGCAATGTTCCGGACGGTGCTTACAACGTTTCCATTACAGCCAGCAACGGCGGTACGCAGCTGGTCGCCCAGCCGCTGAAGTTTGCCCCGGTTCAGGGGGTGACTCGTAATGCCAACGGTAACGTGCTGGATCTCGGTGTCTTCGGCACCACCACGCTCAGTGAAGTTCGCCAGATTCTCTAAGCCTTCAACCTTATCAGGAGAAAGTTATGTCCTTTTCTCAAGCGGTCAGCGGCCTGAATGCTGCTTCGACTAATCTCGATGTCATCGGCAACAACATTGCCAACTCCGCCACTTATGGCTTTAAATCCGGCTCAGCGTCATTTGCTGACATGTTCGCCGGCTCCAAAGTGGGTCTTGGTGTAAAAGTTGCCGGGATCACTCAGGATTTCACCGACGGCACCACCACCGGTACTGGCCGTGCGCTGGACGTCGCTATCAGCCAGAACGGTTTCTTCCGTATGGTCGACAGCAACGGCACCATTTACTACAGCCGTAACGGCCAGTTCAAGCTCGATGAAAACCGTAACCTGACCAACATGCAGGGTATGCAGCTGACCGGCTACCCGGCAACCGGTACTCCGCCGACCGTTCAGCAGGGTGCAAACCCGGTTCCGCTGAATATCCCGAATACGCTGATGGCGGCGAAAGCCACCACCACCGCGTCTCAGCAGATCAACCTGAACTCCACCGACAAACTGCCGAAGGTGTCTCCGTTCGATCCGGCTAACGCTGACAGCTACAACAAAAAAGGGTCTGTGACCGTTTACGACAGTCTGGGTAACTCCCACGACATGAACGTTTACTACGTCAAAACCGCGGATAACAAATGGGATGTCTACACCCAGGACTCCAGCATCGCGGGTTCCACCGCCATTAAACAGGCGCAGATGACCTACAGCGACAGCGGTGCGCTGACCGAAGTACGTAACTACGATCCGGCAACCGGCGCGCTGGCACCGACCGCTAACGCTCAGCCGCAGATCGACATCGCCATGGGTTCTCTGAACGGCTCTCAGGCGAGCACCTTTAGCCTGAGCTTCCTGAACTCCATGCAGCAGAACACCGGCTCTAACAACATCGTGGCGACCAACCAGAACGGTTTCAAACCGGGCGACCTGGTGAGCTATCAGATCAACGACGACGGCACGGTAGTCGGTAACTACTCCAACCAACAGAGCCAGGTTCTGGGTCAGATTGTTCTCGCCAACTTCGCGAACAACGAAGGTCTGCAGTCCGAAGGCAACAACGTCTGGTCAGCCACTCAGTCTTCCGGCGTGGCGCTGCTTGGCACCGCGGGCGAAGGTAACTTCGGTAAGCTCACCAACGGTGCGCTGGAAGCCTCTAACGTCGATCTGAGTAAAGAACTGGTGAACATGATTGTCGCGCAGCGTAACTATCAGTCTAACGCGCAGACCATCAAAACCCAGGATCAGATCCTCAACACCCTGGTTAACCTGCGCTAAGCGCCTGAAGGGATGGCTTAATGGATCACGCAATATATACCGCGATGGGCGCGGCCAGCCAGACGCTGGATCAGCAGGCAGTGACTGCCAGCAACCTCGCCAACGGCTCGACGCCTGGTTTTCGCGCTCAGCTGACGGCGTTACGTGCGGTGCCTGTTAACGGGGAAACCGTGCAGACCCGTACGCTGGTTACTGCTTCCACGCCGGGTGCCGATATGACGCCGGGTCAGCTGGACTATACGGCACGGCCGCTCGATGTTGCGCTGCAGCAGGACGGCTGGTTAGCCGTTCAGGCCGCAGACGGCAGCGAAGGATACACCCGTAACGGTAACATCCAGGTCACCCCAACCGGACAGCTCACCATTCAGGGAAATCCGGTCATTGGTGAAGGCGGCCCGATTGTGGTGCCGGAAGGTTCCGAAGTCACTATCGCGGCCGACGGTACCATTTCTGCGCTTAACCCGGGCGATCCGCCGAACACCATTGCGCCGGTGGGACGACTGAAACTGGTGAAAGCCCAGAACAATGAAGTGGTGCGCGGTGATGACGGTATGTTCCGTCTCAGCGCCGCCGCACAGGCGACCCGTGGGCCAATGTTACAAGCTGACCAGAGTATTCGCCTGCAGTCCGGCGTACTGGAAGGAAGTAACGTTAAACCTGTGGCGGCAATGGCCGATATGATCGCCAGCGCGCGTCGTTTCGAAATGCAGATGAAGGTTATCAGCAACGTCGATAGCAACGCGCAGAAGGCTAACCAACTCTTGTCTATGAGCTAAAGATTATGATCAGTTCATTATGGATCGCCAAAACTGGCCTGGACGCGCAGCAAACCAATATGGACGTGATTGCCAACAACCTGGCAAACGTCAGCACCAATGGTTTTAAGCGCCAGCGCGCCGTGTTTGAGGATTTGTTATATCAGACCATCCGTCAGCCGGGTGCTCAGTCTTCTGAGCAAACCACGCTGCCGTCTGGTCTGCAGATTGGTACCGGTGTTCGTCCGGTGGCGACTGAGCGTCTGCACAGTCAGGGCAACCTGTCTCAGACCAACAACAGTAAAGACGTGGCGATCAAAGGCCAGGGCTTCTTCCAGGTAATGCTGCCGGACGGCACCATGGCGTATACCCGCGATGGCTCCTTCCAGGTAGATCAGAACGGCCAACTGGTGACCGCTGGCGGCTTCCAGGTGCAGCCGGCTATTACCATTCCTGCGAACGCCCTGAGCATCACCATCGGTCGTGATGGTGTGGTCAGCGTAACCCAGCAGGGGCAAACCAACCCGGTGCAGGTCGGTCAGCTTAACCTGACCACCTTTATGAACGATACCGGTCTGGAGAGCATTGGTGAAAACCTGTACACCGAAACCCAGTCCTCCGGCGCGCCGAACGAGAGCACGCCGGGGCTGAACGGTGCCGGTTTGTTGTACCAGGGGTACGTTGAAACGTCGAACGTTAACGTGGCAGAGGAACTGGTCAATATGATCCAGGTTCAGCGCGCCTACGAAATTAACAGTAAGGCGATTACGACCACTGACCAGATGCTGCAGAAACTGACGCAGCTGTAAGAGGTAACCGGTGCGAGTTTCTCGCACCGGATTTTTTATTCAGAAGATGAAAGCAATGCAAAAATCCGCTGCGTTTTGTTATCCGCTTCTTACCGTTATGGTGCTATCCATGACGGGATGCGCATTGATCCCGACCAAGCCGCTGGTGGAAGGCGCGACCTCCGCACAGCCCACGCCTGGCCCGGTTCCTGTGGTCAACGGTTCTATATTCCAGACTGCGCAGCCGATTAACTACGGCTATCAGCCACTCTTTGAGGACCGACGACCTCGCAACATTGGCGACACTCTGACTATCCAGCTTCAGGAAAACGTCAGCGCCAGTAAGAGCTCGTCGGCGAATGCCAGCCGCGACGGGAAAACCAACTTTGGTTTCAGTACCGTACCGCGTTATCTGCAGGGTCTGTTTGGCAACGGACGTGCCGATGTGGATGCCGCAGGCGGCAACAGCTTTAACGGTAAGGGTGGGGCGAATGCCAGCAACACCTTCAGCGGCACGCTGACCGTCACCGTCGATCAGGTCCTGTCTAACGGTAACCTGCACGTGGTTGGTGAGAAACAGATAGCCATCAATCAGGGCACCGAATTTATCCGCTTCTCCGGCGTTGTAAACCCACGCACGATAAGCGGCAGCAACACCGTACCTTCCACCCAGGTGGCGGATGCCCGCATCGAGTACGTGGGTAATGGTTATATCAACGAGGCGCAGAACATGGGTTGGCTGCAGCGCTTCTTCCTTAACTTATCGCCGATGTAAACGAGGTGAATTATGTTTAAAACCCTGGTTAGCATGGTTCTGGTACTGGTGACAGGATTCGCACATGCCGAGCGTATTCGCGATCTCACCAGCATTCAGGGCGTG
This sequence comes from Yokenella regensburgei, assembly GCF_003634235.1. NCBI lineage: Bacteria > Pseudomonadati > Pseudomonadota > Gammaproteobacteria > Enterobacterales > Enterobacteriaceae > Yokenella > Yokenella regensburgei. The sequence goes on along the minus strand of NZ_RBIZ01000003.1, from coordinate 1,772,550 downwards.
CGGGAAAACTCCCTAATCGGTTATGGCCTGGTGGTGGGGCTGGATGGTACAGGTGACCAGACCACGCAGACGCCGTTTACCACCCAGAGCCTGAATAACATGTTGTCGCAGCTCGGGATCACCGTTCCGGCCGGGACTAACATGCAGTTGAAAAACGTGGCGGCGGTGATGGTTACCGCCCAGTTCCCGGCGTTCGCCCGTCAGGGGCAGACCATCGACGTGGTGGTCTCTTCCATGGGTAACGCTAAAAGCCTGCGCGGCGGTACGCTGGTGATGACGCCGTTAAAAGGGGTCGATAACCAGGTCTATGCGCTGGCGCAGGGGAACATTCTGGTCGGCGGCGCGGGGGCGTCGGCGGGCGGTAGCAGTGTGCAGGTGAACCAGCTTAACGGCGGGCGCATTACCAACGGTGCGGTGGTTGAACGTGAGCTGCCGAACCAGTTTGGCTCCAGCAATACCATCAATCTGCAGCTGAATCAGGAAGACTTTACCCTGGCGCAGCAAATTGCCGACACCATTAACCGCCGCAGCGGTTACGGCAATGCTACCGCGCTTGATGCGCGTACCGTTCAGGTGCATGCACCGACCGGTAACAGCAGCCAGGTGCGTTTGCTGGCCGATATCCAGAATATGGAAGTGAACGTCACGCCGCAGGATGCGAGGGTGATTATCAACTCCCGTACCGGCTCCGTGGTGATGAACCGCGAAGTGACGCTCGACAGCTGTGCCGTTGCGCAGGGTAACCTCTCGGTGACGGTGAACCGTTCCCAGCAGGTGAGCCAGCCGGATACGCCATTTGGCGGTGGGCGGACGGTGGTCACACCGCAAACGCAGATTGATATGCGTCAGAGTGGTGGTGCGATTCAGAGCGTTCGTTCCAGTGCGAATCTCAACAACGTCGTCCGGGCGCTCAACGCGCTGGGGGCATCGCCTATCGAGCTGATGTCGATCCTCCAGTCGATGCAAAGCGCGGGCTGCCTGCGTGCCAAAGTTGAGATTATCTAATGCTGAGTGATAGCAAACTGCTGAGCGGTGCGGCCTGGGACGCACAATCACTCAACGAACTGAAGGCCAAAGCGGGTCAGGACCCGCAGGCCAACCTTCGATCTGTCGCCCGGCAGGTCGAAGGGATGTTCGTGCAGATGATGTTGAAAAGTATGCGAGAAGCCCTGCCGAAAGACGGGGCGCTCAGTACCGATCAGACGCGTCTTTATACCAGTATGTACGATCAGCAAATTGCCCAGCAGATGACCGCCGGTAAAGGGCTGGGTCTTGCCGAGGAGATGGTGAAACAGATGGGCGGTGCGCAGGGCGACGCCGCGCCTGCCGCCCAGGTACCGCTGAAGTTCGATCTGCAAACGGTGACGACTTACCAGAATGACACCCTGCGCCAGATGGTACGTAAAGCCATTCCTCAGGCGCCGTCGGGCAGTGATGCTGCGCTTTCCGGTGACAGCAAAGACTTCCTGGCGCAGCTCTCGCTTCCGGCAAAACTTGCGAGCCAGCAAAGTGGTATTCCACACCATCTGATTCTGGCGCAGGCCGCGCTGGAATCCGGCTGGGGCCAGCGGCAGATCCGTCGTGAAAACGGCGAGCCAAGCTTCAACCTCTTCGGGGTAAAGGCCTCATCCGACTGGAAGGGCAAGGTGGCGGAAATCACCACCACGGAATTTGAAAATGGCGAAGCGAAGAAAGTGAAAGCCAAATTCCGCGTTTACAGCTCGTATCTGGAAGCGTTATCCGATTATGTGGGTCTGTTGACCCGCAACCCGCGCTATGCCGCAGTGACCAACGCCGCGACGGCGGAGCAGGGCGCACAGGCGCTGCAGAGCGCCGGATACGCCACCGATCCGAACTATGCCCGTAAGCTCACCAGCATGATCCAACAGCTGAAATCCATGGGCGAAAAAGTGAGCAAAGCCTACAGCAACGATATTGAAAATCTGTTCTGAAATCACTCAAGTTTGTCGTGCTGTGGTCGATAACAACGCTATAAAAGAAGAGATAAGGAACAGCCATGTCCAGTTTGTTTAACAGCGCAATGAGCGGACTCAGCGCCGCTCAGGCAGCGCTGAACACCGTCAGTAATAACATCTCCAGCTACAACGTCGCCGGCTACACCCGTCAGACAACAATTCTTGCGGCTGCGAACAGCTCGCTGGGCGCCGGTGGCTGGACCGGAAACGGGGTGAACGTGACTGGCGTTCAGCGCGAATATGACGCGTTCATCACCAACCAGCTGCGCGCCGCACAAAACCAGGGCAGCGGCCTGACCACGCGCTACCAGCAGATGTCGAAAATCGACAACGTGCTCTCCGATACCACCAACTCGCTCTCCGCCACGCTGCAGGATTTTTTCAAAAGTATGCAGACGCTGGTGAGCAACGCCGAAGATCCGGCAGCGCGTCAGGCGGTGCTGGGTAAAGCCAACGGACTGGTAAACCAGTTTAAGGTGACCGATCAGTATCTGCGTGACCAGGACAAGCAGGTTAACCAGTCTATTGCCTCAAGCGTTGATCAGATCAACAACTATGCCAAACAGATTGCCAGCCTGAACGACAAGATTGCCCGCATGACCGGCGTTGGCGCAGGGGCGTCACCGAACGATCTGCTCGATCAGCGCGATCAGCTGGTGACTCAGCTGAACCAGCTGGTGGGCGTTGAAGTGAACGTGCAGGACGGCGGCACTTACAACATCACCATGGCGAACGGCTATAACCTGGTGCAGGGAACGTCTGCCCGTCAGCTGGCCGCCGTACCGAGCAGCGCGGATCCATCCCGTACCACGGTTGCTTATGTTGATGATGTTGCCGGAAACGTTGAGATTCCGGAAAAACTGCTGACCAGTGGTTCACTCGGTGGTCTGTTGACCTTCCGCACTGAGGATCTGGATAAAGCACGTAATAACCTGAACCAGCTGGCGATGGTTTTTGCCGACTCGTTCAACCAGCAGCATACTCAGGGTCTGGATGCCAACGGCGATCCGGGCAAAGAGGTGTTCTCCTTCGGTAAGCCTTCCGTCGTAGGCAACAGCAAAAACAGCGCTGGCGCGACGATGACGGTTGATATGACCGACAGCAGCAAAGTTCAGGCGACTGATTACAAAGTGGAATACAAAGGCGGTCAGTGGCTCGTTACGCGCACGGCCGATGACACCACGGTAAACGGTAACTTCGACCCGGCGACCAACACGCTGAGCTTTGATGGCCTGAAAGTAAGCGTCGGTGGTACCGCCGCGACTGAAAACAACAGCTTCACCGTTAAACCTGTGAGCGACGCCATCGTCAACATGGGCATGAAGATAACCGATGCTTCACAGCTGGCAATGGGTAAAAACGACCCGACCAGCGGCGAGAGCGACAACCGTAACGGTCAGGCGCTGCTCGATCTGCAGAACAAGAAGCTGGTAGGTGGCTCAAAGTCGTTTAACGATGCCTACGCCTCGCTGGTGAGCGATGTCGGTAACACCACCGCCACGCTTAAAGTCAGCAGCACGACGCAGGGCAATGTGGTGACCCAGCTGACCCGTGAACAGCAGACTATCTCCGGGGTGAGCCTCGATGAAGAGTACGGCAAGCTGCAGCTTTTCCAGCAGTATTACCTGGCGAATGCGCAGGTACTGCAAACGGCAAACACGCTGTTTGATGCGTTAATTAATATTCGCTAAGGAGACATAAAGTCATGCGTGTCAGTACTTTAATGATGTACCAACAGAATATGCGTGGTATCACCGATTCCCAGTCAACCTGGCTTGGTTACGGTGAGCAGATGTCTACCGGTAAACGTGTTAACCGTCCGTCTGATGACCCGATCGCAGCCTCCCAGGCGGTGGTTTTGTCACAGGCGCAGGCGCAAAACGCGCAGTTCAGCACCGCGCGTCAGTTTGCCAACCAGCGCGTTTCGCTCGAGGACAGCGTGCTTAACCAGGTCGGTTCTGCCATCACCTCCGCCCAGGAGAAAATCATCAGTGCCGCAAAAGGGACGCTGAGTGATGATGACCGCGCCTCCATGGCAACTGACCTGCAGGGGATCCGCGATCAGTTGTTAAACCTGGCTAACGGTCAGGACGGCAACGGTCGTTACATGTTTGGCGGTTATAACACGGACAAGCCACCGTTTGATGCTAACGGTAACTATGTTGGTGGCACCAACAACATCGAACAGCAGGTGGATTACTCTCGTACCATGGTCATCGGCCATACCGGTAACAAGATTTTTGATGCCCTGACCAGCAATGCCGTACCTGAGCCAGACGGTAGCCCGTCTGAGACCAACGTGTTCAAAATGCTCGATACGGCGATTGCCGCACTGAAAACACCGGTTGAAGGTGATGATGCTAAAGGTGAAGTTGCGCTGGCGGCAATTGAGAAAACCAACCGTGGCCTGCGTAACTCTCTGAACAACGTTCTGAGCGTTCGTGCCGAACTTGGCACGCAGATGAACGAGCTGACGCAACTGGATGCGCTGGGGGCTGACCGTACGCTGAGCCAGACCGCGCAGATGAGCGATTTAGTCGACGTTGACTGGAACGCCACTATCTCTAACTACGTGATGCAGCAGGCTGCTTTGCAGGCATCCTACAAGACTTTCAGCGATATGCAGGGAATGTCCCTGTTCCAGCTGAACCGATAAGCTCTCGTTTTTAAAGCTGGTCTGGAAACTGGGCCGCTTTCTCTGCCCGCCCCATTCACCCCGGGGCGGGCCTTTTTTTATCTGCGATCCTGCTAACCGTCTTTGCACCGCACAATAAAAAAGGGCCCATGTTAAACATGGGCCCTTTTATCTTTACTCAGGGGCGGTGAGATACCGCCCGCAGAGAGACTGGCTTACTCAACCGGCTGAGGGCGGGTTGGGGCAGCGCTTGCCTGCTGAGTGGCGCTATGACCACCGGCAGCACCTTTACCGTCGAAAGCGAAGGCCGGGCGAACCCAGTCGCTGTGACGCGCGGCTTCTGGTACGTAGTCCGGTGCCGGAGCGCGAGTCATCGGTGCAGTGGCATGATGATTATCATCGCTTGCAGCCGGTGCTTTGATTTCCACCGGTTTCGCGGCTTCTACCGGCGCTGCGACAACCACGGTCTCCTGAACGGCAACCGCTTCCGGCGCTGTAACAGGGGCGACAACAGGCTGGACGGCCATTTCCACTTCAGCAGCCGGTTCTACTTCCTCGGCAACTTCTTCTGCAACCACTTCATCCTGCTCAGCGATGAAATGCGGCTGCTCGCTTACGGCAGTGGCAATGACTTCAGGATGGCTGGTCTCTACCACCGGTGCCTGAGGGGCTTCGGTGGCGGTCTGCGGTTCAGCGACTTCAACGTCTTTCACCGCTTCAGCAACCACTTCTGCTGCAACAACCGGGGCAGTTTCAACGACAGCCGGTGCCTGAGGTTGTTCTTCAACGACCACTGGTGCAACCTGCTGCGTCATCTCAGCTTCACGCTGCTCTTCAGCAACCTGATCCTGCGGGCGCGCAACCGGGTAGCGGATCCAGACTTTACCAGAGGCCATTTCCGGAGACATGCACGCTACGGTCAGCGGCATCGGAGACTGCAGCGGGTAACGCTCATCACGATAACGACGACGGCGCTGACCGCTGACGCGCAGGTGGCGCGGAGAGCGGCGTGAGCGGCGCGGCATACCGGCAGCATCACGGGCTTCTGCGTTGTCATCCTGCTCGGTCGGTGCTTCCACGACGGCTGGCAGATCGAGCTTCGCGAGTTCGGTACGCGGAGCGCGAGCCGGTGCTTCGGTTTCAGCCTGCGCTTCTACCGGTGCAGACTCTGTACGGGTCTCTTCTGCAGACTCGTAGCGCACTTTCTGGGTCAGCTGACGCGGCTTACGACGCGGCATGGTCTGCTGAACGCTTTCTTCCTGCTCGGTTTCCTGAGCCGGTTGTTCTTCGCGGTTCAGCGCTTTGACTTCCTGCTGTGCCTGACGCTTGTCGTCGTTACGGCGACGGTTACGCTCGCGGCGTGACTGCTGCTGATCGTCACGACCTTTCGCTTTTTCACCGTCTTCCTGCGCCAGCGGCTGACGCTGTTCGCGCGGTTCGCCGTTCTGCTGCTTATCGCGGCGGTTACGACGGTTCTCTTCACGACCTTCCGCGTTCTCGCTACGGTTGTCGCGATTATCACGGTTGTCACGGTCGCGGTTATCGCGGTTTTCATTGCGGTCACGGCGATCGTTGCGGTCGCGGCGGTTGTTCTGACGCGGTTTACGACGATCCTGTTGACGTTCCTGCTTCTCTTCTTTCTTCGCCGGAGCCTGTTCAACTTCTTTCGCCGGCTCGCTGCCAGCAAACAGGTTTTTCAGCGCGCCGAAGAAGCGGCTCACCAGACCAGGTGCCGCCGGGGTTGCCACGGCAGGAGCCGCTTTTGCCGCAGCAGCAGGGGCTTTCGGTGCCGCCTCGGCTTCTGGTGCAGGCGGTACGTCCGGCATGGTGAAGGTGGCCAGCGCCGGTTGTTCCGGACGCTTACGCTCAGCAGGCTCTTCGTCAGCCGGTAGCGCCATCTCTTCTTCGTGCAGTTTCGGCAGCAGGTAGCTCAGGGTGGTGGTTTCTTCACCCTTACGCACGCGCAGCACCGAGTAGTGCGGCGTTTCCATCTGATCGTTCGGCACGATGATGCAGCGAACGCCGCCCTGACGGGATTCGATTTCGCTAACCGCTGCACGTTTTTCGTTCAGCAGGTAAGAGGCAATCGGCACCGGCACAATGGCGTGAACTTCTTTGGTGTTCTCTTTCAGCGCTTCTTCTTCAATCAGACGCAGAATAGAGAGCGACAATGATTCGTTATCACGTACGGTACCAGTACCGGAGCAGCGCGGGCAGACGTGATGGCTGGACTCGCCAAGCGACGGGCTCAGACGCTGACGGGACATCTCCAGCAGACCGAAGCGGGAGATATGGCTAATCTGGATACGCGCACGGTCCTGGCGCACCGCTTCACGCAGACGGTTTTCCACTGCACGCTGATGGCGTACCGGGGTCATGTCGATGAAGTCGATAACGATAAGGCCGCCGAGGTCACGCAGACGCAGCTGGCGGGCGATTTCATCGGCCGCTTCGAGGTTGGTGTTAAACGCCGTTTCTTCGATGTCGCCGCCGCGAGTCGCGCGGGCGGAGTTGATATCGATGGCGGTCAGCGCCTCGGTGGAGTCGATAACAATAGAACCACCGGACGGCAGACGGACTTCACGCTGGAAAGCGGATTCGATCTGCGATTCGATTTGGTAGTGGCTGAACAGCGGGATTTCACCGGTGTACAGTTTGATTTTGCTGCTGAAATCCGGACGACCGAGCGCCGCGATGTGCTGGCGAGCCAGCTCAAGCACTTTCGGATTATCAATCAGGATTTCACCGATGTCCTGGCGCAGGTAGTCACGGAAGGCGCGAACGATAACGTTACTTTCCTGATGGATAAGGAACGGTGCCGGACGGCTTTCTGCGGCTTTCTTAATGGCTTCCCAGTGCTTCAGGCGGAAACTTAAGTCCCACTGCAGCGCTTCGGCAGATTTGCCAACGCCTGCGGTACGGACAATCAGACCCATGCCATCCGGCAGCTCGAGGCTTGCCAGCGCTTCTTTCAGTTCAGTACGGTCATCACCTTCGATACGGCGAGAGATACCACCCGCACGCGGGTTGTTTGGCATCAGTACCAGATAACTCCCCGCAAGGCTGATAAAGGTGGTTAATGCCGCGCCTTTATTACCGCGCTCTTCTTTATCAATCTGAACGATAACTTCCTGACCTTCACGCAGAACATCTTTGATGTTGGGACGGCCATGGGAGTTATAACTAGCAGGGAAGTACTCGCGGGCAATTTCTTTGAGGGGGAGGAAACCGTGACGTTCAGCGCCGTAATCAACAAATGCCGCTTCCAGACTCGGTTCAATACGGGTGATTTTGCCTTTGTAGATGTTCGCTTTTTTCTGTTCGTGGCCAGGACTTTCAATGTCCAGGTCGTACAGGCGCTGCCCATCAACAAGGGCGACACGCAACTCTTCCTGCTGAGTTGCGTTGATTAACATTCTTTTCATCGTAACTTACTCATTATTCTTGCATTGACGACTAAGCTGCGGGCAGAGTAATGCCTTTCCGGGGATGTACCGATGGCCTCGTGACTATTGACGTCGCCAACCTCACGGTTGTCGTACGCTTAAGAGGCGCAGAGTGTCGGCTGCCTGTATTTCAAACGGAAAAACAGTGCAATTAACTGGGGAACTGTCTGGGAAATTATCACCAGAGAAGATTCCGTCTACCGGTAAGGACTGCAACCCGCAGCCCGCTAACTGTCTGAAAGATCAATACGTCTTACGCCATTGCCGCGTGGTCGATCGGTCAGACAAAATGGGTCATTCCGTTACTTTGCTTGTTTTAACAAGATTCAACACGGAAAACCGCATCATTATTCCATTGCTAACCTTGTTATAGCAAGATGACTTTCACCATTTGCTACCCGGTTACTCACAGTTTTTTCACTTCTTTGGCAGGATTGTTCTAATAACAAACAATCTGCTGTCAGAAGCGCTCGTTGTAACCAGTTAGTAATATATATAAGCACAGAAAAATGAGTGGCGCGAATGCGCCTTGCTATTTAGAATCGCCGACCATGAAAACTGAGACGCCATCTGTAAGACATGTCACGATTGCCGCTGATGAAGCCGGGCAACGTATCGATAACTTTTTGCGCACCCAGCTGAAAGGCGTGCCGAAAAGTATGATTTACCGCATCCTGCGTAAAGGGGAAGTGCGGGTTAACAAAAAACGCATTAAACCAGAATACAAACTGGAAGCCGGCGATGAAATCCGTATTCCGCCGGTACGCGTAGCGGAACGTGACGAAGAGGCGGTGTCACCGCATCTGCAGAAAGTCGCGGCGCTGAGCGACGTTATCCTTTATGAGGATGACCACATTCTGGTGCTGAATAAACCATCCGGTACTGCGGTTCACGGCGGTAGCGGTCTGAGCTTCGGGGTGATTGAAGGCCTGCGGGCGCTGCGCCCGGAAGCGCGCTTCCTTGAGCTGGTGCATCGTCTCGATCGCGACACCTCCGGCGTGCTGCTCGTGGCGAAAAAACGCTCGGCCCTGCGTTCGCTGCATGAGCAGCTGCGCGAGAAGGGAATGCAGAAAGATTACCTGGCGCTGGTGCGCGGTCAGTGGTCTTCGCATACCAAAGTGGTGCAGGCACCGCTTCTGAAAAACATTTTGCAAAGCGGTGAACGTATTGTTCGCGTGAGCCAGGAAGGGAAACCGTCGGAGACGCGCTTCAAAGTGGAAGAGCGCTTTGCGTTTGCGACGCTGGTACGTTGTAGCCCGGTCACCGGACGTACGCACCAGATCCGTGTGCACACGCTGCATGCCGGGCATCCCATTGCCTTTGACGATCGCTATGGCGATCGTGAGTTCGATAAGCAGCTGGCGTCAACCGGGTTAAATCGCCTGTTCCTGCACGCGGCAGCGCTGAAGTTCACGCATCCGGGTACCGGCGAAACGCTGCGTATTGAAGCACCGATGGATGACGGACTGAAACACTGCCTGCAGGTGCTGCGCAGCCAGAAGTAAAAGGTGAGGGCGGTTGATGCCCTCATCCGTCCCTCTCTCACAAGGAGAGGGAAAATCACATCACCCCAGCGGATCCACCTTTTCACGCCGTAGCATCTGACACAGCGCAATCAACGGCAGGCCAACCAGGGTGTTCGGGTCCCGGCCTTCAAGACGCTCAAAGAGCGTAATCCCCAGCCCTTCACTTTTAAAACTGCCTGCGCAGTTGAGCGGGCTTTCTATGCGGATGTAATTGCGGATCTCTTTCTCATTCAGATGGCGAAAATGGACATCGAAGGGTTCGCATTCCGTCTGCAAATGACCGGTGGCTGAGTTATATAATGCAAGCCCGGTATAAAAAGAGACCACGGAACCGCTGGCTTTCTTTAACTGCAGGCGCGCATGCTCTTCGGTATGCGGTTTACCGGTGATTTCGCCGTCGAGAACGCACACCTGATCCGAGCCAATAATCAAATGCTCGGGGAAGCGCGATGCCAGCGCCTGGGCTTTTGCCTGCGCCAGGCGCTGTACCAGGTGGCGCGGAGATTCATCCGCCAGCGGCGTTTCATCTACCTCTGGCGCGGCGCATTCGAAGTCGATACCGAGCTTTTCCAGCAGCAGTCGACGATAGGGTGAGGTTGAAGCAAGAATAATCTTTGGCATATTTTTTCTTTAAGCTCTGGCGCAACGGATGACAGCATTTTAAACTACAGGCCGCAATGTGTGCGAATAAATGGCAAAAGGCGTCTTCGGGTGCCTTTTTCTTTGACTATACGACGTTACAAAGTTAATATGCGCGCCCTATGCAAAAGGTAAAATTACCCCTGACTCTTGATCCGGTCCGTACGGCTCAAAAACGCCTCGATTACCAGGGCATTTATGCTGCTGATCAGGTGGAGCGTATCGCCGAGTCTGTAGTCAGTGTGGACACTGATGTGGAATGTTCGATGTCGTTCGCCATCGACAACCAGCGCCTCGCGGTTTTAACCGGTGATGCAAAGGTGTCGGTCACGCTCGAGTGTCAACGCTGCGGGAAACCGTTCCCATTTCATGTTCACACAACATATTGTTTCAGTCCGGTCCGTTCCGACGAACAGGCTGAAGCACTCCCGGAAGCGTATGAACCGATTGAGGTTAACGAATTCGGTGAAATCGACCTGCAGGCACTGGTCGAGGATGAAGTCATTCTCGCCTTACCTGTAGTTCCGGTGCATGATTCTGAACACTGTGAAGTGTCCGAGGCGGACATGGTCTTTGGTGAATTGCCTGAAGAAGCGCAAAAGCCAAATCCATTTGCCGTATTAGCCAGCTTAAAGCGTAAGTAATATCGAGGAGTAAGGTCCATGGCCGTACAACAAAACAAACCAACCCGTTCCAAACGTGGCATGCGTCGTTCCCATGACGCTCTGACCGCAGTTACCAGCCTGTCTGTAGACAAGACTTCTGGTGAAACTCACCTGCGTCACCACATGACCGCTGACGGTTTCTACCGTGGTCGCAAGGTTATCACTAAGTAATCACGCTCACGCGTGATGAGGCTTAGTGAGGATTTCCCCGTGCAAGCGGGGATATACCAAACCGGGCAGTGACGATACCTTGACACGTCTGACCATAGCGTTAGATGTCATGGGAGGCGATTTTGGCCCTTCCGTGACGGTGCCTGCAGCTTTGCAGGCACTGGGTTTTAATTCGCAACTCTCACTTCTTCTTGTCGGCGATCCCGACACAATCACGCCATTACTCGCCAAAGCTGACTTCGAACAACGTTCACGTCTGCAGATTATCCCTGCACAGTCAGTTATTGCCAGTGATGCTCGTCCGGCGCAGGCGATTCGCCAGAGTCGGGGCAGCTCAATGCGTGTGGCGCTTGAGCTGGTGAAAGAAGGGCGCGCTCAGGCGTGCGTCAGCGCCGGAAATACCGGTGCGCTGATGGGGCTCGCGAAATTACTACTTAAACCGATTGAAGGCATTGAGCGCCCGGCGCTGGTGACGGTTCTTCCGCATCAGCAGAAGGGGAAAACGGTGGTGCTCGATCTCGGCGCCAACGTTGATTGCGACAGTACCATGCTGGTGCAGTTTGCCGTGATGGGTTCCGTGCTGGCGAAAGAAGTGGTCGGCATTGACAACCCCCGCGTGGCGCTACTGAATATCGGTGAAGAAGAGAGCAAGGGCCACGAAAATATTCGTGATGCTTCAGCAATGCTTAAAACCGTGCCATCTATCAACTATATTGGATATCTTGAAGCCAACGAGTTGTTAACGGGAAAAACTGACGTACTGGTTTGCGATGGTTTCACGGGCAACGTCACCTTGAAGACCATGGAAGGCGTTGTTCGCATGTTCCTTTCGCTGCTGAAATCGCAGGGAGATGGCAAAAAAAGGTCGTGGTGGCTGATTTTGTTGAAGCGTTGGTTACAAAAGAGCCTGGCAAGGCGATTCAGTCACCTCAACCCCGACCAGTATAATGGCGCCTGTCTGTTAGGATTGCGCGGCACGGTGATTAAGAGTCATGGTGCTGCAAACCAGCGCGCATTTAGCGTCGCCATAGAACAGGCAGTGCAGGCGGTACAGCGGGAGGTTCCTCAGCGGATCTCGGCTTGCCTGGAATCTGTATTACCAAAAAAAGACTGAGCGTACATGCATACGAAGATTATAGGTACCGGCAGTTTCCTGCCAGCACAGGTGCGTACCAACGCCGATTTAGAAAAGATGGTAGATACTTCTGACGAGTGGATTGTCTCACGCACAGGTATCCGTGAACGTCGTATCGCGGGTCCTGAAGAAACCGTGGCAACCATGGGTTTCGAAGCGGCGAAGCGCGCGCTGGAAATGGCGGGCATTGATAAAGAAGAGATCGGTCTTATCGTCGTCGCCACTACGTCTTCCACGCACTCCTTCCCGAGCGCCGCCTGCCAGATCCAGAGCATGCTCGAGATTAAAGGCTGCCCGGCATTTGACGTTGCAGCTGCCTGCGCCGGGTTTACCTATGCGCTGAGCGTTGCCGATCTGTATGTGAAATCCGGCGCGGTGAAAAAAGCGCTGGTTATCGGTTCCGACGTGCTGGCACGCACCTGCAACCCGGAAGACCGTGGCACCATCATTATTTTTGGCGACGGCGCGGGCGCTGTCGTTCTCAGTGCATCTGAAGAGCCGGGTATTATCTCTACCCACCTCCATGCTGACGGTCGTTATGGTGAGCTGTTGACGCTGCCAAACGCTGACCGCGTGCAGCCGGAGAACCCAATTTTCCTGACCATGGCGGGTAACGAAGTCTTTAAAGTGGCGGTCACCGAGCTTGCGCACATCGTTGATGAGACGCTGGCGGCGAACAATATGGACCGTTCTGAACTGGACTGGCTGGTACCGCATCAGGCTAACCTGCGCATTATCAGCGCAACCGCGAAAAAGCTGGGGATGTCGATGGACAACGTCGTGGTGACGCTTGACCGTCATGGCAACACCTCGGCGGCGTCCGTGCCGTGTGCGCTGGACGAAGCGGTACGCGATGGCCGTATCAAACGTGGCCAGCTGATTCTGCTTGAGGCCTTCGGTGGCGGATTTACCTGGGGCTCTGCGCTGGTTCGTTTCTAGTATAAGGACTAATAACATGACGCAATTTGCTTTTGTCTTTCCTGGACAAGGTTCTCAAAGCGTTGGGATGTTGTCTGAAATGGCAGCTAACTTCCCGGTGATCGAAGAGACTTTTGCTGAAGCTTCTGCTGCTTTAGGTTACGATCTGTGGGCGCTGTCTCAGCAGGGTCCGGCGGAAGAACTGAACAAAACCTGGCAGACCCAGCCTGCGCTGCTGACGGCATCCGTCGCGCTGTACCGTGTATGGGTACAGCAGGGCGGTAAAGCACCGGCGATGATGGCTGGCCATAGCCTGGGCGAATATTCTGCTCTGGTATGTGCAGGCGTTATTGATTTTGCTGATGCCGTGCGCCTCGTTGAGCTGCGCGGTAAGTTCATGCAGGAAGCGGTTCCGGAAGGCACCGGCGGCATGTCCGCCATCATCGGTCTTGATGATGCTTCTATTGCGAAAGCCTGTGAAGAAGCGGCTGAAGGGCAGGTGGTTTCACCGGTCAACTTCAACTCGCCGGGCCAGGTGGTTATCGCGGGTCATAAAGAAGCCGTTGAACGTGCAGGCGCTGCCTGTAAAGCCGCGGGCGCTAAGCGTGCGCTGCCGCTGCCGGTCAGCGTACCGTCTCACTGTGCGCTGATGAAACCTGCCGCAGAGAAACTGGCCGTTGAGTTGCAGAAACTGACCTTTAATGCGCCGCAAATCGCGGTAGTCAACAACGTTGACGTGAAGTGTGAAACGTCTGCTGACGCCATTCGTGACGCCCTGGTCCGCCAGCTGTATAGCCCGGTCCAGTGGACGAAGAGCGTGGAATTCATGGCGGCGCAGGGTGTTGAACACCTGTACGAAGTTGGACCAGGTAAAGTTCTCACCGGTCTGACAAAACGTATTGTTGACACCCTGACGGCGTCGGCTATTAATGAGCCGGCGGCGATGACCGCGGCGCTTGAGAGTTAAAAGAGGATATCATGAGTTTTGAAGGAAAAATCGCGCTGGTTACCGGTGCAAGTCGCGGTATTGGCCGTGCAATCGCTGAAACTCTCGTCGCTCGTGGCGCGAAAGTCATCGGTACTGCCACCAGTGAAAGCGGCGCGAAAGCCATCAGCGAATACCTGGGTGCTAACGGTAAAGGTCTGATGCTGAATGTGACCGATCCTGCATCTATCGAATCTGTGCTGGAAAATATTCGTGCAGAGTTTGGCGAAGTCGACATTCTGGTCAATAATGCCGGGATTACTCGTGATAACCTGTTAATGCGAATGAAAGATGACGAGTGGAACGACATTCTCGAAACCAACCTGTCATCTGTTTTCCGTCTGTCAAAAGCGGTAATGCGCGCTATGATGAAAAAGCGTCACGGTCGTATTATCACTATTGGTTCCGTGGTTGGTACCATGGGAAATGCTGGTCAGGCCAACTATGCTGCGGCAAAAGCGGGCCTTATCGGTTTCAGTAAGTCGCTGGCGCGTGAAGTTGCGTCCCGCGGTATTACGGTGAACGTTGTTGCTCCGGGCTTTATTGAAACGGACATGACGCGTGCGCTCTCTGACGAGCAGCGTGCGGGTATTCTGGCGCAAGTTCCTGCGGGTCGCCTCGGCGACGCAAAAGAAATCGCCAGCGCGGTTGCATTCTTAGCTTCTGACGAAGCGGGTTACATCTCTGGTGAGACTCTGCACGTCAACGGCGGGATGTACATGGTTTGATCGCGATTTGCACAAAACGCTCAGGAACCGCGCATCTCGTGCGGTTCTCAGGACGAAATCGTGCAAAATAATTTGCGTTATTAGGGCAAACACCCGCAAAATAGCGTAAAATCGTGGTAAGACCTGCCGGGATTTAGTTGCAAATTTTTCAACATTTTATACACTACGAAAACCATCGCGAAAGCGAGTTTTGATAGGAAATTTAAGAGTATGAGCACTATCGAAGAACGCGTTAAGAAAATTATCGGCGAGCAGCTGGGCGTTAAGCAGGAAGAAGTTACCAACAATGCTTCCTTCGTTGAAGACCTGGGCGCTGATTCTCTTGACACCGTTGAGCTGGTAATGGCTCTGGAAGAAGAGTTTGATACTGAGATTCCGGACGAAGAAGCTGAGAAAATCACCACCGTTCAGGCTGCCATTGATTACATCAACGGCCACCAGGCGTAAGTGAACATCTCCAGGCGGTCATTCGACCGCCTGAGTTTTATCTTTTTTAGTCCCACGAATCTCATTATCAATCCCTCCCTGGAGGACAAACGTGTCTAAGCGTCGTGTAGTTGTGACCGGACTTGGCATGTTGTCTCCTGTCGGCAATACCGTAGAGTCCACCTGGAAAGCTCTCCTTGCCGGTCAGAGCGGCATCAGCCTAATCGACCATTTCGATACTAGCGCCTATGCAACGAAATTTGCTGGCTTAGTAAAGGATTTTAACTGTGAAGAGTTCATTTCGCGCAAAGAACAGCGCAAGATGGATGCCTTCATTCAATATGGAATTGTCGCTGGCATTCAGGCCATGCAGGATTCTGGACTTGAAATTACGGAAGAGAACGCAACCCGTATTGGCGCTGCTATCGGCTCCGGGATTGGCGGCCTTGGCCTGATCGAGGAAAACCATACATCTCTGATGAATGGCGGCCCGCGTAAGATCAGCCCGTTCTTCGTTCCGTCCACGATTGTTAACATGGTGGCAGGTCACCTGACCATCATGTTCGGCCTCCGTGGCCCAAGCATTTCGATCGCGACTGCCTGTACTTCTGGCGTGCATAACATCGGCCATGCCGCGCGTATCATCGCGTACGGCGATGCGGATGCTATGGTCGCGGGCGGTGCGGAAAAAGCCAGTACCCCACTGGGTGTCGGCGGTTTCGGTGCAGCGCGTGCGCTCTCTACCCGTAACGACAACCCGCAGGCCGCAAGCCGCCCGTGGGATAAAGACCGTGATGGTTTCGTGCTGGGTGACGGTGCGGGCATGATCGTACTGGAAGAGTACGAGCACGCGAAAAAACGCGGTGCCAAAATTTATGCTGAAGTTGTCGGCTTTGGTATGAGCAGCGATGCTTACCATATGACGTCACCGCCGGAAGACGGTGCGGGTGCAGCGCTGGCGATGGCTAACGCCATTCGCGATGCCGGTATTGCCGTAAGCCAGATTGGCTACGTCAACGCCCACGGTACTTCTACCAACGCAGGCGATAAAGCCGAAGCGCAGGCCGTGAAGTCTATCTTTGGTGAATACGCGAGCCGTGTGATGGTCAGCTCCACCAAATCCATGACCGGCCACCTGCTGGGTGCTGCGGGTGCAGTAGAGTCTATCTACTCTATCCTTGCGCTGCGTGACCAGGCCGTTCCGCCAACCATCAACCTGGATAACCCGGATGAAGGTTGTGACCTGGATTTCGTTCCGCACGAAGCGCGTCAGGTGAGCGGTATGGAGTACACCCTGTGTAACTCCTTCGGCTTTGGCGGTACTAACGGCTCCCTGATCTTCAAAAAGATCTGAGTCGACGTCCGAAATGCAAAAAGGCCTGCTCTGCAGGCCTTTTTCTTTAGGCGTATTCCTCTTGTCAGGCGTTCTGCCTGCTGCCAGACTAAAAGACCAGAGATAAGGAGCCCCTATGTTCTTGATTAATGGTACGGAACAGGACTCTCTTGCGGCAAACGATCGCGCCGTTCAGTTCGGCGACGGCTGCTTTACCACCGCGAAGATCCACAACGGCAGCGTCGAATTCCTCGAAATGCATTTGCAGCGACTGGAGAACACCTGCCGTGCGCTCATGATCCCCTTCACCGATAACGCAATTCTGCGTCAGGAGATGCGCGAACTGGCGTTACACCAGCGTGATGGCGTGCTCAAAGTCATTATTACCCGCGGCAGCGGTGGGCGGGGCTACAGCCCATCCTCGTGTCTGTTACCTTCCCGTATTCTGTCTACCTCTCCGGCACCTGCGCACTATTCCCGCTGGCAGGAGGAGGGGATTACGCTTGCGTTAAGCCCGGTGCAGGTTGGCCGCAATCCGCTACTAGCAGGTCTTAAGCATCTCAATCGTCTTGAGCAGGTGTTGATCCGCGCGCATCTTGAACAGACGGACGCCGACGAAGCGCTGGTTCTTGACAGCGACGGGTGGGTTACGGAATGCTGTGCCGCTAATGTGTTCTGGCGAGCGGGCGATACGGTATTTACGCCGCGTCTCGATCAGGCGGGCGTTAACGGTATCATGCGTCAGCATTGTCTGGCGCTGCTGGCACAAAGTCGTTACCGCGTTGTCGAAGTTCATGCACGTATTGAGGCGGTCAGGCAGGCAGATGAGGTCTGTATCTGCAATGCATTGATGCCCATTGTTCCGGTGAATACGTTTGGTGACGTTCGCTATCTGTCGCATGAACTGTTTGAATTTTTGGCCCCACGTTGTGAGTCATCCGTTTAGTCATGAAAAAAATGTTACGTTTCGTCCTGTTAGTGCTGCTGGTCCTGGCGATTGCCGCAGGCGTGGGGATGTGGAAGGTTCGCAAACTGGCGGACAGTCCGATACTGATTAAAGAAGAGACGATTTTTACCCTTAAAGCGGGCACCGGGCGCATGGCGCTGGGTGAACAGCTGTATCAGGATAAGGTTATTAACCGTCCGCGCGTGTTCCAGTGGCTGCTGCGTATTGAACCAGATCTGTCGCATTTCAAGGCCGGGACCTACCGTTTTACGCCTGAGATGACCGTGCGCGACATGCTGCAACTGCTGGCCAGCGGTAAAGAAGCTCAGTTCCCGCTGCGCTTTGTCGAGGGTATGCGTCTTAGTGATTATCTGAAGCAGCTGAGAGAAGCGCCTTACATTAAGCACACCCTGAAAGACGACAGCTATGCGACGGTTGCGCAAGCGCTGAAGCTTGAACATCCTGACTGGGTGGAAGGCTGGTTCTGGCCTGATACCTGGATGTATACCGCCAACACCAGCGATGTGGCGATCCTCAAACGCGCGCACCAGAAGATGGTCAAAGCGGTAGACCAGGCCTGGGAAGGGCGGATGGATAACCTGCCATATCAGGACCAAAACCAGCTGGTCGCGATGGCGTCGATCATTGAAAAAGAGACCGCCGTTGCCAGCGAACGTGACCGGGTTGCGTCGGTGTTTATTAACCGCCTGCGCATCGGCATGCGTCTGCAGACCGATCCCACCGTGATTTACGGCATGGGGACAAGCTATAATGGCAAGCTGTCGCGCAAGGATCTGGAAACGCCGACGAAGTACAATACCTATTCGATAACCGGGCTGCCGCCAGGACCTATCGCCACGCCAGGCGAGGCCTCATTGAACGCGGCAGCGCATCCGGCGAAGACGCCGTATCTTTATTTTGTGGCTGACGGTAAAGGCGGCCACACGTTTAACACCAATCTCGCCAGCCATAACCGGTCAGTGCAGGATTACCTGAAAGTACTTAAGGAAAAAAATGGGCAGTAACTACATCGTCATCGAGGGACTGGAAGGGGCAGGTAAAACTACGGCACGTGATACGGTCGTGGCGACGCTTGAGCAGCTGGGTATTCGCGATCTGGTATTCACCCGTGAGCCGGGCGGCACCATTCTGGCCGAGAAGTTGCGCAGCCTGGTGCTCGACATCCGCTCGGTGGGCGATGAAGTGATTAGCGATAAGGCCGAAGTCCTGATGTTTTACGCCGCGCGCGTACAGCTGGTCGAAACCGTCATCAAACCGGCGCTGGCCAACGGCCAGTGGGTTATTGGCGATCGCCACGACCTCTCGACTCAGGCCTATCAGGGCGGCGGACGGGGTATCGACCAGCATATGCTTGCCACCCTGCGCGACGCCGTGCTGGGGGATTTTCGCCCAAACCTGACCCTGTATCTCGACGTGACGCCAGAAGTGGGTCTCAAACGTGCCCGGGCGCGTGGCGATCTGGATCGCATTGAACAGGAGTCGCTGGACTTCTTCAACCGTACCCGCGCCCGTTACCTTGAGCTTGCCGCGCAGGACAACAGCATTCGCACCATCGACGCGACCCAGCCGCTGGAAAAAGTAATGCAGGATATTCGCGATACCGTCACCCTTTGGGTGGAGGAGCAGCGCGCATGAAATGGTATCCGTGGTTACGTCCGCACTTTGAGCAGCTGATTACCAGCTATCAGGCCGGTCGTGGACACCATGCGTTACTGGTTCAGGCGCTGCCCGGAATGGGGGAAGATGCGCTTATCTATGCGCTGACTCGCTGGCTGATGTGCCGCCAGCCGGACGGTCATAAAAGCTGCGGCCAGTGCCACAGCTGTCAGCTGATGCAGGCGGGAACGCATCCTGACTATTATCATCTGCTGCCGGAGAAGGGCAAAAGCTCGCTGGGCATTGATGCCGTGCGCAGCGTCACGGAAAAGCTATATGAACACGCCCGTCTCGGCGGGGCGAAGGTTGTCTGGATAGGCAATGCCGCCTGGCTTACCGATGCGGCGGCCAATGCGCTGCTTAAAACGCTGGAGGAGCCGCCGGAGAACACCTGGTTCTTCCTCGCCTGTGAAGAGCCGGAGCGTTTACTGGCAACATTAAGAAGCCGTTGCCGGTTACATCATCTGGCACCACCCGCTGAAAACTGGGCGGCGAGCTGGCTTGAACGGGAAGTGACGGTGTCACATGATGCGATCCTCACTGCGCTGCGTCTGAGCGCCAGCGCCCCAGCGGCGGCGCTGGAGTTACTGCAACAGCACTGGAGCGCTCGTCAGCAACTGTGTCAGCAGCTTGATGCGGCGCTTAACAGCCATGACTGGCTATCGCTGCTACCGGCCCTCAATCATGACGATGCGACCATGCGCCTGCACTGGTTCGCGACGCTGTTACTCGATGCGCTGAAAATCCAACAGCGAATCACCATCGTGACCAACGTGGACGCCTGGACGCTGTGCGAAAGGCTGGCCCGCACGTGGTCTGCCGCCCGGCTTCAGGCCATCGCTCACGACGCCTGCGAGTGCCGCGAGCAGCTTCTTAGCGTAACCGGACTTAACCGGGAACTGATGCTGACCGAGCGCCTGCTGCGCTGGGAGCACTACCTGCAACCGGGAACACCGCTTCCCGTATCTCACTTCTGAGAGAGAGCTCAATGTTTTTAGTCGACTCACACTGCCATCTCGATGGCCTGGATTATCAATCCCTGCATAAAAACGTCGATGACGTGCTGGCAAAAGCCGCCGCCCGCGATGTGAAATTCTGTCTTGCCGTTGCGACTACGCTTCCTGGCTACCGGAGCATGCGCGAGCTGGTTGGCGTTCGCGATAACGTCGTCTTTTCCTGCGGGGTTCATCCGCTGAATCAGGATGAAACCTACGCCGTGGAAGATCTGCGCCGCGTGGCGGCAGAAGAGGGCGTCGTTGCCCTGGGCGAAACCGGGCTGGACTATTTTTACACCCCGGAAACTAAAGCGCAGCAGCAGGAGTCCTTCCGTCATCACATCCGCATTGGTCGCGAGCTTAACAAGCCGGTGATCGTGCATACCCGTGACGCCCGTGAAGATACGCTGGCTATCCTGCGGGAAGAAAAGGTGACGGATTGTGGCGGCGTACTACACTGTTTCACAGAGGACAAAGAAACGGCGGGTAAACTGCTGGATCTTGGGTTTTATATCTCTTTTTCCGGCATTGTGACCTTCCGTAATGCGGAACAATTGCGTGATGCCGCGCGCTATGTACCGCTCGACAGGATCCTGGTGGAAACGGACTCCCCGTACCTGGCGCCGGTGCCGCATCGCGGTAAAGAGAACCAGCCTGCAATGACGCGGGATGTTGCTGAGTATATGGCCGTTCTGAAAGGTGTATCGGTTGAACAGCTGGCGCAGCAGACCACCGAAAACTTCGCCCGCCTGTTCCATATCAACCCCTCCCGCCTGCAAGACGCCTGATTTCGCAGCTTATTTTAAAGCTCGTAATTAATACTCAAACCGAGTACAGTTCCCCGCCACATAAGTGGCGGTGAATGGTCTTTTTGAAACAAATTGACACCACTTATGTAAAGAAACGCAAGTTTCTCGCTAGTTGCTGATTGAAACGTGATAGCCGTCAAACAAACGGAAACTGATTTATTTTACTCTGTGTAATAAATAAAGGGCGCTTAGATGTCCTGTCCACGGCGGGGTTCTCCCCCCTCGCCAATGCGTGAAAACGTAAAAAAAGATCTAAATACTCAGGAGCACTCTCAATTATGTTTAAGAATGCATTTGCTAACCTGCAGAAGGTCGGTAAATCGCTGATGCTGCCAGTATCCGTACTGCCTATCGCAGGTATCCTGCTGGGCGTCGGTTCTGCAAACTTCAGCTGGCTGCCAACCGTGGTTTCCCACGTGATGGCAGAAGCGGGCGGTTCTGTTTTTGCTAACATGCCGCTTATCTTCGCTATTGGTGTCGCACTTGGCTTTACCAATAACGACGGCGTTTCTGCGCTGGCAGCCGTGGTTGCCTATGGCATCATGGTGAAAACCATGGCGGTTGTCGCACCGCTGGTACTGCATTTACCTGCAGAAGAGATCGCTGCAAAGCACCTGGCTGATACCGGTGTTCTCGGCGGTATCATCTCTGGTGCCATCGCAGCCTACATGTTCAACCGCTTCTATCGCATTAAGCTGCCAGAATACCTGGGCTTCTTCGCGGGCAAGCGCTTTGTACCGATCATCTCAGGTCTGGCGGCAATCTTCACGGGTGTGATCCTGTCCTTCATCTGGCCACCGATTGGTACCGCTATCCAGACCTTCTCTCAGTGGGCTGCATACCAGAACCCGGTTGTCGCGTTCGGTATCTACGGCTTCATTGAACGCTGCCTGGTACCGTTTGGTCTGCACCACATCTGGAACGTTCCTTTCCAGATGCAGATTGGTGAATACACCAACGCCGCAGGTCAGGTATTCCACGGCGATATCCCACGTTACATGGCGGGTGACCCGACTGCAGGTAAACTGTCTGGCGGCTTCCTGTTCAAAATGTACGGTCTGCCGGCTGCAGCGATTGCTATCTGGCACTCTGCAAAACCGGAAAACCGCGCGAAAGTGGGCGGGATCATGATCTCCGCAGCGCTGACCTCGTTCCTGACCGGTATCACCGAGCCAATCGAATTCTCCTTCATGTTCGTGGCACCGATCCTGTACATCATCCACGCGATTCTGGCAGGTCTGGCATTCCCAATCTGTATTCTGCTGGGTATGCGTGACGGTACGTCCTTCTCTCACGGCCTGATCGACTTCATCGTGCTGTCCGGTAACAGCAGCAAACTGTGGCTGTTCCCGATCGTCGGTGCGTGCTATGCCGTGGTTTACTACACCATCTTCCGCGTGCTTATCAAAGCGCTGGACCTGAAAACGCCGGGTCGTGAAGATGCGACCGAAGACACCAAAGCGGGCGCGACCAGCGAAATGGCGCCGTCCCTGGTGGCAGCGTTCGGTGGTAAAGAGAACATCACTAACCTCGACGCATGTATCACTCGTCTGCGCGTAAGCGTTGCCGATGTGGCGAAAGTGGATCAGGCTGGCCTGAAGAAACTGGGTGCGGCGGGCGTGGTGGTTGCAGGTTCTGGCGTTCAGGCAATTTTCGGGACTAAATCCGATAACCTGAAAACCGAAATGGATGAGTACATCCGCAACCACTAAGCAAGATAGTGTGGGGAGACTAAGGCAGCCGAATGGCTGCCTTTTTTACGTTTGCGGTCGGCACGGATAAGAAATGCGGTAAGTGGGTTGAAACGCAGGGGGGTAGTCGCTCATACTCTTACGTTGAATTCTGTGCACAACTTACCGTACGGTAAAAAGAAATTAGAAAAGGAATGGGTCATGGCAGAAGAAACGATTTTCAGCAAAATCATCCGTCGCGAAATCCCCTCGGATATTGTTTATCAGGACGAACTGGTTACCGCATTTCGTGATATCTCTCCCCAGGCACCGACCCACATTCTGATAATCCCTAACATCCTGATCCCGACCGTCAACGACGTGACCGCCGAGCACGAGCTGGCGCTGGGCCGCATGCTCACCGTGGCGGCAAAAATCGCAGAGCAGGAAGGCATTGCGCAGGATGGCTACCGTCTGATCGTCAACTGTAATCGCCATGGCGGTCAGGAGGTCTATCATATCCATATGCACCTGCTGGGCGGTCGTCCTTTAGGTCCGATGCTGGCACACAAGGAACACTAAGATGCGAGCAGGGCGTTTTACCCTTTTACTGGCGGCGCTGGTGCTGGCGGGCTGTGGTTCACACCCGGAAATTCCGTTCGGCGAACAGCAAACGCTGGTGATGGAATCGAACGTCCTGGCGGCGGGGATCAGCGCAGAAAAACCGGAACTGACTACCTCAGAAATTCAGGCGACGGCGTCATCCGTTCTGTTCAACGAACGTCGCGTCCCGGTCACGCTTTATTATCGTTTTTACTGGTATGACGCCAGAGGACTGGAAATGCATCCGCTGGAAGCCCCGCGTAGCGTAACCGTACCGGCAAACAGTTCGGTCACGCTGTACGGTACGGCAAACAGCCTGGGTGCCCATAAGGTCCGACTTTATCTTTATCTTAAGGGGTAAACCGCAATGCTTAAATTGAGTCGTTATGCGTTACTCGCGGCTCTGGCAGTCTTCCTGTCAGGGTGTGTGGGGCAACGAGAACAACCGGCTCCGGTCGAAGAGGCAAAACCGGGTACCGAGCAACCGGCGCAGCCGCAGCCGGTGCCGACGGTTCCTACGGTACCGACCGTTCCGCAACAGCCAGGTCCGATTGAAACGCCGGATCAAACCAGCCAGCCCGCGCCGCGCGTTCGTCATTATGACTGGAACGGCGCCGTGCAGCCGATGGTGGGCAAGATGCTGCAGTCTGAAGGGGTTACCGCCGGAAGCATTCTGCTGGTCGACAGCGTGAACAATCGTACTAACGGCTCTCTGAACGCGGGCGAGGCCACCACGGCGCTGCGCAATGCGCTGGCAGGCAACGGTAAGTTCACCCTGGTTTCTTCACAGCAGCTTGCCGTTGCGAAACAACAGCTGGGTCTTTCTCCGCAGGACAGCCTGGGTTCCCGCAGCAAAGCGATGGGTATTGCCCGCAACGTGGGGGCACAGTTTGTGCTGTACTCCAGCGCTACCGGTAACGTCAATTCACCGCTGCTGCAAATGCAACTGATGCTGGTCCAGACTGGCGAGATTATCTGGTCGGGCAAAGGTGCGGTTCAACAACAGTAAACTGACGCGTGACGAAGTACTGTCACGCTATTTCCCCGACTATCAGCCTGCCGCAGAGCTCACCGTAACCGGGCTCAGCGGCAGCAGCTGCATCATTGAAAACGGCGCACAACGTCTGGTGCTGCGCCAGCATCACGATCCCCACGACGCTGAATCGCACTTTCTCAGGCAGTATCATGCCCTCAATCAGCTTCCTGTCGACCTGGCCCCGCCGCCGCGTTTTTACACGCCGGGCTGGATGGCGGTGGACTACATCGACGGCGAAATGAAAACCGAGCTGCCGGAAGAGCGTAAACTGGCAGCATTGCTGTATTATCTGCATCAGCAGCCGCGGTTTGGCTGGCGGATAGCGCTAACGCCCTTGCTGCAACGGTACTGGCAGCACAGTTCACCGTCACGGCGCACGCCGTTCTGGCTCTCCCGGCTACAGAGGCTTTCCCGTCATGGCGAGCCGGTGCCGTTGCGCCTTGCGCCGCTGCACATGGATATTCATGCCGGAAATCTGGTGCACACCCAAAACGGGCTGCGTTTGATTGACTGGGAGTACGCCGGGGACGGCGACGTGGCGCTTGAGCTCGCAGCCGTCTGGCTGGAAGACGAAGCCCAACGCCAAAGTCTGGTGAACGAATACGCCCGGCAGGCAAAAATGGACGTTGACGGTTTGTGGCTGCAGGTACGGCGCTGGCGCCCCTGGGTGCTGATGCTGATGGCCGGCTGGTTCGAATGCCGCTGGCAGCAAACCGGCGAACAACAATTTATCACGCTGGCCAATGAAACCTGGTGCCAGCTTAAGAAAAATGGATAAGAGAGGTCAGTGTGGGTCCAGTAATGTTGGATGTGGAAGGCTATGAACTGGATGCGGAAGAGCGCGAGATCCTGGCGCATCCGCTGGTAGGCGGCCTGATTCTGTTTGCCCGCAACTATCATGACCCCGAGCAGCTGCGTGAGCTGGTCCGCCAGATCCGTGCTGCCTCACACCACCGGCTGGTGGTGGCGGTTGATCAGGAAGGCGGACGCGTACAGCGTTTCCGCGAAGGGTTTACCCGTTTACCGGCGGCCCAGTCGTTTGCCGCACTGCTTGGAATGGAAGAGGGTGGCAAGCTCGCTCACGAGGCGGGCTGGCTGATGGCAAGCGAGATGATTGCCATGGATATTGATATCAGCTTTGCACCGGTGCTTGACGTCGGCCATATCAGCGCCGCAATTGGTGAGCGCTCATACCATGCAGACCCGGCTAAGGCGCTGGCAATGGCACGTCAGGTGATTGACGGTATGCACCAGGCGGGGATGAAAACCACCGGGAAACATTTCCCTGGGCACGGTGCGGTAACGGCGGATTCGCACAAAGAGACCCCTCGCGACCCGCGGCCTGAGGCAGAAATTCGCGCCAAAGATATGTCGGTCTTCCGCACCCTGGTCGACGAGCATCGTCTTGATGCCATCATGCCGGCGCACGTTATTTACAGCGACGTTGACCCACGTCCGGCCAGCGGTTCAGCCCACTGGCTGAAAACGGTGCTGCGTGGAGAGCTGGGCTTTAACGGTGTGATTTTCTCTGACGACTTGTCGATGGAAGGGGCGGCGATTATGGGCAGCTACGCTGAGCGTGGCCAGGCATCGCTGGACGCAGGTTGCGATATGATTCTGGTCTGCAATAATCGTAAAGGTGCCGTGAGTGTGCTGGATAATCTGTCGCCGATCAAAGCTGAGCGTGTTACGAAATTGTATCATAGCGGTTCATTGACGCGTCAGACGCTCATGGAGTCAGCGCGCTGGAAGACGGTCAACGCTCAGCTGGAGCAGCTGCACGAACGCTGGCAGGAGCAAAAAGCGGATCGTTAATTCTCCCGCATCGGGATCGGAAGTGTTGTGAGGACGTGATGATTATTTATTTACACGGTTTTGATTCAAACAGCCCGGGCAATCATGAGAAAGTGCTGCAACTGCAGTTTATCGACCCGGATGTGCGCCTGATAAGCTACAGCACGCGCCATCCTAAGCATGATATGCAACACCTTCTGAAAGAAGTCGACAAAATGCTCCAGCTTAACGTGGACGATCGCCCGTTGATCTGCGGCGTTGGCTTAGGCGGCTATTGGGCAGAACGCATCGGTTTTCTCTGTGACATTCGCCAGGTGATGTTTAACCCAAACCTGTACCCGAATGAAAATATGGAAGGCAAAATCGATCGTCCGGAAGAGTATGCGGATATTGCCACCAAGTGCGTGAACAACTTTCGCGAGAAAAATCGTGATCGCTGCCTGGTGATCCTCTCCCGTCAGGATGAAGCGCTCAACAGCCAACGTTCGGCAGAACTGCTGCATCACTACTACGAGATAATCTGGGACGAAGAGCAGACCCATAAATTCAAGAATATCTCGCCGCACCTGCAACGCATTAAAGCCTTCAAAACCCTGGGCTGACAGGCCCTCCGCCCGGTAGACGTCATCTGCCGGGCCCTCGTTTTCTCCCTCAAAACGCTATACTTGCTCAACTTTGCAGCGGTAAAACTTGATTCACATCAATTTTGGTATGACCAATGCACCTGGCGTGTTATTCTCCGTGCTGCTGAATGGTTTCGCGTAGGTAACTTGTTGTTAATTAAAGGCTATTTTAATAACTTTTAATTAACAATTGGTTAATATTTTGAGGGGGTCACGTGACTACGCCATTGAAAAAAATAGTGATTGTCGGCGGCGGTGCTGGTGGACTGGAGCTTGCTACCCAACTGGGAAGAAAGCTCGGCCGTGGCAAAAAGGCGAAGATTACGCTGGTAGATCGCAACCACAGTCATCTGTGGAAACCATTGCTGCATGAAGTGGCAACCGGTTCACTGGACGAAGGTGTAGACGCGTTAAGCTATCTGGCGCATGCGCGCAACCATCACTTCCAGTTCCAGCTGGGTTCCGTGATGGACATCAACCGCGAAAGCAAAACGATCACCCTGGCAGAGATCCGCGACAGTAAAGGTGAGCTGCTGGTACCGGAGCGTAAGCTGCCGTACGACACGCTGGTGATGGCGCTGGGCAGTACCTCAAACGATTTCAACACCCCGGGCGTGAAAGAGAACTGCATCTTCCTCGATAACCCGCATCAGGCGCGCCGTTTCCACCAGGAAATGCTGAATCTGTTCCTGAAACACTCCAGTAATCTGGGGGCCAACGGCAAAGTGAATATTGCCATCGTTGGCGGTGGGGCGACCGGCGTCGAGCTGTCTGCTGAACTGCATAACGCGGTAAAACAGCTGCACAGCTACGGTTACAAAGGGCTGACCAACGAAGCGCTGAACGTCACGCTGGTGGAAGCCGGGGAACGTATTTTACCTGCACTGCCGCCGCGTATTTCCGGCGCAGCGCATAACGAACTCACCAAAATGGGCGTTCGCGTACTGACTCAGACCATGGTGACCAGCGCCGACGAAGGCGGTCTGCATACCAAAGACGGCGAATACATCAAAGCGGATCTGATGGTCTGGGCGGCAGGGATCAAAGCGCCAGACTTCATGAAAGAGATAGGCGGTCTTGAGACCAACCGTATCAACCAGCTGGTGGTGGAGCCAACGCTGCAGACCACCCGCGATGCGGATATTTACGCCATCGGCGACTGCGCCTCCTGCGCGCGTCCGGAAGGCGGTTTTGTGCCTCCGCGTGCTCAGGCAGCCCACCAGATGGCGACCTGCGCGCTGAACAATATTCTGGCGCAGATGAAGGGCAAAGCACTGAAGCCGTATGCATATAAAGACCACGGCTCTCTGGTATCGCTCTCTAACTACTCCACCGTTGGTAGCCTGATGGGTAACCTGATGCGCGGCTCGATGATGGTGGAAGGGCGTATCGCGCGTATGGTGTACATCTCTTTGTACCGTATGCACCAGATTGCGCTGCATGGCTACTTCAAAACCGGCCTGATGATGCTGGTTGGCAGTATCAACCGTGTGATCCGTCCGCGTCTGAAACTGCACTAAGTTTGACCTCTCAGGGCGGATCCGGGATTTCCCGGGTCCGCTTCTTCGCAGCATATCCGTCGGATTAATGGCGTTATCGCTTAAGAGTCTTCCGAATCAGCGCGATTTGCCGGACGATCCCGCACTTTTCATCCCCTGTCTGATTTGCCTGTCCCCACTTCTGCCTGCAAAATTGTTTATAACAGCAACAGAAGGAGGAACTCCCGTGAATAAATCAATGTTAGCGGGTATAGGGATTGGCGTAGCAGCCGCGTTGGGCGTGGCCGCCGTTGCCAGTCTGAACGTTTTTGAACGTGGTCCGCAGTACGCACAGGTAGTTTCATCAAAACCGATTAAAGAAACCGTGAAAACGCCGCGCCAGGAGTGCCGCAACGTAGCGGTGACCCATCGTCGCCCGGTGCAGGATGAGAACCGTATCGCCGGCTCTGTGCTGGGTGCCGTGGCGGGTGGGGTGATTGGTCACCAGTTCGGCGGTGGTCGTGGTCGTGATGTTGCAACCGTAGTCGGTGCACTGGGTGGCGGATATGCCGGTAACCAGGTGCAGGGCGCGATGCAGGACAACGACACCTATACCACGACGCAGCAGCGCTGCAAGACGGTATATGACAAGTCAGAAAAAATGCTGGGTTACGATGTGACCTACAAGATTGGCGACCAGCAGGGGAAAATCCGTATGGATAAAGATCCTGGCACGCAAATTCCGCTCGATGGGAATGGTCAGCTGGTTCTGAATAACAAAGTCTAAAAAAGTAGTTTTCTTATATTTAGCCCCTCAATCGCTCAGGCTGAGGGGCTTTTTTTATACTCAGAGCTTCAGCATTTCCGGCCACAGGCGCAGGGTGGTGTTGGTGATTTGCATCAATACCTCAAGGCTTGCACCTTCACGCGCGCTGATAGACATCCCCTGCAGAATACAGCTCAGGAACTGCGCCAGGGCATTGATATCCTTTTCAGCCGGGATCTCTCCACGCTGCTGACGTTGGGTCAGGAACTGCTGCAGCGTCTGCTCCTGCATCGCATGGCGCGATTTCAGCGTTCTGGCAATCTCATTTGAGGAAGCTGCCAGTGACGCGGAGGTGTTAATCATAAAACAGCCCGCTGGCGTCTCTTTGCTGCTAAAGCAGGTGGCGACGGCGGTGAAGTAATCTCTCAACGCCAGTTCAACCGATTTTTCTTCGCAAAACAGCTGCGCTTCATGCTTCGCGGCAAAGCGCGAAATGTAGCGGTCGAGTACTGCGCGGAATAACCCTTCTTTATTTACAAATTCGGCGTACAGCGTCGGGGCTTTCGCTCCGGTCGCTTCAACCAGATCGGCAAGCGATGTGGCTTCATAGCCGTGCTGCCAGAAGAGTGTCATGGCCTTGTCGAGCGCCGCTTCCCTGTCGAACACTTTCGGACGGCCACGGCTTTTTTTTGTGCAACTTTGAACGTCAGTTGTCATGGTGCCGTTGTACCTCGTGGGTGGTGTGGTGAGAGACCATTATAAAAATATTTCTTAACAGTCACCAGCGCTGTTTTGCATAAAAAAATAAAAACATATCCTCATGAAAATTATAGATAATTTATTTATTATAACGATCGTTATAAAATAATATTGACGTGTGATGTAGATCACATTATGATTTGTCTATCGATCGTTAAGTTAATCATAACGACCCAATAAATTCATCTGCACAGGTCATAAAATCATGAAAAACGTTAAAACTCTTATCGCTGCTGCTGTTCTGAGTTCACTGTCATTCGCAAGCTTCGCTGCGGTGGAAGTTCAGTCTACTCCGGCTGACCAACATAAAGTGGGTACTATTTCCGCCACTGCCGGGACTAACCTGGGTTCTCTGGAAGATCAGCTGGCACAGCAGGCTGACGCGATGGGCGCAAAATCGTTCCGTATTACCTCTGTAACCGGTCCTAACAACCTGCACGGGACTGCGGTTATCTACAAATAAGTTTTACCCGTTGTTTATGCTATAGCACTGCCACTGCTATAAAACGGGAAAAGCCCCGCTTCAGTGAAGCGGGGCTTTTTTCATGGCTTAAGATCAGGATTACATTTGCTGCGCAGTGGCCACCGCATGACGCGTGACGTTAACCGGCATGCCGGAACGTGCTTCCATCACTTTGCTCATGACCTCGGCGTTGGTCTGCGGGCTGTCCTTAAATTGCTGCATCCCGCCGTTGAGGGTGATAGGCAGCACCTGCGGATCGTCATTAATCTGTTTTGACAGCGGCTGGTGCACTTCAACCAGGCGTTCACCGCCGGGCTCTATTGTGGCCTTAATCGGGGTGTTGATGATGTTGACCTTAGTGCCCGGCTGAATAACGCGGAATAACGTCTCGATATCGCCGTCGCGCAGGCGGATACAGCCGGAGCTTACGCGCATACCGATGCCGAAATCGGCGTTGGTACCGTGCAGCAGATACACGCCGCCGAACGCTGCCAGGCGAATGGCATGGTGGCCCATCGGGTTGTCCGGCCCGGCCGGCACAACCACCGGCAGGTCAATGCCCTGGGCTTTATAACGGGCACGGATGTTGGCGGTTGGCGTCCAGGTTGGGTTGGCGCGTTTGTCAGAGACCGTTGTCACCATCGTTGGTGTCAACGTGTCGCCACCCAGCTGGCCGATACCAATCGGGTAAACGGTGACCTCATTTTTCCCCGGCGGGTAGTAGTACAGACGCAGCTCCGCGAGGTTAATAACGATACCCTGACGCGGCTCGTCGGGAAGGATCGTTTGCAGCGGAATGGTCAGCACGCTCCCGGCACGGGGGACGTAAGGGTCAACGCCCGGGTTCGCCTGCAGCAGGGCAAGGAATCCTACGTTGTATTTCTTGGCGATGGACTCCAGTGAGCCGCCGTTATTCTCGACGACATGAATGCGGTTTTCACCGACCAGACGGCTGCCGGAAGGGGGGAGAGGCCAGGTGTTCGCCTGCGCAGGAAGTGCGAGCGCCACGGTTGCGGCGAGCGCAAATCCGCTAAACCAGCGCGAATAACGCGAAATATTGATCATCACTGAATATCCATGCGGTGATTAAAGTTAAAGCACCATTATGGCGTCAGCACGTGTCTTTATGTTTCGAGGGATTGCAAAGAGTTTGTAAAGTATTGCGCGAAACGCTACCCGGCGGCGGATGGCCGCCGGGCAGGGGTCAGGCGATGGCGTTTTCTTCTAACTGCCGCATGAACTGGCGCACCCAGTCCATGCGGGTTTTACGTTCAGCAAGTTCCTGAATAAATTTAAGACGCGTCGGGCCATCGAGGCGGAAATGCTGCGGCTGTTTCTGCAGCAGGCCAATCAGCCACGCCGGGTTGACGTGGTTCTTCTCGTTGAACTCAATCACGCCGCCTTTTTCGTTACCTTCGAGCTTACGGATCCCAAGCTTCTGCGCCTGTTGGCGCAAGTGGGCGATGTCGAGCAGATTGCGCGCAGCATCCGGCAGCAGGCCGAAGCGATCGATAAGCTCCACTTTTATCTCTTCCAGCTCGTTCTCACTTTTGGCGCTGGCGATGCGCTTATAAAACGACAGACGGGTGTTAACGTCCGGAATGAAGTCGTCCGGCAGCAGCGACGGCATACGCAGTTCCACTTCAGTTTGCTGGCTGGTGAGATCTTCGAGCGACGGCTCGCGTCCCGCCTTCAGTGCGTCAACGGCGTTTTCGAGCAGTTCCATATACAGCGAGAAGCCGATGGTCTCCATGGAACCACTTTGATCTTCGCCGAGCAGTTCCCCGGCTCCGCGAATTTCAAGGTCATGGGTCGCGAGAGCAAAACCGGCGCCTAAATCTTCCAGTGAGGCAATGGCCTCAAGACGTTTTTGCGCATCGGTGGTCATCGCTTTCGGATGCGGGGTCAGCAGCCAGGCGTAGGCCTGGTGGTGCGAACGGCCCACGCGTCCGCGCAGCTGGTGGAGCTGCGCCAAACCGAAGTGGTCGGCACGCTCGATGATAATGGTGTTGGCGGTAGGGATGTCGATCCCGGTTTCAATGATGGTGGTACACACCAGTACGTTGAAACGCTGGTGGTGGAAATCGTTCATCACCCGCTCCAGCTCGCGTTCGCGCATCTGGCCGTGACCGATGGCAATTCGCGCCTCTGGCACCAGTTCGGCCAGCCGGTCCGCCGCTTTCTGGATGTTTTCCACATCGTTGAACAGGTAATAGACCTGACCACCGCGCAGCACTTCACGCAGAATGGCCTCGCGTACTACCAGATTGTCGTACTCGCGAACAAAGGTTTTTACCGCCAGACGACGCGCCGGTGGCGTAGCAATGATGGAAAGGTCACGCATACCACTCATCGCCATATTGAGGGTTCGCGGAATTGGCGTGGCGGTGAGAGTCAGGATATCCACGTCAGAACGCATCGCTTTAATACGCTCTTTATGGCGCACGCCGAAGCGGTGCTCTTCGTCGACAATCAGCAGGCCGAGATCTTTCCACTTCACGTCGCTTTGCAGGAGTTTGTGGGTACCAATCAGAATATCGATTTTGCCAACGGACGCCTGCTCCAGAATCTGGGTTTGCTCTTTTGCACTGCGAAAACGCGACAGCATTTCGATGCGCACCGGCCAGTTGGCGAAGCGGTCACGGAAGTTGTCAAAGTGCTGCTGTGCCAGCAGGGTCGTGGGCACCAGTACTGCCACCTGTTTGTTGTTTTCCACGGCGAGGAAGGCGGCGCGCATCGCCACTTCGGTTTTACCGAAGCCCACATCGCCACAGACCAGTCTGTCCATCGCCAGCGGCTGACACATGTCGCTCAGCACGGCGTTAATGGCCTGGGCCTGATCCGGGGTGGTTTCAAACGGGAAGCTGTCGCAGAAAAGCTGGTACTGTTCGCGATCGTGCTTAAAGCCAAAACCGGTTTTGGCGGCGCGTTGGGCATAGATGTCGAGCAGCTCGGCGGCAACGTCACGCACTTTCTCGGCGGCTTTCTGCCGCGCCCGCGACCAGGCGTCGCTGCCAAGTTTGTGCAGCGGCGCGTTGTCTTCCGCGCCACCGGCGTAGCGGCTTATCAGGTGCAGCGACGACACCGGCACGTACAGTTTGGCATCGCCGGCGTAGGTCAGCATCAGATACTCACCCTTGATACCGCCCGCTTCTAACGTGGTCAGCCCGGCATAGCGCCCGACGCCGTGCTCCAGATGCACCACCGGCTGTCCAGTGTGCAGCTCGGCCAGGTTACGGATCAGGGTATCCGGGTTGATGGTACGGCGGCTGTCCTGACGACGACGCGCCACGCGTTCGCCCAGCAGGTCGCTTTCGCAGATAAGCGCCCGCTGGCGTTGGGTATCGATGTAGCCATGCTCGGCGGAGCCCAGCAGCAGGTAGCGCCCGTTGCCGGTGGCCTCTTCGAGCCGCAGAATGCGTTTCGGGGCGAGCTTAATGCGCGCCAACAGCTCACCGAGCGCCTCACGACGACCTTCGCTCTCTACCGAGAAAATCACCGGGCCGCTGAATGACTCAAGGAACTGGCGCAGGCTGTCGAGCGGGGCTTTTTGCTGTGCCTGCACCGCGAGATCCGGCAGCTTCTGGTAGCCCAGGTTCTGGTTGGCGGCTTTCGCAGGCAGATGCTCGGTTTTGAGCTGGACGCGCGGCCATTTTTTCAGCTCGCTGAACAGGGCATCGGTGCGCAGCCACAGCAGCTCTGGCGGCAGCAGCGGGCGCATCGGGTCAACGCCACGGTTTTCAAAGCGCGCCTGGGCTTCATTCTGGAAGCGCTCGGCGCTGGCTTCAGGATCGCCGGTGCTGACCAGCAGCGTATTGGCCGGGAAGTAGCTAAAGAGCGGGGGTAACGGCTCGCTGAAGAACAGCGGCTGCCAGTACTCAATCCCGGCGGGCAGGGTGCCTTTGCTCACCTGCTGATAAATATGCTCGGCTTCGCGTTTTACGTCGAAGCGATCGCGCCATGAGCTTCGGAACAGTTCGATGGCGGCCTTGTCGGTCGGGAACTCATGCGCGGGTAACAGGTTAATGGCGTCGACCTCTTCCAGCGTGCGCTGTGAATCGACGTCAAACAACCGCAGGCTGTCTATTTCATCGTCAAAGAAATCGAGACGGTAGGGTTGTTCGCTTCCCATCGGATAGAGGTCGAGCAGTGCACCACGGGTGGCATACTCGCCGTGAGCCATCACCTGATCGACATGGCGATAGCCTGCACCTTCAAGCTGATCCCGCAGGGCGTCGCGCGAGAGACGCTGCCCTTTTTTCATTACCAGCGCATGACCGTGCAGGAAGCTGTGCGGGCAGACGCGCTGCATCAGCGTGCTCACCGGGACAATTAGCACACCGCGCTGCATGGTGGGCAGACGATAGAGCGTAGACAGACGGGAAGAGATGATTTCCTGATGCGGAGAGAAGCTGTCGTAGGGGAGGGTTTCCCAGTCTGCCAGATTCTCCACCATCTGATCGGTAAACTGCCTGATTTCGTCGTGCAGGCGAAGTGCATTTTGCATATCGGGGGCAATCAGCACCACCGGACCGCTGTGACGTTCAATGATTTCGGCAACTTCTGTGGCGCAGGCCGCACCGGTGAGTTCACCCAGAAGACGCTGCTCGCCTGCTTTGACGGGCAGGGCGTATCGTTGTTTTTCAGGCATAAAGGGCATCGGTATCTCTTAAGGACTAGCCCCCAGTAATGGGGGCAAATCGCTGATATTCAATGCTGCATATTATCCCCGATCGTCAGGCATTCGCCAACCTTCGCGAAGGAGGGGTGAAAAAGAGATCGCCGGAGACTTTCTGCGAAAGGGTTCGTGCCACCAGCCCCAGCAGGATACACAGCCCCAGGCTGGCAAACGGATAGACCAGCAGCACCGCCAGCTCAAAGGCTCCGCTGTGCATGCCTTCCGCCAGATAGCCCAGCATCAGCAGACTGAGTGCCTCCACCACAATACGATGAGTGGTGTAAATGGCGAGGGTGTTCGAGCCGACCACGTTCAGCAGGCTATTTTCCCGGGATTCGACACGGCGGCTGACGGCATAAAACAGCTTCATGATGATGAAAATCGACAGCAGCGATAAAAACAGCGGCGTGCGGGCAAGCCAGGTGACGACTGCCACGGCGGCAAACGCGGCGAGTGGGAGCCAGTAGCGACGAATATTGAAGCCTTTCATCCACTCCATCAGCGCAGCGCCGTACCACGAACCGAGCGCGTAATAGATAACATTGCGCAGGACGCTGTTCATCCCCCACCATGGGGTCGGGATAAAGTTAATGGCGATACTGAGCAGGGCCAGCGCCAGCAGCATGGGCAGTTTAAAGCGGCTGGTGAGCTTGCAGAGCGTAAAGTAGACCACCAGTGCGTACAGATACCACAGGCTGGTGCCGGCGGTCAGCATGCCGTAGAGGAACTGCCCAACGCTGCCGGCATAGGCGGCGTTGCTGCTGTTGCTCAGTTCACGTTCCGGTGCCAGCCACAGATTGAGGTGGCTTAACGCCAGCCACTGCAGCACGCCCCAGAGCAGCAGAACATAGGCAATCGCCCAGATACGCTTGCGATAGCAATCGCGCCATGAGACGTCATCGATGTAGCGGCGGATCAGAAAACCAGAGATAAAGAAAAAGACCGGCATACGAAACGGCGCCAGATACAAATTGAAATAAACCCAGCACTTAGAGAGCGTCTGGGACCACGGGTGCTGAAAGCCGCTGAGGTGGGGATAGAAAGTGATCACCGAGTGGTAGACGACCACCAGGCAGATACATAGCCCCTTGATTTGATTAATCCATAATGCTTTTTGCTTCATCACGCTAAGCGCCTTTTATTACCATAAACGAATGGCCGATCCTGACGCGTCATGCCGGTGATGTAACCAGTAACGTTCTGTATTTGGTTCATTTTCAGATAAGTATCAGTGGGTGGCTATCTGACTTCTCGCATTTACGCTCTGCGCTTTCGCTTATATACTCGTGCTTCTAAATCAGTAACCAGACGGATTACATGTACCAACCTGTCGCTTTATTCATTGGCCTGCGCTACATGCGTGGGCGCGCAGCGGACCGCTTCGGTCGCTTTGTCTCCTGGCTGTCGACTATCGGCATCACGCTTGGCGTGATGGCGCTGGTGACCGTGCTGTCGGTGATGAACGGTTTTGAACGCGAGCTGCAAAACAACATTCTGGGGCTGATGCCGCAGGCGGTGCTGAGCGCGGAGCAGGGTTCCTTGAATCCACAGCAGCTGCCGGCAAGCGAAGTTAAGTTACAGGGTGTCACGCGCGTGGCCCCGCTCTCCACCGGCGATGTGGTGCTGCAAAGTGCCCGCAGCGTGGCGGTTGGGGTAATGCTTGGCATTGATCCTGCACAGAAAGATCCGTTGACGCCGTTTCTGGTGAACGTGAAGCAAACCGCGCTGGAGCCGGGTAAATACAACGTTATTCTTGGCGAGCAACTGGCCGGGCAACTCGGCGTGAACCGTGGTGACGAAATCCGCGTGATGGTGCCGTCTGCCAGCCAGTTTACCCCGATGGGCCGCGTACCGAGCCAGCGTCTGTTTACCGTTATCGGGACTTTCGCCGCCAATAGCGAAGTCGATGGCTACCAGATGCTGGTGAATATTCAGGATGCTTCCCGCCTGCTGCGCTACCCCATTGGTAACATCACCGGCTGGCGCCTGTGGCTCGACAAGCCGCTGCAGGTCGATACCCTGAGCGAGCAAAAACTGCCGGCGGGAACCAAATGGCAGGACTGGCGCGAGCGTAAAGGCGAACTGTTCCAGGCCGTGCGGATGGAGAAGAATATGATGGGGCTGCTGCTGAGCCTTATCGTCGCCGTGGCAGCCTTCAATATCATTACCTCGCTGGGTCTGATGGTCATGGAGAAGCAGGGGGAAGTCGCTATCCTGCAAACCCAGGGGCTGACGCCGCGACAAATTATGATGGTGTTTATGGTGCAGGGCGCAAGTGCCGGGATCATCGGCGCGCTGCTCGGCGCGGTGCTGGGAGCATTGCTTGCCAGCCAGTTGAACAACCTGATGCCGATAATCGGTGCCTTCCTTGACGGTGCGGCGCTGCCTGTGGCAATTGAGCCGCTACAGGTGGTGCTGATTGCGCTGATTGCTATGGTGCTGGCTTTACTTTCTACGCTGTATCCTTCATGGCGCGCTGCCGCCACACAACCCGCTGAGGCTTTACGTTATGAATAAGATCCTGTTGCAATGCGACAACCTGTGCAAACGCTATCAGGAAGGCAGTGTCCAGACTGACGTACTGCACAACGTGAGCTTCAGCGTGAAAGAAGGCGAGATGATGGCGATCGTCGGCAGCTCCGGCTCGGGGAAAAGTACCCTGCTGCACCTGCTGGGCGGTCTTGATACCCCGACCTCTGGCGATGTCATTTTTAGCGGTCAGCCGCTGAGCCAGCTCTCATCCGCGGCGAAGGCCGAGCTGCGTAACCGCGATCTCGGGTTTATCTACCAGTTCCACCATCTGCTGCCGGACTTTACCGCCCAGGAAAACGTGGCGATGCCGCTGCTGATTGGCAAGAAAAAACCGGCAGAAATTGAAAAGCGCGCGCTGGAGATGCTGCAGGCGGTGGGGCTTGGGCATCGCGCTCATCATCGCCCGTCGGAGCTCTCCGGCGGCGAGCGCCAGCGTGTGGCGATTGCCCGCGCGCTGGTCAATAACCCCCGTCTGGTCCTGGCGGATGAGCCGACCGGTAACCTCGATGCCCGCAACGCCGACAGCATCTTCCAGCTGCTGGGTGAACTGAACGTTTCGCAGGGCACCGCATTCCTGGTGGTGACGCACGACCTTCAGCTGGCGAAACGCATGAACCGTCAACTGGAAATGCGCGACGGTCGCCTGACGGAAGAAACGACCCTGATGGGAGCTCTGTAATGGCCTCCCCGTTATCGTTACTGATTGGCCTACGCTTTAGCCGAGGGCGTCGCCGCAGCGGCATGGTGTCGCTTATCTCGGTGATTTCTACCGTCGGTATTGCCCTCGGTGTCGCGGTGCTGATTGTGGGCCTCAGCGCCATGAACGGTTTCGAGCGTGAACTGAACAACCGCGTTCTGGCGGTGGTGCCACACGGTGAAATCGAGCCGGTGAACCAGCCGTGGAACAACTGGAATACGGCGCTTGAGAAAGTCGAGAAGGTGAAGGGGATCGAGGCTGCCGCGCCTTATATCAACTTCACCGGGCTGATTGAGAGCGGCAGTAACATGCGCGCTATTCAGGTGAAGGGCGTGGATCCCGCTCAGGAGAGTCATCTCAGCGCTTTGCCGTCGTTCGTACTGAATAACGCCTGGGCCAGCTTCAAGGCCGGTGAGCAGCAGATAATCCTGGGTAAAGGGGTGGCGGACTCCCTCAAGGTGAAGCAGGGTGACTGGGTTTCCATCATGATCCCGAACGCCGACTCAGACCACAAACTTCTGCAGCCAAAGCGCGTGCGTCTGCACGTGACTGGCATTCTGCAACTGAGTGGCCAGCTCGATCACAGCTATGCCATGGTACCGCTCGCAGACGCGCAGCAGTATCTGGAGATGGGCAGCAGCGTCACCGGTATCGCGATTAAGGTCAACGACGTGTTTAACGCCGCCAAACTGGTGCGTGATGCCGGCGAGGTGACCAACAGCTATGTCTATATCAAGAGCTGGATAGGCACCTATGGCTATATGTATCGCGACATCCAGATGATCCGCGCCATCATGTATCTGGCGATGGTGCTGGTGATTGGCGTCGCCTGCTTTAACATCGTTTCAACGCTGGTGATGGCGGTAAAAGACAAGAGCGGCGATATTGCGGTGTTGCGTACGCTCGGGGCGAAGGATGGCCTGATCCGCGCGATTTTCGTGTGGTATGGTTTATTAGCCGGGCTGCTGGGCAGCCTGATAGGCGTGGCCATCGGTGTGATTTGCGCCCTGAATCTGACCTCAATTATCAACGGCATTCAGAAGCTGACCGGACACCAGTTCCTGTCTGGCGATATTTACTTTATTGATTTTCTGCCGTCCGAGCTGCACTGGCTGGACGTCATTTATGTGCTGGTAACGGCACTGTTGCTGAGTCTGCTGGCAAGCTGGTATCCCGCCCGCCGCGCCAGCCGAATTGACCCGGCGAGGGTGCTAAGTGGCCAGTAATTTGTCATGATCCGGCGGGTTACCGCCAGGGTCAACAAGAGGAATGAACCATGTTCTACGGATTTGACATTGGCGGTAGCAAGATAGCGCTGGGTGTATTTGACGGGCAGCGGCGATTGCAGTGGGAAAAACGCATCGCCACCCCAAAAGACAGCTATGAATCCTTTCTGAATGTGGTAGCTGGCCTTGTGGCCGAAGCCGACGCGCAGTTCGGTGTGAAGGGCTCCGTCGGGATTGGTATTCCCGGCATGCCGGAAACGGCAGATGGTACCCTGTATGCCGCTAACGTACCTGCCGCCAGCGGTCGCCCGCTGCGCGCCGACTTAAGCAAACGGCTGGACCGCGACGTGCGGCTCGACAACGACGCCAACTGTTTTGCGCTTTCCGAAGCCTGGGACGACGAGTTCACCCAGTATCCGCTGGTGATGGGACTTATTCTGGGCACCGGCGTCGGTGGCGGTATTGTGCATCACGGTAAATCGATAACCGGGCATAGCTACATTACCGGGGAGTTCGGCCACATTCGTCTGCCGGTGGATGCACTGGAGGTGGTCGGGCGTGATTTCCCGTTAACCCGCTGTGGCTGCGGTCAGCTCGGCTGTATTGAAAACTACCTCTCTGGCCGTGGTTTTGCCTGGCTGTATGAGCACTACTACCAGCAGCCGTTAACCTCACCTGAGATTGTGGCCCTGTGGTCGCAGGGCGATGCCTGCGCGCAGGAGCACGTAGAACGCTATCTTGATTTGCTTGCCGTGTGTCTTGGCAATATTCTGACCATTGTCGATCCTGATTTACTGGTGATTGGCGGTGGATTGTCTAACTTTAGTGCCATAACCGACGGGCTGGCGGCGCGGTTGCCGCGCCATCTGTTACCCGTCGCCCGCGTGCCGCGCATAGAGCAGGCGCGTCATGGGGATGCGGGAGGAATGCGCGGTGCCGCGTTCCTCCATCTTACCGACTAAGACAGGGGTTGTTATGCAGTCGCGCCGTTTACATCGACTCACTCGCTTTCGCCTTAACAAACGTCGGCTGCGCGATCGCCTGCGTCAGCGGATTTTCTTCAGAGACAGCATGGTACCGGAAGCAGTAGAGAAACCGAGAGTGGTGGTCCTGACCGGTGCCGGAATTTCGGCGGAGTCAGGCATTCGTACCTTTCGGGCGGCAGACGGCCTGTGGGAAGAACATCGGGTTGAGGATGTCGCTACCCCCGAGGGGTTTGCGCGCGATCCGGCGCTGGTGCAGGCGTTTTACAACGCACGCCGCGCAGAGCTCCAGCAGCCAGAGATAGTGCCTAATGCGGCTCACCAGGCGCTGGCGCGTCTGGAAGCGGCGCTGGGCTCCCGTTTCTTGCTGATCACCCAGAACATCGATAATCTGCACGAACGGGCAGGGAACCAGCATATTATTCATATGCACGGGGAACTGCTGAAGGTGCGCTGCTCCTGGAGCGGTCAGGTGCTGGAATGGACGGGTGACGTCACGGCGGAAGACAAATGCCATTGCTGCCAGTTTCCGGCACCGCTGCGTCCGCACGTGGTGTGGTTTGGCGAAATGCCGCTGGGGATGGATGACATCTACAGCGCGCTGGCAATGGCGGATGTGTTTATCGCCATCGGCACCTCGGGGCACGTGTATCCGGCGGCCGGGTTTGTTCATGAGGCAAAACTGCACGGGGCGCATACGGTTGAACTCAACCTTGAGCCAAGCCAGGTGGGCAGCGAGTTCGAAGAAAAGCACTATGGACTGGCAAGCCAGGTCGTACCGGAGTTTGTTGATAAACTTCTGAAAGGCTTATGATAAAAAAAACGGAGCCCGCAGGCTCCGTTTTTTATTACCGACCGGCTTTCAGCTTCTGGTAATACTCTTCATAAAGACGGCTGGCATCGCCGACGTCGTCCTGCCATTCACCTTTCTTAACGGTGTCCGCATCCGGATACAGTGACTTGTCGTTGGCAACCTGCGGGCTCAGGAGCTTGCGCGCTGCCAGGTTCGGCGTTGGGTAGCCAATGGTTTCTGCTACCTGTTTTGCCACTTCCGGGCGCAGCAGGAAGTTAATCAGCTTCAGGGCGCCATCAACGTTCTTCGCGTTGGCCGGGATAGCGAGGCTATCCATCCAGAAGATGCCACCTTCTTTCGGCCAGACGATCTCCAGCGGTGTGCCGGCCTGACGGGCCACAAACGCTGAACCGTTCCACACCATCCCCAGATTTACTTCCCCTTCCATATACGGGTTAGCCGGGTTATCAGAGTTGAACGCCGCCACGTTTGGCATCAGTTTTTTCAACTCGTTATACGCTGCTTCAATTTCTTTCGGGTCAGTCGTATTGCCGGAGTAACCGAGCTTACGCAGCGCCATCTGGAACACTTCACGGGCGTCGTCGGTCAGCAGCAGGCTACCTTTGTATTCCGGCTTCCACAGATCAGCCCAGCTGGTCACGGTCTTCGGGTCAATCGCATCGCTGTTGACGCCAATCGCCGTCGCACCCCAGATGTAAGGGATCGAGTAGTCGTTGTTAGGATCGAACGATTTGTTCAGCATTGCGGGATCGAGGTTATGGAAGTTGGTCAACTTCGTTTTATCGATCTGCTGCAGCATGCCTTCTTTGCGCATTTTGGCGACGTAGTAGGTGGACGGAACCACCAGATCGTAGGCGCCTTCTTTATAGGTTTTGAGTTTGGCATACATGGTTTCATTCGACTCGTAGGTCGAATAAATGACCTTAATGCCGGTCTCTTTGGTGAACTGCTCCAGCAATCCAGGCGGTACATACTCCGTCCAGTTGTAGAAGTAGAG
This sequence comes from Yokenella regensburgei, assembly GCF_003634235.1. Taxonomy (NCBI): domain Bacteria; kingdom Pseudomonadati; phylum Pseudomonadota; class Gammaproteobacteria; order Enterobacterales; family Enterobacteriaceae; genus Yokenella; species Yokenella regensburgei. The sequence continues at coordinate 1,730,421 of NZ_RBIZ01000003.1, read as the reverse complement.
CGTTTTGCTGTCGTCCGCGTGCGCTGCGTTCATGCCGAAGGCAAGAGCACCCGCCGCGAGCAGGTGGCGTGACCATTTTTTCATTTTAACGTCCCCTGAGTTTTATCACGTGCAATAAGCTGGCTGAGGATAACCATCACCAGCGATAACACCAACAGAATAGTCGCCAGCGCGTTCACCTCAGGCGAGACGCCGACTTTCACCATCGAGTAAATCTTCAATGGCAGAATTTCATAACCCGGGCCGGTGACGAACGAGGAGACCACCACGTCGTCCATCGACAGGGTAAAGCTCAGTAACCACCCGGCGGCAACGGCGGGCATTGCCAACGGCAGAATGATTTTACGCAGGATAGTGAGCTCGCTGGCACCTAAATCCTTCGCCGCTTCCAGCATACGCACGTCAAAACCTTTCAGGCGAGAGTAGACGGTAACTACCACAAACGGCAGGCAGAAGGTGATATGCGAGAACAGCAGCGACCAGAAGCCGAGCTGTACACCCAGCAGCATAAACAGCACCAGCAGAGAGATTGCCATGACGATGTCCGGTGACATCATCACCACAAACAGCATGCCGCTGACGAACGGTTTACCGCGGAAACGGTACCGATACAGCGCCACGGCGGTGAGTGAACCAATTAGCGTGGCAAAAGTGGCGGAGAACACCGCCATGGTCAGCGAGTGCTGTGCCGCCTGTAGCAGACTGTCGTTGTTCATCAGCAGGCTGTACCACTGGGTGGAAAATCCCTGCCAGTTGATACCAAAACGCGAGCTGTTAAAGGAGTTAACGATCAGAATGATGATCGGGATATACAGGTAGGCGTAAATGGCAGTCATGAAGCTGCCGCGAAGCAGGCGACCGATCATGCCAGTACCGCCTGGTAACGAAGCTGAGAATTCAGTTTTAGAGTGCTGAAATACTTCAATTTTTTGCTTTTCTCCAAAATATCTCCAAAACTTTTCACCACACGGAAAACAAAGAAAATCCGCCGTTGATGTTCAGGCCGCGCATTTTACAACAAAATGCCGGGTAAACGGGACCAAAAATCCCATTTTTACAAGCGGAATATCCTCTGACCCTCCTGGAGAAGCCGATGTCGCACATAAGAAAAAGACGCCAGAAGGCGCCTTTTTTCACGTTTACCGCCTCACAACCTACTCATTGTTCCTGAAATGCATGGCGTAGCTGACCGGTCCCTGGGCGTAGTTGGTTTTCCCTAGCCAGTCTGATGAGTAACCGACAGCCACCGGCGCCGGGTTCTGCGGTTTTTCCGGCGTGCCGTTAACGTAACCGTCGGAATACTTGGCGATTAATCGGTCGGCAAGCTGCCACCACTGCGTGACCACGTTACCTGCTTCTGCAGCGGCCAGGCGGGTTAAACCGTTCACATCAAGCTTCCCGGATGCCGCGTCGGCCTCCCAGGCGGCAAGTACCGCTTCACCCTGGGCCTCAAGCTGTTGTTGAAGAGGGCGAATATCCACCTTGCACATCCGTTGGTAGTTGAGTCGCGCCCAGTTGGCGACAAAGTCGAACGCCCACCAGGCAACGTCCCGGCTGAAAACCTGCGGGTCCCCGGTCTGATAGCTTTTCGGCAAATCTGTCATTTTGGCCGGAAAAGGGGTAAAGCAGGTGGTATAAGCTACGTCCGGGCCAAACCAGCAGACACCTTTCGTCAAATCCGGCGCCGTGGGGCGGACTTCGCACACTGAAATATATCCCTGATAGAAGATAGAGATGGCGCGCTCCCAGGCGCCATACAGAACTTCGCTGGAGATATTATTCTGCGCGCCGTCGTAAGGGCCAATAAAGCGGTTCGGATCGCCATAGGGCCCGGCGGCAATGCCCTGCGTCAGGTCAAACTCGGTACCTTCATAGTGATCGCGATAGAGACTGAAAATATCGTGCCGCGAAAGCGGTCGGGAGGGAGGAATAGAGAACGGATAGTCGGTGGTGTAGCCTTTCCCGTTGACCCATGGGCTGAGTGCCAGATCCGGATTTACCCGATCGAATACCCGCCACACGCGCCGCAGTGAGTAATAGGGGTGAGAATACTCCCCCTCGCTCACCGTGGGCAGCCAGTCGAGAGGACCGTCGGCAGGTTTCCACCAGCCGATTTTTTCCACCCCCGGCTCCAGTAATGGCGACCATAGCTGATCGGGATTGCCCTTCTCCAGTACCCGAATGCGAAATTCGTTGGCGGCGACGAATACCTCGCCGTCGGGGACGCGCTGTGCGGCCCAGGCAGAGTGATATTTTTCGTCCGGAAGCGCACACATTTCAAAGACCCAGGCCTCGTTTTCATCCCCCACCAGCAGCGTTTCTCCGGTGGAGAAATAGCCGTATTCGTCAATAAGGCTGCCCATCAGCTCAACGGCCTCTCGCGCACGGGTGCAGCGCTCCAGCGCAATGCGCGACAGTTCGGCGCTGTAAAACAGGCGGCACTGCTTCCCTTCCCGGGAAGCCTCCTCCTGCGAGACGTGGTTCGGCTGGAATTTCGCGCCGTTGGTGCATTCACCAAACATCAGGTTGTGCTCGTTCATCACCCCGTAGCTACCGTCATAATAGGCCCAGGTATGCGCGACCTGCGGGATCAGACCAATGAGCGGCGTTTCAGGATAGCCCGGCAGTGCATAATTTGGCCCTCTGGCATAACTCACCAGTCGCGGGTAAGGGTCAGCGCTGCCGTCGACCACGCCGCGTTCTGCCCCCGGCGGATGGTCCTGTGCTGGCACATAGATAAGCCTCTGGTCAGACAGCTCGTTGTCATCGGAATGCGTAACGCGCATAGCGCCATCCGCACAGGCGCTCCGGGTAAAGATCATGGTTGTACACATGCGGTTGCCCCATTTTCGCTCAGCGTGAATACCAGACGCCAATCTGCGCGCCAATGTTGGTGACAATACCGCCGGTACCTGCGCTGCTGGTGGGCAGAACTGGGCGCTGCGGGAAGTGCTGGCCCTGGTCGTTCATAAACACCAGCTGCTTGTTGGGAAGGTTCTGGTAGATGATGGCGAAGGAGGAACCGCCGTAGTTGAACATGCCCATTTCCTGGCCTTTTTTCACCTTCGCGCCTTGCTTCATCGCCGGGTCAAACGCGATGGTTGAGACCTCGCTCATGCCGAGCGGAATGCAGCAGACGTAGCCGTAGTCGGGGGTTTTGAAGACGATAATCCCGCGCGCGTTGACCTCGCAGAGATAGGGGAGCGAGGCCGTGGTTGCGCCGCCAAAATCTGGCAGCACCAACTTGTTGAAGAACGCCCCCGGAACAGCAATCGGATCGAAGAGAACTTCACCGTTCACCGGCACCCACCAGCGGTGGAAGTTATAGGGGTTGAGGTAGGTCTGGAAGATGTACCCGCCGGTAAACATATCCACCAGGCCATATTTGTCGATAACCGCCTGCTGCTTCGGATCGGCTGAGCTCAGAATATCCTTCAGGGAGTAGTTCATGTCCTTGAACCAGAAGGTATCGTTTTTAGCTACATTCCAGTCCCAACGGAAGAGTGAGCCATCGTTGGGGCAATTGACTATCTGGTTAGAGGATGGGGCAGCAACCGGTCGTGCTTGAGCCGGATCTTTAAACTGCCGGGTGAAGAAGGAGTTCCACGAGGTCCAGTAGGGGAGCTTCTCGCTGTCTTTTTTCCACAAATCGAACTGGTACATTTTTTTGGCATCGGGTGAGAGCCACTGCTGGCCGTCCACGCTGAAACCAGCACCAGACGCCGGCGTACCCAGATATTTGTGCCATTCATTGAGTACGGCCCGCATTTTGGCATTAAATTGCGGCAAACCAAACAGCGCGGAGCCTGAAAGCGTTGGATCAATACCGACGGTAAAGGCGGAAAATGGCAGACCAACCAGATCGTTATTAATAAAGCGCGGCCACCAGGTGAGCAGCGTATTACAGACGGCGGCGAAGTATTCCGCATCCGAAATACGTGGCAGTGGTACGCCATCAGTATCCAGCCCCTGCGTATTGAGCATTGTAAGATTCTGCCGACAAGCGTCCTGCATGAGCCAGGTGGCAATAGGATCGTTTTTCAGGAAATTAAGTAAATCCTGTACCACCGGAGAGAAACCTCCTGTGGCACTGGCAATACGCTCAGCTATTTGTTCATGGAAGGCCTGCCAGGCGTTACTTTCACGGGATGGAAGCCAGCCGGTACGCAGGCTGCTGGGATAGGGCAGAACTTCGAACTGATCGTAGGTTTGATGTTTTTTCACGGCTTACCTCCGGGATAAATCAGATGATTTTGGAAACAAGCACAGCTGGTGTAGGACGGCAGAGAATATCCGCCATTGATGAGTATTATTCCGCCTTGATTAATTATCCATCAGGCAAAAATGTTTATTTTGTAAGCAGGTTAGGGGATATATTCTTGCGGGATATATTGATTGTATAACAGGGGATTAAATTATTTTCTTTGTCCCATTGGTAAGCAAGGCTAAATATTAATTTAGCCTTGCTTATTATATCGACTGGGATAATTTAGCTATCTATTTCGGACACCTTTTTATTCAGCAGGCGAGATGCGCGCCAGTACACCAGCAGCATTAATCCCATCACCACCGTCAGCGTAATGCTGGTGGCGGCGCCGAACGGCCAGTCGCGGATATTGAGGAACTGACTCTTAATCACGTTACCGATAAGCAGGTTTTTCGCACCGCCCATCAGATCCGAGACGTAGAACAGCCCCATCGCCGGCAGCATCACCAGCAGACAGCCCGCGACAATGCCCGGCATAGTCAGTGGAATGATGATGCGGATAAACGTCTGCATTTTATTGGCACCGAGATCCCGCGCGGCTTCCAGCAGCGGTTTATCCAGCTTCTCAATACTGGAGTACAGCGGCATCACCATAAACGGCAGCAGGATATAGACCAGGCCAATAATGACGGCCCCGGGGGTGTACATAATACGTATCGGTGTATCAATAACCCCAAGCCAGAGCAGAAACTCATTCAGGTACCCTTTGGTACTGAGGAATATCTTCAGACCGTAGATACGAATAAGTGAGTTGGTCCAGAAAGGAACAATCAGCAAAAACAGCAGCAGCGGGCGCACCTTTTTCGGCAGGCGGGCCAGGAACCAGGCAAACGGATAGCCCAGCAGCAGACAGGCGAGCGTAGCGATCACCGCCATGTTCAGGGAATGCAGCAGCACCTGAAAATAGAGCGGATCCATCAGACGCGCATAGTTATCAAGTGTAAACACCATCTTGACGAAGCTTGCGTCATCGCGGGTCAGGAAACTGGTGACGATGATCATCAGGTTGGGCAGAAAGACGAACAGCACCAGCCAGGCGACAATGGTGGCAATCACCACCTTTTGAAATTTACTGGTGTTCTTCATCGGCCAGCACAACCTCCCAGCTTTCGACCCATTTGATGGCCATTTTCTGGTCCAGAGAGTGGTCAAAGTCAGGGTCGTCTTCGTTGAAGAACTCACTGACCATCACCATCTTGCCGTTTTCAAGCTCGACCACCGACTCAAGGGTCATGCCCTTGTAGTTACGTTCGCGCACATAGCCGACCAGCCCTTCAAAAGGCTTATCGTCGTTGATTTCATCTACGCGCAAATCTTCCGGGCGCAGCAGTACGTTCAGCGTCTGGCCTGGCTGAACCGCGAAGTCGACGTAGATATTACCTTCACGACCTTCGACGTTAGCGCGAACCCGCTTCTCGTCGATGCGTTCAATCACCGTGGCGGTAAAAATATTGATCTCACCAATGAAGCTTGCCACGAACAGGTTCTTCGGCTCTTCATAGATTTCGCGCGGCGTTCCGTCCTGCTCAATGCGACCATCACGCATTACCACGATGCGATCCGACATGGTTAACGCTTCTTCCTGATCGTGGGTAACGAACACGAAAGTAATGCCGAGCTTACGTTGCAGCGCTTTAAGTTCGTTCTGCATCTGCTTACGCAGTTTGTAATCGAGGGCCGAGAGGGATTCATCGAGCAGCAGCAGGCGCGGCTTATTGACGACGGCGCGGGCGATGGCGACGCGCTGCTGTTGGCCGCCGGAGAGCTGGTGCGGCTTGCGCTGAGCAAACTCTTCGAGCTGAACCATTCGCAGCGCGTCGTTCACGCGGGGTGTCAGCTCCGCTTCCGGCGTTTTCTGCATCCGCAGGCCGAAGGCGACGTTTTCAAAGACCGTCATATGGGGGAACAGCGCGTAGCTCTGAAACACGGTATTGACATGCCGGTCTTCAGCGGGGACATCGGTGATGTCATGGTCTTCAAGATGGATCCGGCCAGTGTCGACGTTTTCCAGTCCGGCAATCAGGCGAAGAACGGTGGTTTTACCGCAGCCAGAAGGGCCAAGCAGGGTGAGAAACTCACCATTTTTGATGGTCAAATTGAGATCGGAGATGACCGTTTTACCATCAAAGCTTTTGCTTATCCCCGCCAGTTGCACCAACGGTGAAAGCGAACGCGGTTGTGTATTCAATTTTTTACTCTGTCCCATGTAAACGCAGCGGAACGCGACCGGTGCGGGGTTTGTGGTTGACCACCTTGGTGAATCTTAATGAGGGCGGACATTCTACGGCAAACCGCTGCAATCGCCAATCCTTGTTACGTATTGATAAGCTACCTTTATTTCAGCAGGTCGGGGGGTGAAAAAAAATGGGTATCTGCGGGGTAAAAGTGACCTGACGCAATATTTGTGTTTTCGTGCTTCCTGATAATGTTTGCACAATTAGTGGGGGTGACTACATGGATAAATTACTTGAGCGTTTTTTGCACTATGTTTCTCTGGATACGCAGTCGAAGCCTGGCGTCCGTCAGGTACCGAGCACCGAGGGGCAGTGGAAACTGTTACGTTTGCTCAAAGAACAGCTTGAAGAGATGGGGCTGGTTAACGTCACTCTGAGCGAAAAAGGGACCGTGATGGGGACTATGCCGGCCAATACGGCAGGCAATATCCCGGCCATCGGATTCATTTCGCATGTGGATACCGCACCCGATTTCAGCGGTAAAAACGTCAATCCGCAGATTGTGGAAAACTATCGTGGGGGAGATATCGCCCTCGGTATCGGTGATGAAGTACTGTCACCGGTGATGTTCCCGGTTCTGCATCAGCTGCTGGGCCAGACGCTCATCACCACCGACGGCAAAACGCTGCTCGGCGCTGATGATAAAGCCGGCGTGGCTGAGATAATGACCGCGCTTGCCACCCTGAAAGAGAAAAACATCCCACACGGTGATATCCGCGTGGCGTTTACGCCCGATGAAGAAGTGGGAAAAGGGGCGAAGCATTTTGACGTTGCCGCCTTTGGCGCGAAGTGGGCCTATACCGTCGACGGCGGCGGCGTGGGTGAGCTTGAGTATGAGAACTTCAACGCGGCATCAGTGACCATCAAAATCGTGGGTAACAATGTGCACCCAGGTACTGCCAAAGGGGTAATGGTGAACGCGCTGACGCTTGCCAGCCGTATTCATGCCGAAATCCCGGCCGATGAGACGCCGGAAACCACCGAAGGCTACGAGGGCTTCTACCACCTGGCGAACATGAAGGGCACCGTCGATCGCGCTGAAATGCACTACATCATTCGTGACTTCGACCGTAAAAAGTTTGAAGCCCGTAAGCGCAAGATGATGGAGATTGCGAAGAAGGTAGGTAAAGGTCTGCACCCGGATTGCTACATCGAGCTGGTTATCGAAGACAGCTACTACAACATGCGCGAGAAGGTGATGGAGCATCCGCATATCCTGGAAATCGCCCGCAAGGCGATGCAGGATTGCGACATCGAGCCGCAGTTGAAGCCGATTCGCGGTGGTACCGACGGCGCGCAGCTCTCCTTCATGGGCCTGCCGTGCCCGAATCTGTTTACCGGTGGCTACAACTATCATGGCAAGCATGAGTTCGTCACGCTCGAAGGGATGGAGAAAGCGGTGCAGGTTATTGTGCGTATCGCGCAGCTAACGGCGAAGGGATAAGTTGTTCGCCCGTGCCGGATGCGCTGCGCTTATCCGGCCTACAAAACGGTAGGCCCGGTAAGCGCAGCGCACCGGGCAGAACAGCAAAGGATCTGCTTCGTGTCTGACTATCGTCGTTCTTACATTAACGGTGGAACCTGGTTTTTCACCGTCAACCTGAAAAACCGTCAAACCGAATTGCTTACCCACAACATCCAGACCCTACGGCTTTGCGTCAAAACTGTGATGCAACGGATGCCGTTCACCATTGATGCCTGGGTTGTTCTGCCTGAACATATGCACTGTATCCGGACGCTGCCGCCAACTGAAAGTGATTACTCAGGTCGTTGGCGAGAAATTAAAAAGTCGTTTACCCGTTCGTTGGGCGTCGGTGGGCTCTGGCAACCGCGGTTCTGGGAGCATACCATTTGTGATGAAACCGATTACCGTCGTCACGTGGATTACACCTACTTTAACCCGGTCAAACATGGTTGGGTGCAACGTGTACAAGATTGGCCCTTTTCCAGTTTTCATCGTGATGTCCGCTCCGGATTGTATCAGCGGGACTGGGGTGGGGATGTTATTGAGATGAATGCTGGCGAGCCGACATAACTCCGTAGGCCTGATAAGCGTAGCGCATCAGGCAACACTGCCGGGTAGGACTACGCCTTACCCGGCCTACGATCCTTTTGCAGGATTTTTTAGAACTTAGTCCTCGAAGAACCAGTACCCGCTGTTGACCAGCGCGGCCAGCATCGCGAGGAACGGTGCGTCTTCAAGCGCAGCGCCGAAGTGCTCATGAGTCAGCACGATATGGCTGGCGAGCGCGGCGAGGGCCGGACGGTGCGGGGAGTCAACCTTCTCGCCGTTGACGTACACCTCTTCACCAATACGCACGACGCGCAGGCCACCCAGACGAACCAGTTTATCGCCCTGTTGCAGCGCATCGTAGATTTCATCCGGCTGATACGGCGGCTCCGGCGGAGAGATGTCCAGCTCGTGGCGAGACTGGGTGATAAACTCGCCAAGCCACTGGTCAAAGTGCTCCGGCTGATTCATCAGATCAACCATCATCGCCCGCAGACGGTCACGCTCGACGGGCAGGATATCGGCCGGATGCTCGCGGGAGGGGACGTCGGGATCGGTATAACGCAGGCTACCCAGTTCGCGCTGCAGCACATAATCGGCAAAGCCGCTGATGAGTTCACGCCCGTTTGGCGCACGGAAACCCACCGAGTAGTTCAGCGAGTTTTCCAGCGAATAGCCTTCGTGCGGGAAGCCTGGCGGAATATAGAGGATATCGCCTGGTTCCATCTCTTCATCGATGATGGCATCAAACGGGTCTACCTGCAGGAGGTCCGGATGCGGGCAGTGCTGCTTCATCGGGATCTTTTCACCTACGCGCCAGCGACGGCGGCCGGTACCCTGAATAATAAACACGTCATACTGATCGAGGTGCGGGCCAACGCCGCCGCCGGGGACGGAGAAGGAGATCATCAGATCGTCCATGCGCCAGTCCGGCAGCGCGCGGAACGGGCGCATCAGCGCGGCCGTGGGTTCGTGCCAGTTGTTCACCGCCTGGACCAGCAGCGACCAGTTGCTTTCGCCAAGGTGATCGTAGCTGTCGAACGGCCCATGGCTGACCTGCCATTTACCGTCGAGGTGGCTGACCAGCCGACTGTCGACTTCGTTTTCCATTGCCAGCCCGGCAAGCTCGTCAGGGCTGATAGGGTCGACGAAATTATTGATGCCCCGTTTCAACACGACCGGGCGTTTTTGCCAGTAGCGTTCGATGAATTCGGGCCAGTTAAGTGTGAGATGGTAGTCCATAGTATTTCTCGCAGGCAGGTTCTACACGGATTATAACGGAATCCGTTTGATAACGATGCAGTCCCGGCGAATTTCTCTCAGGACGCACCGTCTTTGCTGTCAACCTGTTGACGCCCGAAAATCACCTCCATTCGGGCACCGCCGAGCAGGCTATCTCCGGCGAGTATTTTCCCTTCATACTGATCGACAATTTCGCGGGCGACGGAGAGGCCAACGCCTTGCCCTGGACGCAGAGTATCCGCCCGCTGACCGCGATCGAACACCAGTCTGCGTTTACTTTGTGGGATCCCTGGGCCATCGTCTTCAACGATGATATGCAGATGTTCGTCGGTCTGGCGGGCGGAAACCTCGACGAATTCAAGGCAGTACTTACAGGCGTTATCGAGTACGTTACCCATCACTTCCATGAAGTCGTTCTGCTCACCGACAAAGCTAATCTCAGGCGAAATATCGAGAGAGATGTTCACCCCTTTACGCTGATAAACCTTGTTCAGCGCGGAGGTCAGGTTATCGAGCAGCGAGGCAACCGGGTGCAGTTCCCGGCTCAGCAGTGCACTGCCGCCGCGCATGCTGGCGCGATGGAGATAGTAGCCAATCTGCTGCGAAATACGGCTAATTTGCTCAAGCATAATCGGCTCTGCGTCGGTCACGCTGAGCTTCTCGCTGCGCATAGAGCGCAGCGTGCTTTGCAGCACCGCCAGCGGTGTTTTCAGGCTGTGCGTCAGGTCGGTGAGGGTGGTGCGATATTTGTCGTAGCGCTCGCGCTCGCTTTTCAGCAGGCGGTTGAGGTTACGCACCAGGCTTGTCAGCTCGCGGGTGGTTTCCGGGTTGAGCTGTTCGCGGTGATGCTCTTCCAGCTCGCGGACTTCGCCCGCCAGCGATTCGATAGGGCGCAGACTCCACCAGGCGGCTATCCACAGGAGCGGAATAACCAGCAGTAAATTGGCGGCGAGCACATAGATAAACCAGCTCCACACCATGTACGAGCGTTTAAGCTCGACGGGAATGGTATCGACCACCACGATGGTCAGATCCGGCATATTGCCCCTGGCGGGGTAAATATTGACCGCCACCGAGTGGGTCATCTCGGAGTCTTCGTTGTCGGCACGAAACTCACTCAACCGCTGCTGGACCTTGTGATCGTTACGCATCAGCATGCTACTGGAGTCCATATCGGCTTCAATTTCGTGGAAGCCATTCTCGTTGAGCCAGTCGGGACGAATACGCTGCGTCAGCCACGGCACATCGCGCTGTTGCCAGAGCAGTTTCCCCTGATGGTTATAGATGAGCGCCATCGTCGGGCTTTGCTGGTTGAGGCCCTCCGGCATTTCGACGCTGATTTTCCCGTTCTCTGATTTGGCAAGGGTGTAGAACAGGTTGCTCTCTCCACGCAGCAGGCGGAAGGTGGTTTTATCGAAGCTGACGCTGTAGCCCACCAGGGCGACTACGCCATAGGCCAGCGACAGCACCAGAACAACGGCGGCGGTGGCGAGTAAAAAGCGGATCCGTAGCGAGAGCGGCAGGAAGTGCCGGGTAATTCTTTTCATCAGCGAAGTTCGAATAAGTAGCCCTGACCGCGGACTGTCGTGATCACGTCATGCGGATACTGTGCCTGAATTTTTTTACGCAGGCGTCCCATCAGCACATCAATCGTATGACTCTCACGCAGCTCAGCATCCGGATACAGCTGCAGCATCAGCGAGTCTTTGCTGACCACTTTGCCGCTGTTGCGGATAAGCGTTTCCATGATGGTGTATTCAAACGCGGTAAGCTTAATTACTTCATCGCTGATGGAGAGCTCGCGGCGCGAAAGATCCACCTGGAACGGTGGCATCGAGATAACCTGAGAGGCCAGGCCGCTGTTACGGCGCATCAGCGCCTGCATTCGGGCAGCAACTTCTTCAATATGGAACGGTTTAGTCACGTAGTCGTCAGCGCCTGCGCTCAGCACTTCAACCTTATCCTGCCAGCCTTCACGCGCGGTCAGCACCAGCACCGGCAGTGAAATGTCATGGCTGCGCCAACGACGGATAAGCGAAAGACCGTCTTCATCGGGTAAGCCGAGGTCAACCAGCGCGATATCAGGAACATGCTCGCCCAGATAATAATCTGCTTCCCTGGCATCCTCTGCCGCATCGACCTGATGCCCCATTTCCTGGAGCTGTACTTTCAGGTGATGACGTAACAGAGCATTATCTTCAACAACGAGTACGCGCATAGTCTGTTCCTCACTACATTATGATGAGACTAGTTTAACGCTCATTATGGGATTTCGGAGATAAACATTTATTAAACCGGGGGAAAACCTCTCTGCGCGGGCGCAGAGAGGGGAGAGAAGCTTACTTCAGATCGTCAACCATCTGAATAGCACGGCCCAGGTAGTTAGCCGGGGTCATCGCCTTCAGACGGGTTTTTTCTTCTTCCGGCAGCGCCAGGCTGTCGATGAACTGCTTCATGCCTTCGGCATCCACGCGCTTGCCGCGGGTCAGTTCTTTCAGTTTTTCATACGGCTTCTCAATGCCGTAGCGGCGCATCACGGTCTGAATTGGCTCAGCCAGGACTTCCCAGTTGCTGTCGAGTTCTGCCAGCAGACGATCGCGGTTCACTTCGAGCTTACTTACGCCTTTCAGGGTGGACTGATACGCGATGAGCGCATAGCCAATACCCACGCCGAGGTTACGCAGCACGGTGGAGTCGGTCAGGTCACGCTGCCAGCGGGAGACCGGCAGTTTGCTCGCCAGGTGCTGCAGTACGGCGTTAGCCAGGCCCAGGTTGCCTTCGGAGTTTTCGAAGTCAATCGGGTTCACTTTATGCGGCATGGTGGAGGAGCCGATTTCGCCCGCCACGGTTTTTTGCTTGAAGTGGTTCAGCGCCACGTAGCCCCAGACGTCACGATCGAAATCGATGAGGATGGTGTTGAAACGGGCGATGCAGTCGAACAGCTCTGCGATATAGTCGTGCGGCTCAATCTGAGTGGTGTACGGGTTCCATTGAATACCGAGAGAAGATACAAACTCTTCGCTGAACTGGTGCCAGTCAACTTCCGGGTACGCGGCGATGTGGGCGTTATAGTTACCCACGGCACCGTTGATTTTGCCGAGGATCTCCACCTGGTTCAGCTGACGGTACTGACGCTCCATACGGTATGCGACGTTCGCCATCTCTTTACCCATGGTGGATGGGGTTGCCGGCTGGCCGTGGGTACGGGAGAGCAGCGGGATATCACGGTACTGCACCGCGAGATCTTTCACCGCGTCGATGAGCTTGCGCCAGTATGGCAGCACCACTTCATCGCGGGCGGTTTTCAGCATCAGCGCGTGGGAGAGGTTGTTGATGTCTTCGGAGGTGCAGGCGAAGTGGATGAATTCAGACACCGCGTGCAGTTCCGGGATCGCTGCCACTTTCTCTTTGAGGAAGTACTCAACCGCTTTCACGTCGTGGTTGGTGGTGCGCTCGATGGTCTTAATGCGAGCGGCATCTTCTTCATTAAAGTTGGCGACGATAGTATCGAGGTAACCGTTTGCGTCGGCAGCAAAAGCAGGAACTTCCTTGATCGCTGCGTGCGCGGCCAGTTTTTGCAGCCAGCGTACTTCAACCTGTACACGGAATTTCAGCAAACCGTATTCGCTGAAGATCCCGCGCAGCGCGCTGACTTTATCGCCGTAGCGTCCATCGACAGGGGAAACGGCGGTCAGTGAGGATAATTCCATAAATCACAACTCCGGGGTTAAATGAGCGAGAATGTGTTTGGCCTGGGTGGTCAGGCGACTACGAGAGAACATCAGTTGCAGGCGGCCACCGCCAACCTGCTGCCACAGTACGGCGGCGCGAATGCCTGCCAGCAGTGCAGCACGAACTTTGGCCTGAACCTGAGGACTTTGCAGTACCGCAGGGGAGCCGGTAACCTGAATACGCGGACCAAGCGGGCTGATGACGTCGACGTAAATGCCCGCCATGGCGCTCAGCAGCGTTTCAGATTGTAAATCAAAATGGTCGAGCTGGCGCTGTAGCCCACCGATGCGGTTGCCGAGGGTATCCATCGCGCCTTTCGCGGCGGCAAGTTTACGCTCCAGCACCATCATGCTTAGGGTATAACGTGTGAGTTCGGCGTTCAGTCCCTGGCGGCTGCTGGCGTTCAGCACGGCGAGCAGGGTTTCCAGACCCAGGCGCAGGTTGGCTTCGCTGCCGCCAAACACGCCGAGGGTGGAAGAAGGGTTCAGATCGATGACGCTGTTCAGCGAAACGTGCAGGGCATCGCTGTCGCAATGCCCCTGATGCGCGAGCTGTTGTACGAGTCGGGCGGACTGGCAGATCCCGGCCAGCGCCAGCGTGATGTCATAATAATTTTTGGCCACGCAAACTCCTTAGCTCGTGTGCAATAAACGCATTAAACCGGCAGCGGCAAACGTTGTTCAATAATACCGCCGCCAAGGCAGACTTCACCGCTGTAAAAGACCGCAGACTGTCCCGGCGTTACTGCCGCAACCGGCTCGTCAAACCGTACTTCGATACGCTCATCGTCGATGGCGGTGACGGTGCACGGAATATCGGTCTGGCGGTAGCGGGTTTTCACGGTGCAGCGCAGTGTGCCGGTCAGCGGCTCGCGGTTGACCCAGTGCAGCTGTTGGGCAATCAGTCCTACGGACATCAGACGCGGGTGCTCGTGACCCTGGGCAACGATAAGGATGTTGTTTTCAACGTCCTTATCGACCACGTACCACGGATCTTCGCTACCTTCTTTGGTGCCACCGATGCCGAGCCCTTTACGCTGACCGAGGGTGTGGTACATCAGGCCCTGGTGCTGGCCAATCTCTTCACCATCAACGGTCAGGATTTTACCCGGCTGCGCCGGCAGGTAGCGGCCAAGGAATTCACGGAATTTACGCTCACCGATGAAGCAGATACCGGTAGAATCTTTTTTCTTCGCGGTGATGAGGTCGAGTGCTTCGGCGATTTTACGGACCTCAGGTTTTTCCAGCTCACCCACCGGGAACAGGCTCTGGGCAATCTGCTCATGGCTCAGGGTGTAGAGGAAATAGCTCTGGTCTTTGTTGCCATCAAGGCCGCGCAGCAGCTGGCTTTTGCCGTCAACATCGGCGCGGCGCACGTAGTGGCCGGTGGCGATGTAGTCGGCACCCAGATCTTCTGCGGCAAATTCCAGGAAGGCTTTAAATTTGATTTCTTTGTTGCACAGAATATCCGGGTTTGGCGTGCGTCCGGCTTTATATTCCGCAAGGAACAGCTCGAACACGTTATCCCAGTATTCTGCAGCAAAGTTGACGGTGTGCAGTTCAATGCCGAGCTTATCGCAAACGGCCTGAGCGTCGGCCAGATCCGCCGCTGCGGTGCAGTATTCCTCGCCGTCATCTTCCTCCCAGTTCTTCATGAACAGGCCCTCCACCTTATAGCCCTGTTGTTGTAACAGGTAGGCGGAAACGGAGGAATCGACACCGCCGGACATGCCGACGATTACTTTTTTCTGGCTGTTATCTGACATGGAATACTCACGACATTAAACTTTAAGGCGGCGTATTCTATCACGCAGTCCCGGGCTTGACACCCTCTGTGAATGGCCAGTTAAATTCACCGACAAGCGACAGCGGGTGCCGCTCGCCGCTCTGCCAGCAGCGAATACTTTCGGCAACCAGCGCGGAACGCAGGTTTTTGGCGTTCAGGATCTCCTCCGCGGTGAGCCACAGGCAGCGGTCGATATCGCTGTCGTGCGGTTCAGTCGCGCACGTTTCGTTAAGATCGATGGCAAACAGAAAGCGCAGAAAGGGCGTGTGATCGGGGGCCAGCCACTGGTGCATACGAATAAAATGCTGCGGCGTAGCGCGGATCCCGGTCTCTTCCCACAGTTCGCGACTGGCGGCCTGCAGCAGGGTTTCGTCCGCCTCCAGGTGCCCGGCAGGCTGGTTCCACAGCGCTTTGCCGTTAATGGTCTCCTCCACCACGAGGAATTTGCCTTCGGCGTGAACCACGCAGGCAACGGTAACGTGCGGCTTGAACATTCTGGCTCCTTAGTCAGGCATCCCGCCATTCACCGTTGGCGAGATCATCAAGGGTATAACCGCCCATTGCGTAACGAATGAGGCGCAGGGTTGGAAGACCAACGTGTGCCGTCATGCGTCTGACCTGACGGTTACGGCCCTCATAAAGGGTGATTTTTAACCAACCGGTGGGAATGGATTTACGCTCGCGAATAGGCGGGTTGCGCGGCCATAGCCATTCGGGCTCCGCTACTGCCTCAACCCCAGCAGGCAGGGTGGGGCCATCGTTCAGCGTCACGCCGTTACGCAGCGCCGCTATCGCCTCAGCGCTGGGTTCACCTTCCACCTGCACGTAGTAAATTTTCCCCGTGCGCTTGCCCGGCTGGGTGAGCTGTGCCTGCAGTGCGCCATCGTTGGTTAACACCAGCAGGCCTTCACTATCACGGTCCAGGCGACCGGCCGCATACACCCCCTGAACGGGGATAAAATCCTTCAGCGTGCTGCGTCCTGCTTCATCGGTAAACTGCGGCAGCACATCGTAGGGTTTATTGAACAGAATAACGCGGCGGGGCTGGGTTGGTTTACGCGCTTTAGTGTTTTGTCGTGAGCTGAATCGCTCAACCCGGTGATTTCTATTAGAAGTTTTCTGCATGGTATTTTCAGACGTTGTCAATTGCCGCATTATAGCCTAATTACGAATGCCTTTCATGGCGGTCAACATTCAGGTAGTATTGACCCGCTCATTACAAATCATTAACAAAAAATTATATTGCTCAAACTGATTCGCGCCCGCAGTGTGGAAAGGAAGAGCAAACCCAGAAGCGCTCGAAGGAGAGGTTAATGGAAAGCAAAGTAGTAGTTCCGGCGGAAGGCCAAAAGATCACCCTGCAAAACGGCAAACTGAACGTCCCTCACAACCCGATTATCCCGTTCATTGAAGGCGATGGTATCGGCGTTGACGTTACCCCCCCGATGCTGAAAGTGGTTGATGCCGCTGTTGAAAAAGCCTACAAAGGTGAGCGTAAAATTTCCTGGATGGAAATTTACACCGGTGAGAAATCCACCCACGTTTACGGCCAGGACGTCTGGCTGCCTGCTGAAACGCTCGATCTGATTCGTGAATATCGTGTTGCCATCAAAGGCCCTCTGACCACTCCGGTCGGCGGCGGCATTCGTTCCCTGAACGTTGCCCTGCGCCAGGAGCTGGATCTGTACGTCTGCCTGCGTCCGGTACGTTACTACGACGGTACTCCGAGCCCGGTTAAACACCCGGAGCTGACCGACATGGTTATCTTCCGCGAAAACTCTGAAGACATCTACGCCGGTATTGAATGGAAAGCTGACTCCGCTGATGCAGAAAAAGTCATCAAGTTCCTGCGCGAAGAGATGGGCGTGAAGAAAATCCGCTTCCCGGAACATTGCGGCATCGGCATCAAGCCGTGTTCAGAAGAAGGTACCAAACGCCTGGTACGCGCGGCTATCCAGTACGCTATCGACAACAACCGTGATTCTGTAACCCTGGTACACAAGGGTAATATCATGAAGTTCACCGAAGGTGCGTTCAAAGACTGGGGCTACGAACTGGCCCGTACCGAATTCGGTGGCGAGTTGATTGACGGCGGTCCGTGGCAGAAAGTGAAGAACCCGAAAACCGGCAAAGAGATCATCATCAAAGACGTTATCGCTGATGCCTTCCTGCAGCAGATCCTGCTGCGTCCGGCTGAATACGACGTTATCGCCTGTATGAACCTTAACGGTGACTACATCTCTGACGCCCTGGCGGCGCAGGTTGGCGGTATCGGTATCGCTCCGGGTGCCAACATCGGTGACGAATGCGCACTGTTCGAAGCCACCCACGGGACTGCACCGAAGTACGCAGGCCAGGATAAAGTGAACCCGGGTTCCGTTATCCTCTCTGCTGAAATGATGCTGCGTCACATGGGCTGGACCGAAGCGGCTGACCTCATCGTTAAAGGCATGAGCGGTGCCATCAACGCGAAGACCGTGACCTACGATTTCGAACGTCTGATGGAAGGCGCTAAACTGCTGAAATGTTCAGAGTTTGGCGACGCGATCATCGAAAACATGTAATCCAGTTACTGGGTTAAATAAGAACGGGAACCAGTTGGTTCCCGTTTTTTATTATTAGGATTCGAACGGTTATCAAAATTTTATCAAAATAAGTTATCAAAACCCCACTAGGAACGTCGTTTTTGTTCGCTCAGTTTTGAGCTTATTAGACGCGCTCACACCTAATAGTTGGTAACCGGGTATTGCTTCAAAGATAGTTATGCCATAGTACTCATTCTGCATGTTGACGTGGATTATTAATAATAAGTGGAATTTCAAAGCTAGTGAAAAATGATTTTTATGCCATAATACTGTGGTTAATCTGAAGATACCAACTTGATCAATACATAATTAACTGAGGAAGATGCGATGGATTGCTCAAAAGAAGATCGGCTTACATGGCAAAGAATTTATGAATATCGTAATGTTTTTTTCTTTTTGTTAATTATCCTATGGCTAGGACTTTACCTTTTTTGTCACTTATTATCGACATTCACCAATATGACCGAGGATGCATTTGTGGTTCGCTGCAGGGCGTTTCTTAATGTGCTGATCACAAGCGTTGTCCTTTTCATTACTTTCAAACAAAGATTCATACAGTATAAATTGCTGGCAAGAATCACAAATGGTGTAGGGGATTTACCTCACTTCCCAGAATTGTTTGTTCCTATGGGTCTGGCTTTAGTACCGTTTTCATCAGCTATGACAGATCTAGCAGAAACGACAAGATCGTATGAATTAGTGATGAGCCTATGTTTGGGTGTACTCTTTTTAGTAACACTTTTAGAAACTGTAGTTGTTTGTTTCTTCGAAATGTCACGGAGTTTTCTTAAATTATTTAGTGCACATATTGTTCTTCTCATATTCATTGCATGGGGCGCTTTGGTTGATAAAACAACATTAATTAAATCATTAACACAAATGGGGTTGTTAAAACCATTTAGTTAAGAATCTATCTCCTTAGGGGCAAGTAGGTGTAGGGTCAGCTGTAAGCGAGTAGCGTTCATTATATATACCATTGATAAATAGCGCCTTGTACAGACAAGTTGCCGTTAGGTGCCGGAAGCCAGTTATTCACTTTGTCGTCAGAAGGGTGCCTTTTACTTTAGAGGGCGGTGCTAGTTTGCTTCATTTTTCGACAGCTACTCTGATCCAATCCTTACCCCGATTATCATGATAACGAGCTGTCTGGTTTGGTGATTTATGCCCCAGTAGTTTCTGGGTGTTGATTCCTTGATCCTTATAAAGACGTTCTGCCAAAGAGCGCTGCTCGTGGAAGCTTGCTGGGGTACCATCACCACCCCAATCAATCTCTGCTTTGTCGCGTGCTTTACTGAAGTTAGTGGTGAGTGTATTCGAGCTTACCTTAGCGCCACGCTCAGCCTGGGATGTTGAGCGGAAATAATGGATCAGATAAGGGCTAACTACATAGTCCCGGCAGCGGGTGACTACATCGCGCAGGCTCAAGTTAATGGCGTCCAGTCGAAGCGAAAGGGGAATCGCAATCTTACTTCCTGTTTTTTCCTGCACGATATGCAACTGATCATCCCAGATATCGCTGAATTTCATATTTGAAATGTCTCCCAGGCGCTGGCCAGTAACAAGAGCGAGCAGCATTGCATTACCCATGTACTGGTGATTGGTGTCAGCAATATCGAAAATCTTCTGCCATTCTTCCAGATTGAGTCGCTGCCTGGTGATCTTGAGTCTGGGTTGCTTAGTAGCAAGTGCTGGGTTGTATCCGGGGAGCACTTCACCATAGTGCTGAGCTTCCTTGAACACATCGATTAACACCGACCTGATAACCTGTGCCATCCTTGGCTGGCCTGCAGTAATATACTCTTCAAGAATCACTGCTATGTCTCGAACGTCGACTGATGAGATCTGCTTCATTCCAACTCGTTCTTTTAGCAGTGCGATGGGTTTAGCCTTCTGTTTAAAGGTATTCTGCTTTATATCACCAGCTGTTAAGCGTTCCTCCTGAATCTTCCAGTACCGATCGAGCCATGTTGTTGTAGTAATTGCCTTACCTTTACTGGTGGCGATCCGATCGCTTAATGCAAGCAGCTGTCGCGACCTTTGTTCAGCAAACCGAGCGTTAGCTTCAATTGCTATAGCAGTAGCCTCTTCCTCATTAGTTCCAAGAGCGTGAAATTTTCCCGTTACAGGGTGCTTGTACCGCCAATAAACTTTATTGACCTTCCGACTGTAGAGTGGATAGAGGTTAGGTACTTTTACCTTGTTTTTACGTGGACGAGCAGCCATCAGACAATATCCTTTGTAACATTGGTGAATCAGATTTCTTCATTACGGGTTTGGTCAAATTACCTGTAATCTCAGCATCTTCTCTGACCCGCCAATATCGTCCTTCTTTAGTGGCTGGGGGAGTGAACATGCTCTCTTTAGCGTATCGACGTAAAGTATTCAGACTTGGAGGATTACTGCGGTATTTATCTGCAGCCCATTCCTCAAGGGTTAACATCTGAAGCATTGAAATTACCTCATCTTGGCCCATTACTGGGCCATATGTTGATTTTCAAAAATCAGTTTGCAGTCAGCCGCTGCCAGATTGCCGATACGTACTTAGCCTGATGGCGTGCATCTGCCAGTGCGTTATGCATGTCACCTTCGAACGGGATGGAATAGCGAGGATCGATACCGACAGCATTACCCAGCTCCACTATGGTTCTCACATCACGGTCATTAACGATTTTCCAAGGGCAGGTGATTCCACTGCGCTTGTAGGAGCGCCGCATTAGTACGTTGTCGAACGTTGCGCCGTTACCCCATACCTGAACTGATAAATCGCCGCTGGTAGTGTTTTCGCTGATAAAGTCGTTTAACTGCAGCAGGGCATCATCCAACGGGATAGCGTCGTCCACGACAATTGCCGATCGCGCTTCAGATGATTGCTTTAGCCACCAGATAATTGTGCTGGCATCCGTGATACCTCCTGAGGCCATTGCCGACTCGAGGCTGATTACTTTGTAGAACTCTGGGCCGTATGCACCAACTGATGGGTTAAAGAACACAGCGCCGATGGATACGATGGGAGCATCCGGGTTATTCCCCAATGATTCGACGTCAACCATCAAATGCGGGAAGTCCTGGCACTCTTCGGCATCATTATTATGGTGACTGGTACCGGTATTCAGGACAGTTGCTTGCTCAACAGCTGAAGCATCGCTTTCAACTGGCAGATCTGTTGCCGGGCTTTCTGGTATCGGTGCTGTAGCCTTGTCCTCGATGTTGCCAGTCTCTTCCATCTGCACATCGCTGGTGGTCTCCGGAATAGGGGGATTTTTCGGTTTAATGGATGCTATCGCTTCGTGCAGGTCGTTCCGCAAATCGTCATATGTCTTCTTCCTTGGCTTATCGTCTTCTACATCAGCGCTGACATTTCCTGACTCCTCTGTTTCTCCATGTGCCGGAGGCATCTTGGTTAGGTCCTCATGTATCCAATTGGGATCGTTTGAGTCACTGATACCTGGAACAGGTTCACCACGCTCGGCAGCCAGTTGTTTGTTGATTTCTTCTTCGGATGGCTGGGGTTCTTTTGAAGTCATTGGCATAGGCGAAGAGGAACACCCGCAGGCAATATCAACAATAAGCTGATCAGGGTGTGCGTGGTCTGTTTCCGTCATTACACGGTTCAGGTGCTCGCGATGGCGAGGTGGATCCTTCCAGAGTCCTTCGGGTGTGGTTTTGACCGTGGCGATGTTACAGGCACGGGAATAATCGAGACCACCTGGCATAGAGGTGAAAAGCGAACAGGTAGCCAGAAACTCGTGATTATCGACTCGGTTCATCATGGCGCTGGCCTGAGCGTCAATCTCGAAAGGGACGTTATAAATATCAAATTCGTGCTCGCGAGCTAGCAGTCCGAGCGAAATTTCATACTCCAGCCCGATTTTTGTTTGCGGAGTCAGGCGATCGGTATTGTTGTAGCCGCCAGCATCAGCACCACTTGGGGTACGCATAACAGATGTAATACGATTTCCCTTCGCCCACTCACGAACGAGTATCCCGCGATCTGGGTGTTCTGTTGCGAGCCAAAGTTTTGAGAATTGAATTACTCGTGTCAGCTCATGTCGTAACGCTGGGTCAAATACTGTTTTAACTGCGTTGGTATATTTCCACAGCAGTGCGGTGGTGAGATTTTCCAGCTCAGGAATATTTCTGGTGGTCAGCAATAAATTCTGAACGTAGTGGTTGTCGGTATCTATAGATAATTCGATAACCTGAACACGCTGCGCCTGATTAATATGATGTGCGGTGGAGTCACAAATAAATTGTGAGAGCAGGCGACGGCTGAATGTCATCTGCGCTACTGGGTACTCTGTGCGATCATCATCGTCGGGATCGATAACAAGGTCTTCGTCCTCGTTGGCAGAAGGCAGCGGCTGTTCTATTGTGGCTGGTAGTGGTGCAGAATCATCTGCAGGTTGTGCGGTTGTGTCCAGTACGGTAGATGCTGGTGCTGGTGCTGCTTCGGCTACAACTATTTTTTGCCAGGTTAAACCGTCCACACCGCCAAGCTCGTAACGGTCACACCAAGTGGCGTCCAGCACGCCATCTTCAGGTAGATCATCGAATACAGGAAAATTGGTTCGGATTGGCAGTTGGTGGTCGGCACCGCGGCCCACCTGAATACCAGCATCTTCCAGAATATTCAGAATTTCTCGTTCTGCACGTGAATCTGATTTTGCAGGGAACTGGCAAAACTGGCTTTTGGCATCAGTTGATTTCGCTTTGGCTTTAATGAGATACGCATAGTTGTTCATTGCGTTCGGGTTCCTTTAGGCTGTAAGATACCCGGGACTTTGATAGCTCCCTACGGGTAGTGGTCATTGTTCAAAACTCGATTCCGGAAGGCTTTGGTCGGCTAACCGGGTACTTAACCCGCCTTGCGCGGGTTTTGTGCTTTATGGGGTCATGCCAGCTGTTTCACCAGGACAGTTTCAAGCGCTGTAAGTACAGGTTCAAACGTTCTGTTTTCAGGCATTCTGCTCACGGCACGGATTACATCTGATACCGAAATATCACCCTCACGCGGTGTATATCCACCGCCAGGGCCGCGCTGAGAGATAGCGACGTTTCCGGTGCGCAGCTTTTTAAAGATCTGCTCAAGATATGACGTGGATAACTTCGATTCTTTACTGATAGTTGTCAGCGACACGGGTGCGCCGTCATAAATTCGATTCAGGACAGCAACAGCCTGAACGGATGCCATCACTCGCTTCATTCCAAATTCCATGAATACCTTCCCAGGCCGTACCGGCCATTGCTCAAAACTCGATTAAAACTGTACAGGCTGTTGGTCGGCAGCCGGGTTGCCCTTCTGGGCCAGGATGTAACAGATGCGGCGTACAATAACCCAGAAAAAGGGAAGGTGTACGGCCTGGCATCGCGCTGGTTTGCGTGCGAAATCGGTCATGGTTTGATCCTCGTTTTGCCCTTAAAGGCAGGCTGCCTGAACGTTTAAACCTGCTGCGCATTGCTGACTGGTCATCTCATCCGGTGTTTCGTATGCCGCCGGCAGCTACTTCGTGGGCGTCCTGCCTGGATGACTGATTTTCTAAAATCAGGCTACAAATAAATATGTCATTGGTCAACTCGTATTTGACATATTTTATATCAGTGATTTCTTTTTGGGGAGTTGTGGTGGCATCTTGAGGACGAAAAAAAAGCCGCTTTAAGCGGCTTTTTTTCTAGTATCAGTCGTTTTCTGTGGGCGGTTCTATTTTTCTTTTACTTATGAACTCGGCCATAAACTCATCGAGCTCATCCAGCCGGGTACGTGCCTGCTGTATAAAACGTGTTTGCTCTACGTCTGGAAGCTGATCAAACACTTCTAGTAAAGCAGCCTGCTTTTCACTTAAGACTGTTTTGCTATCAGTTATTGTTTGGAGAAACTCTTCTTCTTCATCTGTCATGAAGAACCAATAGAGAGGTTTTCCAAGGGCTTGCGGGAATAATGCAAGTTTTTCCTTACGAGGAAAGTTACCTGTATTGCACCAGTTGCTAACCGTCTGTGAATTCACGCCAACTCTGCGGCCTAACTCAGATTGAGATATGCCAGCTTCCTCAAGAGCCCTTAACAGTCTTTCTTCGAAGTTCATATTCGTATCCAAATCAAACCTATCCGCAAGCATACAAAGTTTCTTTTCAGTTGTGACTGATTAAGTTTCTTGACACTGACAAATTATTTATCAAATATATGATTCGTAAATAGGGAGAAACAATGAACGAAAACACCCAAAAAAAAATAATCGCGCTTTGTGGTAGTCAGTCAGAGCTGGCCCGCCGCATAGGTAAAAACTCTCAAACAGTATCTGTCTGGTTTCGTACCCAGGTCGCCAGCACTGAGGTACTCAATGCATGTAGGGCCCTGGATTGGAGAATAACTCCTCACGAGTTGCGTCCTGATTTGTACCCAAACCCTACAGACGGTATGCCGCAGAAGGATTGTTAATTATGCAATCAATAGTTACGGACAAGTTTAGCCAGAGAATGTCTGTCCCTATGAAATCACAAAATCAGAATGTACCGCGTCGACGTGATTCTATGCGTCGTCGTGTCCTCCATGATGCCGTTCGCGAATGGGAAACCAGTTTACCCGGTCAGGCCCAGGAGCAAATAGCTCTGCTGGTGGCTGAGAAATGGAGTGCGGTGGGCGGGCGTGGGATCACGGTTAATAAACAGAACCTGTTCCGATATCTGAAGAACGAAACGTTCTCGGACAAATACACCGCCTACGTCATGCAGCTGGCGCCAGCAATTGTGGAGGCTATGCCTCTAAAAATTGCTCAGAAACATGGCTGGAGGATGAGTGAAAAATCAGACGTTGAGCTGGTGGCAAGCGCGGTGAAGGAGTGCAGCGAAGCACACCAGGCAAAGTTGCTCGGAGCGCCGCTGCAAAATCTGGAAAAAGAGATCCGTGAGGCTGCTATTGCACTGTTTAATCTGTTGCCCGCAG
Source organism: Yokenella regensburgei (assembly GCF_003634235.1). NCBI lineage: Bacteria > Pseudomonadati > Pseudomonadota > Gammaproteobacteria > Enterobacterales > Enterobacteriaceae > Yokenella > Yokenella regensburgei. Next base: position 1,705,628 of record NZ_RBIZ01000003.1, on the reverse strand, counting down.
ATGTTGCAGGGCCGCTTCTGGCAAGTGTCGGTGCCGTGGCGCCACAGTGTTTTTAATCGAGTTTTGACCAATGACCAATAAATCACCCGCAGCGGGAGACCTGTAATGGCTGGAGACTGGATCAAGATGCGAGCTGATTTGCACACGCATCCGAAAGTCGTCCGCATCGCGTCCGCATTGGATGCGGACAGGTTGCGCGTCGTTGGCGCACTGCATGCGACATGGTGTCTGTTTGATGCTCATTCTGTAGATGGTGAGCTTGATGGATACACGTCAAAAACCCTTAACGACATGATCGGATTTGATGGGTTTTCGCAGGCAATGATTGCTGTCGGCTGGCTTGAAGAAAATGGCACATGTCTATGTATGCCAAGGTTTTCAGAGCACAACGGGCAGTCAGCAAAACGACGGGCACAAGAAGCTGACAGAAAGCGAAATGCGCGCAAATCGTCCGCATCTGATGCGGACAAAAAGCGGACCAGAGAAGAGAAGAGAAGAGAAGATATAAACCCAGAGAGAGATACACGTGAGGAAACTGAAAAGGCTTCAGGAGCTTGTCCAGAACTGGATAGTTTTACTCCGATTGGAAAATTTCAGATTACCACCGACTGGTTGCCTGGAACTGATTTCTCACGCCAGGCCGCACTTTGGGGAATAAATCTTGGTGACGAGCCTGGATACACCGCCGAAGAGCTCCAGCAGTTCCGTGACTACTGGAGCTGCGAAGGGAAGGTTAAACACCAGCAGCAGTGGGAACAAACTTTCGCACAAAGCTTGAGAACTTCGCGTTCACGCCAGCAGACCTCTGCTTCGCGCAAGCCATCCGCATTAGGGATATCTCAACCTGATACAACGATCCCGCCAGGGTTCAGGGGGTAACCGTGAAATCAACGATAGACCTGTTTAGTCGTCTACAGAAACTTATGCCACCTGGTGTTCAGCCGAGATTCAACAACGCCGCTGAATTGATGGAATGGCAGCGAACCGAGGGCATGAAGCGTGCTGAGGAAGTCGAAAAAGAGAACCGACTGACCCGTTCCCAAAAAATTCTCGGGCGCTCCGGGATCTGTGATCTTCACCGGAATTGTACTTTTGCCAGTTACCAGGTCGGTAATGATGGTCAGAAACAGGCGCTTTCTCTCGCCAAAAGCTATGCGCATAACTTCGGTAGTGGCTTTGCCAGCTTCGTGTTCAGTGGCGGATGCGGTACCGGGAAAAATCACCTCGCGGCGGCGGTAGGAAACTACTTGCTGCAGCAAGGGCACAGCGTTCTGGTGGTAACAGTTCCTGACCTGATGCTACGAATTCGTGAGTGCTATGACGGGGGCAAGTCAGAGGCTGCGTTGCTGGATGATTTATGCCGTGTTGACCTTCTGGTGCTCGATGAGGTCGGTGTACAGCGGGAGACTCGCGGAGAGTGGGTTTTACTAAACCAGATTATAGATCGCCGCTTGGCGGCACTGAAACCAGTGGGGGTGCTTACAAACCTGAATCACCAGGAATTAACAAAAACTCTCGGCGAGCGAGTAATGGATCGCCTGACGATGGATGGCGGTATATGGGTGAATTTCACCTGGGGTAGTTACCGAAAGAATGTGACCCATTTACGGGTTGTGAAGTAACAACAGCGAGTTTTGACCAATGACCAATGAACGTATTAATCAGATAGACCAGGTGGCGGTAGTTGTACGCCATACGCCGGGCTGTGTGCTGCAGGATATTTGCGAGGCGCTGGATATTACTTCCAGCTCTGCAGGAAACCTTCTGCGCAAGCTGGCAACCAGCGGGCGTGTTATCCGGAATCACAATGGTACGCAATATACCTACACCGTGGCGCCGGGCGCCAATATCCCCGATGTGGTGTTGCCGTACATGCTGGAAAAGCAGGATCCGGAACAGCTACAGAACGCCGAGCGCATTGCTAAAGAGCTGGAGTCGCGAGGACTTTGGCGCCGGGCCGCAACAGTTTACACCGATATCCTAAGCCTTGCGGCTAATTCCCTTGAGGTACAGCGTATTGTACAGCGTCGTGAAGAATGCTTGAGGAAGGGAAGGATTGCGTAAAATAGCTTTGTTAAAACGATGATGGTTGGGGTGAAAGGAATAACGAAGCGCAGAAAAACTGCGCTTCGTTATTTGTCAGAAATTATAATTATAGTTCAGACTTGTATTTAAATCACTGCCACCACCTACACGACTCCTCTCCCATGACAGGTCAGCATGCAAAGAATGTTGCTTGTTAAAAGAGATATTCAGGTAAGGTCTAGCACTTAATCTAGTCTTTGTTGCGTCAACATCATTGTTGATATATGAACCAAGATATTTATTCGATGCAGAATAGCTATCCTGCTTGTAGTTCAGATTTTGCTCAATAGATGTTTTTAAACCCATTATTACTGAATCATTTATTATGTAGCTGGTTTTTAACCCTGCATGGATGGTAGTTGTGTTTAAGTCAACTTTCCCATACTCCAGAGGGAAGTCGAGATCAGCACTTTCTTTATACCCTGAACTTTTAATTGAAGTATAGTTAACACCACTGAGAATACTCAGATCATAGTTTTTAGACTCAAGAAGCACGTACTTTCCAGAAAGTCCAAGTGCGAAGGATTCCATACGGGAAGTGCCTTTCCCATTCTCGATGTTACTGAATCCCTTCCGGGTAACTTCATACTTGTCATTACCATATGCAGCAGAAAGTCTTAAGCTAAAATCATCGGAAGGGCTGTATACAGCAAAAACGCCTACCGTAGGTTTTCTGTTTTGCAGGTCATATCCATACTTATTCTGTTCATTAATGTTGCTGTCAATTGAGATGCCAGCTCTGAATTTTGGGGTGGGTTTATACGCAAATGTTGCCCACGCCCCTGTTGAGTCAGTATGTCCGACATTATTGAAGTATGAACCCACACCAACACAATAATTACCAAACTCAGATGAGCAGTCTCTGTCCATTAAATCACGCAGCTGATATTGCTTAAGTGATAAAAGGGTATTTAAATTTTTAGCGTTTTTCTCTATAGAGTTGAACGTATTATCGATATCGACCAGTTTTGATGGCGTGACGTCAGGCGCAGGCGCAGGCGGAACTGGCTCAGGCGCAGGCGGAACTGGCTCAGGCGCAGGCGGAACTGGCTCAGGCGCAGGCGGAACTGGCTCAGGCGCAGGCGGAACTGGCTCAGGCACAGGCGGAACTGGCTCAGGCGCAGGCGGAACTGGCTCAGGCACAGGCGGAACTGGCTCAGGCACAGGCGGAACTGGCTCAGGTGCAGGCGGAACTGGCTCAGGTGCAGGCGGATCCGGAATTAATGGGGGTACTGTATCCGTGCTTTCCACAACAGGAGGGGGGAGCGGCTCAAAATAGTCATTGGCCTTGAGCCTGACTAGAAATGAGTGTTTATTACCAGAGTCTGTATCTGACTGCCCACCAACGATAAAACCGTCGACACTCCGAGTAATAGATGTTGCTGTAGACCATCCGCCACCATCACTTTTAAGACTTCCAAGAGTTACAGGCTTGGAGAAGTCTTTTGTTTCAAAATCAGCAATCCTATCCTTAACCCCAATTCTATAAGTGAAGAAGGCCTGGTTTTCTGTTGTTTTATCATTTGCACTTTCACCAACAATGACTTCTGCATCTGGTGAAATAGCAAGAGCAGTAGATGATCCTGTATTATTGATCTTGGCAGTGCCAAGATCAATCATGTGCCACTTATAAGAATTACCTGAATCATCCATTCCATTAGGGTTAGAAGACATAGAGTTCTCTTTAATTGTTGCTTGTAACAAAGAAACAAAGGCACTCTTTCCTCCTCTGATGTTATCAGAAGCACCAACGATTGCACTCGAACCATCAGTTCCTCTGGCTTCAGACCATCCTGAGGAACCTATAAGAGATCCAAGACTGTATGCATGATAGAACTCATTTTTATCTTTTATCTTGTAAGCAATAAAAGCTTGCTCCTTTGAGTCTTTCTCCATCAAGTGATTCATTCCCCCTACCAAAAATTCATTACTACCTCCGAACACTAACTTCCCAACGCCGTAAGCAGTTGAACTTCTCTCCCCAGTGAACCCGCCAAACCCTGCTACCTCTTGAGGAGCCTGATAACTACCGTCATCATTTCTGAAAGAATAAAATGCATGATTGATATAGTCACCTAAGTGCTCGACTCCTTGTCTAGAAAATCCGCTACCTACTATTAAATTTCCAGAGCTCGATACAGCATAAGGATTGACTCCTGGCCCCCCTGAGGTCAATGACCCGAGGGGAGTCATTTTTCCATATGAACCATCGGCGTTACGTAAGGAGACATAACCTGTTTTGAGGCGGGAATTGTCATGATCACTTGAACCAACAATTGTCGTACCGTCATTACTAATAGCTGAAACATTTGATTCACCACTATTATCGCTACGTAAAGTGCCTAAATCCTGTTTGTGAAGAGTGCCATCACTACCTAGGTAAATAACAGAAGCTCGTTTGTTTAGGTTGCCAGCAATAATTAAATTGTTAGGGCTGCTCCAGTAGTTTGGATATGCTAATCCCGTTATGGCTGAAGAGTCACCATCTAACAACCAAGGGGATGAGACATCCTCAATAGATACTAATATGTGACTTGTGGAATAGTTTTTGTTGTTTTCAGTGGTGTTTTGTTTTGCTATTGATTGGTTACTCAGCACAGCACCTATCAATAATGTAAGAAGTTTTTTTTCCATTTTGTTGAAAATCCAGTGATTTTGGTTTTATAGAAGACGTTATGTTTTATTAAGGAGTTGAGGTTTTCTTTTGGTAAAGATTGATGATATGATGAATTATCTGAATAAAATAATGGTATGATGCATAACTCGCGAGTATCATCAGGTATTTGGATTCAAGCCATCACTAAGGAATCCTATATCTATTATCAAGTATTCCATCTTATCATCCAGTTCATCTTCATTAATATCTGTGATAAGTGGGAGTAACTCACCAAATGAGCCATCTGAGTTGCGTATTATAACTACATGCTCAAGATTAATATTGCCATGACGTTTTTTACCAATAATTACTCGCTGGTTTTTACTAATGGCAGTAACAACTAAAGTTATTTTTTCCATTTCGCTGGGTAAAGTCATGTTCTAATAATATTGTCCTTTATGGGGTTTCTATAAGCAAATTACCCGAAGAGGTTGTAGCCTCTAGAGGTACCATTTTCCCATAAGTACCATCTGGGTTACGGTTGACCATGAATGGTATATAATCGTTACGATTACCATCATGCTGGCTTAGGCCAATGATTGTGTTCATGTCTTCACTAATAGCTGTTACTAATGATTTTCCGCTATCATCCTTTCGCAAAGACCCTAGTACTTGGATGATTATTGATGACTTTCCTTTTCCTTTATACAATATTAGTGCTTGACCATCAGCCCGAGTTGCGAGAAAACCTCCGTTCGTGGAAGAAACAAATTCCCTAATTTTTGCCACAAATACCTTATCTGCACCTGTTTCTTTGGCTGTGTTTTCTTCCTTCTGAGGTGATAGCAATGGCTTCTCACTTATGGATATTAACTGTTTGTTTTCGCAATGACTATTGTTACGTAGGTTTGCATCTTCTGTGATATTTTTTGCAAATGAATAATTGCTTAACGTGATGCCAATTAATGTTATAAAAACCTTATGGTTCATTTATTAAAAATCCTTTTATTGGGAGTGGTAGTAAACTGAAATTATTGAGCCTATTCTCCATCTATAGACTGCAATGGATTCAGTTTGATGATATTATCGGTACGTAATAAGAACACTCGACATAATCTTCACAAACAACTTCTTTCTTGTTAAATTTAAATAACTCTATATCAGGGCCATCTCGTCTTACCAGGTTTGCTTCTGTAAGTTTTAATCTGTATATGTAATCAGGAAGGCGTTGGTATGCTTCCCAGTCGCCACAAAACATAAACTTTGCAAATACACCGCCACTAATTATCTTTCTTCTTTCAATTTGTTGAGTATTCCCGAAATTGAATCTCACTCCTGTAAATGTGACAACATGGACCATATTGGTATTGTTATTTGTTTTTTTATACTCTGATGCAACATATACGCTCTGTTTTTTTTCTTTGATTTTTTTTAAGATGTTTTTCCCCCGAGGCTGTTGGCGATTAGTAGCTTTATATGGCAACGCTTCGACATGAGATGTTTCAAAACCCTCAAGAATAATATCTAGCAGGTTGACAACTTCTGCTTTGGAAATAAATCCATTGAAGCTTTCTGTTGCTTTAACTGGTGGCAATAACTGGGAAGTATCCCAGTACTCTCTTTTTCTATACTCTCCAGGAGTTACTCCAAAAGCTTTTTTAAACTCTCGACAGAGAGATTGCTGGGAGCTAAATCCAAGCTCTAGCGCAATTTGACACCCACTTTGCGATGTAAGTTTAAACAAGTTTGCTGCCATACACAGCTTCCTTTGCTTAATATACTGTCCTGGAGATATGTCTAAATAACGACGAAATATGTCATGAATAAAACGACGAGAATATCCGGTAAATTGAGTCAGGTCATCGATCGTGATATTCGATACGATTCTCTCCTCAATCCATTCCAACATTTCGGATAGCGTCTTTTTACTCATTGCTTAGTGGCCTTGCTGATTTAATAAATAGTAATGGCTGTATATTACCTTGAGTTTTTTATAATTTCTTACCCTTTTAGGCATAAAAATATAAAAATTGGCCCTTTTTACTAAAAATACCTGCTTATCATTGGGTTTTTAAACACTGTTACTGATGATAACTAACCTGTTGATGAGCATAATCTTTGGGTAGTCGAGAAGTTAAAACTCGAAAGACCTAGTTTTCTAATCATTTCAGATAGGTGTGGTTAGCAAATGGGGTCATTAAACAGATTGCAATCAGTTAGTGGAGAAGGAATAATGCTGTTTTTATATACAGTATTATTGTTCTTGGGAGGTTCATGAAGGCGGTACTATCTATAGTTCATAAAGGGTACTTTCTTGTAGAAATTGATGCCTATTTGGATAAAAAAGTGCCTGAGATGTCTTATGTGCTGAATCCAGATGCTAGCCTCATGAGATCCGCGTTGTAGGGAGCAGTCTAACCGCTGTCTGTATAGATAAACGATAAGAATGCCGTTGAATAGAACCTTCTGGATACCTGTGAAATGGCAAATAGCTGGTTGCTTTAAATCGTCAATGCAACCATGTGAATCGGGTTTTAAAAGGGGATTTGAAGTGGATAAAAAAGAACAAAAATTGACGAAAGGTTATGCAGTCATCAGATGCCACGATGGGGTTATCGTCGCCAGACTGAGTTCATTTCCTGAAAGCGACCGTGCTTTGATGTACCGACGGGGTGATGAAGCTTCGTTTGTGCCGTTGCAGGATGATGAGATTGTAGGTACGCCAACTCTCTTCACACAGATGCTTGAAAAGGCTGGTTACCGGGTTACCATGAATTCTGTTACACTCCCCTCGTAGGCCTGAACAACCTACACCTGCTGCGCCACGGAGAGAAACCATGGCGCGAACACGAAAAAGTAAAAACGAAACACTTCTGGTCGGCAGCTTGCAACAGAGCGCTGGCCCGTTGTCGTATCCCAAAGACAGACAACCACTATCATCCCGCCAGCGTGAAACGTTAAGCCTCCTTGAGCGCTTTATCGGTCAGCATGGCTACCCTCCAACGGTGCAGGAGCTGGCAGATCTGCTCGGCATCTCATCGCCCAATGCCGTATCTGAGCATCTTCGAGCTTTGCAACGGAAAAAGTACATAACCCTTACCCCTGGTGCCTCGCGAGGCATATCCATCAATAACAGATGCGAACCCGCGCAGGCGATGTTAACGCTCAGAGAGCTGGTGGATGACATACCGGGGCAAAACAGCGCGCACTGGCTTTCCTTGGAATGACAGAGGAACAGCGATGAAACGAAGCTGGTTCCTGCATGAAAGACTCACAACTGAACAGGCCGAAGAGCTGCTGGAACGTTATCGAGAGAAGAACGTCCGGACAGAGAAAAGCCTTGATGCCGACTTTATCCACTGGACGGTGAGCGCTTACCTCCCGGAGTACAGGAAAGCACCGCGGCAGGATAAGCGGTGGCAGCAACGTTGTTGGGGGCAGGCATGACGGTCTACAGCATCACGCCGTTGGGTAAACCACGCCAGACTCGGGCTGATAAGTGGAAAAAGCGTCCGGGGGTCCTTAGGTATAGGGCGTTTTGCGATGAAGTCCGGCTGCATAAAATCACGCTGCCGGCCAGTGGTTACCACGTCATTTTTGTACTTCCTATGCCGCAGAGCTGGAGCAAGAAAAAGCGCGCTGAATATGACGGGAAACCGCACCAGAGCAAGCCCGACAAAGACAATCTGGAAAAGGCATTGTTGGATGCTATTTTCGGTGAGGATAGCCATATCTGGGACGGGCGTGTGTCGAAAGTCTGGGGACAGACCGGGCAGATCATCATCCGGGAGGCATGCCCGTGCGCTTACTCCTGAGACCAGAAATCGCAAGGCAGATGGGGGTTGTTCTGCTGAAGCCCGGCAACGGGCTTATGAGTGTTTTTGCTCAGGGACGGGTGCTGGTGGAAGAAGCTCCGTCAAACATGGCGCACTTACCATCCGGACGTATTCCTGATGCCCGACAGCCGCTGGCCACCGATAGCACGTTGAATAAATTCTTTACCGATGAACGTGTGATCAACGCGGCTGGTGGCATTCCCGCCCTTGAAAGCTGGCTTGAGCGTAATGTGACCAGCTGCCAGTATCCATATTCTGACTATCACCACAAAGAGCTGGTGACCATGCGTCATCCGCCTGGCGCGATGATGCTGTGCTGGCATTGCGAGAACCAGCTGCGTGAGCAGACCACCGCGCAACTCTCTGACATGGCCAGGCGTAATGTAGTCGACTGGATCATCGACACTGTTCTGATGCGTCTGCGATTCGATAAGGATCGTGAGCTATCACTGGCTGAGCTTTGCTGGTGGGCGGTTTATTCCGGCATTGCTGATGCTATCACCGAGAGCATGGCAGAAAAGGCGCTGCTGTTACCCTGTGAGCCATTTAAGTCAGTTTATCGGGATAGTGACATTGTGCCATCGGTCCCGGCCACCAGCATTCTGGTTGACAGGCTGGAGGGGTACAGCATTGAAAAGGAATGGCAGGACAGCCCTCTCGAAAAAGTGGTAGTTGCTGTCACCGTTGATCCGGAGTCGCCAGCAACATTTTTTGCGCGTCCAAAGCGTATTCGCTGGGAAAACAAATCATTTCTGCAATGGGTTAAGACGCAACCTTGCGTGTGCTGCGGACAGCTCTCTGATGATCCCCATCACCTCATCGGCTGGGGGCAGGGTGGCATGGGGACCAAAGCCCACGACATTTTCACCCTCCCACTGTGTCGGAAACACCATGACCAGTTACACCGAGATCCGGTCAAGTTTGAAAAGAGTTCGGTCCGCAACCGGTATTAATCATTCAAGTGCTGGACCGGGCCTTTGCGCTTGGCGTGCTGGCATAAGGAGAGAGCAATGACACCACGTCAAAAAAGAATCCAACGTTCTGCCATGGAAAAGGCCGCTGCGGCACCTCGCAAAAGTTATCTGGGAAGGTTTACACCGTTGACCAGTATTCAGTCTGGCTGGATCAAATCGTTGCTTACTGTTTGGGGGGACGGAGTTCGAGGTGAAACAACGCCTAAAGTGCCGAGAAGCCATGCTTGTTGGAAGATGCTTAAAGGTATGCACTGGTCAGACAAGGCCCTGGAGAAATTTACTGTCGCCATTGAGCAGGCGCGCAAGGAAGGTTTCAGAGGGCAGCAGGCATTGAACCGGGCACACGCTATTCTCTGGCCGAAGGCTCCCGTCAGCCTAATCGACGCAGCAATGCATGATGATGATGTAGATTTTGTTGAGCAGTGCGTGCTGGATGCTTTTACCTCAGATGACCCGGTATATGTAATTGGGATGAATTACTACACCACGAGAAAACAGATATCTGTTCTGACGCGTGACCTGCAGCAGATAGCGCCCTGGCTGACGCCGCAAAAGGCAAGAGAAAGGGTGAAATGGTGCCTGGAGATATTCAGGGCGAAGGTGTTTTTATCTGCACATAAAGCGATTGATGATTGTAAATGAACAAAAAATGCTGTTTTCCGTCTTTACTATTGAAATCTACCCAAAAAATCAGATAATCCGTTCATGCTTGGCAGAGCTGCGCCACTCGGCAGCGACAAAAAGCGACAATCTAATATATTCGAGAGCCCCGCCAGTGCGGGGTTTTTGCTTTCCGGCGATACGACAGGGGTATTCGCGAAGATGCATTGCATCAGTACCCCTGTCATATCGCCGTATTGTATTTTTGAGCGTCAACCAACCTTGCCACGCAAAAATGAGCTGACCTAAAAGTCCTTTGGGTTTGCATGGTTAGTTTCGGTTATGTATTATTCGCTCCTTGGCCCTTTAGCTCAGTTGGTTAGAGCGGCGACTCATAATCCCCCGGTCGCTGGTTCAAGTCCAGCAAGGGCCAGCAACCGCCACTAGCTCATCAGGAAGAGCGGCAACCACAGTGTTGTAGTACGAGGTTCGAGGCCCCGGTGGCGGACCAATGCCGACTTAGCTCAGTAGGTAGAGCAACTGACTTGTAATCAGTAGGTCACCAGTTCGATTCCGGTAGTCGGCACCATACACTCATCACGACCCTTGTTTTTTGTGAATTGCATACGTTCACCGTATTTTCTACTATGAGCAGGTGGTGAATCCTGCCTATGCGGCAGGGCGTTTAAATCAGTTCTCGATCAGATCGTGCAGCGCGGATTATGTTGATTTGCATAAACCACTGGGAGGCACCCGGCACCACACGCCAATTGCGGTCATCGTATAATGGCTATTACCTCAGCCTTCCAAGCTGATGATGCGGGTTCGATTCCCGCTGACCGCTCCAGATGCCCACAAAACCACTTAACACTGAATTAAGTTTTTCTAAACCCATTTAAATCTCACCTGCCTATACTCATTCAAATGATGAATGAGAGGTATCTATGAGAGAAGGGTATTACTGGATTCAGTACAACGGCGGAAGGCAGATTGCTTACTACGTCCCGGAGGTTATCCATGATTTGGATTCCGGTAAAACTATCATCGGTGCCTGGTACGTCACGCGAGGTGATGATCTCTGCAACAATGGTGAGGTTGAGGTGATAAGCGGGCCCCTACAAGAGCCACTGTAATAACTAAACCATAGTATTGACATTACTGCTGTAATGCCTTGGTTTCCTTTCCCTTGGCATCGTCATTGCAGGCACGTATTACCCATGGATATGATGGAGCTACGATGAGTCCTACCTATGTGGCAGGTCGTTTTCGGGTGAATAACCTGACCGCAGTGAGAATACGGCCTTGAAAGCGATGTTATATTTATCTGAGACGGTGTTTTGTTAATAGTCTGTTCTGGAATCTGAACCTATCCCCGAAAGCGGGGATGATTATTAATTTTAAGTGTTTGGTTTACTGTTGGACTGAAAAAGGGTACTGCAGGAAGGGCAGATAAGATTTAACCCTTTTTGTACGCGTGAAAAACTATGCTCGGACAGATTAGAACACTTAGGGCAGGTGCATTTAACCAAGTAATTCTGGCGAGTTTTAACGGCTTTACGAACTGACATTACGGACTCCTGATGATGTTAGCGTGCTGAAACTAAGAGAGGTAGACGTTAGCCGCGGTAGGACCTCTGAGACCATTGATGCGACAGAACTCTACTCGGATACCGGGGATTAGTGTTTTTGATTCATTGGGACTAACGGCTGAAACGTGGACCAGGACGTCCTTTCTGCCATCGGATGGGGTGATAAAACCTTTTCCGCTTTTTCTGTCAAACGATTTGACAATACCTGTCATTTTACGGGACAAACAATTTCCTTCATGGTGATAACGGGGCCATACTATACGTATGAATGACAATAAAGCCAGATTTATTAATTTTTAGCGGCAGAGGCTGCCAGACGGCTAAAATAATTGTTGCTTAATTATTTTAGCCATGCGTTAATGGCTTCCTAGGTTTGAAAAACAGACCACATACAAAGTAGTTTACTAAAGCAGTCCTCATCACCAGGCGTTATTTCGAATATTCCTCCTTTTGAGCCTCTCCATTAAGTACTAAGTATTTTCTGTAACGCAGACCATATTGCCATTGCGGCTCAAATTAAGGAATTATGATATGTTTAATAAAATGACTGGTTTAGTAAAATGGTTTAACGCTGATAAAGGCTTTGGTTTTATCTCCCCAACAGATGGCAGCAAAGATGTATTTGTGCACTTTTCTGCTATTCAGAGCGATAACTTCCGGACCCTGTTTGAAGGTCAGAAAGTCCAGTTCTCTATTGAGAGCGGTCCTAAAGGCCCGGCAGCGGGAAACGTTGTTGTAGCTGAGTAAATTATACTGACCTCTGTCCATTTGCGATAACGATGACGGTTTTCCTGAGTAGCCAGATTGACAGAAGTGAGTGATACGGATTGCCAGTACTGGGTTACTTTACTGGGATGATGTTCAACACAGTAGGCCAGCATGTTTTCTCATATCCCCCAGGGAAAAGTATGTTGGCTTTTGTGGTAAGGTGCATGATTGCTGCACGAAGTAGTTCAGAGCAGAGGCTAATCCTGCTCGGAAAAATAAAGTGCGTAAGAGGTCAGGCGGACTTAGAAAGTACCTAACATTCAGATATATAAAACCTGCTATTGGCGGGTTTTGTCGTATCTGGGGAGGGGTATTTTCGCAACCTTTCATGTCTCAGTCCAACAGGAAAGATTTTCGTTGGCTAAATCTGTCTATGGAAAAGTCTAAGCATAGAAAAGGGATTTGATATCGGACTTGATGAGAAACAGGCAGAAGGAATTATCATTAAGCTCGATAGAGTTGTCAGGGATGAGTTAAAACGAACTTCGTTAATTTCCACCATAAATAAAATCCTTCGTAAAAAGACCCTATAAGGGTCTTTTTTTATGACTTTAACAACGCCATCCGAGCTTTCGGAGGTGAGGCTATGACCAGAATGAGCACTATTTACAGCAGACTCTCATATGGAACGGGCACAACGTTGACGGGGTGCGGACTTTCAGCCAAGGCGTATGCCGACACAACAAAAGAGGCATCGTGGATGTTGGCCGACAAAATAGCAGGGCTCAGTCTGAGTGACTGGGCGATTATTGTCGGTATTGCCTGCACCGTCATCACCTGCGCAGTGAACTGGTATTACCGTCGCAAGGAGAGGGAGGACAGGCTGAATGGCAATGTCTACGGGACAGAGAAGTAAGCTCAGCGCCGCAGTGATTGGCCTAATTCTCGCTGGTGCTTCCGCTCCGGTTATTCTCGATCAGTTTCTGGACGAGAAGGAAGGTAATAGCCATAAGGCTTACCAGGATGGAGGAGGGACCTGGACCATTTGCCGTGGAGCCACGCTGGTGGACGGAAAACCGGTGGTTCAGGGCATGAAGCTGACGCAGGCCAAATGCGACCAGGTGAATGCTATTGAGCGCGACAAAGCGCTGGCGTGGGTAGACCGCAATATCAAAGTGCCACTAACTGAACCACAGAAAGCGGGGATTGCGTCATTTTGCCCCTATAACATCGGCCCGGGTAAATGCTTTCCTTCAACGTTCTACAAGCGCATGAATACCGGTGACACAAAGGGAGCATGTGAGGCCATTCGCTGGTGGATAAAAGACGGCGGGAAAGACTGCCGTATTCGTTCCAATAACTGTTACGGGCAAGTGTCACGACGTGACCAGGAAAGCGCGCTGACGTGCTGGGGGATAGACCAGTGATCGGTAAAACAAAAGCGGTCGCGGTCGGTATCACTGCCGGTGTTATCGCCTTATTGTGCGTGCAGCTGGCTTTCAGCCGCGCTGACCTTGCTGCTTCTGAAAGCGATAATCAAATCCTGCGTAGCAATAACGCGCTACAGGGAGAGGTTATCGCTACCCAGGCATTCAACTTTAATCTGTTTAACCAGGTATCCGATCACACCAGACAGCTTAACTCGCTCATTGATGTAGGTACGGACAGGACTGTGATCGAATACAGAGAGATTCTTCGCCGTGAAAAAACATGTGATCTGCCTGTTCCTGCTGATGTCGCTGGTGGGCTGCTCGAATACGCGTACCGTTTACGTTCCCGCGAAATGCCCCCCGATACCAACAGACCTGACAAAACCGATGATCGTTCCATTCCCGCCACAGGGCTGACTTACTGCCAGGCAGTTCTCTGGATAAAGCCGTTGCTGGGGGAGTTAGAGAAAGGGAATAATCAATTGGCGGGAATCCGCAAGATTGAACAGAGAAAGAAATAAATAGTCTGTTTGTAAACTATTTTTAGGCACTAAGATGACTCATCCTTGAGTCAAAATACCCAGTGTTTCTCAGGGGTTAAAGCGATTAAAGGTCATGTGCAGCATTGCATGGAAAACAAAAATTGCTCGCTACTATTTTTAAAGTTTTCAATGTCAAAATGTAACCTAACAATAAACTCGACTGAGGTGTAGTTAATGCTTGCTTAGTATGGTTAATCATGCGTTAATGAGTTGTCGGTTTGGCACTGAATTTATCCTAAGCAATTCTCATCTCTTGTATCTTTTGATCTCCTCTTGGGTATTCTCTTTAATCTGATAAGTTTTTGTTTCAGACCATGTTGCCTATGCGGCTAGTTTAAAAGGTATTCTAATGACTGTAAAAAATATAGGGCAGGTTAAATGGTTTAACCATGCTAAAGGGTTTGGGTTTATCACTCCCGCAGATGGCGGAAAGGACGTTTTTGTGCATTTTAGTGCGATCCAAAACGATGAGTTTCGAACTCTTTATGAAACACAACAAGTTGAGTTTATCGTTCAGGAAGGCCCTAAAGGACCGTCAGCTGTAAGCGTTGTTGTACTCTAAGGACATTATTATTACATCACATATTCATTTCCGTTGCCCTTGCTGTCATGGTTCGCAGTACAGAACGTCGCACTTTGATATTTCTGATAGCAATCCATTCGGAGCCAAGTGCATTTTTTGTAAATCCTCAATGATCTCATTTGATAATGCTGCTTTGTACATTAAATCAGGGCAACTTCCTGTCGATTTTCGCAAGTAGCATGTTTTTATAGATAATTATTGTTGATATTCATTTTGGTGCTTCCGGACATCAGCAACCTGCAGACCAGGAACACAAATGAAAAAGGTTATTGTTTTTTTTAACGCAGAACCTAGCGTAGTGGTTTCCGTTGCGATGGATGCAACCACAATTTCCAGGACATATCCTGGCGGTGAGACTACGAGTCTCCAAATCATGTCTGCAGGATTTCCGTCGCTGACAGGTGATCATAGAATTATATATGTAGCAACTGACCGAGAGCTCTCGGCAGAAAATATAGAAGAAGCAGCAAAGAAACACTATTGAGTCAGTAGCTTTGATTTGCTAAGACCTGAGCCCCGCTACGCGGGGTTTTTTTTTACTATTTGTACATGTTTTCTCAGGAGATGCTTTCTTACGCGGTCTGGAGTCATCTGATAGTGATACATAAATGGAGATCTAAGATTGATAACCATTATCAAAAGGTACTCCCGGCGGGGTGGCCTACCACGGGGCGGCGGGCTCGCGGGAATCGGCTAGTTTTTCGGATCCATGGTCATCATCATCATGTGGGTAGGTCTTTGTTTTTTATGAGGGCCATTTTTCAAAGATGTCTAATCGTTTAAAAAGTGTTCACCATCATGGACCAGGAAATCGCCTCTCTCAAACTGAATATCAACCAGCTGGCGGCTATCACCGACGTACACCGGCAAACGGTAGCCGCCAGGCTTAAAAATATCGAACCCGCAGCGGGCAGCAACAGCAAACTCAAGCTCTACCTCATCACCGATATCCTGACCGAACTGATGATCCCTACGGTTTCCACCAACCTTGAAGACATGCCGCCATCCGACAGGCTGGCGCACTGGAAGGCTGAGAATGAGCGGCTTAAGTTCGAACAGGACACCGGCCAGCTTATACCTGCAGATGAGGTCGCAAGAGAGTTTTCACTGATGGCGAAAGCCGTCGTCATGGTGCTTGAAACCCTTCCTGACATTCTCGAACGCGACTGCGCGCTGCCACCGGCGGCGGTGTCGCGCGTCCAGACCGTCATTGACGATTTACGTGACCAGATGGCGCAGAAAGTCCAGGACGCCGAACAAGAGGAGGCCGATACCGAGGAGGAGTGATGGCAAAGCGTGCATCTGCATGCGGTATTCGCCGGGATGTTTCCGGCATCCTTCGCGCGCCGCGACGAATGGACGTGGCCGATGCGGTCAGCGCTTATATGCGTGTCCCGATGGGCGCGGGCAACTCAGTACCGTGGGACCCGGATCTGGCTCCCTATGTTATCGAGCCGATGAACTGCCTGGCATCGCGCCAGTATGATGCCGTGGTGTTTGTTGGTCCGGCGCGAACGGGTAAAACCATCGCTCTTATCGACGGCTGGATTGTCTATAACATCGTCTGCGATCCGGCAGATATGCTGGTAATTCAGGTCTCAGAGGAAAAGGCGCGCGAGCATTCGAAAAAGCGTCTGGATCGTACATTCCGCAGCAGCTCTGAGGTGAAAACACGGCTCAGCCCGCGGCGGAACGATAACAACGTCCATGACCGCACTTTCCGCGCCGGTAACTATCTGAAGCTTGGCTGGCCGTCCGTCAACATCATGTCATCGTCGGATTACAAAAGCGTGGCGCTCACCGACTACGATCGTTTCCCCGAGGATATCGACGGCGAGGGGGATGCGTTTTCCCTGGCATCGAAGCGAACCACCACCCCGCGCGAACCGCAACAACCGCAGCCGCAGGCAATCACGACGGCAGTATCAGATGAGGCGACTATCCGTGCTCAGGTGCTTGCCGAGCAAAAGAACCGCGTGAATGCCATTAACGATCTCTTTGCGATGTTCGGCGGCAAGCATCATGAGCTGCAGAATAAATGCATTGCGGATCCAGAATGTTCTGTCTCTCAGGCTAAAGATGAATTACTGGCTGCGCTGGGAAAAAATGCCACACCGTCGAATAAAACCACCGATTCGCACATTTACGCCGGAAACGGTAACTTCGTCGGTGACGGTATTCGCCAGGCGCTGATGGCGCGCGCCGGATTTGAGTCGCGGGAAAACGATAATATCTACAATGGGATGACGCTGCGCGAGTATGCCCGCATGGCGCTGACCGAGCGCGGTATTGGCGTGTCCAGCTATAACCCGATGCAGATGGTGGGGCTGGCGCTGACCCACAGCACCTCTGACTTCGGCAATATCCTGCTGGACGTGGCGAATAAATCGCTGCTGCAGGGCTGGGATGAAGCGGCGGAGACCTTCGAGCAGTGGACTAAAAAAGGCCAGCTTTCTGACTTTAAAACGGCGCACCGCGTCGGTATGGGCGTCTTCCCTTCGCTGCGTAAGGTCCGTGAGGGCGCAGAGTACAAGTACGTGACCACCGGCGATAAGGGCGAAACTATTGCGCTGGCCACCTACGGCGAAATCTTCTCCATCACCCGCCAGGCGATCATCAACGACGACCTGAACCAGCTGACCGACGTGCCGATGAAAATGGGCAGCGCGGCCAAAGCGACCATCGGCGATCTGGTTTATGCCATTCTGACCAAAAACACGAAACTGTCCGACGGCAAGCCGCTGTTCCATGCCGACCACAAGAACCTGGGCAGCGGCGCTATTTCGGTGGCCAGCATCGACGATGCCCGCAAGATGATGCGCCTGCAGAAAGAGGGCGAGCGTTCGCTGAATATCCGTCCGGCCTACATGCTGGTGCCGGTTGGTCTGGAAACGCTGGCTAACCAGACCATCAAGTCTGCCAGCGTCAAAGGGGCGGATATCAACTCCGGTATCAATAACCCGATCCAGAACTTCGCCGAGGTTATCTCGGATCCTCGACTGGACGAGGCTGATGCTAAAGCCTGGTATCTGGCCGCCGCAAAAGGGACCGACACCATCGAGGTGGCCTACCTGAACGGCATTGATACGCCGTACATCGACCAGCAGGAAGGTTTCAACACCGACGGCATCGCGACCAAGGTGCGCATCGATGCGGGCGTGGCGCCGCTGGATTACCGCGGCCTGGCCAAATCCTCGGGGCAGTAATCGCCCGACGCTGTTTCCTCCCGCCCGTCAGGGCTTTTTTTATATCTGAAATCAGCCCCGCAGGGGGCTGACTGGAGCATGTTATGGCTAAAAATTTTGTACAGAACGGAAACACCATTTCCGTCAGCAATACCGGGAAGGACGCTGTAAAAAGCGGCGTTCCCGTCGTCGTCGGCGCGAGGGTCGCGGTGGCCATCACGGATATTCCGGCGGGCGCCGTGGGGGATGGTTTCGCGACCGGCGTATTCCTGCTGCCCAAGCTGGCCGCTGATGATATTGCGGCGGGCACCCCGGTATTCATTAAGGCGGGAAATATCCAGCTCGATAAAACGGATGCGGTCCCGGCGGGTGTTGCCTGGGAGAACGCCGGAACCGGCGATACCGTCGTTGAAGTGAAAATTAATGCCTAATCCCTTTGACCGTCTGGCGGCCCGCATGGATGCGGCCACCGTAAAGCGAATGGGGAAAACGGCCACCATCAACGGCCTGGAATATGACGTGGTCCCGGCGGAGCTGCTCGAGGACATGGGGCCCTTAAGCGGGACCGGTACCTCGCTGGTGGTCTTCTCCGGATCGTATCAGCCGCGTCGTAATGACAGCGTTGATTACGGCGGTGAGTCGTTTTCCGTGACCCGTTTTGACCGTTTCAACGGTAAACCCCGGATCCACCTTGAATAGGGGGAGGGAAGATGTCCGTTAAAGGGCTCGAAAGGGCCATCCAGAATCTTAACAGCCTGAGCCGGATGATTGTTCCTGACGCAACGGCTAAAGCGCTGAACCGGGTGGCCGGGCGAACCATTACCCAGGGCAGCCGGAAGGTGGCGAAGGAGGCGACGGTGGACGATAACCGGAAAAAGGGACTCCCGGTCCGGCTGGTCCGCCAGCGATCCCGGTTGCGCAAGGCCCGGCATGACCGGCTGATCGCCTCCATCAAAATTAACCGCGGTAACCTGCCCGCCATCAAGCTGGGCACCGCCCGCGTCCGTCTGTCCCGCCGTAAGGGGGCAAAGCACGGGCAGGGCAGCGTCCTGAAAGTGGGGCCGTACACGTTTCGCAACGCCTTTATTCAGCAGCTGGCTAACGGTCGCTGGCAGGTGATGCGGCGCGTGGGGCGGGCCCGCTATCCCATCGATGTGGTGAAGGTGCCGCTTGATGCGCCGCTGACGGAGGCGTTTACCACCCTGTCGAAAAACCTGATCCAGAGCGACATGCCAAAAGAGCTTTCCGCCGCGCTGAAAAACCAACTGAGGATCCACCTGAAGCGATGAACAAACACAGCGCCATTCGTGCCGCCGTGCTGGCGAAACTGAAATCTGACATTACGGACTCAGTGACCTGGTTCGACGGACGCCCCGTCTTTCTGGAGGAGCACGATCTGCCCGCGGTGGCGGTGTATCTCTCTGATGCCGAATACACCGGCGCCACGCTGGATGAAGATGCGTGGCAGGCCGTGCTTCACGTCGAAGTTTTCCTCAAAGCCTCAAACCCGGACAGCGCGCTGGATAGCTGGATGGAAGACAAGATTTATCCGGCAATGACGGCGATCCCCGGCCTTGATGCGCTTATTGAAGCCATATTCCCGCAGGGCTATGACTATCAGCGTGACGATGAGATGGCCACGTGGGGCTCCGTTGACCTGACATACACCCTCACTTATTCAATGTAAGGAACTGACTATGCCAACACCAAATCCGCTGGCTCCCGTAAAAGGGGCCGGAACCACACTCTGGCTTTATACCGGCTCCGGTGATGGATTCGCTAATCCGCTTTCAGACACCGACTGGAACCGTCTGGCAAAAATTAAGGAGCTGACGCCGGGCGAAATGACGGCGGAATCCTACGACGACACCTATCTGGACGATGAAGATGCCGACTGGAACGCCACCGCGCAGGGGGCAAAGTCCGCCGGTGATACCTCCCTGACGCTCGCCTGGAAGCCGGGAGAGCAGGGCCAGAAAGACCTGGTCGTCTGGTTCAACGACGGGTCAGTCCGTTTTTATAAAATCAAATACCCGAACGGCACCGTTGATGTGTTCCGCGGGTGGTGCAGCAGCCTGGGTAAGGCCATTCCGGCAAAAGAGGTGATCACCCGCACGGCAAAAATCACCAACACCGGCAAGCCTGAGCTGGCGGAGGAGAGCGGCAGCCCGGCTATCGGCGTAACGGGAGTGACGCTGGACAAAACCACAGCAAGCGTGGCGGTCAGCGCGACGACCACGCTTAAGGTGACCGTTAGCCCTGCCAGCGCCTCCGATCCTTCGTTCCGTGTTGCCACCTCTGACGGCAGTAAAGCGACGGTGACCGCCAGCGGTAACACTCTTACGGTCATCGGCGTGGCGGCGGGATCTGCGGATATCGTCGTCATGACCAGCGACGGCAATTTTATCGCCACCTGCAAAGTCACCGTGACCGCATCCTGAGGAGCCCCCGATGTTTCTGAAAAAAGAGCCTTTCACCTTCAACGGTGAGTCCGTAACCGTGTTTGAGCTGTCGGCGCTCCAGCGCATTGAGTTTCTGGAGTTTCTGGCGCGCGAGGAAAAAGCGCTGGATAACGACCGTGAAAACCTGAGCGATCAGGAAATGACGGCCCGGCTGGTAGGGATAAGCATCAGCGCCGGTGCGTATGTTATTGCCCAGTCGCTGTGGCACAACGATAAAACCGGTCCGACGGTCGATGAGCTGCACCAGCAGGTGATGATGGAGTGGCCTGCGGAAGCGATAGGCAAGGCGGAAATGCAGATCAAGCTGCTCTCCGGCATGCTCCCGCCGGTGTCGGATCCTGATGACGGGAAAAGTGAAGAAGATGCCACCGACGCGTCCAGCGATGAGCCCGTCACGGCGGAAAAGCCCTGACCAGCGAGCGTGATTTTGTCCTGAAGCTGGCGCGCGAGTTCGGGCGATCCGACTGGCGCGCCATGCTGGCTGGTATGTCCTCAACGGAGCTCGGCGACTGGCATCTTTTTTATCAGTCGCATTTATTTCAGGACGCGCAGCTCGACGCACATTTCTCCGGGCTGCTCTATTCAATCAACTCCCTCTTTTTCCGGGATCCGGAACTGACCCCGGCACATTTCAGCCTGCTGTCGCCCTCCGGGGAACGCATTGCGGATGAGGAGCCGAACGATGAAGCGCTGATGACCGCAGCGGAGGGAATAACAGGAGGCGTCAGGTATGGCCCAGCAGATTAGCGACCTTGTCATTAACCTCGACGTTGATGGCTCCACGTTTAGTGAGCAGATTGCCCGCATCAAGAACCAGCTGACCGGCATGGCCGACGAGTCTGATAAGGCTCAGACGCGAATGCAGCGTGCCGCCGCAGGTCAGAGTGCTGCACTAAAAAGCGTGGGCGATGCGGGTGCCGCCGCCGCGACTGAGATGAAATCCCGCCAGGCCGCCGCGGCGGAAGGGTTGACGAAGGACTGGCAGAGCGTGTCGAAGTCGGTCGATGAGACACATCGACGGGTTGCCGAGCTGAGCCAGCGTCTGCAGGAGAACGGCAGCCATTCAGCCGCGCTGGCGCAGCGGCAGGATGAGCTTGCCGCCTCCTTCTTTCGCCAGATAGACGGCGTGCGCCAGCTGAACGGTGAAACGCAGTCCCTGACGAACGTACAGGCAAGGTTCAGGGCCGCCCGGGCACAGGGGAACATCACGCAGCAGGATTATCTGGCGCTGATTTCCCGGACGACGGCCAGGCAGAAGGAGCTGCAGGTCGTTGAGGAAAAATCGGCCGTAGCGCGTGCGCGATTTCTTCAGCAGCTAAAGCAGCAGGTTACCGAGCAGAAACTCTCCGGTACCGAGCTGCTGCGCATCAAAGCGGCGCAGGTTGGCGCCAGCGATGCGGCTGAGGTGTATATCCGTAAACTTGAAGCCGCCAAAGTTGCCACCCACGGACTGGGCCTGCAGAGCGCCGCGGCGCGTCGTGAGATTGGTATCCTGGTTGGCGAAGTTGCAAGAGGTAACTTTGGTGCTCTGCGCGGCTCTGGTATCACGCTGGCCAATCGCGCCGGGTGGATTGACCAGCTGATGACGCTGCGCGGGCTGGGTATGGCAGGGCTTGTCGGTGGGATTACAGCGGCCATTTATGGGTTGGGTAAGGCGTGGTATGAAGGCAGTAAGGAATCAGAGGAGTTCAATAAACAGCTGATCCTCACCGGTAATTATGCCGGAAGAACCACATCACAGCTCAATGAGCTGGCGCGTCATATTTCCGGTAAAGGAGTAACACAACACGATGCGGCCGGTGCGCTGGCGCAGGTTGTAGGTTCGGGTAAGTTCACGAGCTCCCAGATAGAAATGGTGACTCGTGCAGCAGCCGCGATGGAGAAGGCAACGGGGCAGAGTGTCGAAAAGACGATAAGTAACTTTGAAAAGCTGTACGACTCTCCCACTAAAGCCTCTGAAGAACTGAATAAGCAGCTTCATTATCTTACCGCATCACAGTTTGAGTACATTTCAGCGCTTGAACGGCGTGGAGACAAAGAGGCAGCAGGTCAGGTTGCTGCTGATGCTTACGGAAAAGCTGAACAACTGCGAAGCCAGCAGGTTCTGGATAATCTCGGCCTGATAGAAAGTGCTATTCGATCCGCAACAAATCGCTGGAAAGCGTTCTGGGATGCAGCCATGAATGTTGGCAGGCCCATGACGGAGCAGTCTCAGCTGGATCAGGTAAACGCAACGATTGCCCAAATTTATGCTGACAGGGAAAAATCAGGTAAAAGCGATTTATTTGAGCGCGGCCTGCAGAAGTTAATTAGTCAGAAGAAAGAGCTGGAGTTTGTCAAAAAATCACAGGATGGATATGCAGAAGCTCAGGCTCGTTCTAATGAAATTAATGAGAAAGGCGTTAAGGCTCAGAGTCTACTTAATCAATATCTGGATGCCGGAACGACAGCAGCAGAAAAAAGAGCTGTAGCGCAAAAGGAGCTGAATAAAGCTATTGCTGATAATGCAAAAGCTGCAAAGGCGGGGAAAGCAACGCTATGGACGAAAGAGGATATAGATAAAGCCAAGTCTGGAATAGAAAAACTCTATAAAGACCCAAAAACGGCAAAAGCGAAAGCCTACACCACACCCGCCGGGGACCGGGCCGAAGAGAAGGCGCAGTCTGAGCTGCTGACGCTGCAGGCGCAGCTGAAAACCCTGCAGCAGCATACCAGCGTTAACGACGTTATCAGCCAGCAGCGAAAGGACCTCTGGCAGACCGAAAACCAGTATGCGGTGCTGGAAGAGGCCTCCAGACGTCGCCAGCTGTCAGTACAGGAAAAATCGCTGCTGGCACACAAGGATGAAACGCTGGAGTACAAACGGCAGCTGGCGGATATGGGCGACAAGATTGCCCTCCAGCAGAAGCTGAACGGTCTGGCGGATCAGGCGGTGAAGTTTGAACAGCAGCAGCGCGCCGCGCGGGCAGGGCTGCAGGCACAGGCGGAAGGCGTTTCCGGTCGTGAGGCCGGGCGGGAAGCCACGCTGCAGCGCCTGCGCGAAACCTATGCCACCAACCCGCAGGCGCAGCAGAAGGTGCTGGACGCGCAGCGGGCGACCTATGAAGCGGAAGATGCGCTGCGCGCTAACTGGCTGGCGGGGGCGAAGCAGGGCTGGGCGGAATATCAGGATTCGGCGACGAACGTGTTTACCTCCGTCCAGCAGATTTCGCAGGCGACCTTCAGCGGTCTGGCAGGACAGCTGACCAGCCTGATGACCACCGGAAAATCCAGTTTCAAAGATTTCACCAGCTCGATCCTGAAAATGATCGTCGAGGTGATTAACCAGTTGCTGGTGGCCTATGCGGTACAGCAAGCCATGGGGTGGGTCAGCGGTGACATTAAAACGCCCTCTTCGGGGCAGTCCTTCGGCGTGCCGTCTTTTCGTCCTAAGGGATACGACGTCGGTGGCTTTACCGGGCACGGTGGAAAATATGAGCCCGCAGGGATAGTGCATCGCGGCGAGTTCGTGTTCACCAAAGAGTCAACCAGCCGGATCGGCGTGGCCAACCTGTACCGGGTGATGCGTGGCTATGCGACGGGTGGTCTGGTCGGCGGCGGTAGCGCGCTGACTTCACCCATGGGGGTTAACGTCTACGCGCCCGTTTCGGTCACCACCGGGCAGTCCGGTGATACGAAACAGCAGGGGAGCGGCGATGCCCTGGTGAAAGCCTATCAGAAGGTGATCGACAGCTCCATCCGCGACGGTATCGCCAAAGAAGTCCGGCCGGGCGGCATTATCTGGAACGCCAACAAGCAGAGGTAACCGATGGCGATAGAGCATTTTCCCTGGCGTATTCAGGCCGCCAGCCAGCCGACGCTGAAGAGTAAGGATACCGTCAGAGCGGCCGGGTTTGGCGACGGATACAAGCAGGTGAGCGGGTCGGGGTTGCACGACGAAGAGCTGAACTACGCGTTTTCGTTTACCGGCAACCCGGATACGGCCAGGGATATTTACGCTTTCCTGCGCAGGCATAAAACGAAATCTTTTACCTTTACCCCACCCGGCGGTGAGCTGGCGCTGTGGCGCGTTGAGGCTGACAGCCTGCAGCGCGTTACGAACAGCAAAAAGGTGGAAACCGTCACCGCCACGTTTGAACAGGCATTCGCACCATGAGTCTTAATAGTGATTATCAGAAGCTGGAGACGGGCAACAGCGTCCGGCTTTTTGATGTGGATGGCACCGGCTTCGGCGTCGGCGACGTGCTGCATTTTCACGCGCATAATATTGCTCATACGCCGGAGGAGATTGCGGCAGCGGGCGGCGATGAGATGAAGCTGCCCGCAAAATCCATCTGGTGGCAGGGACGGGAATATAAGGCCTGGCCCTGCCAGATTGAAGGGATCGAAACGTCAACCGACGGTACCAGCGCCCAGCCAAAGCTGTCGGTCGCAAACCTGGACAGCTCCATCACGGCGCTGTGTCTGGCCTACGATGACCTGCTGCAGGCGAAGGTCACCATTCACGATACGCTGGCGCAGTATCTGGATGCGCAAAACTTTCCCGCGGGCAATCCTTCTGCAGACCCGACGCAGGAAAAACTGAAGGTGTTCTACATCGACTCAAAAAGCGCGGAAACCAACGAGGTGGTTGAGTTCACGCTTTCCAGCCCGATGGACCTGCAGGGGCTGATGATCCCCACGCGGCAGCTGCACTCTCTTTGCACCTGGTGTATTCGGAACAAATACCGCTCCGGCGACGGGTGCGACTATGCCGGAACGCGCTATTTCGATAAACACAATAATCCCGTAGACGATCCGTCGCTCGATGAGTGCAACGGCACGCTGACGGCGTGCAAACTCCGACACGGGGAAAACAACGATCTGCCGTTTGGTGGATTCCCGGGAACGTCGTTAATCAGGAGCTGACATGCGGCAGAAAACGATTGAAGCTATGCTGGCCCACGCCGCCGCTGAGTATCCCCGCGAGTGCTGCGGCGTGGTGGCGCAGAAAAGCCGGGTAGAGCGTTATTTCCCGTGCCGGAATCTGGCGGCCACGCCGACGGAACATTTTCACCTGTCGCCGGAAGATTACGCCGCGGCGGAGGACTGGGGCACGGTGACAGCCATCGCTCACAGCCACCCTGACGCCACCACGCAGCCCAGCGAACTGGACAGGGCGCAATGTGATGCGACGCTCTTACCCTGGCATATCGTCAGCTGGCCGGATGGCGACCTGCGAACGATACAGCCGCGCGGCGAGCTACCGCTGCTGGAGCGTCCGTTTGTCCTCGGCCATTTCGACTGCTGGGGGCTTATTATGAGCTATTTCCGGCAAACTCATGGTATCGAGCTGACCGATTACCGGGTTGATTATCCCTGGTGGGAAGACAACTATGCGGATAATTTTTACCAGGACTGCTGGTATGACTGCGGATTTCGTGAGTTTAGCGGACCACCGCAGACAGGGGATATGGTCATCATGCAGGTGCAGGCGAACAAGTGGAACCACGCCGGGATCCTGCTGGATGGAAATATGCTGCTCCACCATTTGTACGGGTACCTGAGCCAGCGAGTGCCATATGGTGGCTACTGGCAGGAAAGAACAATGAAGGTTCTACGGTATAAATCTCTGTGCTAACCTTTGTGATAAATCGACAAAGGGAATGGAATATGAAAACAATATTTCTGGCTTTAGGGGTAATTGTGTTAGTTGGTTGTTCAACTCAGGCTGTTACGACGCAAAACGCACATCCCGTACCAGCTGAGCGAATCCTATATTCTGGAAATGGTAGCTCAACAATCACAGTTACTAGAGATAATGGTTGGTTTGCTGGTGGTGGTTGTTTCGTCGAATTGACTGTTGATGGGAAACCATATGCCAGAATTGATACTGGTGAAACAGTGAGTATAAAGGTTGATGCTGGGAGACATATTCTTGGAATTTCTGGTGATTCTCAAGGGAAAGGATTGTGTGGTTTTAAGGTAGGGCAACCACTTAAAGAGACATCAACCGATTTGAATGCTAATGAAACACAGAGGTTTAGAATTACAGGTGATACAAATTCAGGGTTGGATATACGACCAACAACAATGTAATTATTCAACTTAAAAGAGCCTCCTTCGGGAGGTTTTTTATTTGGAGATTGTATGAAAGAAATTATGACTCGTATCGAGCTTGGTGGGGAACTTGGTAAATTATTTGGAAAAGTCCATCATCGTTTAATCAGTAAAACGTATGAAGCAACCAGAGCTTTAGCTGCGACAGTCCAGGGGTTCGAAAAATACATGATATCCAGCCAGCGGCGAGGTTTAACTTATGCCGTTTTCAAGGGAAAGAAAAACATAGGTGAAGATGATTTAGGGTTCCCCGTCACTGGTGAAGTCATTCGTATAGTCCCTTTGATTATTGGAAGTAAAAAAGCAGGGTTGCTGCAAACTATTTTGGGTGCTGTTTTAGTAGTTGCAGGTTATGCATTGTCTGGATTTACTGGTGGTGCAAGTTTGGCCTTAGTTGCCCCTGGTGTTGCTCTTATGGCTGGCGGCGTAATCCAGATGCTTTCTCCACAACCAGCCGGTCTTTCCAGTAAGCAAGATTCCGATAACCGCGCATCCTACGCGTTCGGTGGAGTAACAAACACCGCAGCGCAGGGTTATCCGGTACCTCTGCTTTACGGTAAGCGGCGCATCGGTGGTGCAATTATTTCCGCCGGGATCTACGTCGAAGACCAGCAATAATCTTCTCATCTATCGCCATAGCCACCTTCGGGTGGTTTTTTTATGGGTGAAATATGACCAGCGATATCAAAGGAAACAAGGGCGGTGGCTCCAGCGCCCGCACACCTACTGAACAACCCGACGACCTGCAGTCGATTGCCAAAGCAAAACTGCTGATTGCCCTGGCTGAGGGAGAGTTAAGCGGTGGTCTGACGGGTAAGGATATTTATCTGGATGGCACCCCGCTGGAGAATGCCGACGGCTCTCAAAATTTCAGTGGGGTAGCGTGGGAGTTTCGTGCCGGTACGCAGGCTCAGACATACATCCAGGGGATACCGGGTTCTGAAAACGAAATCAGCGTGGGCACCGAAATTAAGAGCAGTACCGCCTGGACCCATACCTATACCAATACGCAGATATCCGCGGTGCGGCTGCGTATCAAGTGGCCGCAGCTGTTCAACCAGCAGGACGACGGCGATCTGGTCGGGTACTCGGTGAACTACGCCATCGACCTGCAGACGGACGGCGGGACGTGGCTGCAGGTGCTGAACACCAGCGTGACCGGCAAAACGACCTCGGGCTATGAGCGCAGCCACCGTATTGATTTGCCGCAGGCGGCCAGCACCTGGACCCTTCGTCTTCGTAAACTCACGCAGGACGCCAACAGCGCGAAGATTGGCGATCGGATGACTCTGGAAAGCTATACCGAGGTGATTGACGCCAAATTACGTTATCCCAATACCGCGCTGCTCTACATTGAGTTTGACTCGAGTCAGTTTAATGGCTCCATCCCGCAGATATCCTGCGAGCCGCGCGGTCGGGTGATCCGCGTTCCTGATACCTACGACCCGGAGACGCGTACCTACTCCGGAACCTGGACCGGCGCGTTTAAATGGGCGTGGACGGATAACCCGGCGTGGGTTTTTTACGATCTGGTTATCAGCGATCGGTTTGGCCTGGGTAATCGCCTTACGGCCGCTAACATCGACAAATGGTCGCTTTATCAGGTGGCGCAGTATTGTGATCAACTGGTACCCGACGGCCGTGGCGGCAGCGGTACGGAGCCGCGCTATATCTGCAACGTCTACGTGCAGAGCCGGAACGATGCCTACACCGTACTGCGCGACTTCGCCGCAATATTCCGGGGGATGACCTACTGGGGCGGCGATCAAATTGTATGTCTTGCGGATATGCCGCGGGATATCGATTACAGCTACACCCGCGCCAACGCCGTCGACGGGAAATTTACCTATTCCAGCAGCACCACAAAAACGCGCTATACCACGGCGCTGGTGTCCTGGTCAGATCCGGGTAACGCCTATGCGGATGCGATGGAGCCGGTATTTGAGCAGCCGCTGGTGGCACGCTTTGGGTTTAACCAGCTTGAGGTGACCGCCATCGGCTGCACCCGGCAGTCCGAGGCGAACCGCAAAGGGCGCTGGGGTATTTTCACCAACAACAAGGACCGGGTGGTGACGTTCTCCGTGGGGCTCGATGGCAATATCCCGCAGCCGGGCTACATCATCGCCGTGGCGGATGAAATGCTCTCCGGGAAGGTCACCGGCGGCCGTATCCACGCCGTGAATGGCAGGGTGATCGAGCTTGACCGGGTGGCAGATGCGAAGCCCGGGGACAGGCTGATTGTCAATCTGCCCTCCGGCGCCGCGCAGAGCCGGACGATTCAGGCAGTGAACGGCGAGAAGGTCACGCTGACGACCACCTACACGGAAACGCCGGAATCAGAATGTGTCTGGGTGGTGGAGTCCGATGAGCTGTACGCGCAGCAGTATCGGGTGATCAGCGTGACGGATAACGGCGACGCGACTTTTACCATTTCCGGGGCGTTTCACGATCCCGATAAATACGCCCGCATTGATACCGGCGCCATTATCGACCAGCGGCCGATTTCGGTTGTGCCGCCCGGCAGCCAGCTGGCTCCGGCGAATATCGTTATCGACAGCTATTCCGTCATCAGTCAGGGGATGAGCTTAGAAACGATGCGGGTGACCTGGGACAGCGCGGCGAACGCCATCTCCTACGAGGCGCAGTGGCGCCGCAATGACGGCAACTGGGTAAACGTGCCGCGCAGCTCCACCACGTCGTTTGAGGTGCCATCAATTTACTCTGGACGATATCTGGTGCGGGTGCGGGCGATAAACGCGGCGGAGATTTCCAGCGGCTGGGGATACTCACCGGAAAAAACGCTGACGGGCAAGGTGGGTAATCCGCCGAAACCGGTAGGCTTTGCCACGACCGGCATTAACTGGGGGATCCGCCTGAACTGGGATTTCCCGGCGAACACCGGTGACACGCTGAAAACGGAGATCCAGTATTCGGCGAACGCGGATTTTTCATCCCCTATGCTGCTCAGCGACGTTCCTTATCCCTCATCCGAGTACATCCAGTTCGGGCTGAAAGCGGGGCAGGAGTTCTGGTACCGCGCGCAGCTGGTCGATAAGTCGGGCAACGAGTCTGGTTTCACAGACTGGATCCGGGGCATGGCGAACGATAACGCGGATGATTACCTGGGCGATCTGGCTGATGACTTCCTGACGTCGGCTGACGGTGACCGCCTGACGGGCGATATCGATACCAACATTGAAGGGATCCTGCAGAACGCGCTGGCCAACCACGGGACCGTTGAACACCAGTACCAGCAGTATGGCGAGGTCAGGGCAGATATTCTGGTGGTTAAAACCACCGTCGCGGAGGTTGATAAAGCGCTGGCCGAGCTGTCAACGACGGTACAGGCGCAAATCGAGGACGTGACCGCCACGCTGGAAGACAAGCTGACCGCCACGGTGGATGCCACTGGCGTTACGGCTATTCATACTCTGAAAGCAGGCGTGCGCATTAACGGCATAATGTACAACGCCGGGATGAGTATTGCGGTGCTGGCCGAGGCCGGGAAACCCGTCGTCACCCGCGTCGGGTTCAATGCTAACCAGTTTGTGCTGATGAGCGGCAGCGGTGATACACAGTACTCACCGTTTGCTGTCATCAACGGCCAGGTCTTCATGAGTTCTGCCTTTATCCAGGATGGCACGATCACCAATGCCAAAATCGGGAATTTTATTCAGTCGAATAACTATGTGGCTGGTTCTGCTGGATGGCGGGTAGATAAAGGTGGTAACTCTGAATTCAATAATATTGTGGCAAGGGGGAGCCTGTACGCCGTAGACGGTAAATTCGGCCTAACCAACGCCGGTGCAGGCGTCACCATTAACGGGAATGGCTTCAACCTTGCTCTGCCGGGCGGAGGAAGGATTGTTCTTGGCGTCTGGTAAACAAGAGGATTTATGCCAGCAGGATTACTTATTGACCTCAATGACGGGCGGCCAATGCATATTGTCGCCGGTATGCGCTGCCCGTCTTACTCCGGTGCCACTAATGAAGTCATCGCCTACGACACGGTGAGTATCAACAAAACGCCGGGTTCTCAGGTGTTTGTTATCCCGTTGACGCCGGTGGTCGTATCATGGGTGGGGGGGACGTATCTTCCTTACTGGTGGGCAATGAGCGGGTTTGTTGATAACGGAGACGGCACGCTGAGATTTCTTAGCGAAACCACTGATCGACGAACGGTGACCTATCGTTCCTACATCTTTGAAATGCTCCCGGCGGCGTCGGCTGGCAATAACGTTGGCCTTCTCATCGAAAACTCAACGGACTTTGCGTCAATCAGATCAAACGCCAACGTAATGACGTGTGTTTACTCCGGGGATATTAACGTGAACGGCTCGGTGACGCCTCCGGCACAGGGACTCATATTTGCAACATGGAATGCCGCGAACGTGGCGGTTTACTATGACGGTGGCCAGATTCATGCTTACTATCCGATGGATAACAACGCCAACAACCCGGCAAATATCAATCTGAGGATTGCGATTTTCCAGCAGTCGCCGCCGGTTCCCGGTACCGGTCTGAACTTCTTCAATGCTTCCGGTCAGTGTACATTCTCGACGTCACGAAAACCGTTCATTATCAGCGGAAACTGGAACGTCTCCGACGGGTACACCGATATCGGCAACAATATGGTTGCTCTGGCATCGACTGGCGTACAGACGACGATTGGCGGTGGTTATTGTAATGTCCGGGTGAAGGGCATTGAGAGGATCGGCAACAGCGTTCGGGCGCTAAATTCAACCCTCCATTCTAACTGGCCGGATAAATACCCTATGTATAAAAACACGACCACAGCAATTCCTCTCCCACTGATATCCAACTTTTACTGATTCATTCGCATCAATCGTATCCATATCCACAGATAAACCCTGCTCCGGCGGGGTTTTTTATTGCCTGAGAGCAGGAGTGATCATGTCTGCAGGAACGTTAACCCTGACAAATAATTCGGCCTCAGTAGCGGGGCAGGGAACCACATTTTCCACGGAGCTGGCGGGAGGGGACTTTATTCTGGTCACCGTTGGCGGTATCCCCTATACGCTGCCGGTGAAGTTGGTCGACAGCAATAATGCTCTGACGCTGGTCAGTAACTTCACCGGACCGTCACAGACCGGTGCAGCCTGGT
The DNA here is from genome assembly GCF_003634235.1 of Yokenella regensburgei. NCBI lineage: Bacteria > Pseudomonadati > Pseudomonadota > Gammaproteobacteria > Enterobacterales > Enterobacteriaceae > Yokenella > Yokenella regensburgei. The sequence continues at coordinate 1,673,814 of NZ_RBIZ01000003.1, read as the reverse complement.
CCGCGATTCCTCGCGTGGCGCTGAACATGGTCACCGCTGCGCTGGTGGCACAGAGCGCAGAGGCGCTGCGTGGCCTGAACTATGATAAGCAGAACTGGCAGCAGGTATTCAGTGCCGCTGGCAACATCACCGTGACCCTTCCGGACGGTTCGAAATATTCCGGCCCGAGCTGGATGTATCTGACCACTGCGCTGAATGGGAAGGCGAATACACAAGACGTAAACGATGCGTTGTCGAAAAAGGCTGATGCAACGGAACTGGCGAAAAAAGCAGACGCTTCAGAGTTAAGTAAAAAACTGGATAAGTCAGGCGGAACAGCGTCGGGGAATTTTGATTTTACGGGGATTACCTCGTTAAACGGCATGAAGGCTGTCAGGGTCAAGGGATTCAGAGACCCCTCCAGGCCAGATGGTTCCAACAGTAATGATGTTGTTATCATCACAGCAGAAAATCCGCAATCTGGAGGCTACGCTAACTATACGCTTTATCAGTGGTATGCCGACGGCTGGCTGGTGGGGGTTAAACGTAACGCTGGCTATGGGACTATCTCCTATGGCATCTATTTTAATGGTTCCAGCACCGGGGCATCTAAAGAGTGGAATTTCAATAATGACGGTAACGCCTCCGGTGGCCAGTGGATTAATGGTTCTGATATTCGACACAAATCAAAGCTGGTCACTGTAGAGAATCCGTTATCAGCAGTGCTGAGTTTTCGCGGTATGGCCTATGACATTAAAGATGGTGGGCGTGCCGTTGGTCTTATCGCCCAGGACGTTGAGCTGTGGTGTCCGGAGGCAATCAAAACCTATGGTGATCGCGAGTTCAGCGACGGCGAGGTGATTACAGACTTTAAGTACCTGGACACCACTGGCGTTTCTGCGGCGTACCACACCGAGGCGATTAAGGAGCTTTTCAGCTTGGTTGAGTTAGCTCTTGATGATCCGACAGCATGCCGTAAGCGCATCGCGGAAATTAAGTCTTTAGTTAAACAGGATGATCCAGTCGTGGAAACTATGCCGTCTCAGCCAGGGAGTTAAAAGCCGCAGCCCTTCGTATGCAAGAAAGGGCTGCGGCAGTTGCTAGGTGTTCATGCCATAGGCAACCCGGAAAATATTAGCATTAAATCTTGGATTTTTTTCTCCTTCCTTGTTAGGTGATTACCCCATTTTTAAGGTAAGGCAATAGCCATCCATCAGGGCGGTAGCTTGAATCGATCACAAGATAGTCATGCTGTATATACATACAGTTAATGTGGAGAGCATCCCATGCCGCGTTACTATGAAATCGAGACCGCATTCCGTGCAGCTATTGAGCGGGAACCTAACGGACGTCAGACGGTGACCACTGAGCGTTTTGTCGAGGAACTGGCAAAACGAAACTGGAACTACTCACTGAGACAGGCAAATCAGTGGATTGAAGCGAGCGTGTGTACATTCAGGGATATTTCACAACAGGAAGGGGAGAGCAGGATCTTCATGGTGTTTAACCCAAACGGGGGGTTGTAAGATGGCGTTTCAATCACCAGCTGCAGATTACATCGAGCGTTCAATTTCTCTTGATCAGGAACTTATCCATCGACCGGCGGCCACGTTCTTCATGCGCTCAGGACAAACGTACTGGCGTGCTGGAATACTGCAGGGCGCTTTACTGGTTGTAGATCGCGCAGCAACAGCCTTTGATGGTTCGATTGTGGTGTGCTCGCTTGCCGGGGAGTTTGTTTTAAAACGACTGCGTCTTTCACCACTTCGCTGTCTTGAAAGCCTGGATAATCCAGCAGTTCGTCAGCCATTACCAGAAGGCGATGACGATGGTGTTTTTGGTGTCGTGACCTACAGCATCAACGATACCCGTTCAGCTGAATTCGATGACTGTCCGGTTATGTAGACACTGAAAAACCCTTGGAATATTCATCGAAAATTCAACGTATATTATTGATTTTTCGTGTATGGTTTTTAACCATTTATTCCAAGTAAAACGGCTAAATGGCTGATTTATTGAATAATGCGGGCGGTCTCGAAAACCAGTCCAGAAGCGTGTTTTTCTGGAAAAAGTGGTTATCAAAACTCAAAAATAATTTTTGAAATTCATGATGTTAGCTGAGCGATGAAAACGGACTTTCAATAGCTAAAAAATAGTTTAAGTGCAATTGAGTCAATTAGTTATGCTCTGGTCTCAAATCTAATGCTGCGTCACATGGGCTGGACCGAAGCGGCAGACCTCATCGTTAAAGGCATGAGCGGCGCCATCAACGCGAAAACCGTGACCTACGATTTCGAACGTCTGATGGAAGGCGCTAAACTGCTGAAATGTTCAGAGTTTGGCGACGCTATCATCGAAAACATGTAATTGCGGTAATTGTTAAAAAATCAACGGGAGGTCAACACTCCCGTTGATTTATTTTAGCTTGCTAACGGTTATCAAAATAAATTATCAAAAACCTATTCTTTTTGGCTAAACACTTATCGTTACTCAGATGACAACAGAACGGGGGCCACGTGACAATTCTGCATGATCATCAACAAGAATTTTTATCCTTTCAAAATCATCCTTCTGACTGAATATGAATTGCTCAGCTCGCCAGAGCTGTAAATTATTCAAGTGATTTAGCCGCCAATCTTCGATTTTTACTAGTCGTGTATCCAGAATGGATTTCAAGAAGTCTAATCTATCAAAGATATTTAAATCACTGCCACCAATTTTGTTCGTAATACATTTATAAATGAAATCTCGCTCATCAAGTAACGGTTTTTTTAAGGATGGGCAAACCATGGCAATTGTTAATGTTGGTGATAATGGGAGGTAAATCTGTACTCCAACTAACGCTATCCCAGTATTGCTCCTATCTTTGAAGTTAGTGTCGTTGTACATCGTAACTGGGTTGTCAGATATGAAGAATGGATTATCTACTGTTGTTTCGAACAGTATCCAATCTTTTTCATTAATTATGGCTGTTTCTAAATCACAATTTACAATCTGACTTAGAAAGTTACCTTTACTATTTTTTTCGAAGCTACCTTCATCAAAATAATTTTCCAGTTTATCGTTAGTCAAGCCCCTTGATGTTAACTTGGAGTATAATTCCTGAGCTATATGTTTCTGATTTTCATACTCACCTCGGGAACGAAGATATTGTACTGCAACAAACCTTGATAAATATTTCCGTTCTTCTTTTGATAGTGTATTAACGTCCTTGGTCGATATAATATTTTTAATTACTGAACCAGCTTTGGTTTCATAAATAGCCAGTAATGACTCAATGCTTACTATAGTTGGATGCTCGTGAAGATTGTAAAATTTTTTATGAACTGTTGCATCGTTAATGCTCATTTTCATAATTCTACGAGATTGCTTATTGAATGAAAATACTTGCCCGTCTTTTTTCCGTTTCTCATTGTGTATGATAAAGTTTTGAAGGAGGAATTTAGGAACCGTATGCTGTCTTACAACATCCGTGTGTAGTAAATTTTTATCTTTCATAGTGTGTTCCGCTTAAATTAACAATATCGAAATTTCTAAATCCGATAGTTATTGTCAGAGTGAAATTATTCATGTCAATCTCGAGATGAAGCATAAGTGCTTTTTTAACTAAATTACAATGGTTGTCCATCCTTTCCCTCGGTCATGATGGTATCAAGCTGTCTGATTCGGTGATTTATGTCCCAGTAATTTCTGGGTATATACACCTTGAACCTCATAAAGGCGTTCCGCCAAGGAACGCTGTTCGTGGAATGTAGCTGGTGTTCCATCCCCCCAATTGATCTCTGCTTTATCACGTGCCTTGCTGAAGTTTGTAGTGAGGGTGTTGGATTTTACCTGTGCACCACGTTCCGCTTGCGAAGTAGCCTGGAAGAAGTGAACTAGGTTAGGACTTACTGCATAATCACGGTACCGAGCTACAACATCCCGCAGACTCCAATTAATGGCATTTAGTCTGAGAGATAGAGGGATCGCAATTTTACTTCCCGTTTTCTCCTGCTCAATATGCAGATGATCGTCCCATATATCGCTGAACTTCATGTCCGAAATGTCACCAAGACGCTGACCTGTAACAAGAGCAAGTAGCATTGCGTTCCCCATGTACCTTTGATTAGCATCAGCAATGTCGAAGATCTTCTGCCATTCCTCAAGGTTAAGACGCTGGCGTTCGATACGGCGCCGTGGTTGCTTGGTCGCAAGGGCCGGATTATAACCAGGAGGGACTTCGCCATAATGCTGCGCTTCTTTGAACACGTCGATCAGAACTGAACAGATAACCTGAGCCATTCGCGCCTGGCCTGCGGAAACATATTCTTCCTGAATTACTGCAATGTCGCGAACGTTTACTGAAGGAAGTGGCTTCATGCCTACACGCTCTCTCAGCAATGCAGCAGGTTTTGCTTTCTGCTTAAACGTGTTCAGCTTTATATCACCAGATGCAAACATTTCTTCCTGAATGTTCCAGTAACGATCAAGCCATGTACTCGCCGTTATTGCTTTGTCCTTGTTAGTAGCTATACGATCGCTAACCGCCGGAATTTGGCGGGTTCGTTGCTCTGCAAGGCGAGAATTAGCCTCAGTAGCGATTTCCATGGCTTCTTTCTCATCTGTACCCAAGGAATGAAATTTTCCGGTAACAGGGTGTTTGTAACGCTAATAAATTTTATTAACCTTTCGGCTGTACAGCGGGTAAAGGTTAGGAATGCTAACGTTGTTTTTACGTGGTCTGGCAGCCATCAGATAATATCCTCTGAAGTGTAGGTGAGTCTGACTTGCAGATCACTGGTTGAGCAATATTTTCGGTTAACTCGGCATCCTCTCTAACTCGCCAGAATCGTCCTTCTTTACGAGCTGGTGGGGTGAACATGCTTTGCTTCGCATACCAGCGCAATGTCTCCATACTTGGTGGATTGCTCCGGTATTTCTCTGCTCGCCATTCTTCAAGGGCTAACATCTGAAGCATGGTTGATCACCATACGGCCCGGCTGCACCCGGACTTAAAAATTATAGATACATGTCCCATACCCGCCACGAGCGCCTTCAACACAGACCTCTCAGCGATCTACTTTTTTAGTTCCTCTATCGCCTCGCGTAGCTGCTTAGCCAACCACTCCAGTGACATAAGTGGGACGCCAATATTTCCTGTGGCTATGAATTTACTGGTTAAGTGCTCGATAGCCATGTCCACACCCTGAGCTTTCATCTCGGCAACGAAGCGATCCGTTGCGATAAATGGATTTTCAGCATTCACATCGCGGAAAACGTACGTGTTAATTTCGGACATGCAATCTATCGGCACTGATGCGTATAGGTACTCGTCCGCTTCACCAATGAACTCACCGTGGTTTTCACTGACATCAGTCAGCAAGCGAAGCATCTGAGCATTCTCTGTAGCCAGCGTTTTACGCTGTTCCATTGATTTACACAGCGCAGCACTGGTTACGTCGAAGCGGTTGGCCAGTTCATTAATCAGACATTAAGAAGCCACTGGCAGAAGTGGGGCGGTCTTACGGGCAGCATCAAGCAGTTGATCCTTGGTCATGCGTGGTTGCATTACTGCAAAAGCTGTCTGGTTAGTCATCATTAGTTTCTCCATGTTATTGCACCCTGCACGGCACTAAATTTTGAGTGTACAAATACCTCAACCGATGGTGATTGAAATTTGGGGTATCTTTTCAGTAAATACGTGGTGTTAGGAGCTTAGTAAAACGGTAACATTCATCATTTGATAGACATTTATTTGTGATTATGTAAGTGTTGAATTGTTTCAATAATCTACAGTTTTTAAGTTAAGCCGGATTTTAATCTAAATTTTAATTAAGGAGCTCTGGTTGCGAAAACAAAAAATAGAAATACCATTTGAAAGTAATGAGCGGTATTACAACGGCCTGCGAAACATCATGTCTAGTTCAATTTACTCTACAATAGGCGTGATTTTTTATGCATTCCTGCTAGGTAAACTTAATTTCGAATCGCATGATATGCCAATGCTATTAACTATTGGGCTATGGTTTTTTATGAGTTGCACTATATGGGCGCTTTCATATATAAGGCCTAATAGGATTGTTTTAGATGTAGGGGCAAATCTCTATATCCCATGGTTGTCCAAAACATTTGAAGTCCTGTGTTATATAATATTGGGCACGTTTTGTGCGCTTTTGTACGACAATCTAACTGTAGGGCATGGTTCGGTAAAAAGTGTTGCTGAAGTACAGCAGGCTTATGTGGGTTTTTTAATATCAGGACTGCTTCTTTTTGTTTGCCTGTTTCTCTTCAGTAGTTTCTCAATAGCTAAGAAAGAAATAGCGGTTAAATAGTGTCCTTTTAGTTCGTCACTTTTAAAGAGCGAAGCGTCCTATGGGCGCTTTTTGTTTCCTGCGAATCATCCCAGCCTTCATATGCCCCGGGCGGCTACTTCGTGGGCGTCCTGCTGACCTGCTCCCCGTTGATTAATACACCGCAATGTTAGTAATGTCTTCATAAGCCACATGAGGACATCCCCATGAAGAAGCGTTTTTCCGACGAACAGATCATCAGTATCCTTCGCGAGGCTGACGCTGGGGTTTCTGCCCATTAGCTCTACCGTCGGCTCGGTATATGAAGTAGGGCTGTTTTTTGTCGCCTTCCTTCTTCTACTCAAACCAGCAATCGGCAAAACAAATAGCGCGGCCATGCTGCCAAAGCGGTTTAAACATGCGGCTTGTTGCCGCGGTTTCGACTCATGCGTTTATCAAAGCGGGCTTGTCCCACCAACCTGGAGCATACCCCCAGAACTCAGGGTCAATATGCAGCCGCTCGTCACGTTTACTCAGGATCAGAACTTTGGTGCCAGGGCAACGTTGTAACAACCGATCGGCTCTGAGTCGTAGGCGATGTATCGATCGGCTTCGTCAGTCAGGTATGAAAGATAATCCTCACGAGTCAATATCTACTGCTGCGTCACATGGGCTGGACCGAAGCGGCTGACCTCATCGTTAAAGGTATGAGCGGCGCCATCAACGCGAAAACCGTAACCTACGATTTCGAACGCCTGATGGAAGGCGCTAAGCTGCTGAAATGTTCAGAGTTTGGCGACGCGATCATCGAAAACATGTAATCCAGATTCTGGGTTAAACAAGAACGGGAACCAGTTGGTTCCCGTTTTTTTATTCTCTTATTCACTGTCATCACAATGAGTTAGCAAAATCTCCCTCAGAAATGTTCCTTCCTTTCACGCGGTATGTTTACAGGTGAGACGTTAAGGTTCTATTAATAAATAGACTTAATTCTCATAAGGAAATAAAAACATGCATCTTGAACGACACAGCATTGAAAGAGTGGGGTGGCTTAGAGCCGCCGTGCTGGGGGCGAATGACGGTATTGTGTCGACAGCGAGCCTTGTACTCGGCGTTGCGTCTGCGAATACTGGCCCTTCGGGTGTGTTACTTGCAGGCGTTGCCGGACTCGTTGCTGGCGCGATGTCGATGGCAACCGGGGAATATGTTTCAGTCTCATCTCAGGCTGATACCGAAAGCGCTTCACTCGCGCAGGAAAAGAGGGAACTGGAAACAGATTATCAGGGAGAAGTGCGTGAGCTGACTTCACTTTATATGCAACGTGGACTGGAGCCAGCGCTTGCCCGGCAGGTGGCTGAGCAGCTTATGGCGAAAGATGCCCTGGACGCTCATGCCCGGGAAGAGCTGGGGCTAACGGGGACAAATTCGGCACAACCCCTGCAGGCGGCTATCTTTTCGGCACTGAGTTTCTCTGCCGGCGCGGTGCTACCTTTACTCGTTGCATGGCTGGCTCCTGCAAAACTGGTTCTTTTGTTGATTATCCTTTCCACACTAGTTTCACTGGCTGTACTTGGCTATATATCTTCGGTTGTGAGCAAAGCCTCTCCCGTCAGGGCGATTATCAGAATTACTTTCTGGAGCACCATGGCAATGCTTTTATCGATGGGAATCGGTCATCTTGCCGGACAGGCACTGCTTTAAAATACCGTTTAATTCTTGGGGTTTTGAGTTAATAACCTGTCGTATGGTTTATGATAGCGGGAATAAAATTCAAGGTAATTGATGTAATAGTGTTCAATCTGGAATATGACAAAATGGATATTAATCATAAGCTTGTTTGCCAACTTATCTCGAGCCAGTTTCCACAGTGGCGAAACCTCGTTGTTCGTCCGGTAGATAAGAGTGGGTGGGATAATAGGACTTTCCATTTAGGCGCCGATATGCTCGTGCGTTTACCGAGTGCGGCACACTATGCGAATCAAGTGGAGAAAGAGCAGAAGTGGCTGCCAAAGCTTGCGTCACAGGTACCTAACAAAATACCTGTCCCTTTGGCAATGGGGATGCCGGATGAGAATTATCCCTGGAAATGGTCAATTTATCGCTGGATAGAGGGAGAAACCGTCGCCTCTTCGCCTGAATTAGACCTCCAGATTCTTGCTAAAGATTTAGCAAATTTTCTTATTGCATTCCAGGCCATTGATCCAAAGGGGGGACCTGCTGCAGGGCCCCAAAACTTCTATCGTGGCGGCCCTGTCACGGTATACGATTCTGAAACAATGCAGGCGGTCATAGCATTAAAAGACAGGGTCGATGCGAATCTGGTAACAGAAATATGGAAATTGGGCTGCTCTCAACCCTGGGAGGGGCAGCCGGTTTGGGTTCATGGCGATATAAGTGCAGGGAACTTGTTAGTTAACAATAATAGACTGGATGCTGTTATTGATTTTGGCCAACTATGTATTGGCGATCCTGCATGCGATCTCGTTATTGCCTGGACATTATTCGATTCTGATAGCAGGAAAGTGTTCCACGATGTGCTGTCACCCGAGCCCGGGACATGGGCGCGGGCGCGGTCATGGGCGCTATGGAAGGCATTGATCGTTATGCTAAAGTCTGACCAGACTAACGCGGTTGAAGCCAATCAGGCGCACAGAACACTCGAAAATATTCTTGATGAATATAGTAAAGTCTCACCTGAACCCTCTGTGACGAATTTTCCATAATGCGTCTATTATTCTTTGACTTGCCTCGCCATTAGCGGTGTCTGAGCGTTGCCAAAATGACAGGGCAGAATGATTTCGAAGCGGTGTGATTTCAACGTGAGGTCCACCACGTCTGTAGCATTCACGTGAGGGCGCGTATGTTTGATCATGTAAAGCTGGGTGTCAGTGACTACGAAGCCAGCAAGCAGTTTTATATCAATTCACTGTCGCCGTTGGGCATCAGCGTTGTTTCCGAAGGTGATCCTTCTTATGGTATCGAACTCAGTTCGGCGGGTGATGTTTCACTTTGTTTGTTTCTCAGCGACGAAAAACCAGCACACCTGCATCTGGCCTTTGTGGCTGAAAGCCATCAGCAGGTGGATGATTTCTGGCGTGCGGCAATTTCCGCGGGAGGAACAGACAATGGTAAGCCTGGCTATCGCCCGGCATACCATCAGCACTACTATGCTGCGTTTGTCATTGGTCCTGACGGCCACAATATTGAAGCCGTCTGCCATAAGCCTGATGATAAGCCGTAAGCAGCGTGTAGTTTCGATGGCTATGCTTGCTTCTGAAATGAAAGGAATTAGCTGGCAGGAACCTATTGTTCTTTTATCAACTGATCAATTTTCTGCTGTGCGGCGACCAACCTGTCACACACCCAGTCCAGCTTAAAAAGCAGAATGACAAATACGCCCCACAAACCCCATTTAGGATGAATAGCATCAAGTGAGCTGCCATTGAGCTCAATACCCGGTAATGCCAACCACACGACAGCAAAAACAATAGATAAACCCATGGCCGTATACAACGTAGCCATCCGAAGACGAGAGAAGTTTTTAAGCACGAACAAACCCTATAAGTTATCCCAGACATCATGTGTGGGTTATTGGGTAATTATTGCGCTCTGAGTGCGGCTTGTCACTTGTGAGATGTGTACGATTCTGACTAAGTATTAGCGATTGATTTTAGAGTTGTTGAAAGGATTTTTCTATTGATTGTTACCACTGTGCAGCATTTAACGCATTGGCGGCGGCAATGTGCAGCGGTTTACACCACGAAAAACGCAGTTAGTAGAATAAATCATCAGCGATGCCGCATCTTTAATAATTTTAATAAACCAGATGTTGTTTTCACTAGCTCAGGATATTTCATGTGCAGGCGAAGGGGGAGTGTAGCTTCGTTATGCGTGACCAGGGTTGATGATTTTTTAATAATGTCACATGTTTTTGGATTATAGTTATAAAATCCGTTGATTTCTTTATGTGCGGATTTGATTTCCATAAAATAGGTGGCTATTAGTAATCTTAGCAATTTCTCTCTGACCACATGGTTTTTATGTGATTCAAACTCACGCATCGTATACTCAATAGCCTCTGTCAGTATTGTTATCGTATCAATATGACTTATTTGCTTGATGTCACTTTCACTGAGTCTGTGCAAATACAATGAAAAATTAATTGATATCGTGTTGCAGGACTTTAGATATATCCAAAGGATAAGGAATACATCTTCATAACTGTTTGCTGAATGCATTTGATAGTTGTCGAGCATTTCTTTTCTGAATACTCGACCCCATATATTCCTGTGCGGATGGCCAACGCGTTGGTGTAAGATAAATGGGTTATTATGATGGATGCTCTGCTGTAAATCTGTTATATAGGCTCGCGCAGGTAATCCAGTATCTTCACTACGAAAATTGATATAGTCAAAATCAATCAGATCAGGAGCATCATGCTCCATAATAGGCATGATAACTTCAATAAAGTTATCAAGCCACAAATCATCACCGTTAAGAAAAGTCAGGTACTTTCCTGAGGCATTGTCTATTCCAATATTTCTTATTTTGGCCGTGCTTGATGCTTTATTAATGGCCGTTAATTTTATAATGCTGCCTTTATTGTTTTTGAGTGCTCTTTGTATCTCATGGATTGTGCCGTCGGAGGAGTTATTATCAATAATGATAATCTCCATTCTTTCATCACATTGTTTCAATGCGGAGTTTAAGGATGAGTAAATATACTGGTCATGATTATGTGTCGAAATTATGATGCTTAAGATAATATCACTCATGTTAACCCTCGCTAAATACTGCTTGTTGAAACGAGAGGGAATATGCACTGAACACAGCAGATTTACAAACGTCTTATGCCAAAAATTATTATATGATACGAAAGTTTACAACCTGACAATTTCAAACATTGATGGAAGATGCATTTATCACTAAAAATTATGATAATAAATCAAAGTATTCGTTTTGTGATTGATTCGACAGTTTTCCCGTTTTAGGACACGCATTTCATTGGTTAAGGGAGGTATTTTGTAACTAAGGATTATGAATTGTTTTAGTTAGTTATTTAGCATCGATGCAGGGCACATCAGAAGGTATTATACAAACCATAATATAAAATGGCTGGAGTCGCGATGTGAGCTCTTTTTTTAAGCAGTTATACCGATACACCCATCCCCGGAGTTATCGACATAACGAGAGTTTATGGCCACATGTGAAGATCTCACGCGCAGAAAGTGGGGAGATAGCATCCTTATGCTATAAAAAAGAATCAATACCGATTATTCCTCTGAGCGTGTTTCGTGGAACCTGTACCGGAGATGCTTTGCTGGTGGCAACGGGGCCGTCAGTGAGCAAACTATGCTTTGACAGCATCCCCGACATGCCCGCTATCGGGGTGAACGGCGCCTACTTTTTGAATGAGAAAGTAGATTTTCGTTTCTATTTGATAGTCGATATGGGGTTTATTGATAATCGGGATGATATTGTTTTTGATATCATTAGTGATAATGGATTGATTCTATTCACTACCATGCATGGTGTGGCGAAGATTATTGACAGATTTTCTATGAGTGCCGTTAGATGCCAGTTCTCTATTGTTGAGGATGCTACCTGTAAGATTTATCACTCAAAAATAGAACGGCAATATCTCTACGAGTATTACGGGGAACATGATGGCGTCGCATTTTTCGAGCACAACAAATGTGTCGCTTTTAGTAAGGATATCCGTCTTGGGGTATTCGATGCGGAGACGGTAGTGTATTGGGCGTTACAGGTCATCGCATATCTCGGTTTTGAATGTTTATATATAGCCGGTCTTGATATGAGCAACTTCCATATGCCAAGATTTTATGAGACGGATAACGATAAGCAACCAACTACGTTACCAGACAAAGTCTCATCGGTTGTTATTCCTGCTTTCAGACATGCCAGTAATATCATGAAAAGCAAAAACATCACCGTGAAAAACTTGTCTCTGGAAAGTGCCATCGACAATGACATATTTGAAAAAGTAGACAGCGGCGTCGTGTTTAAAGCAAGCTAAGCTATTTTTTTCTCAGCACCGCTGCGAGTTTCTTTTTCATTACGCGAAATTTTATTTTCGCCGTTTGCAGTTTAGAAAATTCCGGTATCCATTTTAAACCCGTTTTCCATGGTCGTGGGTAACCATGAAAACAGACAATCAGTGCTTCAGTCGGAAGACGCCCGCTATTATCACCCCGATATAAATCTGGGTCGTGGCAGAACATCGTTTTATTGGCGATATCGGCTTTATAGCTCAAAATTTTACCCGGGAATAACAGCTGGAAACGCTGTGCATCAGGATAGACTTCGCCAATAAATCCTTGATCGCCATGGAAAGGGGGCGTTCGGGGACGAGAGATAATCTCTTGTGAATTCCGGGTAAATGCTTCCCATGCTTTATGCTTTTCTTTTGCCGGAATAAACATGAGCCCGGATGCAGGCGGCGCTTCGCTCGGGTCTTTACAGGAGAAGTCACTCAACATCGTCATTTCCTGAAGGTGACATAATGTACTGACATCACCCGTTATGACGGTATCAATATCAATATACAGTAAATCTTCTTTACCGATATCAGGATGCTCAGGGTTGAATAATTCCAGCTTAGACCACCATCCTGGCCAGTCATGCAATAATGGTATGGTATTAACCCCAGGAATGTTCCCTGCGTTAGTCAGACAAACGGAGCGGACGCCCTTGAGCTGTTTATGGAGCCATTGTGCATGTCTGGGAGTGAATTCTTTGCTGACTTTAAGAACGGAGACAATGATCACAATATGCTCTTATACCCGGTTAATAAATAAAGGCGACAGGCCGATTCTAAGCATGTTTGCTAAGAAAATCCTCGCAATATTGTTTGATTTTGTTACTTATCTCCGGCCCCGTCCCGGGGAACCCAGAATCAGTTGTCAAGTGGTATTTGCTACCCGTATTTCTTGTGCCCCGACTGGGGTGGTGTTGACCATTTTTGTGATAGGACATATAACCAATGAGCGACACTTCGTCGTTCATGACAGGGATCTTCATTCAATGCAGCATGATATTGAGACGCTGATCTGTGATGCAATGAGAAAAAGTGAGGCTGGCGCTGGCGTCAGTTCTTCTGTCACTGCGAACCAGATCCTGAACGTGGTTAAACCGTACTACCAAAACGGCAGCAACGAGGACAGAAGGTTTATCCTCGATAAGCTTAACAAGCTTAAACAGCAGCCGGGTGTGCCTTTCCCGCCCAATCTCGAACAGATGCTGAGAGCATAGCCGTTAACCGCCCGCGGGCGGTTTTTTTTTATGTCTGACACTCGCGACAGCGCAGGATCGACAAAACTCACTTATTCACTGAAAACCCGCTACGGCGGGTTTTTTGTTTTAAAACCCTATTTTTTGCTCTCGGCCAAATTTTTCCAGCGGCCATTGTGTTACGTTTCAGTCCCTTATGTAAAAAGGAATATCCCGATGACAGGTCTGATCTTGGGTTTTTTACTTGGTTTTATCATGCAACGTGGCCGTTTCTGCATGGCAGGTGGGCTACGCGATGTTTATCTCTTCAAAGACTACCGGATGGTGATCGCCATACTTATCGCCATCTCGATTCAAAGTGCAGGTCTCCTCATTTTTGTTCCACAGGGTTTAGCGGCGCTGCCGACGGGGCCGTTCTTTTGGCTGGCAACGGTGGTTGGTGGCGTATTGTTCGGGGCGGGAATGAGTTTTGCGGGTTCCTGCTCGACGGGAGCCTACTACCGGGCGGCGGAAGGGCTCGCGGGCAGTCTGCTTGCCGTGGTCGGCTTTATCATTTCAAGCTGGTTCATACGGCATACCGCCGTCAAACCACTGATTAAACCCCTCAAAGATTATCGCACCGAAACCGGTGCTATTACCGATACCCTGCATATTGCTCCCTGGCTCGCAGCGCTGGCTTTGTGCCTGTTAACGCTGTACCTCGCATGGCGACATCTTAACAAACCGGCGCTGCCGGTAGCGAAACTCAAGGCGAGAAGAACCGGAATGGCCCATCTGTTGTTTGAGGCACGCTGGCATCCTTTTGTTTCGGCGGCGCTGATTGGCGTAGTGGCGCTGCTCGCCTGGGTCTCGAGCCTGGCGTCGGGCAGGCCGGGAGGCCTCGGAATCAGCGGACCAAGCGCGCAGCTCTTTTCGCTCATCTTTGAGGGCAAAAGCGGCTTCTTCGGCTGGGCCGGGTATTTGCTGATGGGTATCGTGCTGGGAGCATTACTGGCCGCAGCCGGTAGCCGGGAGCTTAAGTTCCGCTATCCGGGACACCTGACGGCAGTGAAAAGCCTCGCGGGTGGTCTGCTGATGGGCGTCGGCAGCGGCCTTGCCGGTGGCTGCATGCTTGGCAACACGCTGGTTAACACCGCCTGGTTTTCGTGGCAGGGATGGGTATTTATTCCTGCCATTTTCGTGGGGAGCTGGTTTATCAGCTATTTCACGCTGATACGTCCGATGAACCTCAATACCGTCAATAATGGATAATGCGATGAAAACAATAGAACTCGATACTCGCGGGAAACTCTGTCCTTTTCCTCTGGTGGAGGCCAAAAAACAGATGGCGTTAATGACAAGCGGTGATGTGCTGGTCATTGATTATGACTGCGGGCAGGCCACCGAAAATCTACCTCGCTGGGCCGCTGAATGTGGGCACCAGGTCACCGAATTTGAACAGACCGGTGATGCCTGCTGGCGGATCCAGATCCGTAAAGGGTAATCCCACAGGCTGTTTGTGGGCCCGGGACGCTTTCATACAAACGGGTGACCCGCCGTTGTTGCTACGCCGTATTCCTGAGGAAAACGGCGTTTTTTTTTCACTATTTCGTATCAATCAGTCTCTTGCGCCCGCGCCATATAATCACACTGATCTCAATGCGGGGGTGGCTTATGGACAGCATGGTAACTATCTGGATTGCTTATCAGGCGATTATTTTTCTGCCAGCCATGCTGTGTTTGTGGTTTGGTTATCGTCTGCTGGTGAAGGGGCTGTTCGATGGCGAGCCTAATATTATTACTGCCTGGGGTAATAACCGCCGACTGATCCTCAAACGCTCCATGCCGGGCATTGTCTTTTCCCTTGTGGGGCTCGCTTTAATGCTGATGAACGTGAACAGTGATGTCTTCATGCCGGATCCTTTAGCCGTGCAGGCACGGGAGCTCCCGCCTGCGGCAACTGAATCATCCAGTACCATCGTAACTGGCTCGCGGGATGCCCAGTGCCAGGGCTCTATCCTCACCGGTATCAGTAGCTGTAGTTTTGCTGGCGAATATATTGATGAGATCCAGAGCGTCAGCCGCTAGTCAGAGGCAAAAAAAAGCCTGCTACGTCACGCAGCAGGCGAACTCAAAAATGTTTACATCGAATGTCGGCAGTTATTATGTTTTATTTGTATGACAAATAAAAGTACTTTAACCCATTATCGGTAATCCCAGTTCGCGCTTCAGCGTATCTACGGTTCGTTGCGTGACTTCCCGTGCGCGCTGCGTTCCCGCTTTGAGCGTCTGCATCAGATAGTCTGGCTCGGCTATCAGGGTAGCCCGGCGCTCGCGAACAGGGGTTAACAACGCAATCAGACACGCTTCCAGCTCTTTTTTGCACAACCGGTCGCCCAGCCCGCCGCGTTGATAATGCGCTTTCATCTCAGCGACAAGAGACTTGTCCGGATGAAAAGCATCTAACCAGCTGAACACCACGTTGCCTTCCACTTTGCCGGGATCGCTAACCCGCAGATGCCCAGGATCGGTATACATCGCGTGCACTGCACGACATATCTCTTCGTCGCTGGCGGAGAGTAACAGCGTATTACCCAGCGATTTAGACATTTTCGCCTGTCCGTCAATGCCGGGGAGGCGGTCGGTGCTGCCTGTCAGCGCCTGGCACGAGTGAAGCAGCGGTTTCCCAAGCAGGCTGTTCATCTTGTGCACTATTTCATTGGTTTGTTCAATCATCGGCAGTTGGTCACCTCCGACAGGCACCAGCGTGGCGTTGAAGGCGGTAATATCGGCAGCCTGGCTGATGGGGTAAACCATAAATCCCACCGGGAGTGAACGGGAAAAACCTTTTTGGGCAATCTCGTTTTTGACCGTCGGATTACGCTCCACGCGGGAAACGGTGACGATATTCATATACAGCATGGTAAGTTCGGCCAGCGCCGGGAGCGCGGATTGCAGGCAGAATGTGGTTTTTTCCGGGTCAAGACCCACCGCCAGATAATCGGCCATCACCTGCGGAATGTTGCGGGCAATTTTTGCCGGATCGCTACCGTTGTCGGTGAGTCCCTGAAGATCGGCTATCAACACGAACTGCCGATGGTGATGCTGGAGCGCCACACGCTGCTGTAAAGAACCTACGTAGTGTCCCAGATGCAGCGCGCCGGTAGGGCGGTCGCCGGTCAGAATGGTTTGTGGTTGTGAATCAGTACTCATGGTGCCTCCGAAGTGGAAAATTGCTGACGCCGGAGGACGATGTGAATATTAAGCCGCCTTCCGGCGGCTTAATGAAAAAGAGATGAACGATTTCAGCCGCCTGAGAAAGGCAGCCACCAGTATGTGTTAGCGAAAACGGACACAACAGGATTTATGTTCATGGAGTTACGCTATCACAGCCTATGCCTTCGGGGCAACAGCATGTTCCTGTTGTCGCAAGGTTTAACATTAAGCCTTCAAAATCTTTTGCATTAATGTTACAAATAGCCGCGGAATACCCTATCGCCAGTCGAAGAGGAAGGAGGAGCGATGATCCGGGAAAAATTGCAGACCAGGAACGGCAAACGTTTTTTATGCGTTGTAGCCATTGCCTTTATTGCCGCCGTTGCGGTTGTCGGGCGCGCCACCTTTGGTGGTGTGGTCAGAGAGTATAATCTGCCGTATTCAGAATGGACCACCGGCATGTTCGCCCTGCAGGGTGCCATGGTCTTCATTTACAGTGTTGTTTTTACCATTCTTATTTCTATTCCGTTTGGTTTCATCCTGCTTGGCAGCGATGAGCAAAAACACGGTAAAGCCTGAATATAAGGGCAGCTCTGCGCGGGCTGCCTCTTCTCCATTGCTTAAAAATCCGCATCAAAAACGCTGTTAAAACAACTGCCTGAAAAGCTAAAACTGCGAAAGTGTGATACGTTTTAATGTGTCGACGCTGCCAGTGGTGCATGAATGAGAATTGTTCAGGACAGCCTGAGATCCCGCCAGGCATTGCTGATTTCGGCAATGATTACCTTCCTTTTTACCGCACTGTGGGTTGTTTTTGTTCATCAGAAACGCCTTGTCGACCTGAACGACGGCATGAATACGCTGGTGAGTGAAATGACCCGCGTATTTAACGATAACGAGCTGATTGCCGATGCGACCGGCGTGCGTTTTCATCAGATTCAGTCCACCGGTGAGTGTGCAAGCCCTGCGCAATATCTGCCTCGCGGGGGCTCGGCCTGGGCTATCAACGGCGACCCGGCGAATCTGAATCCTGCATTCGGAACGCTTATCTCCCGCGAGCAGAGTCGGGATGCGCTGTGCCTGTACACGGCGGCAGAATTTATCCGTTATAAGATTAATGCGTTAAACCCCGGCTCTTATGATCCTCAGCGTTACATCATTGCCCGCGATGCTTCCTGGTTTTACTGGTTCTCGCCTGAGGATTCGGTGCGTTTTCAGTTCTCCGATTCCATGATGGCGAATTCGGCACAGACGTTTTTCCCGGCCCCGGAAAGTTTTTATGACCGTTTACTGCAAAAAGACGCGATCAGTAAATCGCGCAGCTCAACGGATCTGTATCAGGACAAGATCACCGGGGAGCGTGCTTACAGCGTCGTCAGCTATATTTACGACCTGTCGAAAGGGGATATCAGCAATCAGATTGTGGCTTATCTGATTTACGATCATTCCCGGCCCGAACTGGTCACTTCGCTGAACAATGCGTTTAATCAGAAATTACCCACCGGGTTAATCGTTGAACTGGTGGAGCGCAAAACCGGTGCCAGCTTATGCCTGACGAAAAGTTGTCAGGCGCTAAGCCCGCTACAGGTTGAGCCGTTGTCGGCGAAATACGAATTTCGATACGGGCTGCCGCTCTACCTGTTCGCCATCTACGATCCGCTGGCATGGATAGTGGTCCTGCTGGCACCGCTGCTGTTGTGGGGGCTGTACCGGATTATTCGTGGGCAGCTTAATGACGGCGATACCCGGCTTTATACAGATCAACTGACCGGCTGCTATACGCGCAAAATTCTGGAAGTGATTTATCGCCGCGAGATGCATTTTAACGCGGTGGTGCTTTTTGACTGTAATCAGTTTAAGGCGATCAACGACACCTGGGGTCACAGCGTGGGGGACAAGGCCCTACAGGTCATAGCCCTGTGCCTGATGACGAATGTCAGAACGGCGAAAGACATTGTTATTCGATCCGGGGGGGATGAGTTTGTGATCCTGAGCAGTAGCAATGAAGCTCAGGTGGCGCGAATTGCCCAGCGGGTGGCAGAACAGATTGCGGCTTATGAGTTCATCATGAATCAGCAGCGGATCCATCTGTCGGTATCCTGGGGGATTGCCCCTTGTGAGGGCAATAATCTGGATGCCGCGATACAGCAGGCCGATGCCGATATGTATCGTATGAAGCAGCGACGAAAGGCCGCTACCACCAGCCCAGCTGTGAGCCTGCCACCGCAATCACTGCCACGATGAGCATGATAATGGTCGTTTTACGCATTACGCGCCACCGGGGGCAGCGTAGCCACCGATAAAGAACCACGCCAGAAAGACTACGGCGGCAATAAAAATAGCTACCGGAAAAATCACGCCTAATCGCATTGTTTTAATCCTTTGTGTAAAACGCGGCGCTTATCATACCGAAAATGTCACTTTGAGGCGGCTGAAAAGTGCATCTGACGGCGATTTTTTTTATCCAGATACATGGCGTCATCCGCCGCGCGTACCGCGTCGTCGGCGCTGGATTCATTTGGATCGATATCCACCAGACCAATGCTGGCACCGGGATAGTCAAATTTTAAGCGAGTGAGCTGGTACTCCCCGCGAATGCGCTCACGCAGGGTTTCACAGAACTGAGCCAGATCATGCGGCGTTTCAGCGCAGAGGCTGGCGAAGAGAAACTCATCGCCGCCAAGACGTGCCAGAATGTCGTTTTCGCAACAGCAAGCGGTAAGCCTCGTACTTACCTGGCGCAGAAACTCATCGCCGGCCTGATGACCATAAAGGTCGTTAATCGCTTTGAAGTTATCGAGATCGATAAAGGCGATATACAGGTGACGTTTAAGATGGCGAGCCAGCGAGAACAGGGTAGGGAGATGCTCAAACAGCGCACGACGGTTTGGCAGGCTGGTCAGCTCGTCGGTATAGGAGTGGGCTGTGAGGGCGGCGTTCGCCTCGCGCAGCTGCTTGACCAGCGACTCTCGTTCGATATGTCTGGCAATCATCCCGGCAAACAGGTGCAGCACGTGATCGCCGCGAAGCGTAATCGAATGGCGTTCTGAGCTGGTGGCGCAAAGGGTACCGTACAACGAGCCGTCGGTCAGATGAATGGGGGTGCTGAAGAACGTTTTAATACCCAGTGCCTGGGCTGCTTCGCAGTCGTGCCAGCGGGTATCAACATCATCGGAGAAGAAACAACGATCGTCGAAAGCCCGTTTACACAGTGATTTATCCCACGGTACTGACAACCCTTCCGGGATCTGCATATCACCGCTGTTGCGGGCAAACAGTACATGCTGGAACTCCATCCCCTCATCAATGCGGGTCAGGTAGGTGGACTCCATATCGGTGACCATCGCCAGCATCTCCAGAAGCTGACGCACCAGACTTTCCAGAGACTGTTCCGTTGATAGCGTTTGAGAAACGCGGGCAAGAATATGATCGGACATTACCGCTATAACTCCCACGTACGGCTACCTGCCAGTGTACGTGTTGCTGAAACTGTAGACTGCATAGTTATAGTAAAACATGAATGTCACAAATTTCCTACATTCTGAGTGTGGGCAAGCTCTGAAATTTGTGACAAAAAAAGCCCCGCCGGGGGAGGCGGGGAAAACTCATTGATTATGGAATGATGTGTTCCCTGGTCAGAGAGAACGAGAGCCACTCTAAGCAGAAATAGTGCAGTTAAAATGAAGAAATCATGGAGATTTAAGCGAAATTGCCTGGCGGCAGTGCAGGGAGCTCAGCAGGCCCATAGAAATGGGTCTGCTGTGGGATTTTTTATTCGTCGGGTGAGAGACGATTAGCTGCCAGATCCTGCGCTGGAGCTGGAGCTGCCTCCCCACATTACGCCGCCACCATTAGAACCACCCCAAGGAATGCCTGAGGGGCCAACGCTGCCGGTTCCGCGGGAGCCGTTGGCAATAGCCGCTCCCGCAATAGTACCGATCGCTGCGCCGGGGATCCCGCCCACCGCACCGCCGATGGCACCCCCGATAGCGCCGCCAAAGGTCTCTTTAGAGACGCCGAAGCTCCCCTTGTCCGACCCTCCGCCGCTGATAAAGGAATACTCATTCTCTGTCAGATTACGCATATTTATCCTCCAATGATAAGTGATTTTTAACTATTGTCATGCCAACTGTGACGTTATTTCCGTAACAGTTTTTGCGTCACGATGATAGCCGCGATCATCAGTACATATTTGATGTAGCGGTTAACTTCGAAGTAGTCTCCTGCCATGCCAACAGCGAGTGCGACAATAAAAACAATTAAAATACTCAGAGTGGCTTTCATTATTCCTCAGCTTTAAATGAAACAATCAAATAACAGTAAAAACCGGGTAGTTTTGATCATGGCTATCACGGATAGTGGCGAAGCGTTACCATGAAAAAATATGCGTGACAGGGCAACAGCCTGTCGGCAGGGGAAGAATGATGACTTTAGTAAAATTTATGATTATTCCTTTTTTGTGATTTTTATCACAACTCATTATATACCTCCCTGTCTCCACTACCATTAATGGTAGTTCGTTAAATCATGGCGTTAGCTATTCTCTTGCAGCACTATTCGGCTGCGGTTGGGTATTTAGCGTATGCAAGCCATTCTTTGATTGTATTAGCTTTAGTTAACATTTGACTTTATGTGTCTACTATGTCAGCTTTGTAATTAAAAGTAAATAGCAATCATTCTCTTTTAAATGGAGCCACGTAAGATGGAATTTACGCCCCCCTCGGTAGATACCGGGAACGACCTTCAGACTATTGCGCCGGCAACGCTTTTAGCATTAATCATCACTGCCACTATGCTGGAATATTCATTATCTATGTTTTAACCCTTCACGCAGGGTGAGTTTCTTAATATAAATGGACAACAGCGGCAGAATATATGAAGGCTTTGTATATCGTATTGTCGATATTGCTAGTGGCTGTCTGTGAACTCCGGGGCATAGCAGATGAGTCATGAACATTCACTTTATAAGCTAAAAGAAAATCTCGTACCTTTTATGGCACATCCGGTGTCTTCATCATTGATATGGTGCGCTCCGGATGTTGAAGACTCGCAGGCGATGCAGCATGCATGCAGCTATGTGATTGACTCAACATGTTTTGCGCCAGGTAAAACGTTCTTTGCTGAACGGTATGGCGGTAGTGGGATCCAGCGAAACGGGGGTGGCGCCAGGTGTGGTTTTGATGGTTGCTATCAGGTTAAAGGGATTGGTGCTAATCCACTGGTAGGTCAGGGAACGGATGGGCGCCATTCCAATGGTGCGCTCGGCGCAATCCATGCGGTTTATGAAGCCTTGTGGGGGGAAGTATTATCCCGACTCCTACCCTATGGGGCTGTGCGGGCGAGGGCAGTCCTGCTCACTGACCTGTACACTTCTGAGGCCTGGGATCGTACCGATGGTGCGTCCCGGCGCGCTCTGCTTGTACGCGACCCGGTTGTTCGTCCGGCTCATTTTGAAAGGGCTCCTTATTTCCGGCCGCAGCCGGAGTTCGCCAGCCGTTTGCTGCACGATGCCCGGCGGGTAAGCGCCGTCATCCAAAAATTACCTGACTACTTGCCTGGACCAGAGCAAGGTGCCCGAGACGCAGGTCGTGTTAGTCAGCAGCAGCGCTGCCTGGAAGGGCTATGCGAGCTGGCCCGACGGGAGGCCTGGCAGATGGCCTATTGTCGAACCCGCTATCTCCGGCTGACCACGTCCCCCTCAAACCTGGCGATGGACGGCAGGCTGATGGATTTTAATGGGTTAAGCAGTTTATTTCCGGGAGACTATCCCGACGATTTTGGCTATCGGCTCAGGATAACCGAGCTTGAGAAAGAGCCTGCGGTGCTACTGCAGGGGCTCTGCGATCTTTGCCTCTATCTTGGGAAATATCTTTTTGACACTGGTTTCACAGAGCAGGCACAACGGCAGGTTACGGAGGTTTTCCGTACGACTTTCGAAGAAGCCTGCTATCACGGTTATCTGGAGCAGCTGGGTATCCCACTGACCGGGGCGGTTGTTACGCCTCCTCTGAAACAGCTTGTTCATGGCTTTCTAATGCTATCAGCCAGGCTCAGGAAGCCGGGATGCAGCGAAAAAGGGGATTCGCCGTTGCAACATGCCGCAGTGGCGCTCATTCGTGGCCTTCGGAACGAAACTGCTGCCCCGCGCGAACACTGGCATCGCGAGGGATATTATCAGGAAGCGTTGCAATGCTTTAGCGGGGGGATCCACTGGCTTCACCAGGCTGGGAAGGTTCGGGAAAGCAACACTGCGTCATTTCTTCAGTCGATGGAACAGCAGGTGCGATGCCGCTTACAGCCGCGTGATTCGATGGCGAAAGCACGTCTTTTTGCAGAGATTACCAGCCTGATTGATGAATATGGCGACTCCCCTGAATATCTGCAGCAGGCCTTTTCTGACATGGGTACCAGGATGTTGACCTGGGCCAAAGAGGCACTCGGCACACTGCCATCCGCTCACTACTGCTCTCAGCTGGTAGGTTAATACCATGAAATCACCGTTACGTGAAACGGTCAGGGGCAATGGCCTCTGGTCAGCGCAGGAGCAGCTTGGTTTCGCGGTCAGTTGTATGCTCCATAACCGTCATTACAGCCTTTATCCGGTACTGACCATCCAGCAATGGACAGAATATGCCATTCAACATCAGCAGATTAAATTTCTCTTCGATGCGCGCGGGCTGCCGCTGGCATATATCACCTGGGCATATCCTGGACCCGATACCGAGGAGCGATTACTTAACGACCCCGAATTCAGGTTACATCCTTCAGAATGGAATGAAGACGGTAGGATCTGGATCCTCGATTTTTGCTGCTTTCCGGGTTATGGGCGAGAAGCATTACGCCGTTTTATCGAACTTCGCCCATGGGGAGAAGGCAACGTGCACTGGCTGAGCCGTAATAAACGTGTCATGACCTTTATTCGATAAATATTCAATCTTCAAGGGACTCTATTTTGTTTCGTAAGGATGCTATTGCCAACAGGAAAATGAAATGGCGAGGGCGAGCAATATTGCTGCCGGGAATTCCATTTTGGACGGTCGCTACCGGTAGCCTGCTTTTTATCGCTGCGTTCCTGCTGTTTATCATCGAAGGAACTTATACCCGCCGGGTGAATGTGGTGGGTGAGGTTACGACCTGGCCGCGGGCGGTGAATATTTACTCAGGAGTTCAGGGCTTTGTAGTGAATCAGTTCGTTCACGAAGGGCAGATGATCCACAAAGGAGAGCCTGTCTATCAGATTGATGTCAGTAAAAGTACGCGTAGCGGCGTAGTGAGCGAAAATCAGCGCAGAGATATTGAGAGCCAACTGGTTCGCGTTGATAACATCATCCAGCGGCTGGAAGAAAGCAAAAAAATAACCCTCGACTCTCTGGAAAAGCAACGTTTGCAATACAGTGAAGCCTTCCAGCGCTCCTCGGATATTATTCGCCGGGCACAGGAAGGCATCAACATTATGCAAAGCAATATGGAAAATTACCGGCATTACCAGGCGCGGGGGCTTATCAACAAAGATCAGCTAACGAATCAGGTTGCCTTGTATTACCAGCAGCAGAACAACCTGCTTGGGTTAAGTGGGCAAAATGAACAAAACGCTCTGCAGTTAACCAGCCTGGAAAGCCAGATCCAGACCCAGGCCGCGGATTTTGATAACCGGATTTATCAGATGGAGCTGCAGCGCTACGAATTACAAAAAGAGCTGGTGGAGACCGACGTTGGCGGCGAAATTGTGGTTCGCGCATTGTCGGATGGGAGAATCGATTCCATGAGCGTGACCATCGGGCAGATGGTAAATCCCGGTGACAGTCTTTTGCAGGTAATCCCGAAGAATATCGAGAATTACTATCTGATCCTCTGGGTGCCAAATGATGTGGTGCCATACCTGAAGTCGGGTGACCGCGTTAATCTCCGCTACGAAGCGTTCCCGGCGGAGAAATTCGGTCAATTTCAGGCAACAGTGACCACCGTGACCCGAACGCCGGCTTCCACACAGGAAATGCTCACCTATCACGGAGCCCCCAAAAATACGCTCGATGCCTCAGTCCCCTGGTACAAAGTCATTGTAAAGCCGGAGCAGCAATCCATTGTATACGCTGGAAAATCGCTACCACTGGAAAATGGTATGAAGGCGAAAAGCACACTCTTTCTCGAGAAACGGAAAATATACCAGTGGATGCTTTCTCCCTTCTACGACATGAAACACAGCGCTACAGGTCCGCTCAATGATTAACGGAAGATTCAGAAACATGGTAAGCCAGCTGGATATGCACTGGCGACCGCGGATGCCGGTGATTCACCAGACCGAGGCGGCAGAATGCGGCCTTGCCTGCCTGGCGATGGTGTGTGGGCACTATGGCAAGAATATTGATTTAATCTCGCTGCGGCGGCAGTTCAATCTCTCGGCACGCGGCGCTAATCTTGCAGGCATGAAGGGGATTGCCGAGGAGCTTGGTATGGCAACCCGGGCGCTATCACTCGAGTTGCACGAACTTAGCGCGCTAAAAACGCCGTGTATTCTTCACTGGGACTTTAATCATTTTGTGGTGCTGGTGGGGATAAAAAGAAATCACTTTATCCTGCACGATCCGGCCCGTGGCCGGCGACAGGTGTGCCAGCAAGAGATGGGGCGCTATTTTACCGGTGTGGCGCTTGAAGTATGGCCAGGCAGTGAGTTTACCGCTGAAAAGGTGAATAACCGCCTTAGCCTGCGTACGCTCTTCAACAGTATTTATGGCATTAAAAGTACGCTGGCGAAAATCTTCTGTCTGTCAGTGGTGATTGAAACTATCAATCTGGTGATGCCAGTTGGAACGCAGCTGGTCATGGACCACGCCATTCCCGCAGGGGATCGAGGACTGCTGTCGCTCATCTGTGCCGGGCTGATGTTTTTTATTCTGCTTCGTGCAGCTACCGGTGTGCTCCGGGCCTGGTCATCGTTAGTGATGGGAACATTGATTGATGTGCAATGGCAATCCGGCTTATTTAACCATCTGTTGAGACTTCCCCTTAGCTATTTCGAACGGCGCAAACTTGGCGATATCCAGTCACGCTTTGGTTCACTCGACACATTGCGCACAACTTTTACCACGAGCGTACCAGGCGCCATCATGGACAGCATTATGGTGCCTGGTGTGCTAATCATGATGGTGCTTTATGGCGGATACCTTTCCTGGGTGGTGCTGGGGTTTACCGCAATATATGTGCTGTTGCGTCTGGTGACTTATGGATATTACCGGCAGTTATCAGAAGAAACATTGGTCCGCGGTGCACGAGCCAGCTCTTATTTTATGGAGACGTTGTACGGAATTGCGACGATAAAGATGCAGGGAATGGCTGAGCGGCGCGGATGTCACTGGCTTAACCTGAATATTGATACTATCAACTCGGCCATTAAGCTAACAAAAATGGATTTGCTGTTTGGCGGAATTAATACTTTTGTCATCGCCTGCGATCAGGTGGCTATTCTATGGCTCGGTACCAGTCTGGTTATCGACAATCAAATGACCATCGGTATGTTTGTCGCATTTGCCGCTTTCCGAAGCCAGTTCTCCGACAGGGTAACCTCTCTGACCAACTTCCTTTTGCAGTTACGGATGATGAGCCTGCATAACGAACGTATTGCGGATATTGCCCTTCACGAGAAAGAGACGAACAAACCAGACCTTATGATAGCCGCAACCATGCAGCCAGTATCACTGGATATTTCTGATCTGAGCTTCCGCTACGACAGTCAGTCAGCACCTGTGTTCAGTGGGTTAACGATGTCTATCGCCCGAGGGGAAAGCGTTGCCATCAGCGGTGCATCGGGAGCCGGGAAAACGACCTTACTCAAAGTTCTCTGCGGTTTGTTTGAACCGGACTGCGGTAAAGTGCTGGTGGATGGTACCGACATTCGTCAACTGGGCATCAATAACTATCACAAAATGATTGCCTGCGTGATGCAGGACGACCGATTATTTTCAGGTTCAATCAGGGAGAATATTTGTAGCTTCACCGAGGATGTTGATGAAGACTGGATGATAGAGTGCGCTAAAGCCAGTTATATTCATGATGTTATCATGAAGATGCCAATGGGGTATGAAACCCTGATTGGCGAACTGGGGGAAGGGCTGTCCGGTGGACAAAAGCAGCGTATTTTTATTGCTCGCGCACTGTACCGCAAGCCTGGCATTTTGTTTATGGACGAAGCCACCAGTTCCCTGGATACCGACAGCGAACGGTATGTGAACGGCGCGATAAAACGCCTGAACATTACCCGGGTGATTATCGCCCACAGAGAAACGACGCTGCGAACGGTCGACAGAACCCTGGTTATCTGATTATGCAGGTACCGAATAATGACACAGGAGTTGCAATGAAATATATCTACCTTTTACTGCCGCTGATACTGGCAGGCTGCGCGCCGTCTTCACCGAAGCCGGTAATGCAGGATGCACCGCCGCCGCCGAATATCGGTATGGCGAACCCGGCATCGGTTTACTGCCAACAGAAGGGCGGTACGCTGGTACCGGTACAGACGCCGCAAGGGGTGCGCAGCGACTGTAAACTGCCGGGCGGTGAAACCCTCGATGAGTGGGCGCTGTGGCGTCGCGATCACCCGCAACCTAAGTGACTTCCATCGGCTCCTGCGATACACTTCTCGTTCAGAATTTTCTTAGATTCAGAGGCGCGTTCGGGAGAAGTATGTTCCAGCTAAAGCCGGGAGCCACGGCGATGATAATTGGTGCGCGTACCGTTTCCGGACGCGCAAATATTGGCAAATCGGTTGAGCTGTTTGCGCTGTGCCAGCCGGGCGAAAGGGTGCTGAACCCGGTTAACGGCGTCATGACGGAATTACCGGCGCAGGCGCCGCGTGCCCTATGGCTGGTAACGGGAAACGTTCGCGCAACTGACGGCCAGCACGGTTTTGCTTTTGTGCGTCCGGAGTATCTGATGCCGCTGATACCGGACGCGCAGCCTGAAGCGATGCGATCACTCGAGGTGTGCTAACCAGTCTGCCAGCACCAGCGCGTGGTTTTGCTGGGTGTTTTTAGCGGCATACAGCAGGGTCAGGCCCTTTTCCCGGGCAATCGTCGCTAAGCGAAGACCCTCGCCGCGCTGCTGATTAAGTTCCTCCCGGTAGTGCTGGCAGAAGCTGGCAAAATCGATAACTTCACCGTGAAACGCTTTACGCAACTCCGCCGACGGGGTCAGGTCTTTGCACCACTCATCGTACTGCAACGCCTCTTTCTTCACGCCACGCGGCCAGAGCCTGTCAACCAGCACCCGATAGCCATCGGCTTCGCAGGCGTCGTCATACACGCGTTTACACTGGATCATGGTGTCTCCCTTTTTCCTCATTCCAGCCTCCAGCATAGGCCAATGGTCAAAGAGTTAACAGCCGAATACCCCCTGTTTACCAGGTATTGTTATTCTGCGCAAAGACCGCTAGTCTGAGGTTCCTTATGTTGTCCGAAAAAATTGTCAGGCATAAGGATCCCCTCATGGAAAATGTGACACCCAAATCCGCTCTTCGCATCGCCCTCGTTGGCGACTACAACGCTGAAGTTCTCGCCCATCAGGCGATCCCGCTTGCTATCGATGATGCCGCTGCCGTGCTGGGGCTTGACGCCGATTACGACTGGCTGATGACGCAGGAAATTCAGAGTGAAGATAACCTGGTCGGTTACGACGCCATCTGGCTGGTACCGGCAAGCCCGTATCAGAGTGTGGAAGGGGCGTTGACGGCGATTCGCTATGCGCGTGAGAACGCCATCCCGTTTCTGGGCACCTGCGGCGGTTTTCAGCACGCGATTATTGAATATGCCCGTAATGTGATGGGCTGGGAGGATGCGGCCCATGCGGAAACCGACCACGAAGGGCGGATGGTGATTGCACCGCTGACCTGTTCGCTGGTGGAGACATCAGACACCATCGAGCTGCGCGCCAACACGCTGATTCATCGCAGCTATGGCCGTGACAGCATTCAGGAGGGGTACCACTGCAACTACGGTATTTCACCGCTGTTTGCCGCCGAGCTCGATAATCAGCCGCTGCGGGTGACCGGCTGGGATGATGAGGGGGAGATCCGCGCCGTTGAGCTGACGACGCATCCGTTCTTTGTTGCCACGCTGTTCCAGCACGAGCGCAACGCGCTGGCGGGGCGTCCGGCACCGCTGGTCCAGGCGTTTTTACACGCCGCCCGCCAGTAACCGTGAATGCCCGCCGGGAAAGCTCGCGGCGGGCAGAAGGGATTAACGGGGGTGAATGGCCCGGTCACGCCCGGCGAGGGCGCCGAAGACCGCCATCAGCAGGGCAATGACGGCGATAATCATCAGCGGTATGTGCCAGTCACCGGTCAGATCGTGAATTTTCCCCATTAACGGCGGCCCACCGGCGGCCAGCAGATACCCCACCGACTGCGCCATGCCCGAAAGCGCGGCTGCCTGATGGGCAGAATGGGTGCGCAGGCTAATGAACGTCAGCCCGAGAATAATTGTCGCGCCCGAGCCAAAGCCGTAGATAAGCGTCCACAGCAGAGCCTGAGAGGGCACCAGCCAGAATCCGAAGGCGCTCAGGACGCACATCAGCGACACCAGAATGGCTATCCCGCGCTGATCGCGAAGCTTATGCAGCACCAGCGGAATCGCAATACCTGGCGCCGCGGTGGCCAGCTGCAGCAGACCATGCAGAGAACCTGCCTGCGCCTCGCTGTAACCCTGGCTTATCAGGATTGCTGGCAACCAGCCGACAATCACGTAGTAAACCAGCGAGTTGATGCCGAGAAACAGCGTAACCTGCCAGGCGAGCGCCGAGCGCCAGATGCCTTTGCTGTGTAGCGCCCCCGAGTTGGTGAGCGGCGCGGCGGCATGTTGCCGCCACTGCGGCAGCCACAGCAGAAACGCCAGCAGCGGGAAGACAATCAGCATCAGCAAAGCACCGCGCCAGCCGAAGCCGTTTAGCGCCAGGGGCACCATCAGCGCTGAGCCAAGCGCCGCCGCACCGCCCATGGTCACCGAGTAGGCGCCGGTCATCTTCGCCACGCTGTGCGCATAGTTGCGCTTGATTAAACCCGGCAGCAGGACGTTACCGATGGCGATACCGCAGCCAATTACCGCCGTACCGCTATACAGCCAAACCGGCGATGGCAGCGAGCGCAGAGCGATACCGGCGCATATCAGCAGCATAGCCGCCAGCAGGCAGCGTTCTATACCGAAGCGGCGGGCAACGCCCGCTGCAAGCGGCGACACCAGCGCAAATGCCAGCAGTGGCAGAGTGGTCAGTAATCCCGTCTGTGCGGTGGTTAAACCATAATCGGCACGAATGCTGTCCAGAAGGGGAGCCGCGCCGGTGAACGCCACCCGCAGGGTGGCAGCGATAGCCAGAATGCCAATAATAAGCATCAGGTTCTGGCGACCTGATGTAGAAACGACAGTACGCATTTTTCTTCTCCATAACAGTGGCGACACAATAGCGGTTTTCACCTCTGTTTAAATCAAGCTAAAATGACAAATAATCGCTAAATTCGGACAAGATGATGCACGGACTCGGGCTCGATGGTTACGACGCTGATAGCCAGCATGATGCGGCCGTGGCGTTTCATATTCAGGTGCAGGCAGATGAGCAGGTGATCCCGGTGCATCAGCACCGCAAGGGGCAGCTGATTCTGGTGCTGCACGGCGCACTGACCTGCGAAGTGGAAAACGCGATGTGGGTGGTACCTCCGCATTTTGCCCTATGGGTGCCGGGGCTAATGCCCCACAGCAACCGGGCGACACCGGGCGGACGCGTCTGTTTTTTGTTTATCGAGCCGCATGCGGCACAGATGCCTGCGCACTGCTGTACGCTCAAAATCCAGCCGCTGGTGCGGGAGCTTATCCTGACGCTTGCAGAGCGCCGCGGTAAGGCGCTGCATAGTCCCGAAACGGGGCGGCTTATCAGCGTGCTGTTCGACGAGCTGCCCCGGCAGCCGCAGGAGCACCTGCAGCTACCGGTCTCCACGCACCCAAAAATTCGCCAGATGGTCGATACCATGGCCAGCGAGCCGGGCAACGGACAAACGCTGACGCAGTGGGCAGACCGGTTTGCCATGAGCGAACGCAATCTGGCCCGTCTGGTGGTGAAAGAGACCGGGATGAGCTTTCGCCGCTGGCGGCACCAGCTACAGGTGATCCTTGCGATGCAGCTGCTTATTCGCGGGCAGACGGTGCAGCAGGCGGCGCATGCCCTGGGCTACGACTCGACCACGGCATTTATTACCATGTTCAGGAAAGCCGTCGGGCAGACGCCAAAAGCCTGGATTAGTGAGCTCAACCAACAGTCAGGTTTTGCCGACCACCAGGGAGACCAGCCCCGCGGCAATTAACGGCCCCACCGGAACGCCGCGGAACAGCGCCACGCCCAGCACGGTTCCTACCAGCAACCCCGCCACCAGATGCGGCTGAGAGCTCATCAGCGTGACGCCGCGGCCGCCAAGCCACGAGACGAACACGCCAATGGCGATAGCCACCAGTGACTTCCAGTTAGCGAAAGAGTGCAGCAACGTGGAGGGGGGAAGCGTACCGCTGGCAATGGGGGCCATCACGCCGATAGTCAGGATGATTATCCCTATTGATAATCCCTGCTTTTCCACCCACGGAAAGAACGTGTTCAGCGGAGTGACGCGGATAATAATCAGCACCAGGATAGAGACTGCCACGGTGGTGTTGTGGCTAATAAATCCCAGCGCGGCAAGTCCCAGAAGAATGAGTAACGTGGTGTCGAACATTCTGAATTTCCTTGCAAAATAGTAAGCCTGCTTACTTTGCCGGAAAAATGAACTCGCTGCAGTAAAAAAACACTATGCTGTCATGATGTTGTCATTTTATTGTATGAAAATTAACCGTGACGGCATCAGGTGCGGAGCGTGTGACATGAACGATACAATGTGGGTAGAAACGGTGACCATCACGGCCGTGTTTCTGGGCATTGTGATGATCCTCGTCATGTCGGTTCTTGTTCTGGAGAGAATGGACGGTTAGCTGTCCACGCGGTGAAACTCGACCAGTTCCGGCTTTGCGATACGCAGGTAGTCGGCGGTGTTCATGATAACCGATTTCTCCAGCAGCCCGGCGTTGAAAGCTATTTCATCAAAGCGGCTGAAGAGCAGGGGATCGGCAACCAGCTTCAGCTGTGGGTGAAAGCTGAACGGGGGGATGGCGCCAAACACGCAGGCGGTGAGGGTATCCACTTCTACCGGGCTTGCCAGCGACGCGCGTAATCCGCCTTCCTGTTTCGCGAGCTTGCCCAGATCTGCCTGTAAATCTCCTGCCAGAATGGCCAGCACATGCTGGCTCACACCGTTTCCCTTCACTTTGCAGACCAGTGCTTTCGCGCCCTGACCCAGTGCGGTACCGCGAATTTCAGAAACGGCTTCACATTTTCCTACCGCTTCATGTTCAACCACGCGAAAGCGTGCGCCTTCCTGTTCCAGCAGGGCGACGAGTTGCTCATGAATATTGCGGTCTGTAATTTCGGACACGTGTTCCTCCTCGTAGGGATAACGAACGGTCATTGAATGACGGTGGGAAGATAGTCGCCGTTACTCTACTGCAGGAAAGCGGTGGGAACAACATCGCTGCCCTGGGGAAAGGCAGCGATGAAGGTGTTATTTTTCTGCACCCTGCTTGTGGAACAGCTCGCGGAATACCGGGTAGATATCGTCCTGATCGCGGATATGCTGCATGGCAAAGTTGTCAAATGTTGCCTGCAGGTGTTCATACTCCCGCCACAGGGTCTGGTGCGCCCGGCGGGTGATTTCGATATAGCTGTAGTACCGCACAACCGGCAGCAGTTTCTTCGCCAGAATTTCATGACACAGCGGTGAATCATCGGCCCAGTTGTCACCATCAGACGCCTGGGCGGCGTAGATATTCCACTGCGCCGGGTCGTAGCGTTCTTTCACTACCTCGTCCATCAGCTTCAGGGCGCTGGAGACGATGGTCCCACCGGTTTCCTGCGAATAGAAGAACTCATGTTCATCGACTTCTTTCGCCTGAGTGTGGTGGCGGATATAGACCACTTCTACGTTCTTATAGGTTCTGCTGAGGAAGAGATACAGCAGGATATAAAAGCGTTTCGCCATGTCTTTGGTGGCCTGATCCATTGAGCCGGAGACGTCCATCAGGCAGAACATCACCGCCTGGCTGGAGGGCTCTGGCCGTTTTTCGTAGTTCTTGTAACGCAGATCGAAGGTGTCAATAAATGGCACTCGCTCGATTTTGGCGCGCAGCTCAGCAATCTCTTTACGCAGACGCTCCTCTTCCAGCAGTTGCGCCGGTTCACTTTGACTGACGATCTCAAGACTGGCTTCCAGCTCATGCAGTGCACGGCGTTTACCGGCAGTCATCGCGGTACGGCGGGCGAGCGAATTCTGCAGCGAACGTACTACGCTGATGTTGGCCGGAACACCGTTGGCGGTGAATCCCGCACGGTGAGTTTTAAACTCGTTGAGCTGACGGTGCTGGTTCTTGCGAAGATTAGGTAACGCCAAATCCTCAAACAGCAGATCCAGATACTCGTCTTTGGATATCTGAAAGACGAACTCATCCTGACCTTCGCCATCGGCGCTGGCCTGGCCTTGTCCACTCCCGCCGCCACCGCCGCCTCCCTGAGGGCGTTCGATACGGTCGTTTTGTACAAAATGGTCGTTGCCGGGATGAACGCGATGGCGCAGCCCGCCACGCCCCTGATGAAACATCGGTTCGCTGATGTCGTCCGTCGGAATAGAAACGGACTCGCCGCTGTCGATGTCGGTCACCGAGCGCTTGTTAATGGCCTCAGAGATCGACTGTTTTATCTGCGCTTTGTAGCGACGCAGAAAGCGCTGGCGGTTTACCGCGCTTTTATTTTTACCGTTCAGGCGCCGGTCTATGAACCAGGTCATATGCCCCTCCCGTACTGCATTTGCCAACCTTACGCTGCACAGTTATGCCGGATGGCGCTCCGCGAATCCGGCCTACAGGCTCGTTGCTGCTGTAGGCCCGGCGGTGTTATGCCGCCGGGCGCTACGGTTATGATGATTTACGCACGCGGAGATACCATTCGCACAGCAGGCGCACCTGTTTGCGGGTGTAACCTTTCTCCATCATCCTGTCGACAAAGTCGTCGTGCTTTTTCTGCTCATCGGTTGAGGTTTTGGCATTGAATGAAATCACCGGCAACAGCTCTTCGGTATTGGAGAACATTTTCTTCTCAATGACCGTGCGCAGTTTTTCGTAGCTGGTCCAGTTCGGGTTACGGCCGCTGTTATGCGCTCTGGCGCGCAGCACGAAGTTGACGATTTCGTTACGGAAGTCTTTCGGGTTACTGATCCCGGCCGGCTTCTCAATTTTCTCCAGTTCAGCATTCAACGATTCGCGATCGAACAGTTGTCCGGTATCCGGATCGCGATACTCCTGATCCTGGATCCAGAAATCCGCGTAGGTGACATAACGATCGAAAATGTTCTGCCCGTACTCGGAGTAGGATTCCAGGTAAGCGGTCTGGATCTCTTTGCCGATGAACTCGGCGTATTTCGGGATCAGATAGCCTTTCAGGAACTCAAGATAACGTTCCGCCTGCTCCTGCGGGAACTGCTCACGCTCGATTTGCTGCTCCAGCACATAGAACAGGTGCACCGGGTTTGCCGCCACTTCGGCGTGGTCAAAGTTGAACACGCGGGAGAGGATTTTAAAGGCGAAACGCGTGGACAGACCGTTCATGCCCTCATCGACGCCCGCATAATCACGGTACTCCTGGTACGATTTGGCTTTCGGGTCGGTATCTTTCAGGCTCTCACCGTCATAGACGCGCATTTTCGAGTAGATGCTCGAGTTTTCCGGCTCTTTCAGGCGCGAGAGGATGGAGAAACGCGACAGCGTTTCCAGCGTCCCCGGGGCGCACGGAGCATGGGTCAGCTCACTGTGGTTAAGCAGTTTCTCGTAGATTTTGATCTCTTCCGAGATACGCAGGCAGTACGGCACCTTGACGATATAAACACGGTCGAGGAAGGCCTCGTTGTTTTTGTTGTTACGGAAGGTGACCCACTCAGATTCGTTCGAGTGAGCAAGAATGATCCCGTTGAACGGCAGGGCAGAGATCCCCTCGGTCCCGTTGTAGTTGCCTTCCTGGGTTGCGGTCAGCAGCGGATGCAGCACCTTAATTGGCGCTTTAAACATCTCGACGAACTCCATGATCCCCTGGTTAGAGCGGCACAGGGCGCCGGAATAGCCGTAGGCATCCGGGTCGTTCTGCGCATAGTGCTCCAGTTTACGGATATCAACCTTACCGACCAGCGCAGAGATATCCTGGTTGTTCTCATCACCGGGCTCGGTTTTGGCGATGGCAATCTGTTCAAGAATCGATGGCCACACCTTCACGACGCGGAATTTGGTAATGTCGCCGCCAAAATCATGCAGGCGCTTCGCCGCCCACGGAGACATAATGGTGCCGAGGTAGCGGTGGGGGATGCCAAATTCCTTATCGAGGATCTGCGCATCTTCCTGCGGGTTAAACAGGCACAGCGGGTGGTCATTCACCGGGCTGCGCTCGCCGTTGGCGCTCAGAACATAAATCGGCACGAGCTGCATCAGCGATTTCAGGCGTTCAGCCAGCGATGACTTACCGCCACCTACCGGACCCAGCAGATAAAGGATCTGTTTCTTCTCTTCAAGACCCTGTGCAGCATGCTTGAGGTAAGAAACAATCTGTTCGATGGCATCTTCCATGCCATAGAATTCTTCAAACGCCGGGTAGCGTGCGACCACCCGGTTCGAAAAGAGACGGGACAGCCGTGGCTCGGTGGCGGTATCGACCATCACTGGATCACCAATTGCGGTCAATAGACGCTCTGCCGCGTTGGCATAGGCACTGCGATCTTGCCGACAAATGGTAAGAAACTCCTGCAGTGTGAACTCTTCGTCCTTGGCAGCTTCATAACGCTGGCGATAGTGATCGAATATATTCATGGCATGCCGTCCTTTCGTTTTTTAGCACATGTTAAGAGCCGTTCTATGAATAATGTAGGCTCCCGGAAGGGGTACACGGCGCTGTGCTGTCGTTCGCCCTGGTCACAACCAGCAACCCATGTGCCAGGTTGTGCTCAAACCAGAGATAACGTGCCCGGCGATTACACCTTCTGAATTTAAGCGTAGATGGCAATTGCGAAACTTGCATGCTGCAAAAAACTAATTTCAATGACATATCAATAACTCATCCAAAAATAGTTCATGACAATTTGTGCGATAGCACCTGCATTCATCCAGCAGTCATTGAACTGTCAGCAGGATGTCATTTGAAACTGAGATTTTAAGAAGTTAAATAATGTAATGACGGGTAAAGAATTTGAGGTACGAGTGTCAGGGCGTTACACTTCTGCCGCTTGTAACAGATAACGGGATAATGGATTGTGAATAAATTTAAGTTATTAGCACTGGGTGTGCTCATCGCGACGTCAGCCACCGCAGCGCATGCAGAGGGGAAATTTACCCTGGGTGCCGGGGTAGCGGTTTTCGAAAGTCCTTATAAGCAGTACAGTGCCGATGTTTATCCGGTTCCGGTCATCAGCTACGAAAGCGATGATTTCTGGTTCCGTGGTTTTGGCGGTGGTTACTATCTGTGGAACGACCAGTCTGACAAGCTGTCGATTACCGCTTACTGGTCACCCATGTACTTTAAGCCGGGTGACAGCGATAACAATCAGCTGCGCCAGCTCGATCGCCGTAAATCCACCATGATGGCGGGGCTCTCTTACGTCCACAACACGCCATATGGCTTCCTGCGTACCACGCTTGCCGGTGACACGCTCGGCAACAGCAACGGCATCACCTGGGATACCGCGTGGCTTTATCGCTACACCAACGGCGCATTCACCCTGACGCCGGGTATTGGTATCGAGTGGAGCAGTGAAAACCAGAATGACTACTACTACGGGATTTCTGGCGACGAATCGCGCCGCAGTGGCCTTGATCGCTATAACCCGAACAGCAGCTGGTCGCCGTACCTGGAACTGTCTGCGAACTACCGCTTTGCGGGTGACTGGAGCATCTATGGCGCAGCGCGCTATACCCGTCTGACCAGTGAAGTAACCGACAGCCCAATGGTATCCACTTCGTGGAGCGGCCTGGTTTCTACCGGGATCACCTACACCTTCTGATGGTTCTATACCAGCCGGGCACTCCGGCTGGTCGCTTCTGTTTACGGTTATTTATTCACGCGAATGGTTTGACCCAGGCGTGAGGCTTTCTCTTCTCTGGCTTTCTGCGGTACGCTGACGCAGGCCGTCTCAACGCACACGAAGGTTTTATAACCATCATCCGGCATATCGCCCATGCTCACCGACAGCGCCGGGCCCGGGTTCCAGCCTACCACATCGCTGTTATGGTGATGGGTGACTTCGATGCCCCGTTTTAGTGCCCCATCGTGGATCACGCTGCACCCTTCTGCATCAAGGTATACGCGGTCGGTACGATCCGGGAAGGTCTGTACGCCGTCAGCCAGTTTGCCTTCTTCGGCATTATTCACTTTATCAATATAGCGGGAGCCCAGGCCGCTCACTTTCACGGACGCAATGTCGCCAACGTTGAAATAGGTGTGCAGGGCCGAGGTGGTTTCGAACTCGCCGTGCGCTTCGAGCTCAATTTCACACGTTTTACCCAGCTTGAAGCGGGCGTAGAGGGTGAAATCGTGTGGCCACAGTTTGCGGCTTGCCTCGGTGGTCTGCAGCTCAAAAGTCAGCGCTACGCCATTCTCGTCTTCATTGTGGGCTTTCAGTACCCATGGCAGGTTGCGGGCAAAGCCGTGCGCTGGCAGACCCTGTTGCGCCGCCGGACCAAACCATGGCCAGCAGACAGGCACACCGCCGCGAATCGCCACACCATCTTTGAACGCGGTGTTGTTGCTAAGCCACAGCACTTCTTCTTCACCGGCTGGTTTCCAGGAGAGCAGGTGAGCACCCTGCAGGGCAAGCGAGGCTTTCACCTGCGGATGATCAACTACAATCAGCTCCAGCTCGTCGAGCTGGCGGCGGGAAAGTACAGGGGTAAGCTGTTCAACAACCGGGAGAGCAAAAATTTTGTTAATCATGGTGCAATCCTTCGTCAGGTATAAAAAAAGGCGACCGAGGTCGCCTTTTTGTCTTAATCGTTCATCTCAACTTATTTGGAGATGTGAGCGATCAGGTCCAGAACTTTGTTGGAGTAGCCAGTTTCGTTGTCGTACCAGGAAACCAGTTTCACGAAGTTGTCGTTCAGTGCGATACCTGCTTTAGCATCGAATACGGAAGTGCAAACTTCGCCGTTGAAATCGGTAGATACAACGTCGTCTTCGGTGTAACCCAGAACGCCTTTCATTGCGCCTTCAGAAGCGGCTTTGATAGCTTTCTTGATTTCTTCGTAAGACGCTGCTTTTTCCAGACGAACGGTCAGGTCAACAACGGATACGTTCGGAGTTGGAACGCGGAACGCCATACCGGTCAGTTTGCCGTTCAGTTCTGGCAGTACTTTACCTACTGCTTTAGCAGCACCGGTAGAGGACGGGATGATGTTCTGAGCTGCGCCGCGGCCGCCGCGCCAGTCTTTGTGAGACGGGCCATCAACGGTTTTCTGAGTTGCGGTGGTTGCGTGAACGGTGGTCATCAGACCTTCGATGATGCCGAAGTTGTCGTTGATAACTTTAGCCAGCGGAGCCAGGCAGTTGGTGGTGCAGGATGCGTTGGAAACGATGTCCTGGCCAGCGTATTTCTCAAAGTTGGCACCTTTAACGAACATCGGGGTGTCGTCTTTGGACGGGCCAGTCAGAACGACTTTTTTCGCGCCAGCAGTGATGTGCTTACGAGCGGTTTCGTCAGTCAGGAACAGACCAGTTGCTTCAGCAACGATGTCAACGCCCGCTTCGTTCCACTTCAGGTTAGCCGGATCGCGCTCAGCGGTAACACGGATTTTTTTACCGTTTACGATCAGATGACCGTCTTTCACTTCAACGGTACCGTTGAAACGGCCGTGAGTGGAGTCATATTTCAGCATGTATGCCATGTAGTCAGCGTCTAACAGGTCGTTGATTGCAACGATCTCGATGTCAGAACGTTCCTGAGCAGCACGGAAAACAATGCGACCGATACGGCCAAAACCGTTGATACCTACTTTGATAGTCATATATTCCACCAGCTATTTGTTAGTGAATAAAAGGTTGCCTGTAAAATTACAAAAACCTTACGCAGCGTCAAGCGGAATCGTGTCAATCATTGCGACAAATCAATCCTAATGGACAACCTTTGTCCGACTGACTCGCCTCACTCTTCCTATGGGCTTGCAAGCATATGGGGGCTGCGCACGGAATTTTAAAGAGCAATTTGGATAAAAACGTGAGTTAAATCACAAATGACCGACTGCGTATTCGCAACGAGTAAGTTTAGAACAAAAGTCTACGCCCCGGTGTTAATTATTTGTTAGAATCGACCGCAGAGAATGTCGGTTTTTTACAGCGAGATGCGAAGGCATGACAAAGCAAAATAACCCTGAAGAACTGCAAAAAAATCTCACCGAAATGCAGTTCTACGTGACGCAAAAGCACGGGACTGAACCGCCGTTTACCGGCCGTCTGCTGCACAACAAACGCGACGGGGTATACCACTGTCTGGTGTGCGATGCGCCGCTGTTCAATGCGCAGAGCAAGTACGACTCAGGCTGCGGCTGGCCCAGCTTCTACGAGCCGGTGAGCGAAGAGGCTATCCGCTATCTCAATGACTACTCGCACGGGATGCAGCGCACAGAAATTCGCTGCGGCAATTGTGATGCGCATCTGGGGCATGTATTCCCCGATGGTCCGCAGCCTACCGGCGAGCGTTACTGCGTTAACTCTGCCTCAATGAGCTTCACCGACGACCAGAACGGTGAGCAAACCAAAGGTTGAAAAAACGATTCAGCAAATTATTCCACCGGAGTGGGCTGTGATGAATGTTGATGAAATGATAAATGGCATGACGCCGGAAGTGTATCAGCGGCTGGTGACAGCGGTTGAACTGGGTAAATGGCCGGACGGCGTGGCGCTGACGCCCGCCCAGAAAGAGAACAGTTTACAGCTGGTGATGCTGTGGCAGGCGCGCAACAACAGCGACGCACAGCACATGACTATCGACACCCAGGGTCAGATGGTGATGAAGAGTAAGCAACAGCTGAAAGAGGATTTCGGCATCGTGCCGAAGCCTATCGCAACGCTTAAAATGCAGTGACGTATACCCCTCTCCTGTGGGAGAGGGGCTGATACTCGTCGTTAGTGTTTAATCCCAAGCGACGTCGCGAGCTGCTTTGCCAGCTGGTTATGATCGTCGGCACCATATTCCCAGAACATCGCCCCGGCTAATCCCTTCTCCTTGATGTACTGTGCTTTGAGATCCACCGAGCGCGGGTTTTCGTATGAGAGGGCAAACAGCGGCTCGCCGCTGGCTGATTTCACCGACAGCCACGGCACCTTCGCCTGGTCGTCCCAGTGCTCGGTAAAGCGTTTGTGCGGATCGTTCAGCAATTTGCTGACGATATCGTTGTACTTCACGTAGGTATCTTTATCGAGGTCGTAGCCAAGGGAAGTGAACAGCGCTTTTTCAGCCGGGCCAAAGTAGGGCTTCGTCACCGGGTTGTTTTGCGCATCCGATTTGCTCCAGTCAATGCCCGGTTCCACGGCGCGTTTCGGAACCCGGCCATAAAAACCGATACCCAGGTTCATCTGCGAAGGCTTAAGCCCGGCGGCGAGGTAGTTATTCACCACGAAGTCGGTGCTGTACTTATCCGCTGGCGCTACCGTCGGCCAGTGGGTGGAGTCATACAGGTTGGAGTTGAAGTACTGCGTCCCGTAGGCCATGTCGTAGGTCATCAGGTTGATATAGTTCAGCAGCGGGGCGATCGCTTTCACATCCACCCAGCTTTTCGGACTTTCCGCATTTGCCCCCACGGCGATGGTCACCAGTTTTTTCGCTCCCAGCGCCTGGCGCAGCTCTTTCAGCAGCGCGGTAAAGTTATCGCGGTCTGCCGGTTGTTTATCCACCAGACCCCAGGCGCCGTTTACCGGATACTCCCAGTCGAGATCGATACCGTCCAGACCGTAACGATTGATGATTTCCTGCACCGAGCGGATAAAGACCGCGCGGCTCTCTTTGTTATCCGCCGCACCGGAGAAGCCGCGAGCGCCCCAGCCCCCCACCGATAGCAGCACTTTCAGATTCGGGTTTTGCTTACGCAGTGCCGGGATCTTTTGCAGATCGTCCATCACCTTCGGCGACAGCCAGATCTGATGCCGTTTTGCCGGATCTTTAAGCGCGGAGTTCGTCTCCCCGGCTTCGTCGTTGTAGATAAGGCCAAAAGAGTAGTTGAGATGGGTTATCTGACGAACGTCGAGCTTATTGATATCGCCACCCGGCCCGGCCGTGACGTCGCCACCACCGTTGAAATAACCGACTGACATAAGAGATGTTGCGAACGCGCCGGAAGCGCAGAGCAGGGGTAAAGCTGCCACAACTGGCAATAGTTTCATTCTTTTTCCTCTTTGACATGAATAAAAACAGGCCACGGTTATAACGTGGCGAAATAACAACCAGATGAAGCTAGCACCTTCAGCAGAGGAAAACTGCGAAGGTGTTCACGGCGTCTTCGTTAAAGCCAACAACATCGGATCCAGCCAAAACACGCTAATTGTGATCTGCGTTGTGAAAAGAAGATCTAAAATCTGTGTTTTAAAGATTTTGTGTTGACCTCAAAAATAGTATGGATAATGATGAGCGCCATTGATGCAAAACTACACACAGGAAGTCGTAATGAAAGCACTGGCGAGATTTGGTAAGGCCTTTGGTGGCTACAAACTGATTGACGTTCCGGTACCGGTTTGTGGCCCGGAGGATGTAGTGATTGAAGTGAAAGCCGCAGCTATCTGCGGTGCGGACATGAAGCACTACGAGGTAGATAACGGTTCCGACCAGTTTAACTCAATTCGTGGTCATGAGTTTGCCGGGCGTATCGTCCAGGTCGGGGAAAAGGTCAAACACTGGACCGTTGGTCAACGAGTGGTGTCCGATAACACGGGGCATGTTTGTGGCGTTTGTCCCGCTTGTGAGCAGGGCGATTTTCTGTGTTGTACAGAAAAAGTGAATCTGGGGTTGGATAATAACACCTGGGGCGGTGGGTTCTCGAAGTATTGTCTGGTTCCTGGCGAAATCCTTAATATTCATCGCCATGCGCTATGGGAGATCCCGGAAGGTATCGACTATGAAGAGGCCGCCGTTCTGGATCCTATCTGTAACGCCTACAAATCTATCGCGCAGCAATCCAAATTTTTACCAGGTCAGGATGTGGTTGTGATTGGTACAGGACCGTTGGGACTGTTTAGCGTCCAGATGGCCCGCATCATGGGCGCTGTGAATATTGTGATGGTTGGCCTGGAGGAAGATGTTCGGGTGCGTTTCCCGATAGCCAAAGCGCTGGGTGCAACCGCGGTTATCAACGGATCCACCGAGGATGTTGTCGCGCGCTGCCAGGAGATCTGCGGCAAAGACAATCTGGGTCTGGTTATCGAATGCTCAGGAGCCAACATTGCACTCAAACAGTCTATCGAGATGTTGCGCCCGAACGGTGAAGTGGTGCGAGTGGGGATGGGCTTCAAACCACTTGATTTCTCAATCAATGATATTACCGCATGGAACAAAAGCATTATTGGCCATATGGCCTACGACGCAACCTCATGGCGCAATGCGATTCGCCTGCTCGCTAGCGGTGCGATTACCGTGAAGCCGATGATTACCCACCGTATTGGCTTGTCGCAGTGGCGGGAAGGTTTTGACGCCATGGCCGATAAAAGCGCTATCAAAGTCATTATGACCTACGACTTCGATGAGTAAGCCTCGACACTCAGGGTGGTTAGCATGGAACAGATAACAAAACCGCACTGTGGCGCCCGGCTGGATCGTCTGCCGGATTGCCGCTGGCATTCATCAATGTTTGCCATTGTCGCCTTTGGATTACTTGTCTGCTGGAGTAACGCCGTTGGTGGGTTAATTCTTGCGCAGCTTAAAGATCTGGGTTGGGCAGATAATTCGGCGACCGCCACCTTCTCGGCGTTAACCACCGCAGGGATGTTTCTTGGTGCCCTGGTCGGCGGCATTATTGGCGATATTACCGGGCGACGAAACGCTTTTATCCTTTTTGAGGGGATCCACATCGCCGCCATGGTCGTTGGGGCATTCTCGCCGGATATGACCTTCCTTATCGCCTGCCGGTTTGTGATGGGAGTTGGCCTGGGGGCCCTACTGGTGACCCTTTTTGCCGGATTTACGGAGTATGTTCCGGGCAGAAATCGGGGAACCTGGTCGAGTCGGGTGTCGTTTATCGGTAACTGGTCGTATCCGCTGTGCTCGCTGATTGCGATGGGATTAACGCCGTTACTCAGCGCGGACTGGAACTGGCGCGTGCAATTGCTGATCCCGGCCGTACTGTCCCTCATTGCCACTGTCTTCGCCTGGCGCTGGTTCCCGGAGTCTCCACGTTGGCTGGAGTCTCGTGGGCGTTACCAGGAAGCTGAAAAGGTCATGCGGGCTATCGAAGAGGGCGTAATGCGCCAGACCGGCAAACCGCTACCACCTGTGGTGGCTGAAGAGGACAAAACGCCGCCGCGCAGCGTTCCATATTCCGCCTTACTCACCGGGGTTTTATTGAAGCGCGTCATTTTGGGTTCCTGCGTGCTGATTGCCATGAATGTGGTGCAATACACCTTAATTAACTGGTTGCCGACCATCTTTATGACTCAGGGAATAAACCTGAAAGACTCCATCGTCTTAAACACCATGAGTATGTTTGGTGCACCGTTT
Organism: Yokenella regensburgei; assembly: GCF_003634235.1. Classification (NCBI taxonomy): domain Bacteria; kingdom Pseudomonadati; phylum Pseudomonadota; class Gammaproteobacteria; order Enterobacterales; family Enterobacteriaceae; genus Yokenella; species Yokenella regensburgei. The sequence goes on along the minus strand of NZ_RBIZ01000003.1, from coordinate 1,630,278 downwards.
GGCATATTTATTGCGATGCTGGTGATGGATAAAATTCAGCGAAAAACAATGGGGGTTGGTTTATTAATACTCATTGCTGTACTGGGATATATCTACTCACTGCAGACCAGCATGCTGCTTATTACTCTGATTGGCTTTTTCCTTATTACTTTCGTTTACATGTACGTTTGCTATGCCTCGGCGGTGTATGTGCCGGAGATCTGGCCGACAGAAGCGAAACTTCGGGGCTCAGGGCTGGCAAACGCGGTAGGCCGAATTAGCGGTATTGCCGCTCCCTATGCCGTCGCCGTGTTACTTAACAGCTACGGCGTAACCGGCGTGTTCATCCTGTTAGGTGTGGTTTCGATAATTGTCGCCGTCGCGATCGCGACTATCGGCATAGAAACAAAAGGAGTTTCAGTCGAGAGTTTAAGTATTGATACCGCAATCACTAAATAATATTGATGGAAAAGAGAATGAAAAACTCAAAAGCGATATTAAAAACGCCGGGGACCATGAATATCATCGCTGCTGATATTCCGGTGCCGCAGGATCATGAAGTATTAATTAAAGTCGAATATGTTGGTATCTGTGGTTCTGATGTTCACGGCTTCGAGTCCGGGCCGTTTATTCCACCGAAAGATCCTGACCAGGAGATAGGCCTGGGGCATGAATGTGCGGGGACGGTCGTAGCGACAGGGCGCCTGGTGACGAAGTTCAAAGCGGGTGACAGAGTGAATATCGAGCCTGGCGTACCTTGCGGCCACTGTCGGTACTGCCTGGAGGGGAAATACAACATCTGCCCGGATGTTGATTTTATGGCGACGCAGCCGAATTACCGCGGTGCATTAACCCACTACCTGTGCCACCCGGAGAGCTTTACTTACAAGCTACCGGACAACATGGACACCATGGAAGGTGCGTTGGTCGAACCTGCGGCCGTTGGGATGCATGCCGCTATGCTCGCGGAAGTAAAACCGGGTAAGAAAATCGTCATCCTGGGAGCGGGCTGTATTGGCCTGATGACGCTGCAGGCGTGCCAGTGTCTGGGAGCCACCGAGATTGCCGTTGTGGATGTGCTGGAAAAGCGCCTGGCCATGGCAGAGAAACTTGGGGCAACTACCGTTATCAACGGCGCAACAGAAGATACTCAGGAGAGTTGTCTGCAGTTCTCTGGTGAGATGGGGGCTGATATTGTCTTCGAAACGGCAGGATCTGCTGTCACCGTAAAACAGGCGCCGTACCTGGTGATGCGTGGCGGCAAAATTATGATTGTAGGTACCGTGCCGGGAGATTCGGCGATTAATTTCCTCAAAATTAATCGCGAAGTGTCAATTCAGACCGTTTTCCGCTACGCCAATCGCTACCCGGTTACTATTGAGGCCATCTCCTCGGGTCGATTCGATGTGAAGTCGATGGTCACGCATATTTACGATTACGAAGAAGTGCAACGCGCATTTGATGAGTCAGTAAATAACAAACGCGACATTATTAAAGGCGTTATTAAAATTGTTGGTTAATTGAAACGGGAGAAAGAACATGCTGGCAGATATTAAATACTGGGAAAATGATGCTCAGAACAAGCATTATGCGATTGCGCACTTTAACGTGTGGAATGCAGAAATGCTGATGGGGGTTATTGATGCGGCAGAAGAGGCCAAATCGCCAGTGATTATTTCCTTTGGTACCGGCTTTGTTGGTAATACTTCCTTTGAAGACTTTTCACATATGATGGTCTCAATGGCAGAGAGAGCTTCAGTACCCGTTATTACTCACTGGGATCACGGGCGTAGCATGGAAATTATCCATAATGCATGGACACATGGTATGAACTCGTTGATGCGTGATGCCTCGGCTTCAGACTTCGAAGAGAACATTCGCCTGACCAAAGAAGCGGTCGATTTCTTCCATCCGCTGGGGATCCCAGTAGAGGCTGAGCTGGGGCACGTAGGGAATGAAACCGTATACGAAGAGGCGCTGGCGGGATATCACTATACCGATCCGGACCAGGCAGCCGAATTTGTTGAACGTACCGGCTGCGACTCGCTGGCGGTCGCTATCGGCAACCAGCATGGTGTTTATACCTCGGAGCCGAAACTGAATTTTGACGTGGTGAAGCGGGTACGTGAAGCCGTGTCCGTACCGCTAGTTCTGCATGGAGCTTCTGGTATCAGCGATGCCGATATTAAAACTGCCATTTCGCTCGGCATAGCGAAAATCAATATTCATACCGAACTGTGCCAGGCGGCGATGGTGGCGGTTGATGAGAACCAGGATCAACCTTTCCTGCACTTGCAGCGTGAGGTGCGTAAAGCGGTCAAAGCGCGTGCGCTGGAAAAAATCAAACTTTTCGGCTCAGACGGCAAAGCGGAATGACAATATGGATGATATTGAGGTTCTCTGCATCGGTGCGGCAATAGTCGATATTCCCTTGCAGCCGGTCAGTAAGAATATTTTTGATGTAGACTCTTATCCCCTGGAAAGAATTGCCATGACCACCGGTGGGGATGCCATCAACGAAGCAACAATTATTTCCCGGCTGGGGCATCGTACTGCATTAATGAGTCGAGTGGGTGATGATGCCGCAGGACATTTTATTCTTGAACACTGCCGCAAAGAGAGTATCGATATCCGCAGCATAAAACAGGACCCTGATATTGATACCTCAATTAATGTCGGGCTGGTTACCGCGGATGGAGAGCGTACTTTTGTGACCAATCGCAATGGTAGCCTGTGGCGGTTGAATATTAATGATATTGATTTCAGCCGTTTCTCGCAGGTGAAATTGCTCTCGTTGGCGAGCATTTTTAATAGCCCTTTACTCGACGGTAAAGCATTAACTGAAATCTTTGCGCGGGCCAGGGCGCAGCAGCTGATTATTTGCGCCGACATGATAAAGCCGCGGCTGAATGAAACGCTGGAGGATATTCGCGAAGCACTGAGCTATGTCGATTATCTGTTTCCTAACTTTGAAGAGGCAAAGCAACTCACCGGGAAAACATCGCTCGATGAAATTGCCGATAGCTTTCTTCAGTGCGGCGTCAAAACGGTGGTGATTAAAACTGGTAAGCAAGGCTGCTTTATCAAAAATCATGAGACGCGCATGGCTGTGCCTGCGGTATCAGGGATTACCGCCATCGACACCATCGGTGCTGGCGACAACTTCGCCTCGGGATTTATCTCCGCGCTGCTTGAAGGGAAAACATTGCGTGACTGTGCGCTGTTTGCCAACGTCACCGCCGCGATATCGGTACTCAGCGTGGGGGCGACCACGGGCGTGAAGAATAGAATGCTGGTGGAACAACTTCTTGAAGAATATGAAGGGTAATAACGTCAGATGAATATGATTCCTTTAGGTAGTACGGATATCAAACTTTCCCGTATGGGGCTGGGCACCTGGGCCATTGGCGGCGGTCCGGCATGGAATGGCGATCTCGACCTGCAGATTTGCATCGATACCATTGTCGAAGCACATCGCTGCGGCATTAACCTGATTGATACCGCGCCGGGATATAATTTTGGCAATAGTGAAACCATTGTCGGGCAGGCGCTAAAACAACTACCCCGTGATGAGATGGTAGTAGAAACTAAATGTGGGATTGTCTGGGAGCGAGAAGGCAGCCTGTTCAATAAAGTCGGCGACCGCCAGTTGTATAAAAACCTTTCTGCGGATTCTGTTCGTGAAGAGGTTGAAACAAGTCTGCAGCGTTTGAATATTGATTGTATTGATATTTACATGACGCACTGGCAATCCGTTCCCCCGTTCTTCACGCCGATATCCGAAACTATGGAAACGCTTAATGCGCTGAAGGCCGAAGGTAAAATTCGTGCGATTGGTGCGGCGAACGTCGATGCCAGCCATATCCGTGAGTATCTTAAGCATGGTGAACTGGATATCGTGCAGGCGAAATACAGCATCCTTGACCGGGCGCTGGAAAGCGATCTTCTGCCATTGTGCCGCGAGCACGGGATTGTTGTTCAGGTTTACTCGCCGCTGGAGCAGGGATTATTAACCGGCACAATTGCTCGTGACTATGTGCCGGGCGGGGCGCGGGCGAATAAGGTTTGGTTCCAGCGTGACAATATGCTGCGGGTTATCGACATGCTTGAGCAGTGGCGGCCGCTTTGCGACAAATACCGCACTACGGTTCCAGGACTGGCGCTGGCGTGGATTTTGAAACAAAGCGATTTGATTTCTATCCTCAGTGGGGCAACAGCGCCAGAGCAGGTTCGCGAAAATGTGCAGGCCTTGAGCATCGCATTAACGGATGAAGATGCGTTAATGATGAGAAGAATGGCTGAGGCTCTGGACCACGTATAACGGCAGTAATCATCACCTCTGTTTCTGTGTAAAACACATGAAAATCTGTGATTCAGACGTGTTCTTTTGAAGATAAACATAGCCTGTGAGATACTGAGAACTTATCATGATGTTGAAGGGAACAGAGGTGTAATTGTGGCGGCAAAAGACAGAATTCAGGCAATTAAACAAATGGTTGCCAATGACAAGAAAGTGGTTGTCTCAAATTTGAGCTCAATTTTTCAGGTAACTGAAGAGACGATTCGCCGCGACCTGGAAAAACTCGAAGATGAAGGATTTTTGACCCGTACTTATGGTGGTGCGGTATTAAATAATACCGTGCTGTCTGAAAATATTCATTTTTATAAGAGGGCGAAATCGTTCTATGAAGAGAAACAGACGATTGCCCGTAATGCGTTGCCATTGATTAAAAATAAAACCACTATGGCCGCAGACTCCAGTAGTACGGCAATGGAATTACTAAAACTGCTGAAGGAGCGAGGCGATCTCACTTTATTAACGAATTCAGCCGAAGCTTTTCACGAGCTCGCTTTGTCGGAGATTAATGTTGTTTCCACCGGCGGCGAGTTAAACAAAAGTACTCTCTCTTTGCAGGGACGCATCACCAAAGAGATCATTAGTCGATACCATGTGGACATCATGGTGATGAGCTGTAAAGGTCTGGACAGAGACAGTGGGGCGCTTGACTCGAATGAGGCGGAAGCTGAAATCAAGAAGACCATGATCGCTCAGGCAACAGAAGTCGCCTTGCTGGTCGATCATTCTAAGTTTGATCGTAAAGCCTTTGTCCAGTTAATTGATTTAAGCCATATTAATTACATTATAACGAATAAAGCACCCAGTGCAGAATGGATCGCATATTGCAAAAATAATAGCATCCAGCTTGTTTATTAATGACGGCTACGCGTTTGTTCCTCACTGGTGATGTTAAATAACATGATGATAGATGACGCGGTAAATTAAATTTACCGCGATAGTCATTATTTAAAAACTCTACATTATGCTCTTTCTCTCTTATCGGGAGACCGGAGTCTTTGAGGCATCCAGATGGAACATCACGACAATATTGGCAGCAGACTGGATCAATTACCCTTAGCCCGCTTTCATTATCGTATTTTCGGTATTATCAGTTTTAGCCTACTACTGACCGGGTTTCTCAGCTATTCCGGCAATGTGGTGGTGGCAAAACTAGTGAGCATCGGATGGTCAAATAATTTTCTCAATGCCGCTTTTACCTCGGCGTTGATGTTTGGTTATTTCATCGGTTCCCTGGCGGGCGGTTTTATTGGTGATTATTTCGGCAGACGCCGAGCGTTTCGTATCAACCTGCTGATTGTCGGCATTGCCGCCGCTGCCGCAGCGTTTGTCCCTGATATGTACTGGCTCATTTTCTTCCGCTGCCTGATGGGGACGGGAATGGGGGCACTTATCATGGTGGGTTACGCTTCGTTTACTGAATTTATTCCTGCCAGAGTCCGGGGGAAATGGTCTGCCCGGCTCTCTTTTGTGGGCAACTGGTCTCCTTTGCTGTCGGCGTTGATTGGCGTGGTGGTGATTGCGCATTTTAGCTGGCGGATGATGTTTTTACTCGGAGGGGCTGGCATTCTTTTAGCCTGGTATCTGTCGGGAAAATACTTCATTGAGTCTCCACGCTGGCTGGCGAGCAAGGGCTATCATGGGGCCGCTGAGCAGCACCTACGAGATGTTGAAACTCAGATAGAAAAAGAGAAAAACATGACGCTGCCACCGTTATCCGTATTGCATGGGAGGCGTTCAGGGTGTGAAGAGAATGGCTCTTTTTGGCAGTTATTTCAGGGGCAGATGCTCAGGCGGACGCTGGTGGCAATTACGGTACTGATCGCCATGAATATCTCGCTCTATACCATTACCGTCTGGATCCCAACGATTTTTGTGAACTCAGGTATTGATGTCGCGCGGTCAATCATAATGACTGCCGTTATCATGATTGGCGCACCGGTTGGGATCTTTGTTGCCGCACTGATTATTGACTACTTCCCCCGGAGATTATTCGGTTCGTCGATATTGGCAATTATTGCGATACTGGGTTACTTCTACGCGATTCAGACCGCCGAGTGGGCCATTCTGACCTACGGGCTGGTAATGATTTTTTTCCTGTATATGTATGTCTGCTTTGCATCTGCGGTTTATGTGCCGGAACTGTGGCCCACCCATCTGCGGTTGCGGGGATCTGGCTTCGTCAACGCGGTAGGGCGTATTGTCGCAGCGTTTACTCCCTATGGCGTGGCGGTACTGCTGACGCGGTACGGTTCTGTCACCGTGTTCATTGTGCTGGGTGTGTTGCTGTTGCTCTGCTCGCTGGTGCTGTTTGTCTTTGGTATCGAAACGCGGATGGTTTCGCTTGAGGATATTTCAAGCGTGGGGGGAAAAGTACCTGATGACGATGCCGCCGCCATCAGGTAATGCGTTATTGCTGTGTCTCCAGCCAGTCCGCCACTGTGTATAACGTGGCGCCAGCGGCGGCCATTTCCATAAACGCTCTGGTGCTGTCCTGCGGGTCAATGTTGACTCCACGGCAGCCGTCGGTGATGACGTTCACCGCGTATCCGAGTTTCAGGGCGTCGAGCACGGTAAACTTCACGCAGTAGTCCGTGGCGAGACCGGACACCAGCAGTTCGCGGATTTCATGGTGGCGAAGCCATTCATCGAGCCCGGTTTTCTGCCGATGACCGTTGTCGAAAAACGCGCTATAGCTATCGATATTACGATGCTCGCCTTTGGTAAATACCGCATCAATCGCCTGGTGCTGCAACAGCGGATGCAGTGCGGCACCTTCGCTGTGCTGCACGCAGTGATCCGGCCACCAGGTTTGCGGCAGCCCGTCCAGCACACCCTGTGAGTAGGGCTCTGCCTGATGCTGGCTGGCGAAACTACCGTGATCGGCAGGGTGCCAGTCCTGGCTTGCCACTACCGCATCGCCGCGCGCCTTGCACCAGCCGATAAGCTGATTTGCCACATCGATAGTGCTATCACCTTCCGGTACGGCAAGCGCGCCGCCGGCGCAAAAATCGTTTTGTAGATCAACCAGCAACAATGCACGATGGCTCATGGTCACTCCTTAATCATCCTGCGTCAGCTCGCCGCGCAGGTTCTGCTGCATCGCGATGCGCATCTCTTCCACGTCGAGATCCTGACTTAACAGATAGTGAAGCTTAGTCAGCGTCGCCTCAACGGTCATGTCGGCACCGCCAATCACCCCGGCATGCGCCAGCGCGTTACCGGTGGCATAGCCGCCCATATTCACCTTGCCAGACATACACTGGGTTAGATTAATCACCAGAATGCCGCGCTGGCTGGCCTGCGCCAGTTCCTGGAGAAACTCACCGTTCTGAGGCGCATTGCCGACGCCATAGGAGCGCAGGATCAGCGCTTTCACCGGCTGGCGCAGGAAGTTACGCACCACTTCGGCGGAAATTCCCGGGTAGATGGTGACCACACCAATCGGCTGTGGGGTAATCGGATGAACGATCAGCTCACCCTCGCCGTGAGGGGCCGCTGGGGTATTGAGGCGGCGGATATGGATCCCGGCCTCCAGCAGCGGCGGCAGGTTAGGGGAGGCAAAGGCATCAAAGCCGTCGGCGTGGGCTTTAGTGGTGCGGTTGCCCCGGAACAGACGGTTGTTGAAAAACAGCGTCACTTCGTTGATCGGGTAGTTTGCTGCCACGTACAGTGCGTTCAGCAGGTTGATCTGCCCGTCAGAGCGCAGCTCCGCGAGCGGGATTTGCGAACCGGTCACGATCACCGGCTTGCCCAGGTTCTCCAGCATGAAGGAGAGAGCCGAGGCGGTGAACGCCATAGTGTCGGTGCCGTGCAGGATCACGAAACCGTCGTACTCGTCGTAATGGGCCTTAATATCGTCGGCGATATGCTGCCAGTCTTCCGGCGTCATGTCCGAAGAGTCCATCAGCGGCGCGTATTCGTGAATGGTGAAGGAGGGCATCTCCGGGCGATGGAATTCAGGCATCAGCGCCAGCTGGCGCTGCAGGTGACCAGAGACAGGAATGTAACCGTGTTCGGAGCGTTGCATACCGATGGTACCGCCGGTGTAGGCAACGTAGATTGATTTCTTTTGCATGGTATCAGGCTATGACATAAAGAAAATCCCCTCCATTCGGAGGGGATAAGGATTAACGTATATTGGCGCAGGTCAGGCAAATTGCATAGCGGTTTTGCGGATCGTTAAAGACCGCAAGCTTGTCGCTCTCCGCTTTCACTGCATTTGCCGCCGTAGCCAGCGGGGCCGGAAGGGCGGCCTGAATCGCGGCTGGCAGCGCTGCGCGTACAGAACCGGTCAGGCTATCGAGCACCATGTTGAAGAACGACGGTTCGTCCTGATAGTACTCAATATGCCACTGTTTGAGCTTCGCCAGCTCGGCCGCTTTTGCTACCGCATCATCGAAGTCGCCGAGACTGTCGACCAGACCGTTGGTTTTCGCGTCGGTACCGGTCCAGACGTGGCCCTGGGCAATTTTATCTACCTGTTCCGGTGTGCTGTTACGAGCATTCGCCACCAGGGTGATAAAGCGCTTGTAGCCATTCTCAATACTGAGCTGCATCATCTCCTGCACTTCCTGCGGCAGCGCTTTGGTGAGCGACACGTCCGCCAGCGGTGAAGTGGCAACGCCATCGGTGTGAACGCCAACGGAATCAAGCGTATTTTCCACGGTATTGATAACGCCAAAGATGCCGATGGAACCAGTCAGGGTGCTTGGGTTAGCAATGATGTAGTTAGCCGGGGTGGAGATCCAGTAACCGCCGGATGCCGCCATACCCCCCATCGATACCACAATCGGTTTGCCTGCGGCTTTCGCGGCTGCCAGTTCCGAACGGATAACTTCAGATGCCGTCACGCTGCCGCCCGGGCTGTTCACCCGCAGGACAATCGCTTTCACTTTCGGGTCAAGGCGCGCGTCGCGGATCTGCGCGGCGGTGGTATCACCCCCAACGTTCCCCGGCGTTTCCTGGCCGTCCATGATGGCGCCATTGGCGAAGATAACCGCCACGCTGTCGCCCTGATCGGACGGTGTTTTCAGCGCATAATCGTAGAAGCTGATGTTACGGAAGTTTTTGTCCGCTTTGCTCCAGCCAAACTGTTTGGTCAGCGCTTTTTCCACTTCAGCGCTGGAGGCCAGTACGTCCACCAGTTTGTTATCAAGCGCGTACTTCGCGGTGTCACCGTCGGTTTTACGCAGGCCTTCGAGCATCTCTTTCGCACCCGAGAACACCTGCTGCGGCGTTATCTGGCGGTTGGCGGCAACGGTGGTCAGGTAGTTCTGCCACAGTTCGCCAATCCAGCGGCTGTCGGCTTCGCGCGCTGCCGGTGACATATCATCACGGATAAACGGCTCAACGGCAGATTTATAGGTCCCGACGCGGAAGACGTGGGTCGAGACTTTCAGCTTGTCGAGCAGGGCTTTGTAGTACAGGCCGTTGGTTGCGAAGCCATGTAAATCAACAACGCCCTGTGGGGAGAGGTAAATTTTATTGGCGAAGCTCGCCAGATAGTACTGGCCCTGGCTGTAGTTATCGCCCACGGCATACACCGGTTTGCCGCTGTCGCGGAATTCGCGCAGCGCTTTGCCGATATACTGCATGGAGGGCTGGTCGGCCCCGGCGAAATCTTTCAGATCCAGCACGATACCGGTGATGTTGCGATCATCTTTTGCCTGACGAATGGTCTGCACGATATCGAACAGGGAGTTTTCCTGCAGACGATCCGAGCTTGCGCCCAGCAGCTGACGGCTTAGCGCGCCGATTTTACCGCTGGTCGAAGGCTTATCCACCACCACGCCGGTAATATTCAGCGTTAATGCGCCGCGGGCGGTGCGTTCAGAGGTGCTGCTGCTGAACTGCAGCCACACGCCAACCACCACCAGCACAATCAGAATAAAGAACAAATTCAGCACCAGCTCACGGACAAAATTGAGCAAGCGCCAGGTCCATTTAAAGAATCCGGCAAAAATTCGCCATAGGGTTCGCATGTATTCTCCCTGACAAAACAGATAAAGAGGGCGCAACTGCAGGCGCAACGTTGGGTTATCCTAAAGTTCCCGTCAGCGATTGTCAGCAGGAATCGCCTCCGGTGCTGTAACAATTTCCACTCGCATGTTAATTTTATGAAAAATAACGTCACAGGAGCAGCTTAAATGGACGCACTCGAATTATTGATTAATCGCCGCAGCGCCTCCCGTCTGGCCGAACCGGCCCCGGCGGGTGAGCAATTAGAGAATATTTTACGCGCCGGGATGCGTGCCCCGGATCACGGTACTCTGCAGCCGTGGCAATTTTTCGTGATTGAAGGCGAGGGGCGCGAGCGTTTCAGCCAGCTGCTGGAGCGCGGTGCCGTCGCTGCCGGGCAGGACGAAAAGGCGATTGAGAAAGCACGCAATGCACCGTTCCGCGCGCCGCTCATCATTGCCGTCGTCGCGAAGTGCCAGGAGCATCACAAGGTACCGAAGTGGGAGCAGGAGATGTCGGCGGGCTGCGCGGTGATGGCAATGCAGATGGCGGCAGTGGCGCAGGGCTTTAACGGTATCTGGCGCAGCGGCGCGTTGACCGAAAGCGACCTCGTTCGCGAAGGGCTGAAGTGCCGTTCGGAAGATAAAATTGTCGGCTTCCTGTACCTCGGTACACCACAGCTGAAGGCCTCTACCACCGTTAGCGTTGCTGATACCGCGCCGTTCGTGGTGCGTTTCTGACGCGTTGATTTTTTGTGGCCGGGCACTGCTGCCCGGCCCATCATGCTTATTTCTTCTGTTTTGCGAACTCGTCTTTCGCTTTCTGTAATTGCTGCTGGAATGCCGGGTTGGTGTGCAGCGTGGCGACAACCGCTGAACCGACGACCCTTGCTGCATCCACATCGCTCTGCCAGTGATAGCCGCAGATCACTCGGCTTTGCCCCAGCTCAAAGCCGCGTTTTAAGATGTCGTTCTGTCGCTGCGGGTTTATCTCTGCCAGTACCAGCGCCGTAGCCCAGCCGATAGAGGTGTGGCCCGACGGGTATGAACCGTTTTTCGACAGCTTATCCTGCTCAGTGGTGTTGCAGGTGGATACGCCGTAGAAGGCAAACGGGCGAATACGCATGTACTTCTCTTTCGCCCCGCGGGTCGCCAGATCGCCCGCGTCCTCAATCATGTTAGTCAGAAGCTTGTGCAGCTCTGGTGCGTCTTTTTCGGTGATCGGCGAGCCAAACGCGCCGGAGAAGGCGTTAGCCACGCCGCCGCCGCTGAGGTTGGCATCTTCCGCCGCGAGCTTACCGCGCTCGGTGCCGCGCAGCAGGCGACCTTTCTCATACATCGCCTGATCGTTCAGAAACGCAATACTGCCGACTTCCGGCGGCGGTGGCAGCAGTGCCAGGCTGTCAATCGCCTGCGCATTGGTCAGGTAATACAGATCGGGCTTTGTGGTGGCATCGTTGCCTGAAGGGGCAAGAGCAAAAGCGCTGGTGGTAAACAACCCGGCAAGACACAAAGCTATCACGCGTTTCTTCATCATTTATTCCTTTCTAATGGGAAAACTCCTGCTGACAACCGTTTCGTTGTCATAATTCTGTCATATTGTAGTAAAAGTAAAATCAACGTTAAAAACATTGCCCTGGCTCGCAAAACGCAGGTTTTGTCTGCTTAATGAGCAACAGTGCGCGAAATCAGACGGCAACACTTACCTGTACGGCGTTTGGGCGCTAACATATCCGGATTGCAATGACAGGAGATGTCCATGAGCGAGCAAGCCATTCGTTTAACGCAATACAGCCACGGAGCCGGTTGCGGTTGTAAAATTTCCCCCAAAGTGCTGGAAACTATCCTGCATAGTGAGCAGGCGAAGTTTATCGACCCGAACCTGCTTGTCGGTAACGAGACCCGCGACGACGCGGCGGTCTACGATCTGGGTAACGGTACTTCCGTTATCAGCACTACCGATTTCTTCATGCCTATCGTCGATAATCCGTTTGATTTTGGCCGCATCGCCGCGACCAACGCCATCAGCGATATTTTTGCCATGGGCGGCAAACCTATTATGGCGATCGCCATTCTCGGCTGGCCAATCGAAAAACTGGCGCCGGAGATAGCCCGTGAGGTGATTGAAGGCGGGCGCTTTGCCTGTCAGCAGGCGGGGATAGCCCTTGCCGGCGGCCACTCTATCGATGCCCCGGAGCCGATTTTCGGCCTCGCGGTTACCGGTATCGTACCGACCGAGCGGGTGAAGAAAAACAGCACCGCGCAGGCGGGATGCAAGCTGTTCCTGACCAAACCGCTGGGCATCGGTGTGCTGACCACCGCCGAGAAAAAATCGCTGCTGAAGCCAGAACACAAAGGCCTCGCTACCGAAGTGATGTGCCAGATGAACCTCGCGGGCGCCGCTTTTGCCAACATTGAAGGCGTGAAGGCGATGACCGACGTCACCGGTTTTGGCCTGCTCGGACACCTGAGCGAAATGTGTCAGGGCGCAGGTGTACAGGCGCAGGTGCGCTTTGCCGATGTGCCAAAACTGCCGGGCGTGGAAGAGTACATCAAGCTGGGCGCCGTGCCGGGCGGTACCGGGCGTAACTTTGCAAGCTACGGTCATCTGATGGGCGAAATGCCGGATGAGTGGCGCGCGCTGATGTGCGATCCGCAAACGTCCGGTGGGCTACTGCTGGCCGTCGCACCAGGTTCAGAGACCGAAGTGCAGGCCGCCGCGGCTGAGTTTGGTATTACGCTGACCGCTATTGGTGAGCTTATCACCGCGCGTGGTGGACGACCGATGATCGAGATTCGTTAATTCGATGCGGCTGTTTATTGCGGAAAAGCCGAGTCTGGGCCGCGCCATTGCCGATGTGCTGCCAAAGCCACATCGCAAAGGCGACGGCTATATAGAGTGTGGTAACGGGCAGGTGGTGACCTGGTGTATCGGTCACCTGCTGGAGCAGGCGCAGCCGGATATCTACGACAGCCGCTACGCCCGCTGGAATCTGGCAGACCTGCCGATTGTGCCGGAGAAGTGGCAGCTCCAGCCGCGTCCTTCGGTGACCAAACAGCTCAACGTTATCAAGCGGTTTCTTCATGAAGCCAGCGAAGTCATTCACGCCGGAGACCCGGATCGCGAAGGACAGTTGCTGGTGGATGAAGTGCTGGATTACCTGCAGCTGTCCCCGGAAAAGCGTCAGCAGGTACAGCGTTGCCTGATTAACGATCTCAACCCGCAGGCGGTAGAACGGGCGATTTCGCGCCTGCGTGCCAACAGCGAGTTTATTCCGCTTTGCGTATCTGCTCTGGCCCGTGCCCGCGCTGACTGGCTGTACGGCATCAACATGACCCGCGCCTGGACGCTGCTTGGGCGCAATGCCGGGTACCAGGGGGTGCTGTCGGTGGGGCGTGTACAGACGCCGGTGCTGGGGCTGGTGGTTCGCCGTGACGAAGAGATAGCAAACTTTGTCGCTAAAGACTTCTTCGAGGTGAAAGCGCATATCGTCACGCCAAAAGACGAGCGCTTTACCGCCACCTGGCAGCCGAGCGAGGCCTGTGAACCGTACCAGGATGAAGAAGGACGCCTGCTGCATCGCCCGCTGGCAGAGCACGTGGTTAACCGTATCGGTGGTCAACCGGCTATCGTTACCGCATACAACGACAAGCGCGACTCTGAGGCCGCACCGCTGCCGTTTTCACTTTCGGCCCTGCAGATTGAAGCCGCCAAACGCTACGCTCTGAGTGCGCAAAACGTACTGGATATCTGCCAGAAGCTGTATGAAACCCACAAACTGATTACCTATCCGCGCTCCGACTGCCGCTACCTGCCTGAAGAGCATTTTGCCGGTCGTCACGCGGTGCTGAACGCGATTGGCGTGCACGCGCCTGGCCTGCTGCCGCAGCCTGCGGTGGATGTCGATACGCGTAACCGCTGCTGGGACGATAAAAAGGTTGATGCCCACCACGCGATTATCCCTACGGCGCGCAGTTCGTCCGTGCATCTGAGCGAGAACGAAGCCAGGGTGTACGAACTGGTGGCGCGTCAGTATCTGATGCAGTTCTGCACCGACGCGGTGTATCGCAAGTGTCAGATCGATCTCGATATCGCCAACGGCAAATTTATCGCCAAAGCACGTTTCCTGGCGGAAGCGGGCTGGCGCACGTTGTTAGGCGCAAAGGAGCGTGACGAAGAGAACGACGGCACGCCGCTGCCGGTGGTCGCGAAAGACGATACGCTGTTGTGCGAAAAGGGTGAGGTGGTTGAACGTCAGACGCAGCCGCCGCGCCATTTTACCGATGCGACGCTGCTTTCGGCGATGACCGGTATCGCCCGTTTTGTGCAGGACAAAGACCTGAAAAAAGTGCTGCGCGCAACCGACGGCCTGGGGACGGAGGCAACCCGCGCCGGAATTATCGAGCTGCTGTTCAAGCGCGGCTTCCTGACCAAGAAAGGGCGTTATATTCACTCAACCGATCCAGGAAAGGCGCTGATCCACTCGCTGCCTGAACTGGCATCGCGCCCGGATATGACCGCGCACTGGGAATCGGTGCTGACGCAAATCAGCGAAAAGCAGTGTCGGTATCAGGACTTTATGTACCCGCTGGTCGGCACACTGCACGAGCTGATTGAGCTGGCGCGCGGCACCCGAGTCAGCCAGTTCCGGGGGCTGGTCGCGCCCGGCGGCGAGACGCCGAAGAAGAAAACCTTCAGCAAGGCGAAGAAAAAGAAACCGGCAGAGCCGGAGGCGTCCTGACGATATCGCTTACCCGACCTACGCGCAAACGTAGGCCGGGTAAGGCGCATCCGGCAATCGACGTGACTTAAATTACGCCCTGCGCCAGCATCGCGTTGGCAACCTTAACGAAGCCCGCGATGTTGGCACCCTGCACGTAGTGCGTTTGTTTACCTTCACCACCGTACTCGACGCAGGCATGGTGAATATCCAGCATGATGTGGTGCAAACGCGCATCTACTTTTTCTGCTTTCCAGCCCATGCGCGCCGCGTTCTGCGCCATCTCAAGACCGGACGTCGCGACGCCACCGGCGTTGGCCGCTTTACCTGGCGCAAACAGTACGCCAGCCTCAAGGAACAGGTCGGTGGCCGCGATGGTGGTTGGCATGTTCGCGCCTTCTGCCACCGCCTTCACGCCGCCCGCAATCAGCGCGCGGGCTGCATCGACGTCCAGCTCGTTCTGCGTGGCACACGGCAGGGCGATATCCACCGGCACTGACCACGGCTGCTGGCCTTCCAGATACTGAAGGCCAAACTCGCGAGCGTAGTCGGCAACGCGACCATCGCGGCTGGCTTTGATCTCGCAAAGACGAGCAAGTTTTTCAGCGTTGAAGCCCGCTTCATCTACCACGGTACCGCTGGAGTCAGAGGCGGTGACCACCCGGGCGCCGAGCGCCATCGCTTTTTCGATAGCGTACTGCGCCACGTTGCCAGAACCGGATACCGCAACGCGCATCCCTTCAAAGCCCAGACCGTGGCGCTTCAGCATCGCATCGGTGAAGTAGATAAGGCCGTAGCCGGTGGCTTCCGGGCGGATCAGGCTGCCGCCAAACGACAACCCCTTACCGGTGAAGACGCAGGAGGTATCGTTGGAGAGCTTTTTCATCATCCCGGCCATAAAGCCCACTTCGCGGGCGCCCACGCCGATATCGCCCGCCGGTACGTCGGTGTCTGAGCCGAGGTGGCGGTACAGCTCGGTCATCAGCGCCTGGCAAAAACGCATAATTTCGCCTTCGCTTTTACCTTTAGGGTCAAAATCGCTGCCGCCTTTACCACCGCCCATCGGCAGGGTGGTCAGGGCGTTTTTGAAGGTCTGCTCAAAGCCAAGGAACTTCAGAATCGACAGGTTAACCGAGGGATGAAAGCGCATGCCGCCCTTAAAGGGACCGATTGCCGAGCTAAACTGCACGCGCCAGGCGCGGTTTACCTGCACCTGATTACGATCGTCAACCCAGGTGACGCGGAACTGGATGACGCGCTCTGGCTCTACCAGGCGCTCCAGCAGCGACATCTGACGATAGCGCGGATTGTGTTCGAGGAATGGCCACAGCGTGGTCATCACTTCCCGTACGGCCTGCGCGAATTCCGGCTGATGCGGGTCGCGCTGCTGTACCCCTGAGAGAAATGATTCCAGAGACGGTTTCTGTTCCATAGATATAAGAACCTCTTATGATTGTTAGTAATTGTATTTGCTAAGATTATAATTATTGGAAACGAGCGTTTTTCCGACTATACCACCCGCGACGGCGCGGCTGGCAAGGAAAATTTAAGGATGTTCGCGAATGAGCCGATATAGTTAGTTCAGAAGCTATCAGGAAGATAAAACATGAAACGAATCGTGATTGCCGGATTACTGGCGCTGATTGCCGGTAGCGCTCAGGCAGACCGTTACCGTCCGGATGTTGAAGTGAACGTACCGCCGGAAGTTTTCAGCTCCAGCGGCCAGCGTGCACAGCCCTGCAATCAGTGCTGTATCTACGAAAACCAGAATTATTCGGAAGGGGCGGTCATTAAGACCGATGGGGTTCTGCTGCAGTGTCAGCGCGACGAAAAAGCCATCAGCACGAATCCGCTGGTCTGGCGGCGCGTAAAGCCATAAATGCTTCCAGGAGCGGAATATCCGCCGGGGCCAGCGTATAATCCAGCGCTGCCTGCGGTGTACACCACACCAGCGCGCTGTGGTAGTGCGCCGTCAGTTCGCCGCTGAAGCCGGGCACATGCCAGGCGTACAGATGGATAATCCGCCCTGAAATTTCACGCTGGTGGCTGGCTACGTACACGCCAGGCGTTGCGGTGATCCCCAGCTCCTCCTGCAGCTCGCGAACCAGCGCCTGCGGCTGGCTTTCACCGGCTTCGACTTTCCCACCAGCAAATTCCCACATGCCTGCCTGATCGGCATGTGCAGGACGCTGTGCCAGCAGAATTTTGCCGTCTTTCTCGATTATCGCGGCAACAACATCAATCTTTTTAAGCATATGAATCAACATTCTGAAAAGCAGGATGCCATAATATCGCTCTCTTCTTCATAGCAACAGCGTGACCTGGAGTCAGAAGTGAAAAAACATGCGCCATGGGTGCCGCCCCTCGATAAGCTTCCCGTGAGTCTGAAACCCATCGTTTCGCTGCAGAAAAAACATTATGGCGCAGTGCTGAACCCGACGCGCTGGTGGGGGCGAATGCCTCGCCTGTTCTGGCTGGTGGCGCTGTTTGTCGGCTGGCTGGAGCGTCGCCGTGCGCGGCTGGCGCCGGAGCTGCGTGCGCTGCTGATGACCCGGGTCTCGCAGGTGTGTCATTGCGCCTTTTGCATTGATGCCAACAGCCTGCGGCTGGCAGAGCGCAGCGGGGCGATGGATAAAGTGCTGGCAGTAGCCGAATGGCCGCAGTCGTCGCTGTTTAACGAGAAAGAGCGTGCGGCGCTGGCCTATGCCGATGCGGTGACGGCGACGCCTCCGCAGGTAGACGATGCACTGAAAGCGGAGCTGACCTGCCATTTTACCCTGGATGAGATAAGCGAAATGACGGCGTTAATCGCCTTCCAGAATCTTTCGGCACGCTTCAACGCAGCGCTGGATATTCCTTCCCAGGGGCTGTGTCAGAGCGGAGGGCGGCCGGATGCTTGACCGTCATCTGCACCCACGAATTAAGCCACTACTTAATGCGCTGGCGCTGCCGCTGGAAAAAGCGGGAGTGAGCGCCGATGGCGTGACGCTCACCGGCTTTGCCATCGGCGTGCTGGCACTGCCGTTTCTGGCGCTGGGCTGGTACCTTCCGGCACTGGTGGTGATAGTGCTGAATCGCCTGCTTGATGGGCTGGACGGTGCGCTGGCGCGGCGGCGCGGATTAAGCGATGCCGGGGGCTTTCTCGATATTTCTCTCGATTTTCTGTTTTACGCGCTGGTGCCGTTTGGTTTTATTCTTGCTTCCCCGGCGCAGAACGCGCTGGCGGGAGGATGGCTGCTGTTTGCTTTTATCGGTACCGGCAGCAGTTTTCTGGCTTTTGCGGCGCTGGCGGCAAAGCACCAGATTGATAACCCAGGCTATGCACATAAGTCGTTTTATTACCTGGGGGGGCTAACCGAGGGTAGCGAAACTATCGCTCTGTTTGTACTGTGTTGCCTGTTTCCAGCCTGTTTCCAGCCTGGTTTCCGTGGCTGGCGTGGTTGTTTGGCGCACTGTGCTGGCTCACTACCCTGACGCGTATCTGGAGCGGATACCTGGCGTTAAAGCGCTGCGAGTGAATCTTGCCGGATAAGGCGTTAACCCTATCCGGCAGGGATTGCCGATTACATCTCCTGACCCGGGCCGCGCTCACCGCGCTGTACCGGGTTTTTGGCATCAGAGCTCCACTCATACCAGCCGCCGTCATAAACGGAGATATTCGGCCAGCCCATGGCCCGGGCGTACATGAAGGTTTCTGAGGCGCGCCAGCCGGTACCGCAGTAGAACGATACCTGCTGTGACGGCAGGATATTCCACGCTTTCCACATCGCGCTGATGTCATCGGCGCTGCGCATGGTGCCGTCCGGATTGTGGAAATCTTCCATGTGGGTGGAGTCGCTACCGGCGTGGCCCCAGCGGGCACCGGCAATTTCACCTTTTGGCTTAATGTAGCTGTAGCCGCTGGTGGTCCCGATGAATTCCGGCCACGAGCGAATGCTGACCAGCGACGCATCCTGGCGGTGCAGCAGCGCGCGGGCCTGATTCATATCAAGCATCAGCTGCGGCTGGCCGGGGATCGGCGCGCCAAAATCAGGCTCTGCTTTTACCGTCGACGGCGTCCCTCGCTCGACCGGCAGATTGCTGTCGCTCCAGGTTTTCCAGCCACCGTCGAGCAGGCGGACATCTTTCACCCCGGCATACAGCATGATCTGCGCCACGCGTGCGGCGGCGTAAACATCACGACCGTAGAGGATCACCGTGGTGTCGTGGCGAATACCGTGCTTCGCCAGCATGGCTTTAAGAAAGGCGTCTGGCACTTTATTCCACAGCGGTTCGCTCTCGACTTCGTTGGTATCAATATACCCCGCGCCCGGAATATGGCTCAGCAGGAAATATTTCGGCGCACCCCAGCCCGCTTCTATTACCTTCCAGTCACCGGCCGGTCTGGCGGTAACTGCGTTACCCTGCTGCAGGTCGTGCAGCCACTGCGGATAGACCAGCTGCTCGAAGTGAGCGAGTTTCTGCAGACGCTCCGGGGAGCTCAGGGCATCGCTCAGGGTTGCGGTGCGGTCAAAGCCCGCTTTGTGCAACCGCGCGGTAACGGCGTTGACGTCGTCCGGATTACCGTACAGCGCCAGAGGCGTATCCGGCTTCAACTGCTGCGCTTTCGCCCAGGCGGTGAGCTGCTCGTCGCTCATTGCTGAAAGCCAGCGAGCGGCCAGATTACGTGCGGCGGGTTCATGCCCCTGCGGGCCGTTAGCCGTCTGCGGCCAGCCGTTGTAAAACGCGCTCGGGCGCGTATCGATAATGATACCGTTTTGCTGCTGGATCTGTGCGAAGGTGAGGGCAGAGGCCATTTCAGCGGCCAGCGTTGAAGCAGAAGAGGTCAGCCCGATAAGCAGGGCCAGCGCGGTCAGTTGAGAAACACGTTTCATCGAATTGCCCGTCCCAGGTAAATTGAAGCGTCATTCTGGAGCTCCGTTCGGAGAAATACGTTGCGCTAACGCAGGTTATTGCCAGCTTTCAATCTGCAGACAACGGCCACCTGGCGGTATATCGGCAGCGTCGTGGGTGACCAGCACCACCGGAATAGCCAGCCCCGAAAGCTCGGCAAACACCCATTCGCGAAAGCGCTCGCGCAGGGGGGCATCCAGCCGGTTAAAAGGCTCATCAAGCAGCAGCGCTTTCGGTTGTGCCAGCATCGCGCGCAGCAGGCTAACCCGTGCCCGCTGGCCGCCGGAGAGCGTTGCCGGATCGCGGGCGTAAAAACCGGCGAGACCGGCTTCAGTCAGGGCGGCCTCAACCATTTCCCGACGCTCACCGCCTTTCACGCTCGCCGGTAGCGCCAGCAGCAGGTTTTTCCCCACGCTAAAGTGGTCGAACAGCAGCGCGTCCTGAAACAGGACCCCGATTTCCCGCTGGGCAGTAGTGAGCCCATCCAGCCGACGGTCGTTGAGCCACAGCTCTCCTTGTGCCTTAAACGGCGCGGGCAGCGCACCAATCATCCAGGCAAACAGCGTAGATTTACCGCTGCCGGAAGCGCCCATCAGGGTGACGACTTCTCCGGGCTCAACGCTGAAGCTGACATGGTTAAGCCGCGGCGCGGTATTGAGCGCAAGCGTGAGATTATTGACGATAAGCATCAGCGGAGTCCTTGTCGATAGTGCGCGACCGCGCGCGTAAGCAGGGCGACCAGGGTAAACATCAGCGCCGGAAGCAGCAGTTGCCAGAGCGAGGATATCGCGAGCCAGTGCAGCGAGCCGCCGCTGCTTTGCGCGACGGCATCGGTCGTCAGCGTCGGGACGCGACCGCCGCCGAGCCACAGGGTTGGTAAATACTGGGCAATACTCACGGAAAACCCCACGGCGAGGGCAGAGAGAATAGCGCGCATCAACTGCGGGCATTTCACCTGCAGGAAAATCCGCCCCTGCGACCAGCCCAGCGTGCGGGCAATCAGCAGCAGACGCGGGTCGAGCCGCCGCCACGCCGGATGCAGCACAAACAGCATCCACGGCACCACCCACAACAAGTGCCCCCAGAATACGGCGATAAAGCTGCCGTCGAGCCACAGGTGTAGCACCAGCTGATATTGTCCGGCAACCAGCGGCAGTGCGGGTAACAGCAGGGGAAGAAATAGCCAGGGCGTGAGTCTGGCGATACCCCATTCAAGCCAGAGCAGGCACAGAACGCCGCCACACAGGCAGGAGAGTAGCGCCAGCCAGAGACTGTTATTCAGACTTTCTGTCGTGGGCAAGGCCAGCCGTGCCATCGCCAGCAGCACCACGACGCAGAGCACGCCGCTGCCAGGCAGCGCTAACGAAAATGTCTGCCCTGCAGGATGGGATCTCTGCTGACGGCGTACACCATCCGCACGCGGTGCGCGGCGTTGCTGTAAACGCCAGCCGCCGAAGATAATAAGCGCCATTACGGCGAGAAGCATCACCAGCAGCAGGCAGGCAAGCTGACCCTTGGTCTGCTGCAAAGCATCAATCTGGTTTAGCCAGCTCCAGGCGAGTACCGCCAGGGTGGGCGGGTTTCCTGGCCCCAGCATTAGCGCCACATCCACCACCGAGAGCGTCCACGCACCCGTGGCCAGCAGTACCAGCCCGAGAGCAGGCGCGATGGCCGGGAGTACCAGCATATTCAGACACTGCCAGCGGCTGTAGCCGAGGCTTTTCAGCACCAGCGTTTGCTGCGCCAGCCGCTTTTCTCCCAGTACGCCATACATCGCCCACAGGATGAATCCGCTCTCTTTGACCGCAAGCGTCAACCCCATACCGATGCCATAACGATCCACCAGCGGCGTACAGCGACCGCAGAGCTGGAACAGCCAGCCGCCCTCGGCGAAGAGCAGCAGCGCGCTGGCGGCAAAGGCAACGTGCGGTATTGCCAGCAGCAGCGGCAGGCGACTTATCAGCTTTTGCCAGCCGGCAGAGGGCCACAGGGCGGCCATGGCGCACAGCGCAATCATCAGCGCGCCGCCGGTCGCTATCAGGCTTGATACCAGCGTTGCCGTCAGCGCCTGCGGCACCTGCGGGTCGGCAAACAACGCCTGCCAGTTCGCGCTCGAAAATGCCGGTGAGAACAGCAGCCCGGCGGCGGGGAGCAAAGGCAGCATAACCGCCATCATTGCCGCCAGCGTCAGGAGGGTTAGTAAGTACCGTAACGATGCAGCCATGCCTGTTCCAGTGCGCTAACCCATGCAGCATGCGGCTCTGCCAGAACCGGTGGTGATTTTTGCGGCAGGCGCGAGGCAAGCGTTGCCCGTAGTGCTGGCTCGAGCTTCGCCGGATCGAGCACGCTCGGATCGCCCCAGATAGTCGGGTCTGATTTACGCAACTGGGCTTCCGGCGACAGCAGGAAGTTTGCCACCACCTGAGCACCTGCCGTGGCGCGGGCATTGGCAGGGATCGCCACAAAGTGGACGTTACCGATCATGCCCTTCTTAAAACCGAAGCTGTAGCTGTCGTCCGGCAGTTCACCGCTGGCCATTTTTTGCCGGGCATGCATTGGGTTAAAGGTCAGGGACAGGCGCAGCGTCCCCTGGGCAAGCATGGTGTCCATCCGCGCAGGAGACGCCGGGAAGTCTTTCCCTTGCCGCCATAACCAGGGGTGTAGTTTGTCGAGATAAGCCCACAGCGGGGCGGTCACTGCGACAAAGGTGCTGTTATCCGGCGGTTGTTTCAGCAGCTGTGGGTCCGGCGTCAGCGCCAGCAGCAGTTGTTCAAGAAACGCTGTGGCGGTGAAATCCGGCGGGCGTGGATAGGTTACCGTTCCGGGGTTTGCCTGCGCGTAGCGCAGTAGTGCCTCCGGTGAGGTGGGCGGTGCTGACGTTTCTGAACGACGGGCGATAAAAGTTAACTGAGCGCTGCCCCAGGGCGATTCCGCTCCGTCCACGGGCACGGAAAAATCTTCCCGCACCGGTTTTTGGGTATCGACATAGCGCCAGTTCGGTAGCGTTTCCGCCCACCCGGTGCGCAAAAGATTTGCCTCTTTCAGGCTGCGAAAGTTCTCGCCATTCACCCACAGCAGGTCAATCGAGCCGTTATGGGTACGTCCGGCAGCAGCTTCGCTCTTGATGCGTTTAACGCTGTCGGCGGCATCGGCAATCGGCACCACGCGAAGCGTGACGGCGTAGTGGCGTTTTACTTCTCCACTGACCCAGTCAAGATAGTGGTTTACGGCGGGATCGCCGCCCCAGGCGTTGAACCACACGGTCTGGCCGTGGGCTTCCTGTTTTATCTGCTGCCAGCTATCGGTGGCAAAGGCATGGCCTGCGGTGAGCAGTCCGGCGGTGAGGAGGAGGTAATAACGCACACGGCGCATAATGCATCCTTAATGTTGAACAAAACGGGCCAGCAGCTTGCGCGATACCAGCGGCAACAGACCTATCAGCGCGAAAGCGCCCAGCAGGCCAGGGGAGAGTATATCCTGCAATGAGTGCAGATTTCCGAGCTCTCGCCCGGCATTCAGATAAACCACCGTCGCGGGCAGCATACCGAGCTGGCTGACCCACCAGTAGCGCATAGCGCCAATTCGCGTGACGCCCGCCAGCAGGTTCACCAGAAAAAACGGTAACAGCGGCATCAACCGCAGCGCAAAGAGGTAAAACGCCCCATCGCGCGCGATGCCAGCGTTAACGGTCGCCATTTGTCGGGGAAAACGCCCGCAGACCCAGTTTGCCAGCAGATAGCGGCTCGCCAGCATCGCCAGCAGCGCGCCGAGCGTTGAGGCAAACGAGACGAGTGGAATGGCTATCCACAGCGGGGACAGCGACCCGCCAAGCAGCGTTAACAGCGCCGCTCCGGGGATAGATAACGCGGACACCGCCACGTACAGGGCAAAATAGAGCACCGCCCCGAGGAGGGGATGCTGGTGCCATTCGGCGCTAAGCGCCTGATGAGATTGCTGCAGGGCGTTCAGGGAGAGCATGTCGCGGGGGATAAGCGTAAACCCCGCGACGATGCAGACGATGAGGATAACCAGCAGCGAGAGCTGATGACGATTCAACCGCGTTTATTTTCCTTTAAAGGTTGCCCAGACCGGCGCGTGGTCGGACGGTTTTTCCATGCTGCGGATGTCGTAGTCGATGCCGGTTTCGACGCAGTGCTGGGCCAGCGGGTTGCTTGCCAGCAGCAGATCTATGCGCAGGCCGCGGTTATCGTCAAAACCTTTGGAGCGGTAGTCGAACCACGAGAAGCGGTCGTGGTTATCCGGGTTAGCGTGGCGCCAGGTATCTACCAGCCCCCAGCCCAGCAGGCGCTGCATCCACTCGCGCTCTTCCGGCAGGAAGGAGCATTTGCCGGTGCGCAGCCAGCGTTTGCGGCTGTCTTCGCCAATGCCGATATCCAGATCCGTCGGGCTGATGTTCATATCACCCATGATTAGTACCGGATTGTCCTTATTCAGCTCGCCGGTTAGGTAATCCTGCAGATCCTGATAGAACCGGGTTTTAGCAGGGAACTTCGTCGGATGGTCGCGGCTTTCACCCTGCGGGAAGTAGCCGTTAATCACGGTGACAGTGCCGAATGGCGAAGGGATGTCCGCCATGATGATGCGGCGCTGGGCCTCTTCGTCATCGCCCGGAAAACCGCGACGTACGGCAATGGGTGTTTCTTTGGTCAGCAGCGCCACGCCGTAGTGGCCTTTCTGCCCGTGATAAAAGACGTTGTAACCGAGTTTGGCGACATCTTCGAGCGGGAACATGTCGTCGTGAACCTTTGTCTCCTGCAGGCCAATGACGTCGGGCTGATGTTTCTCGACGATGGCTTCCAGTTGATGAGGGCGGGCGCGCAGGCCGTTGATATTAAAAGAAACAAATTTCATAGTCGCTGCCACTGTGCAAGGTGAATTGTGCAGGAATGGTAGCAGAATTTCATCACGGTGACTGCATTAGCGCAGGATATTCTGCCGATTGCAGCGATACCTGGTCATCACGGTGCAATGTGTGCCCAAAAGCGACGCATTTCGCCCTAAAACGGGGCATCTCTCTGCGATAAATTTCGTAGACGATCACAAATCACGAATTCAGTTTTACTAATGCATAATGCTGCAGTTATTAGCACTTCTAATGGCGCTTATTCGCGCTTTTATGCACTTATTATGCATTCATTGTGAATGGTGGCTTGCTGTAACTCATTGATTTTTAGTTTTCACCCTCCGGTTATGCAAATTTAGCGCTGGCTGGCACGAACCGTGCAATCTACATTTACAGCGCAAACACACCATAATTTTTAACATTATCTACACATATAATTTACCGGAAGAGGTCACTATGTCTCAGTCAATTACGCGTAGCAATTTTGATGAATGGATGATGCCGGTTTACGCGCCGGCGGCCTTTATTCCGGTGCGTGGAGCGGGTTCACGCCTGTGGGATCAGCAGGGTAAAGAGTACATCGACTTCGCCGGAGGGATTGCCGTTAACGCCCTGGGGCACGCGCACCCGGCGATGGTCAAAGCGCTCACCGAACAGGCGCAAAAATTCTGGCATACCGGCAACGGCTACACCAACGAACCGGCGCTGCGCCTTGCCAAACAGCTGATTGACGCCACCTTCGCCGAACGGATTTTCTTCTGTAACTCCGGGGCGGAAGCCAACGAGGCGGCGCTGAAGCTGGCGCGTAAGTACGCGCATGACCATTTCGGCAAACAGAAGAGCGGGATTGTGGCGTTCAAAAACGCCTTCCACGGCCGCACGCTGTTTACCGTTTCCGCTGGCGGACAGCCGTCTTATTCTCAGGATTTCACGCCGCTGCCGCCGGACATCAGCCATGCGGTATATAACTCGCTGGAGTCCGCGCGTGAGCTGATTAATGACAATACCTGCGCGGTGATCGTTGAGCCGATGCAGGGGGAAGGTGGCGTGGTCCCGGCAACGCCGGAGTTCCTGAAAGGGCTACGTGAGCTTTGCGATCAACACAACGCGCTGCTGATTTTTGATGAAGTACAAACCGGCGTTGGCCGCACCGGTGAACTGTATGCCTATATGCACTACGGCGTCACCCCGGATCTCCTCTCTACCGCCAAAGCGCTGGGAGGCGGTTTCCCGATTGGCGCACTGCTGACGACAGAAAAATGCGCGGCGGTGATGACCGTGGGCACGCATGGCACGACCTACGGTGGCAACCCGCTGGCGAGCGCCGTTGCCGGAGAGGTGCTCTCTATTATTAACACCCGTGAAGTGCTGAACGGGGTTAAACAGCGTCACCAGTGGTTTAGTGAACGTTTGCAGGCGATTAACAACAAGCTGGGGCTGTTCCAGGAAATTCGTGGAATGGGCCTGCTGATTGGCTGCGTACTGAAAGAAGAATATGCCGGCAAGGCGAAGGCCATCAGCCAGCTTGCAGCGGAAGAAGGGGTGATGATCCTGATAGCTGGAGCCAACGTGGTGCGTTTCGCCCCAGCGCTGATTATCAGTGAAGAAGAAGTGAGTGTTGGTCTTGATCGCTTTGCGGTTGCCTGTGAGCGCTTCATCAAAGGACAGTCATCATGATGGTCATCCGTCCGGTCGGGCGCGAGGATTTGCCTGCACTGTTGAAACTGGCAGGGAAAACGGGGGGCGGGCTGACCTCGCTCCCGGCTGATGAAACCACCCTTGCGGCGCGAATTGAGCGTGCAATCGCGACCTGGGAAGGTACGCTGCCGAAAAGCGATCAGGGTTACGTTTTTGTGCTGGAAGATTCAACCACCGGCACGGTGGCGGGGATTTGCGCCATTGAAGTCGCGGTTGGTCTTAACGACCCGTGGTACAACTACCGCGTGGGGACGATGGTTCACGCTTCGAAAGAACTGGGCGTGTATAACGCGTTGCCGACGCTGTTCCTCACTCATGACCACACCGGCAGCAGCGAGCTGTGCACGCTGTTCCTTGACCCGGAATGGCGTAAAGAGGGCAACGGCTATCTGTTGTCGAAGTCGCGCTTCATGTTTATGGCGGCCTTCCGCGATCGCTTTAATGACAAAGTGGTGGCGGAGATGCGCGGAGTTATCGACGAACACGGTTATTCACCGTTCTGGGAAAGCCTTGGTCAGCGCTTCTTCTCGATGGAGTTTGCCCGCGCTGATTATCTTTGTGGCACCGGGCAGAAGGCGTTTATCGCCGAACTTATGCCGAAACACCCCATTTATACCGATTTCTTAAGTGAAGAAGCCAAAGCGGTGATAGGCCAGGTGCATCCGCAAACTGCGCCAGCTCGTGCGGTACTGGAGAAAGAAGGTTTCCGTTACCGTAACTACGTCGATATTTTTGACGGTGGCCCGACGCTTGAGTGTGACATCGACCGGGTACGCGCCATCCGTAAAAGCCGCCTGGTAGAGGTGGTGGAAGGACAGCCGGCACCGGGTGAATTACCGGCTTGCCTGGTCTCCAATGAGCAATATCAGCAATTCCGCGCCATGCTTATTCATGCCGACCCGCATTGTGAACGGCTGGTGCTTACGGCTCAGCAGCTTGATGCCCTGAAATGTCATGCCGGCGATCGTATCCGTCTGGTTCGTCTTTGCCCCGAGGAGAAAAAGCAATGAGTTTATGGATTAACGGTGACTGGGTCACCGGTCGCGGCAATGCCCGCAGCAAAGCGAACCCGGTGACGCATGAGTTGCTGTGGAGTGGCAACGATGCCGACGCTGAACAGGTGGCGCAGGCGGTGCAGGCGGCGCGCCGGGCATTTCCTCAGTGGGCGAGAAAAGCGTTCAGCGAGCGCCAGGCAATCGTAGAAAAGTTTGCGGCGTTGCTGGAGAGCCATAAAGATGCGGTAACAGAAACCATCGCCCGTGAAACCGGCAAACCACGCTGGGAAGCGGCGACGGAAGTCACCGCGATGATCAATAAAATCGCCATTTCGGTGAAGTCGTATCACAGCCGTACCGGCGAGCAGGAAACCGCAATGCCTGATGGTGCAGCCACTCTGCGCCACCGTCCGCACGGCGTGCTGGCGGTGTTTGGCCCGTATAATTTCCCGGGGCATCTCCCAAACGGTCATATCGTTCCGGCGTTGCTGGCGGGGAATACCGTGGTGTTTAAGCCAAGCGAACTGACGCCCGGCAGCGGTGAGGTGGTTGTGAAGCTATGGGAGCAGGCGGGCTTACCGGCGGGAGTGTTAAACCTGCTGCAGGGCGGTCGCGAAACCGGCGAGGCGCTGAGCGCTGAAGATAATATCGACGGGGTGCTTTTTACCGGCAGCTCCGCGACCGGTTTCCATCTGCACCGCCAGCTGGCGGGTCAACCGCAGAAAATGCTGGCCCTTGAGATGGGAGGGAATAACCCGCTGATTGTCGATGCACCGAGCGATATCGACGGCGCGGTACATCTGACGATTCAGTCAGCGTTCATCACCGCCGGGCAGCGCTGCACCTGTGCGCGCCGCCTGCTGGTGAAACGTGGCGCCGAAGGCGATGCGTTTCTGGCCCGTCTGGTTGACGTCGCACGCCGCCTGACCCCGGGCCGCTGGGATGCCCAGCCGCAGCCGTTCCTCGGCGGATTAGTTTCCCCGCAGGCCGCGCTGCATGTACATAATGCCTGGCTGACCCACGTGGCGAACGGCGGTAGAACGCTGCTTGAACCACGGGTGCTGGAAGCAGGAACCTCATTATTAACGCCGGGCATTATCGAGATGACGGGCGTGAGTAAGGTGGCGGACGAAGAGGTCTTTGGCCCGCTGCTGTGCGTCTGGCGCTACGATGATTTTGACGAGGCGATCGCGATGGCCAACGCCACTCGCTACGGCCTGGCCTGCGGACTGATTTCACCCGAGCGGGAAAAATTCGACCAGCTGCTGCTCGAGTCTCGCGCCGGGATCGTCAACTGGAACAAACCGCTCACCGGTGCGGCGAGTACGGCACCGTTTGGCGGTACCGGGGCATCGGGCAACCATCGCCCGGGGGCCTGGTATGCCGCAGACTACTGCGCATGGCCGATGGCAAGCCTTGAGTCACCCGCTTTTGCCTTACCGGCTACCCTCAGTCCGGGGCTGGATTTTTCGCGCGGAGAGTCATTATGAACGCCTGGGAAGTCAACTTTGATGGCCTGGTGGGGCTGACGCATCACTACGCCGGGCTCTCTTTTGGTAATGAAGCCTCGACGAAGCACCGCTTTCAGGTCTCTAATCCTCAGCTGGCGGCGAAGCAGGGGCTTTTGAAGATGAAGGCGCTGGCTGACGCCGGTTTTAAGCAGGCGGTGATCCCGCCGCAGGAGCGGCCGAACGTTGCCCTGCTGCGCCAGATTGGTTTTAGCGGTACCGATGAGCAGGTGGTGGAGAAGGCGGCATCGCAGGTGCCGCACCTGCTCTCTGCCGCCAGCTCTGCTTCCTCAATGTGGGTGGCAAATGCCGCCACCGTGGCACCTTCTGCGGATACCCTTGATGGCCGGGTGCATCTGACGGTGGCGAACCTGAACAACAAGTTTCACCGCGCCAGTGAAGCCCCGACGACGGAAGCACTGCTGCGGGCGATTTTCCGTGATGAGCACCATTTCAGCGTTCACCGCGCGCTGCCGCAGGTTGCGATGTTCGGCGATGAAGGCGCAGCCAACCACAACCGTTTTGGCGGTGACTACGGACAGCCTGGCGTGCAGCTGTTTGTCTATGGTCGCGATGAGCACGGTGAGCAGCGCCCGCAGCGTTACCCGGCGCGGCAGACGCTGGAGGCAAGCCAGGCCGTTGCACGGTTAAACCGGGTGAACCCGCATCAACTTATCTTCGCCCAGCAGAATCCGGCGGTGATCGATAAAGGTGTCTTCCACAATGACGTGATTGCGGTGAGTAACCGCCAGGTGCTGTTCTGCCACGAGCAGGCCTTTGTTGACCAGAGCGGGCTGCTCGCGAAGCTCTTGGCGCGTGTGCCGGGCTTTACGCCGGTGGTGGTGCCGGCGGCGCGGGTATCGGTGGAAGATGCCGTTGCTACTTATCTGTTTAACAGCCAGCTGCTGAGCAAGCCCGACGGCAGCATGATGCTGGTATTGCCAAAAGAGTCGCAGCAGCACGAAGGGGTCTGGCGCTACCTCAATGAGGTTCTGGCGCAGGATAACCCGATTAACGAGCTGAAGGTGTTTGACCTGCGTGAGAGCATGGCCAACGGCGGGGGGCCTGCGTGTCTGCGCCTGCGGGTGGTGCTGAACGAGCGCGAGCTGGCGGCGGTGAATCCGGCAGTACTGATGAATGACACGCTGTTCAACGCGCTGAACGACTGGGTCGATCGCCACTATCGTGACCGCTTAACCCAGGCTGATCTCGCCGATCCGCAACTGCTGCGTGAAGGGCGTGAGGCGCTCGACAGATTGACGCAGATCCTGAATCTGGGGTCTGTTTATCCGTTCCAGCGCTAAGGAGCAACGATGCATGACTTTCTGGCGCTGACGCTGACGGGGAAACTGCCCGGTAGCTTTCATGGTGATACTGACCATTTTCGCTGGCACTGGCTCGACAGGGGCATTCTGCAACTGACGCCGCACGAACCCGCGGCTCGCTCGCTGGTGCTTTCGGCGGGCATTCACGGTAATGAAACCGCGCCGGTAGAGATGGTGATGCAACTGCTGGATGCCTTGTTCAACGGCACCCTGGCGCTGCGTTGTCGGCTGCTGGTGGTGCTGGGTAACCCGGCAGCGCTCAGGGACAACCAGCGTTATCTGCACAGCGATATGAACCGCATGTTCGGTGGGCGCTGGCAGAAGTTTGAGCCGAGCGGAGAAACCGCGCGGGCGGCGCTGCTGGAGGAAACCGTGCTGCAGTTCTGGCGGCGAGGGAACGAGCGTGAGCGCTGGCATCTGGATTTGCATACGGCGATCCGTGGCTCCCACCACGTGCGTTTTGGCGTGTTGCCTTCACGTACGACGCCCTGGGATGAAGACTTTCTGCGCTGGCTTGGCGATGCCGGGCTGGAGGCGCTGGTATTCCATCGAGAGCCAGGCGGTACGTTCAGCCACTTCAGCGGTGAGCATGGACGGGCACTTGCCTGTACGCTGGAGCTCGGTAAAGCGCTGCCGTTCGGGCAAAACGATCTCAGCCAGTTTGCACAGACGCAGCGGGCGCTGATGCAGCTTTTGAGCGGTAGCGCGTCGACACCGGCCGCTGATCCACCGCTGCGTTACCGGGTGGCACAGCAGGTGACCCGCCACAGCGAGGCCTTCAGGCTGCATATGTCGGGTGATACGCTCAACTTCACGGCCTTTTCGCCGGGAACTCTGCTGGCGGAAGACGGCGACACGCGTTATGCGGTGGGGAGTGAGACGGAGTATGTGTTGTTCCCGAATCCTTCCGTGGCATTGGGGCTACGCGCCGGTTTAATGCTGGTCCGTGAAGCGTAACGGTAATTCAGACCAGGATCTCAGTATCCTGGTTTTTTTATTAACATTCTCATTTTGATAAATACAGATTTTTCCTGGTGAAACGCTTTATTTTTATTTTTCTTCCCGCTATGCTTTTGTTTAGTTCCCTTTAAAATCATCAAGATGATAATATTTTTATCTCTTTTTCATCATTATTCCTTATTCTCTCCACAATTGAGCAAAAATTGTTTTCTATACTTTCATTGTTTTACTTACGTTCTGACTCATTGACATTAAAGGTCGTAAAGTTAATCACGACAACGCGGCGAATCGCCGCCAGAATAACTGAAAGTAAGGAATAACCGATGAAGAAGATTACTGCTCTGTTTGTTGCCTCTACTCTGGCTCTGGGTGCCGCTAACCTGGCGCATGCTGCAGACACTACCGCGCCGGCAGCATCGTCTGACAGCAAACCGATGATGATGCACCATAAAGGTAAAGGCATGCAGCACGACATGATGTTCCAGGGGCTGAACCTGACCGATGCGCAGAAACAGCAGGTCCGCGACATCATGAAGTCCCAGCGTGAAAACATGAAGCGCCCGTCCGTTGAAGAACGCCGTGCGATGCATGACCTGATCGCAAGCGACAGCTTCGACAAAGCGAAAGCGGAAGCGCAGATCGACAAAATGGCGGCGCAGCACAAAACCATGATGCTCTCCCGTATGGAAGCGCAGAACAAAATCTACAACATTTTGACTCCGGAACAGAAAAAGCAATTTAATGCCAATTTTGAGAAGCGTCTGACAGAACGTTCAGCGCCGGAAGGTAAAATGCCAATGTCTGCTGAGTAACCTCACAGCACACATTCAAGACCGCCGGTCTTGCTCACATTCCGCTAACGTGCGGTGGGCAGGCCCGGCGGTTTTTCTTTTTTATTTTTTGCCCCTAAGGTAAAACATCGCATCTGCCGATAATCTGGTAGCAAAAAAAACAATAATACGGTGGCCGTTCAGGCTGCCTTCCGATGCGTGAGCGCGGTTCAGGAGTTGTGATGGATTACTTTGATATTCGTAAGATGCCGGTCAGCCTCTGGCGTAACGGCGGGGGCGAGACGAGAGAGCTTTGCTGTATCCCTGCCGGTACGCGGGATTTCACCTGGCGCGCCAGTATTGCGACCATTGCCAGCAGCGGCGATTTTTCTGCCTTCCCGGGCGTTGACCGGGTCATAACGCTGCTGGAGGGTGGGGAAGTGATGCTTGATGGCGGTAGTGCGTTTCGTCATACGCTCAAACACCTTCAACCGTTTTACTTTGCGGGTGAACAGCCGGTGAATGCGCAAATCACCGAAGGCATGATGTCGATGGACTTTAACGTCATGACGCGCCGTGACCGCTGCAAGGCGAGCGTCAGGCTTGCCGACAGAACCTTTACCACCTGGGCACCCAGCGGCGGCATTGTGTTTGTGCTGAGCGGGGCGTGGCAGCTGGGTGATAAGCTGTTAACGGCCGATCAGGGCGCGTACTGGCAGGAGGGAAGCCACACGCTGCGGCTGCTGAAGCCGGAAGGGCAACTGCTGTATGGCGAAATAAGCTGGCTTGCAGGACAGGTGCTGGCGGCCTCCGCCTGATTCATTGCTTTATCAGGCCGCCCGCCCGGGCAGCCTGAGTTCCTGTCCTTATTTCTTCCAGAAATCGTCGAAGACGGTGATCGGCGGACGGCGTTTGTGTTCGGTTTTCACGTACCAGCCTTCGATGGTACGGGCGATAGCGTCGTCGAGTTTTTTCCCTTCCAGGTAATCGTCGATATTCTCGTAGGTGACGCCGAGCGCGGCTTCATCCGGCAGAGAAGGGCGGTTGTCTTCAAGATCTGCCGTTGGCACTTTCAGATACAGATGCTCCGGGCAGCCCAGCGCCGCCAGCAGCTGTTTACCCTGACGCTTATTGAGGCGGTAGATAGGGTTGATGTCGGTGCCGCCATCGCCGTATTTGGTGAAGAAACCGGTAATGGCTTCTGCTGCGTGATCGGTACCTACTACCACGCCTTTGGTCATCCCGGCGATGCTGTACTGCGCTTTCATGCGCTCGCGGGCTTTCTCATTGCCACGGACAAAATCGCTGAGTTCAATACCCGCTTCCCGCAATGCCTGCTCGCTGGCGAGCACTGCGCCTTTAATATTCACCGTCAACACGCGGTCGGGTTGAATAAAGGTGATAGCATCCTGGCAATCCTTTTCGTCTGCCTGCACGCCGAAAGGAAGACGTACGGCGATAAATTGCAGCGCGCTGTCGCCGCTCTCTTCACGCAGTTCACTAATGGCCATCTGGCACAGTTTGCCGGTCAACGTTGAGTCCTGCCCGCCGCTGATGCCGAGTACCAGCGACTTAATGAATGGATAGGTTTTCAGATACTCTTTCAGAAAATCTACGCTGCGGCGTATTTCAAGCTGGGCGTCTACCTGCGGCTTAGCCCCAAGTGCGCGAATAATCTCGTGTTGTAGCGTCATGCAACACCTCCATAGAATGAACCTGCAATGCGTTAAAGCTACCTCTTTGGCATTTAAACGACAAGGATCACAGTTTTAACTGGCTGAAAAAAATCCACCGGTGTCAGGAGATGGAGTGGGCAGAGAAGTTGAAAAATTGTCTGATCTATTCCAGGCTTATAACACGCTGAAAAACAATAGGACGGAATATGAACAAGAACGTAGCAGGAATGTTAGGCGCAGCGGCAGTACTCACTATGCTGGCCGGTTGTACAGCCTATGATCGCACCAAAGATCAGTTCACCCAGCCGGTGGTGAAGGATGTGAAGAAAGGGATGAGCCGCCAGCAGGTTCAGCAGATTGCCGGTAAACCTTCATCAGAAATAACGATGATCCACGCACGTGGTACTTGTCAGACTTATATCCTGGGTCAACGGGATGGTAAAACGGAGACCTACTTCGTCGCCCTTGATGACACGGGACATGTGGTCAACTCTGGCTATCAGACCTGCTCTGAGTATGACACTGACCCGCAGGCTGCTAAGAAGTAATCGCACATTTGCCTGAGCTCTACGAAAGGCCCGCCAACAACGGCGGGTTTTTTTTATTTTTTGTGCTTATTTTTTTACGCGAAATATTTGACCAAAATGTGAAGGTAGTCAAAACGCGAGGTCAATGAGAGACAATTTTATGTTGTGAGGAATTATCTTACGCAAAATCGTTGCCGTATACTCAACTCATCAACAATAGTAACTAAAGGTTACACAGGCCCGGTTCTGTGGTGTAAGGATGCTATCCCGAGCCGGGAGACGACAGATTAAATAAAGTTGAGGAAGCGTGTATGGAAAAGAAACACATCTATCTGTTCTGCTCTGCGGGAATGTCTACGTCGCTGTTGGTATCTAAAATGCGTACCCAGGCGGAGAAATACGAAGTTCCTGTGATTATTGAAGCTTACCCTGAAACGCTGGCCGGTGAAAAAGGCCAACAGGCTGACGTCGTATTACTTGGGCCACAAATTGCGTATATGTTGCCTGAAATTCAGCGCCTGCTACCGAATAAACCGGTTGAGGTGATTGATTCCATTCTGTACGGCAAGATCGATGGTTTAGGTGTTCTTAAGGCTGCAGTTGCAGCAATTAAAAAAGCAGCAGCGCAGTAACTTTTTATTTTATTATTTTTCCCGTCAAAGAGTAATTTCACACACATGAGCCGTAATACTCATTACGGCATTTAAGGGTATTTTTATATGAGTAGAGTCATCGGTTCGCTTGAAAAGGTACTCCTTCCTTTTGCAGTTAAAATAGGAAAGCAGCCTCACATTAATGCGATCAAAAACGGTTTTATTAAATTAATGCCGTTAACGCTCGCTGGCGCGATGTTTGTCCTTATTAACAACGTGTTCCTGAGTTTTGGTGAAGGCTCGTTTTTCTTTTCCCTGGGTGTTCGGCTAGACCCCTCGACCATTGAAACCTTAAATGGTTTTAAAGCCATCGGTGGCAACGTGTACAACGGTACATTGGGTATTATGTCACTGATGGCGCCTTTTTTTATAGGCATGGCCCTGGCGGAAGAGCGCAAAGTTGATCCATTAGCAGCGGGCCTGTTATCCGTTGCCGCCTTTATGACCGTAACGCCATACAGCGTGGGCGAAGCCTATGCCGTGGGTGCTAACTGGTTAGGCGGGCAGAATATTATCTCCGGTATGATTATCGGCCTCGTGGTGGCTGAGCTGTTTACCTTTGTTATTCGCCGCAACTGGGTGATCACGTTACCGGATAGCGTGCCGTCTTCGGTTTCACGCTCCTTCTCGGCGCTGATCCCAGGTTTCCTGATCCTCTCCGTATTCGGGATTATCTCCTGGATGCTGACCCACTGGCAGACCAACTTCCACCAGATAATCATGGACTCCATCTCCACGCCGCTGGCGGCGATGGGTAGCGTGGTTGGCTGGGCTTACGTGGTGTTCAACTCACTGCTGTGGTTCTTCGGTGTTCACGGCTCTCTGGCGCTGACCGCACTCGATAACGGCATCATGACCCCATGGGCGCTGGAAAACATCGCACTGTACAACCAGTATGGCTCGGTAGATGCGGCTATCGCTGCAGGTAAAGAGTTCCACTTCTGGGCGAAACCTATGCTCGACTCCTACATCCTGCTGGGGGGTTCTGGTGCGACGCTGGGTCTGATTATCGCTATCTTTATCGCTTCTCGTCGCGCTGACCATCGTCAGGTTGCTAAGCTGGCGCTGCCTTCCGGCATCTTCCAGATTAACGAGCCGATTCTGTTTGGTCTGCCGATTATCATGAACCCGGTGATGTTCATTCCGTTTGTGCTGGTGCAGCCGATTCTGGCCGCCATCACTCTTGCCGCGTACTCGATGGGCATTATTCCACCGGTCACTAACCTGGCACCGTGGACCATGCCTACCGGCCTCGGCGCCTTCTTTAACAGTAACGGCAGTATCGCTGCACTGTTGGTCGCATTGTTCAACTTAGGTATCTCGGTGCTGGTTTACCTGCCGTTCGTGGTGGTCTCCAACAAGGCGCAGACCGTGATTGATGAGCAAGAAAGCGAAGAAGATATCGCAAATTCACTGAAATTCTGATGCCGCGCGGTGTGGAGGGAACACCCTCTGCACCGCCAGAATCAAGAGGGAAAAGTTATGTTCGATCTGGATAACATCATGGACGCGGAAACCCCGGAGAACGACCTCGAAGAGGTGGTGATGGGGCTTATCATCAACTCAGGGCAGGCGCGTAGCCTGGCATACACTGCGCTTAAGCAAGCCAAGCAGGGTGATTTTGTCACCGCCAAGGCGACCATGGAGCAGTCCCGCACTGCGCTCAGTGAAGCGCATCGCGTGCAGACCCAGCTCATCGAAAGCGATGAAGGCGAGGGGAAAATGAAGGTGAGTCTGGTGCTGGTTCATGCGCAGGATCATCTGATGACCTCAATGCTGGCACGCGAACTGGTTGCGGAATTGATTGAGCTGCATGAGAAGGTACAATAACAGGCTATCAACGCGATGAGGCAGCCGAAAATGTTAACCATGGAAATCAGTACCGCCAGAGAACAACAGCTTTTCAACGGGAACAACTTCCATGTGGTTATCTACAACAAAACGGAAAGCGTCAGCGGTTTGCATCAGCACGACTACTACGAATTTACCATTGTCTTAACCGGCCGTTACTATCAGGTCATCAACGGTAAAAAGGTCCTGCTGGAGCGCGGAGATTTTGTGTTCATCCCGATGGGGTCGCACCACCAGAGTTTCTATGAGTTTGGTGCTACCCGGATCCTCAACGTCGGGATCAGCAAACGCTTCTTCGAAGCACATTATCAACCGCTGTTACCGTTTGGTCTGGTCGCATCGCAGGTATATTCAGTTAAAAGTACCTTTCTCAGCTATGTGGAATCGGTGATTGCGTCGCTCAATTTCCGCGAAACGGAATTTGATGAGTTTATCGAACTGGTCTCTTTTTATGTGATTAACCGTTTACGGCATTATCGCGAAGAACCCGCCCAGGACGTTACGCCTCAGTGGTTAAAAAATACCGTTGAGGATATGCACGATAAACTGAAATTTGGTGAAGGGGCGCTGGAAACCATGGTCGAGCTCTCGGGAAAATCTCAGGAGTATTTAACCCGGGCTACCCAGCGTTATTACGGTAAAACCCCGATGCAGATAATTAATGATATCCGCATTAACTTCGCCAAGAAACAACTTGAGATCACTAACTATTCAGTAACGGATATTGCTTACGAGTCTGGCTATAGTAGCCCTAGTCTTTTTATTAAGACATTCAAAAAGCTGACTTCATTTACGCCAAGCAATTACCGGAAAAAACTGACCAGTATTAATTAATATCAGGCGAAAACATTTTCGCCTTACTTCAAGATTTCATTTGCCTGACCGCGCATAAAAACGTGGAGGAATCCCCACGTTTACATTGCGGAACCACAAGGGAGAAAGTTATGAGCCAGAAATTAAAAGTAGTCACTATTGGTGGCGGCAGCAGCTATACCCCGGAATTACTGGAAGGTTTCCTCAAGCGTTATCATGAACTGCCGGTCAGCGAGCTGTGGCTGGTGGATGTCGCCGAAGGTCAGGAGAAGCTGGATATTATTCACGCCCTGTGCCAGCGCATGGTTGAAAAAGCCGGCGTACCGATGAAGGTTTATAAAACTCTCGACCGCCGTCAGGCGCTGGAGGGTGCAGACTTCGTTACCACCCAACTGCGCGTTGGCCAGCTGAAAGCGCGTGAAAAAGATGAGCGTATTCCGCTGAGCCATGGCTATCTCGGCCAGGAAACCAACGGGGCAGGTGGGCTGTTCAAAGGCCTGCGCACCATTCCGGTGATTTTCGATATCGTTAAAGACGTGCAGGAGATTTGCCCGAATGCGTGGGTGATTAACTTCACTAACCCGGCCGGTATGGTGACCGAGGCGGTTTATCGTCATACCGGATTCAAGCGTTTTATTGGCGTGTGCAACATCCCTATCGGCATGAAGATGTTCATCACCGATGTACTGAACATCAGCGAAAAAGACTCCCTCTCCATCGATTTGTTCGGTCTGAACCACATGGTGTTCATCCGTGACGTGCTGGTGAACGGTGAATCGCGCTTTGCCGAGCTGCTGGACGGCGTTGCCTCCGGAACGCTCACCGCCAACACGGTGAAAAACATCTTCGACCTGCCGTTCAGCGAAGGTCTGATTCGCTCTCTCAACCTGCTGCCGTGCTCCTATCTGCTGTACTACTTTAAGCAAAAAGAGATGCTGGCCATTGAAATGGGCGAGTACTACAAAGGCGGCGCCCGTGCGCAGGTGGTGCAGAAGGTCGAGAAGCAGCTGTTTGAGCTGTATAAAGATCCGAACCTCAACATCAAACCGAAGGAGCTGGAGCTGCGCGGTGGGGCGTACTACTCTGATGCGGCCTGCGAGGTTATCAACGCCATCTACAACGACAAGCAGGCGGAGCATTACGTTAACGTCCCGCACCACGGACATATCGATAATATTCCGGCAGACTGGGCGGTGGAAATGACCTGTATCCTCGGTCGTGACGGTGCGCAGCCGCATCCGCGCATCACTCACTTCGATGACAAAGTCATGGGCCTTATCCACACCATTAAAGGCTTTGAAATCGCCGCCAGCCAGGCGGCTATCAGCGGTGAACTGAACGATGTGCTGCTGGCGCTGAACCTGAGCCCGCTCATCCACTCCGACCGTGATGCGGAATCGCTGGCGCGTGAAATGATCCTCGCGCACGAGACCTGGTTGCCGAACTTTGCGTCGACTATTCAAAAACTGAAGCAGTAACGGGAGGGCAGATGGAACGTATTCTGATAGTCAATGCCGATGACTTTGGCCTCAGCAAGGGGCAGAACTACGGAATTGTCGAAGCCTGCAAGCATGGTCTGGTAACCTCAACCACGGCGCTGGTGAACGGTGGTGCTATTGAACATGCCGCAGCGCTTAGCCGTCGCGTTCCGGAGCTCGCGGTCGGTATGCACTTTGTGCTGACCCTCGGCACACCGCTTTCCCCAATGCCTTCGCTTACCCGCGAAGGTAAACTCGGGAAGTGGATCTGGCAGATGGCTGAAGAAGACACGCTGCCGCTGGATGAGATTGCCCACGAGCTGGCGCTGCAGTATCAGCGCTTTGTCGAGCTGTTCGGCTGTGAACCGACGCATATCGATGGTCACCACCATGTGCATATGATCCCGCAGATCTTCCCGTTGGTGGCAGAGTTTGCCAAAGCTCATGGCGTAGCGATGCGTATCGACAGAAGCCTGGTACAGCGTGACGGTCTGGACGATAGCGGTATTCGCAGCAGCGATGGTTTTGCCAGCGAGTTTTACGGGGAAGCGGTTACCGAATCGTTGTTCCTGCAGACGCTGGACGATTCCGCCGCTCGCGGTGAGCGTTCGATTGAGGTGATGTGTCATCCGGCGTTTGTTGACCACACCATCATGCAGAGCGCCTACTGCTATCCGCGGCTGACGGAGCTTGAAGTGCTTACCTCCGACGCGCTGAAGTATGCTGTCGCCGAGCGTGGTTACCGTCTCGGCACCTATCGGGACGTTTGATCCTCCAGTGCCCGGCTAATTAGCCGGGCATTTTGTTTAATCTTGTCTTGTTCGCACAGAGGGAGCGACGATTTGCTCCGGGATCGGCTATCATAGCGTTTTACCGTTTTGATTTTTCTGTGTGTGAACCAACCGCCTATGAAACCTCTGCGCCAACAAAACCGCCGCGTTATCTCCTACGTTCCCCGCATTGAGCCCGCTCCCCCTGAGCATGCGCTGAAGGTGGAGGGTTATAAAGATGTCTGGCTGCTGCGCGGTAAATATGTGGCGTTTGTATTGATGGGCGAGCATTTCTGCCGTTCACAGGCGTTCAGCGTGCCTGAGTCCGCTCAGCGCTGGGCGCTGCAGATGCGCCAGGAAGGAGAAATCGAAGAGTAGGGGTGTTTCTGCTTCACCCGATCCCTTTATTCCGGGCTGGTAACAGCATAAAAAAAGGGCCGACGAATCGGCCCTTTTTTGCATTGGTTTAGCGATGTGCCAGTTCGACGTCTTCTTCGCTGTCGAGCACCGCTTTATCGGTCTGGCGCAGCCACTGGCTGGTCAGAGTACCGGCGGTCATGGAGCCGCTGACGTTCAGTGCGGTACGGCCCATGTCGATAAGCGGTTCGACGGAAATCAGCAGTGCGACCAGCGTGACCGGCAGCCCCATTGCGGGCAGCACGATCAGTGCGGCGAAGGTTGCACCGCCACCCACACCGGCAACGCCTGCGGAGCTGATGGTGACAATCCCGACCAGTGTGGCAATCCACAGCGGATCCAGCGGGTTAATACCCACCGTCGGTGCAACCATCACCGCCAGCATCGCCGGGTAGAGACCCGCACAGCCGTTCTGGCCAATGGTCGCCCCGAAAGAGGCAGAGAAGCTGGCGATAGATTCCGGGATGCCCAGACGACGGGTCTGCGCTTCGACGCTCAGCGGGATAGACGCGGCGCTGGAGCGGCTGGTAAAGGCGAAGGTCAGCACCGGCCAGACTTTACGGAAGTACTTCAGCGGGCTCACGCCGTTGACGCCAAGCAGAATGCCATGCACC
This sequence comes from Yokenella regensburgei, assembly GCF_003634235.1. NCBI lineage: Bacteria > Pseudomonadati > Pseudomonadota > Gammaproteobacteria > Enterobacterales > Enterobacteriaceae > Yokenella > Yokenella regensburgei. Next base: position 1,589,449 of record NZ_RBIZ01000003.1, on the reverse strand, counting down.
ACAAACATAATTGCCAGACCGAGGTAGGAAGCGACCACGAAGCTGCCGAGTTTGATGATGTCGTGCAGGTTAGAACCAGCAACCACTTTGGTCATCAGCGCCAGTACGCCGTACGGGGTCAGCTGCATCACCAGACGAACCAGCTTCATCACCCAGCCCTGCAGGGTATCGATGGCGGTCAGTACGCGCTTGCCTTTGGCTTCGTCATCTTTCAGCAGTTTCAGCGCCGCAACACCGAGGAAGGCGGCGAAAATCACCAGGCTGATGATCGAGGTCGGGTTCGCGCCGGTCAGGTCGGCAAACGGGTTTTTCGGAATAAAGGAGAGCAGCAGCTGAGGAACGGTGAGATCCGCCAGTTTGCCCACGTAGTTGCTCTGAATGGCGTTCAGACGCGCGGTTTCGGCGCTGCCCTGAACCAGACCTTCCGCCGTCAGGCCAAACAGGTTAGTCACCAGCACGCCAACCAGCGCCGCGATAAGCGTGGTAAACAGCAGGGTACCGATGGTCAGGAAGCTGATTTTACCCAGCTGTGAGGCGTTATGCAGGCGGGCAACTGCGCTCAAAATAGAGGCAAAGACCAGCGGCATGACGATCATTTGCAGCAGTTGTACATAGCCGTTGCCGACGATGTTGAACCACTGAATAGAATCTTTCAGCACCTGGCTGTCGGATCCATAAATGAGCTGCAGGGCCAGGCCAAAGACCACCCCAATTACCAGACCCACTAATACTTTTTTCGCAAGACTCCACTGTTTATGGCGAGTCTGCGCCAGAGCAAATAGCAATACGGCGAACACAACAACGTTCGCGATTAATGGAAAGTTCATCCCCGTTCTCCTGAAATGGAAATAAGGTCGGCTTAGTAGCATTACCGACTCTGATGGCGAAAGGTTAGCAGAAGTGATTAGTGGCGCTTATATCCAAATGGAATGGTTTATGACAAAAATCATTTTTCCGTTGGTTTAATGTTCGTTTTGGTGATGAATGAAACGATTGAAGTTTATTTGCAGCGAATTAATCATGTCGGATGACCACCGCACCGCGCTATTTTCCGGCAGCGACTGCGGCATCCATATCGCCCAGGCAAATAACGCCATGCACAATACGCGTTCAAGCTGGTTGCCCTTTTGCGGGCGAAGGACGGGGAAACGAAAACGCCAGCGGCACGGCCACAGCAGCGGTACGCCTGCCGGGGTCAGCATATCAGCGAGAATATGGCTCAGATAACCGAGCACCATACCCTGCAGCGCGTCGGCGGGGATGATCCAGCTTTCCGGCACTTTCAGAGAGAAGAGGGTCAGTGCGGCAAAAACGGCCAGCAGGCTATGGGTAAAGCCCCGATGCCCAAACGCGCGGGCGACCGGGGTGGAGACCCACTTCAATCGCTGGCCGAGAAAAGACTTCGGATGATCGATATCCGGCAGCAGACAGGTCAGTACCGCCGACGGCACAATATGCCACCAGTCACCCTGCGCCAGCACAGGCGTCAGCTCAGCATTTTTGGCAAATACCGCACAGGCGATGGAAAAGAGCAGGTGACCTTCTGCCGTCATGATAAAACCCGATAAACTGTCGATACATCCAGTATAGGGTTTTTATACAGTATTCGGAAGTGGTGACGTTGTAACTCTTTGTCACAAAACCCAGTAAAATCAGGGCGGGTAGCCGAATTGCTACCCGTCTGGTGATTAACCGAGCAGGTTTTCGGCGGTCAGCTGCTGCAGGCTGGTTAATTTCACTTCAGCCAGCACATAGCGGGGGTCGTTCTGATGCTCGTGGTCCGGCACCACAATCGAGCGCATACGCGCCGCTTTACTGGCAATCATGCCGTTAACGGAGTCTTCCAGCGCCACGCAGCATAGCGGGTCGATACCCAGCTTTGTAGCACAGTCGATGTACACCTGCGGGTGCGGTTTGCTGTACGGCAGTTTTTCAGCGGAAGCCAGCGCATCGAACTGGTCGCGCAGATCAAACATCGTCAGCACTTTTTCCAGCATGTGCAGCGGAGAAGCCGAGGCGAGGCCCACTTTCAGCCCCTGAGCTTTGCACAGAGCAACGGCCTCGCGCACGCCCGGCAGCAGCGGACGGCTCTCTTCCACAAGCGTAATGGCACGACTGATGATGCGCTCCGTCACTTCGGCACGGCTCGGGCCGTCCCACGGTTGCTGGGCGAACCACAGATCAACCACCATATCGATACGCAAACCGAGCGTATCCGGCAGTTCGCTACGTCGGGAAATATCCACCCCCAGACTTGCTATCACATCCAGTTCAGCACGATCCCACAACGGCTCGGAATCAATGAGTAATCCATCCATATCGAAAATAGCGGCAAGTATTTGGCGCGGGGTTGACATCAGAACCTCTCCTTCAGGCTTATCGGGAACAGTCTCTGCGCATGGTAACGTATTTCACCTGAAAGATCGGGCGAAATTTGCTGGCTGCGGGTAGACTTAGGAGCACTGGAGCGTCTTTACAAGGGGAACTCATGACGTATCAACAGGCTGGACGTATTGCCATTCTCAAACGCCTTGCAGGATGGGTGATTTTTATTCCGGCAGTCCTCTCCACACTGATATCCGTGCTGAAGTTTATGTATGAGCACAGCGAAAAAAAGCCGGGGATCAGCGCCGTGATGCAGGACTTTGCACACGTCATGATCGAGATGGCGCGTTTTAACACGCCTTTTTTGAACGTATTCTGGTACAACTCACCGCTGCCGGATTTCAAAAACAGCCTGAATATTCTGTTCTGGATTATTTATGTGCTGGTGTTTGTCGGGCTGGCGCTGCAGGCCTCCGGAGCCCGAATGAGCCGCCAGGCGAAGTTCCTGCGTGAAGGGGTGGAAGACCAGATGATCCTTGAGAAGGCAAAAGGGGCAGAGGGGCTGACGCGTGAACAGGTTGAGTCGCGGATTGTCGTGCCGCATCACACCATTCTGCTGCAATTCTTTCCACTGTATGTCCTGCCGGTGATTATTATCGTGGTGGGCTACTTCTTCTTTTCATTGCTGGGCTTTTTATAAAAGCATTCCGGCCGCAGAGTGCGGCCGGAGAGAGGTTACAGCGTTGGCAGCGGGCGGGGTTTCCCTTCGCTGTCGACCGCGACGTAGATAAACAACGCCTCGGTGGCTTTATAACGCTGGCCAATCGGCTCGGACGACACTTTCTTCACCCACACCTCAATATTGATAGTGATCGAGGTCTGGCCGCGCTTCACGCAGCGTGCGTAGCAGCACACCACATCGCCAACCGCGACCGGGCGTAAAAAGGTCATACCGTCGACCCGTACGGTCACCACGCGACCATGGGCAATCTCTTTTGCCATGATAGCGCCGCCAATATCCATCTGAGACATCAACCAGCCGCCAAAAATATCACCGTTGGCGTTGGTATCAGAAGGCATGGCGAGGGTGCGTAATACCAGTTCACCGTGCGGAACGTTTGTTGCTTCGGTCATTATTGATCATCCTGCGGCATGTGGCGGTAAATATAGACTCCACTCAGCAGAGTAAAGACCAGCGTCAGCGCCGTCAGGCCGAACACTTTGAAATTGACCCAGATATTCTGCGGCAGCCAGAACGCGATATAGATATTGGCAAGCCCACAGAGAATGAAAAATACCGCCCAGGCGATATTCAGCTTCGACCACACTTCCTGCGGCAGGCTGATCTCTTTGCCCAGCATGCGCTGGATAAGCGGCTTTTTCATCACCCACTGGCTAATCAGCAGGGCACCGGCAAACAGCGCGTAGATAACGGTGACCTTCCATTTGATGAACTCATCGTTGTGGAAGAACAGGGTCAGACCGCCAAACACCGCCACCAGAAGGAAGGTGATCAGGGCCATTTTTTCGACCTTGCGATAGCGCACCCAGCTGTAAATCAGCACGATGGCGGTAGCAATAATCAGCGCCGTGGTCGCGGCATAGATGTCGTACAGCTTATAAAAAGCGAAGAATACGACCAGCGGTAAAAAATCCAGAAACTGCTTCATACTTCGGTTCCGTCATTCAGTCATGGCCCAACGGGCCGGGCCATGGGATAAGTTTAGTTGCGAATCAGCATATACAGGCGGAATAAATAGACCAGCAGCACCGCGGAAATCAGGTTGCTGAGGGTATTTACCACCACCGCGCCAATGTACGGCGTCAGCACGGCAAAATCAGAAGCGAACAGCAGCAGCAGGGTCTTTGCCAGCAGCCAGAAGATAACCGCCGGCGCCACCAGACGCATGTTCGCCCACGCGAGCTTCATGCTGCTGCGCATGGCGCCAAAGATGCCGAGTTTATCCTGAACCAGCATCACCGGGGCGAAGGCCAGCACAATGGCCAGCAGTACGCCAGGCACCACGACCAGCATCACACCCATCTGCACCAGGAATGTGGTGACCAGAATCAGCAGAAACAGCTTTGGCAACACCGGCGCGCTGGCACCGATAGCCCGCAGCGCGCTGACGCGATGCCCGGCTGAAACCAGCTGGATCAGTAACAGAACGCCGCCCGCGAGGATGGCGTTAGCAATCAACCCGGAGAAGGTAGACGCCGCCGAGGCGCGTAGCAGAATTTGCTGCTGCTCCGGCGTCATGTTCTGGACCAGTTCGAACAGCCCGCCGCTGCCTGCCAGGTTGTCGCCCTCGCGCAGTACAGAGAGCTGCTCTTCGCTCGGTGAAAAGGCATGACCCAACACCACGGTGATAAAGGCGCACAGCAGTGCAATCAGTAAAATGGTAACAAACTGATTACGAATAAAATTACCCGTGTCACGGTAAACGGACTGCGCCGTGATAGACATGCACTCTCCTTGAGTATTGCAGGTGTTAATTAGGCCGCAATTGTAACTCAGATGAGCGCCGCGTGGCAGCATCAACTCGGGTATGGAAAAGCATATCTTTGTAAAGGCGACGTTTGCATAAACGTGATGACCGGGCGAAGGGCACTCGGCAGGCGCCGGGAAAGTGAGTGTATGTAATGAAGAAAACCGGAAAATTGATATAAATTCCATTTGGTTGCTTCAAATTGGACGTCAAAATTAATCTGGATCAATAAATGTTAAATCATTAGACCTAATGTGATCTGAGTTGGATCGTTTTTACCTCATTGTGGGTATATTTGCCCGCGCTTGTAAAAAACCATAATGAGGGAATGGATATGAAGAAACTTGCAGTGGCGGCACTGGTTTTAAGCAGCCTTTCTGGCGGGGCATGGGCGCATGAAGCGGGAGAATTTTTCATCCGAGCGGGGACGGCGACGGTTCGCCCGACCGAAGGTTCAGACAACGTTCTGGGCAGCCTCGGCAGCTTTAACGTCAGCAACAATACCCAACTGGGATTAACCTTCACCTATATGGCGACGGATAACATCGGGATCGAACTGCTGGCGGCCACGCCGTTCCGCCACCAGGTAGGAACCGGACCGACCGGGACTATCGCCACCGTGAATCAGTTGCCACCAACGTTAATGGCACAGTGGTACTTTGGCGATGCTAACAGCAAAATGCGCCCGTATATTGGCGCGGGTATCAACTACACCACCTTCTTCAATGCAGACTTTAACGATACGGGTAAAGATGCCGGGTTGTCCGACCTGAGCCTGAAGGACTCCTGGGGCGCTGCGGGGCAGGTTGGTTTTGATTACCTCCTCAACCGTGACTGGCTGCTGAACATGTCGGTCTGGTACATGGATATCGACACCGACGTCAAATTCAAAGCCGGCGGCGTGGATCAGAAAGTCAGTACTCGTCTGGATCCGTGGGTATTCATGTTCTCCGCGGGCTACCGCTTCTAAGCCCCATCAACAGAGCTGGTCTCCTCAGACCAGCTTTTTTTCTTCACTCCTGATAGCTTACGTTAACTATCGGCCCTGTATGATGCCGGTCATTGATGCAATGACAGGATGGTAACAGTGATGATGAAGTGGTGTACCGGTTTGCTCCTGCTGGCTTGCTTCCTGGGGGGAGTGACGATGTACTACCTGGCTATCGATCAGTTAGATTGCGATATGATTTTCCTGGGCGGCGATGACGACTGATTCTGGCCCGGAAATTAAGACGACGACTATTGCGACCCACCCTTGCGGACTCTAGATTAAAAGTATCTCAGTGCCTTTTAAGGATGGATTATGTCAACGCAACGTAGTGGTCTTATTTCCGCTGTGGCGCTTTCCCTGATTGCCTCGCTATTGTCGACGCCGGTTCTGGCGAATCCCGGAAATGGCAATGGTCATGGCAACGGCAATGGCGGCAATAATGGCAATAGCGGTAACCATAGTTCCCAGGGGAATAATGGTAAAAATAACGAATCTCATGGCAGCTATAAGAATAATGGTAACCCGGCGAACGTCGGTGCTGATGTGAGTTTTTCCGATGCGCGAAGACTCGCTGTGCAGTACGGGTTGACCGGATACAAATCCTTGCCGCCGGGGATCGCCAAAAATCTGGCCCGTGGAAAACCACTCCCTCCCGGTATTGCGAAAAAGACCGTCCCGGCCTCAATGCTCAACCAGTTGCCGCACTATCCAGGCTATGAATGGCGCGTGGTTGGGGATAACCTGGTTCTTATCGCCCTCAGCACCGCGATTGTCACCTCCATCATCAACGGGGTATTTGACTGATTGCGTTACCGCGTTGCGCTGGAATTTACAAAACAATAATCGCTGGCTTGCCAGAGCATTAGGATAACGTCGGCGATAAAACCAGCAAACCGTGACGACACGCGGCTTGAACATTACCTTCAATAAAACTACTGTATATAAAAACAGTATTGTTGATGGTGATTATTATGCAGTTTCTCACATCCAGAGAAGGGGAAGCGGTAGTTGAACTTCCCCTGTTCACTGACCGGGTGTCGTGCGGCTTTCCAAGCCCGGCCCAGGACTACGTTGAAGACACGCTTGACCTGAATCAGCTGGTGGTCAAGCATCCGAGTGCAACCTACTTTATCAAAGTTAGCGGTGATTCCATGATTGGCGTGGGCATTGGCCATGGCGACCTGCTGGTGGTTGACCGCTCCCTGACGGCAGAGCATGGCGATATCGTGGTCGCTGCCGTGGCGGGTGAATTTACGGTGAAGGAGCTGCAGGTGCGACCATACCTGCAGCTGGTTGCGCATAACCCTGACTATTCTCCTATTCGTTTTCATGCTGGCGAAGAGTTACAAATCTTTGGCGTGGTGACGCACACAATTAAAGCGCACAAATATGTTCGCGCTGGTTGACGTCAACAGCTTCTATGCTTCCTGCGAGACCGTTTTTCGCCCCGATCTGCAGGGGAAACCGGTGGTGGTAGTTTCCAATAACGATGGTTGTATTATTTCGCGTTCGTCGGAAGCCAAAGCCCTGGATATCAAAATGGGCGCGCCATATTTCAAGATCAAAGATGATTTGCGCCGCCAGCGGGTAGCGGTTTTTAGCTCGAACTATGCGCTGTATGCCGATATGAGCCACCGCGTGATGCTGACGCTGGGTGAGATGGCGCCCTCCATTGAGGTTTATTCCATCGACGAGGCGTTTATTGATCTCTGTGGTGTAGAGAACTGCACGTCGCTCGCGCTATTTGGCCAGCAGATGCGTGAACGGGTGCTGAAACATACCGGGCTCACCGTCGGTGTGGGAATAGCGCCAACCAAGACATTGGCAAAAATAGCGAATTTTGCGGCGAAAACGTGGAGTAAAACGCAGGGGGTGGTGGATCTTTCCGACGGTGAACGTCAGCGGAAACTGCTGGCTCTGGTTCCGGTAGCAGAGGTATGGGGGGTTGGTCGGCGGATCAGCAAAAAGCTCAACGCGATGGGCATCGAGAATGCCTTACAGCTGGCGAACAGCTCCACCTGGGTAATGCGTAACCATTTTAATGTTGTGCTGGAGCGCACCGTGCGCGAGCTGCGCGGCGAATCCTGCCTGGCGCTGGATGAGTTTGCGCCAACTAAACAGCAGATAATCTGCAGCCGCTCATTTGGGCACCGCATCACGGAATACCGCGACATGCACCAGGCCATCTGCGCCTACGCCGAGCGCGCCGCAGAGAAGCTACGCAGCGAAAGGCAGTATTGTTGTGCAATAAGTATTTTTATGCGCACCAGCCCGCATGCGGAAAACGAAGTTTTCTATGGCCCGCAGGCCAGCGGTCGCCTGACTATCCCCACCAACGATACCCGCGATATTATCCGTATTGCCACGAGCGGCCTTGACCGGATCTGGAAAGACGGCTTCCGTTATATGAAGGCCGGGGTGATGCTGAGTGACTTTTTTAGCCAGGGCGTCGCGCAACTTAATTTGTTTGATGAATATCAGCCGCGGCAAAACAGCGATGCGCTGATGGATGTTGTCGACAGTCTCAACCATTCCGGGCGTGGCACTATCTGGTTCGCCGGACAGGGGATCCAAAAAAGCTGGAGCATGAAGCGTGAAATGCTGTCGCCAGGCTATACCACCCGCTACGCCGATTTACCGGTAGCGAGGTAGCTGACGTTTTCTTTTTATTTCGGGTTGAGGAAAAGTATTTGGCGCACGATCTGCGGTCCTGTAAATCAGACCGCAGAAAAATTAATCGAAATATTCGTGCTCTATATTCACATATAGTATTCGATCATGCCGCTTTTCTTCGCCACCCAGTCGTAAAGCCGCTGTCCGCGAAGGTTCGTCTCATGGGTGTGCCAGTACACGCGGGAGGAGTGGCGTTTACGGGCATGTTGTTGAACATACTCAATGAGCTGCTTACCAATATGTTTGCCGCGAACACCTTCGTTCACAAATAAGTCTTCAAGGTAGCAATAATCTGATTCCGCCCAGGTTGAACGGTGAAAAAGATAATGAACAAAGCCGACGATTTTACCATCGTATTTAGCAACGGCGCAGAACATAGGTTCAACAGGATTTAGAAAACGGTCCCAGGTTAATTGCGTCATATTATCTGAGAGTTCTGTGCGATAAAATATCAGATAATTTTTCCATAGCGGTAGCCAGTCGGCAAAATCTTCTTGTACGGCGGGTTCAATAGTTATTTTGCTGGAGTCAGTACTTTTATTGTTCATAGGTCTCCTGATATCTGGATAATCAGTGGTATTCTGTAGAGACGATCCTAAATGCCTTCCACGCCGAGGCATAGGGACACTTTATGGATATTTATAGGATCCACTTTTTACATAAGAGTCAGAGCGATGAAAAAAATAAACGCACCTCTGTTTCAGGAACTCCTCCTGGAGAAAGGTGTTATCAAAGAGCAGGTCTATCATGCTCTGCGTAACGCGATAGTAGAGGAGCGTCTGCCGTTGGGGTCGAAGATCCCCTCAACCCGCGCGCTGGCAGAGATGATGTCCATTTCCCGCAACTCGGTTATCGCCGGTTACGACAGGCTGGCCGATGAGGGGTATATCGTCACGCTGAAGGGGGCTGGTACCTTTGTTGCGCAAAGTATCCCCGATAGCAACATCAGTAATGGTTTCTCAAAAAAGCCGCAAAAGAAGGATATCCCTACTGATGGCCCGCTAAATGCCGATATCGCGCGCGTGCGTAACCTGTGGTCTGAAGAGCCAGAGGGGGATGAGCGCAATCCACTTTTTTGCGTCGGCGTTGGCTGTACGGATCTGGTTCCCCATGGAATATGGGGGCGATTGCTCGGGCAGGTCTGGAAAGAGTCACGCTATGAACTCGGCCTGCACACCAGTTCCCAGGGATTTCTGCCTTTAAGAAGGGCTATCAGCCACTATATCCAGTCGACGCGCGGCGTTAACTGCGTTGAGGATAATATTATTATCGTCAATGGGATCCAGCAGGCGATGAGTATCACCGCCCGGGCGCTGCTCTCAAAGGGAGACGAGGTCTGGCTGGATGATCCAGGTTACAAAGGCGCTCGTGGTGTCTTTATGTCAACGGGGGCGCTGGTGAGGCCGGTTCGGGTTGATGAGGAAGGCATGGATGTGAGTGATGGGATCCGCCGCTTCCCGCTGGCAAAGCTTGCTTATGTTGTGCCTTCAGACCAGTACCCGCTAGGCGGGACGCTGAGCTTATCCCGCCGTCGCGAGCTTCTCGACTGGGCCGACACTCACCAGGCGTGGATCTTTGAAGATGACTATAACAGTGAGTTTCGCTACGCCGATCGCTCCGTGCAGGCGCTGCAGGGGCTGGATACGCAACAGCGGGTCATCTATGCCGGGACATTCTCAAAAATGATGTATCCCGAGTTCCGCATTGGATTTTTAGTGGTTCCCCCCGGGCTAAAAGAGCAGTTCGTGGTCACCAAATATCTTGCCGATCTCAGTACCGGCTATCTGGAACAGGCGGTGCTGGCGCGCTTCATTGAAGAGGGCCACTACGCCCGGCATGTGCGACGGGTGCGTAAGGCGTGCTATGAGCGACGAACGGCGGTGGTAAAGGCGATTCAACGCCACCTTTCCGGGAAAATGACCGTCCAGCAGTCGGACTCCGGGGTGCATATTGTCTGCTGGCTGCATAATGGTCTGACGGGGCATGAGGTTGAAGTGAAAGCCCGTCAACTGGGGATGGGGATACAGTCATTAAGTCACTATTATCACGGAGAGACCTCACGCGAGGGGATCCTGATTGGTTTTGCCAATCATCCTCCGCAGGCGATGGTTGAAGGTATTCGTCGCCTGGCGGAGGTGATTTAAACGACGGCAGACAGTAAACTAAGAATAGAGCAAGGCATGGTTTGAGTGGGCGTTGTGCATTACACTGCGCGCTGTAAAAAACTGAGTAGATAAACGATTAGGTAGGTAAGCTGCAATGGCGATGAACGGAACGATCACAACCTGGTTTAAAGATAAAGGTTTTGGTTTTATCAAAGATGAAAACGGTGACAACCGCTATTTTCATGTGATTAAGGTCGCTAACCCTGATCTGATTAAAAAGGATGCGGAAGTCACTTTCGAACCCACGACCAATAACAAAGGGTTATCGGCGTATGCGGTAAAAGTGGTGCCGGAAAGCAAATACATTTATATCGCCGGTGAGCGACTGAAGCTGACTTCTATCAAATCTTACCTCGTGTACAGTGAAGAAGTGCCGGCTGAGACCCGCATTGATAAAGAGAATGCGGTGCTGTCTGTCGGCGTGCTGATGAGCAGTATCAGGCCCAAAACCGACACGAAGCCAGGTGAGATGCGCTCACTGAAAAAACTGGCCATCACCACTTTCCAGGGCACGACGTTAATTTTCTCAGAAGATGAGATAGACATCGACGCCACGGTAAAAATGCTTAAGGTCTGACACGGGCGCTAATGCCCCGGAGCGATTCATGAACAATGAAATACCACTGAAATATTACGACATCACGGAAGAGTATGCGACGGAAGCCGCCCAGCCGGTAAGCGAGGCGGAACATGACTCGCTGGCGCACTACTTCCAGCTGCTGCTGACCCGCTTAATGAATAACGAAGAGATTAGCGAAGAGGCGCAGGTTGAGATGGCCCGTGAAGTCGGTATCGATGCCAAACGTATCGATGATATCGCCGAGTTTCTGAACCGCTGGGGCAATGAATAACGTCTTACGCCATGCCTTGTGGTACGGGTTTCAAAGATGTTAGCTTATGCCAAAACAGGGCAGTAAAAAGAGTCAATTATGTTTTGTGTTATCTACCGTAGTGCTAAACGCGAGCAAACCTACCTGTACGTCGAGAAAAAGGACGACTTTTCTCGTGTACCGGAAGAGCTCATGCGTGGCTTTGGTCAACCGCAGCTGGCAATGCTGTTGCCGCTGGACGGACGAAAAAAGCTGGCTAATGCTGATATTGAGAAAGTGAAAAAAGCACTGGAAGAACAGGGCTATTACTTACAACTCCCACCCCCGCCGGAAGACCTGCTGAAAATGCATCTCGGCAAGGCGGAGAAAAAATAATCAGGGGAAGCGAATGTATCAACACCATAACTGGCAGGGTGCGCTGCTGGATTACCCGGTAAGTAAAGTGGTTTGTGTTGGCAGTAACTACGCTAAACACATTAAGGAGATGGGCAGCGCGACGCCGAAAGATCCGGTGCTGTTTATTAAGCCAGAGACGGCGCTTTGTGATATCCGCCAGCCGTTGGCGATCCCCCAGGACCTGGGTTCCGTGCATCACGAGGTTGAACTGGCGGTCCTGATTGGCGCCACGCTGCGTCAGGCGACAGAAGATCACGTGCGAAAAGCAATTGCCGGTTATGGTGTAGCGCTGGATCTGACGCTGCGTGACGTTCAGGCGGAGATGAAGAAAGCCGGGCAGCCGTGGGAAAAGGCGAAAGGATTTGATAATTCATGTCCGATCTCCGGTTTTATTCCCGCCGCCGAGTTTAAACACGATCCGCAGAACAGCACGCTCAGCCTGACGGTGAATGGCGCAGTACGCCAGCAGGGCAGTACCGCAGATATGATCCATCATATTGTGCCGCTGATTGCTTACATGAGCCGCTTCTTCACCCTCAAGCCGGGTGACGTCATTCTGACCGGTACTCCGGAAGGCGTTGGTCCTCTGCAGAGCGGCGACGAGCTGGAAGTGAGTTTAAACCAGCTGTCCCTCACGACCCGCGTACTGTAAAATAGCTTTGCCGCCGTTTCGGGCGGCAAAACTTGCATCGACGTGCCAGAGTGGTTATAAGGTGCACCCTGATTTTTAATGGCGGACACCCTTATGAGCGATACTCCTTTCTGGCAAAGCAAAACTCTCGACGAAATGACCGACGCGGAGTGGGAGTCGCTGTGTGATGGCTGCGGCCAGTGCTGCCTGCATAAGCTGATGGACGACGACACCGACGAAATCTACTTCACCAACGTCGCCTGCAAGCAGCTGAACATCAAAACCTGCCAGTGCCGTAACTACGAACGCCGCTTCGAGTATGAGCCGGATTGCATCAAACTGACCCGCGATAACCTGCCTACCTTCGAATGGCTGCCGCATACCTGCGCCTACCGTCTGCTGGCGGAAGGGCAGCCGCTACCGACCTGGCATCCTCTGCTGACCGGTTCAAAAGCCGCGATGCACGGTGAACGCATTTCCGTGCGCCATATTGCAGTGAAAGAAGCCGACGTCGTCGACTGGCAGGATCATATCCTGAATAAACCCGACTGGGCCAGGTGAGGCTTTGAATTGAAAGGGGTTTTGTCTTACTGGTTTTGTGCGTGGGGCATGAGTGGGGCATCACCTCCAAAATTAGCATTCAAAATGTCCCACATGGTGGGAAAATTCGCTCCAGTATGTCTTTTTAGGGTTAAACACTTATATGATGATTCTGTCTCTTGTTTTTATCCCCTCTTTATTTACAGTCAGTATTATCAGGAACGGCTATGCCTTTAAATATCAATTCATGCTTATGTAATTCAACCTTAAGCATCGATTCCTTTGTTGATACCTCACCCACCTCATGGGGTTGACAGGTTGAGGATATGAGTATAGAGGGACTTTTCGTCCATGTTGGTGACCTCTGGTGATTTAATACGCCATTATCATGCACTCAGCCACCACAACAAGGGAAAGATCCTTATAAATACTAGGCATCTGAATTATCTGAATTTATTTATTCTTGTAAAAACTAACTTTTACACCCACACTTAATTGGCATCCAAACCCGGCTAATGCTTTTGCCTTAGATATATTCAACAAATTTCAATTTGTTGTTTTGGGGTGCATGGTTTAAAACGGCGGAATATATCATGTAGTTTATTTCAACTCTTTGATGGGGCTATGATGAAAATAAAACATGTGTTACTAATCGCTTCTTGTGCACTTATGTCTGCATCAACCTTCGCAGAGGATAATGTTAATATAGTACCGAAAGGTGCTCTGGTCGTACGGTATGGTGCAGCCAATACAGATGCTAACTATGCAGGCCAGGACGGCTATCCTGGTAAATTACAAAACGTTTCAGCGCTGTGCTCGAAGGATAACTCAGGGGTGAGTAAGGAAAAGGTTTTGGCTTTAATAAAAACCGATCCTAACCGCTCAAAGGACTGGAAGCAGGCGGGGGGCGCGAATGCTTCAACCTTGATAAACAAAAATGCGACGGTGAAGGCGGATCCGTTACCAAATAATCCCAATCACTGTTTAATTAGCAATATCGAATTGAAAAACATTAAAGGTGCATGGCAAATGTATCCACTTAATGCAGCGCAGGAGTAGCATCGCTATTGCTTGCTGATTAAACACAGCGCGTATTTATTACTCAACCGCACGAAAGATTTTTTTCCGTGTATGTGCATGATATTGAAGATCATACATGCCTCCCTCTATTCAAGGTAAAGCCGGGTGACAGCCCTCGCCATTTACGGCGCAGGGCTGTCGCTCTTTGCTTATACAAGTATATATTGTAACTCAAGCAGTTATCTGTGTTCGTAAGCGTGAATATTAATAACCCTTTAGCATTCGTTAGCAATGCTTAATTATCTATTTATATCGCAACATAAAATGCTTTTCACATCAAATATATTTTCTGTATAACCTGGTGATTTGCAAATGAATTATAAAATATTAACATTAATTTTCTTTATTAAAATAATATTTTTCTCAAAATCATTGAGATTGCTCTTAAAGATCGTCTACGGTTAATATCACTTGTGTAAAAGTCAGACCGTCGCTCCCTCTTGAATATAGAGGTCTGAATAATATTGCTTTTTATTATTCAGGGCGAGGGCCATTAGCATCATCATCTTGATATTAGGAGAGTATTATGTTCGTTGATAAAACCTTGCAGGTTGACCTGAGCATTGCCGCTACCGCCGATCAAAATGTTGTTGTGATAACAGGTCCTGATTCCGTCACTGCCACCCAGATAACCGTTGAATATAACGGCCCAAATGCTAACCAACCCAGCACCTATGGTAATGTGCTGTATATCTGGCAGTCCGGCGATATGATCCCATGGTCCACGGAGGCCCTCCATTCCGATGCGTTGGAGGGGAACTCCCCTTCGGGGACACAGTCTTTCGGCGGACTGGATGTCACGGATGATTCCTACATTATCGGCTACGCCGTTGGGCCGCTGAATAACACCACAGGCGCATGGTCAAAATACAGCAACGTCATTGCTTCCGCCTTTGTCCCGAAGAGCGGTAGCAGTGATTATCAGATGACAAAATCCACGGTTGATGTGGCTAAACGCGGTTCGACGTCGCTCGTGGCGAAAATTGAAATGCTGCCAGGATACAACCCGGCAGGCTCGAATACCTGGGTGGGGATCTGGGAAGGGGTCGCTGCCTCCTACAACCAGAAACCAAAGTGGCGTGCAGTGGCAACCAGCGGCAACGCCAGCAGCACCGTCTCTTTTAACAAGATTTTACTCACCCGTGGTACGACCTACACGCTGGGTCTGTTCGCTTCCGGTTACTCCGATCAGGATGCTCAGTTGAAGCAGACCACCCTGGCAGCAACACACACCTTTACCGTCTGATCCGACGTTCGACACCAGCAAACTCATGCAGCCAAAGGACTCTGTCCTTTGGCTTAACCCTTTCGTCTCTTCGTCGGAGGATGAGCAATGGCTTTTTTTGTGCAGGCCGCCAGTTCGGCACTCTATCTGGCCAGTACCAATGGCGATAACGCGGGGGCGCTGGCCTTCGTCTTGGGCGTAAATGTGCCGGCGACAGAAAAAGAGATTGAACTCTCCGAAGCGCTGAGCAGTATTTCGCTTGGGGGGATATTTGTCTTTTGCCCCCAGGCGTTGAATTATCACGACGATAGTGATACTCAGGCCGCTTTTGTGACGGCGGTACAGAATATTGCCGCTCGCCAGGCCGCCTCACGGGGGATCCTCTGGCTGGCAACGCCGGATATAGACGCGCTGGCGCAATCTACCACCCCCATCTGGCTTGGATTAACGGATGATGGCTCGTCGGTAGCGTCGGGCCTGGCGAACGCGAATATCCTGCCCAACATGACGTTATTTGTGCCAAACGGCATGAAGGTGAGCCTTGCAAATACGACGTTGACGCTGAGCAACGGCAAAATCACCTTTACCGGGGGCGCGGCACCGCAAATGACGAAGGCAGTGACGGCCTCGCTGCCGTTTGCCGGTATTAACCGCAGCTGTATCAGCTTCAATACCGCTATCCGCCGTTCATCGCTCTATGACGACTGGCACTGGGGATTCCATTTTCTGTTCGCGACAGAAAGCGCGTTCGACGGTTTTACCTCAGAATGGTTGCCCCTGGCCTCAGGTTCAGATGGCGCTGCCGATATGCTGAACTTCACGGCCAATTTTGATCCTGCTAACCCGCTCAACATCACTGAAACGCTGAACAATCGAAATCATAACCGCTCGGGGCTGTTATTTGACGGCACTAACCAGAGCACACAGCCTACTCGACTTCAGTCATTCTATGTCACGGTAACCGGGGATGCGGTAACGCTTACGCCGGTAACGGGTGGGCAAGGCAATGTTCAACCCGCCGGGCTGGTATTCTCCCTCGGTCGTCGGGTGAGCGAGAGCGAAATGGATTTTCATGCTGCCCCCTTTGGTGATTTTCTGATAAGCACCCGGCCAGGCCCAAACGGTATTAGCGCCGAAATACTGTGCGGGCTTTCAGGCAGTGAATTTATCTCGATCACTCAAGGCTTCACCCTGGAGAGCGCTTCGCGCCTGCGTTTTGTTTCAGGGCAGGGGGCATACGCTCAAACATTCCCACCACCGGCGGCATCTCCGGTCGCGGCACCGAACGATAGCACAACATTGCTCAGCAACGATTACGTCACCTCGTGGGTAACCGTGCTGCCGGCGATGGGGAAATTCAATGCCTATGCGGCCCAGCCAGATGGGGCGGCGTTGTTTGGTTATGACGATATTGTCTGGCAGCAGAATCCTTCCATGTTGGGGCATGTCGATCCAGGGTATGTGCTTTCGCAGCAAGGGCCGGCACCGTTTCCACTGGTGCCCTATAGCGGGTTCCAGCCAGGTGATGGGGTTAACCAGTTTAACCAGCAGCAGAGCCGTCAGTTTGAAACCCTGATTATTGGCCCGACACGGCGTAAAGCCATCGGCAATAAAACGTTGTCCCAGGCGCTGTCCGTGCGTCGCCGCGTTGCGGGGTTATCGCCGTGCCAGTCGTCGCTGCCGGGTGAAAATATGCTCAACTTCACCACGCCGTCGGGTGTCATTGCCAGCCTCAATCGGGGCAACCAGCAGGGCGCATGGGAGAAAATTTTGCTGGGACAGGTGGTGACGCCAAAGGTTAAAGAACTGGCGTTTGTTAACCCAAGCCCCGAGCTTCAGCAGGCGTTTCAAACGAACCAACTGCTTCTTGTGGCGGCCAACAGCAATAGTTTTGTCAACGAAGCGGGTCATTTTGCCAATCAGTTGAATATCGGCGACTGGGTGATTGAGGCTGACGTCGGAGCGTCCCTCGATTACGGCAACTACGCCAACGTGATGATTGTAAAAAATATCCCTGGACCTCTGTGGGATCCGGACGGCAATGTCGATGACAACCTGATAGCTAATCCGGCTAAATGGACCCAGGCGGAAACGTTCGCGGCTCCAACCATGAAGCCCGGCGAAACGCCTGACCAGCAGCAGATGGTCAATCTGTCGCAATGGCTGCAGGACTATTTCGCCGCGGCGTTCGCCGAAGACGATCAGGACTTTTTTGGCCGCTTCTGTCAGATTGCCCGTGATCCCAACTGGACCGGGATCCTGGTGCTTCGCGCCAGAATAGCCAAAGTGCCGGATGATTTAGCCGGTATTACCGCCGGTATCCGCAATACCGACCGATTTTTTGCCCATCATCTGGCAGTGGAAATAAGCCAGATAACCAGCGATCCACAGGGAGAAGGGATCCAGATCGAAAAGCAGAGTTCGGTGTATGGGCTTATCCACTACATTGACAGCGACTATGACAGCAGTAGCGAAGGCAGCCCGGTCACACCAGCCTACGGCGAAGACTATGATTTTATTACGCTGACGCTGAAGGTGTTGTTTGAGAACACCAGCGTGAAGCAGTTCTCCAGCTTTACGCAACTGACGTTGAACAAGGTGTTCGGGAGTGCGGTGACGGGAATGGAAGAGGGAGGGAATCAATACAACTCAATCATTATGTCAGGAAGCTTCCAGAACAACAGCGGCAGGCTGACCTATGGCATGAAGACCCTCTCCGATTACTGTTTCCAGTTTGATAATAACGTACTTTGCGCAGTGGAGACGGTGTCGGCAGCGATGAACACCGTGCGCTCTGACGAAACGGAAACACAAATTCGCTTTGACCTAACCGGCTATCTCAGTTTTCACAAGTTGCAGGTGAGCGATCCTGATGAGGATGGCGAAGACTTCCACACGGATGATGAAGCCGGGACGGTCGATTTTTACTCTTTTGGTCCTGAAGGTGAGCAATGGGGACCGCGTACTGGGCTAAATTACAGTAACCTGGGTCTGAACATGGCATTTAAGACCCCCGATCCGCTGAATACCCGGCATATTACGTTCGACAGCAGTCAGATAACCTTCAACATGGCAGCAAGTGTCGCCCGGGCAGGCAGTCTGTTTGATTCATTGTCTATGGAATTAATGGGGATGGTCAGCGCTGATGAAAGCGATGTCACCCCCGAATCGCTCGGTTATCTTGACGTTGTGACAAATATCCGGATGGGCGGGGTGACAGACGGCTGGCATGGGCTGCAGTTCCGGCTCAATCTTGGCACGGCGGGTGAACTGGCAGGAAAAGCCGGGCTGAACGCCGTGCTGTTGCTGGCGTGGGCACCGGACAGTAGCGGAGAGTCATACCAGGCCAGCACGGGGCTGAAAATGCCGGGGACGACCAACGGCGCCCCACTTATCAGCCTGCAGAGCGTGATTGCACTTTCCTACGGCACCATTCAACTGCTTTACACCGACAAACCCGGTCAGATGTTACACCCCACCTCCCGTAAGCCGCTGAGACTGCAGGCCGTGCAGGGGGGAAGTGTGCCTGCGCGGTCGTCAGGCAAAAGCGCCGTGGCGGGTAAACAGTTCATCCTGGTTCTTAATGAAATTGCGATCAAGTTCTTTGGCATTCTGAAGATCCCACCTAACGGTAGTACCGCGTTTTACCTCTTTGGCGACGCCGACGGGGGGGCATCCCGAACGGGGCTTGCCTGGTATGCCGTTTACAACAATGAGCCGAAAGCCACAGGCGACAACGTGGCGCCTTGTCTTACCGATAAAGGGGAGTGCAAGTAATGAGTGAATCCATCCTGCCTTTGCCTCCAAAAGGTGCCGTTCTGAAACGTGGTGGTGGGCAAAACCTTGCTCAGTTGATCAAGGCGTTTTCTTCATCCGCCCAGTCGACCAACAGAATCATTACCGAGCAGGGGCTGACTCACCTGCAGGCGTGGATTGGCGATAAACCGCTGCGTTATTTTGTGTATCGTTCATCGGGTTACGGCAATCAGGCCAATACCATTAATCTGCTCAAACGAATGATTTCGCTGGGCTTTAGTAATAACGTTGAGCTGATCTACGACGCTTCGAAAGGGAGCGATGTTATCAACAAGCTGGCGGTGCTGCTGCCAGGGCTGAACCCGAAAAACCCGCAGCCCTACCGGCTGAATGGCGTAGAGGTAACGTTTTACCCTTATCAGGAAACGGCGAAATCCGGCGGCGAAAACCGCTCAGTGGACGGGCTCAAGGAACAACTGCCGCTGTGCATTAACGGCGGGGCTGAAGTTACCAGCATCACTAACCAGAATCTGGCAAATACGCTACAGGTCGACTACTACCTGCAGCTTCAGCCTTACATGTGGGAGGTGGTGAATACCACCGATAATCCACTCAGCCTGATTCTGGCAAAAGATGCGGCGAAACCTCTCAACCTGGCGGAACAGGATAGCCTGCAGGGGAAGGATTTTTCTTACCGCGCTTTTGCTATGCCAACACCGCCGATGCCTGACTGGGCGCAATTGCAAAAAATTCCCGGAATCGATACGGCGGTGATTAAGCGTGCGCAGGCGCTTGTGGAACTGGTCCGTAAGCAGCAGGCGCAGCTCATGCCGGTGTACGGACTGTACGACTCGGCGCTGGAGCGCAAACCGGTCATCGGCGGTGCGGCCGCGATCCCGTTTGAACTGGCGACCGCTGTCGCCCTGGCGCAAAAAAGCGGCAAACCCTTTAATCAGCCGGTCGTCATCGCACTGCTCAACCCGTTGCAGTCGACGACCTTTGACGAACTGAAAAGCTATATCCCGGTAGCCAATGGGAAACCGCCGGAGGGCGATCCCACAGAGATGGATCAGGAAGAGAAAATTGCCTACTACACGCAGCGCTGGTGTCTGAGCAAAGGGTTGACTCAGCCCAATGACAAGTTGCCGGGGCAAATTTATGTGAATCCAGATATCACGGGTGATGCGCTAAACGCGCTGGTGGGGCAACTGGCGACGAAGGGGGTGATTGTCATTAATCTGCCCGGACTACCGCAGGATCTGTTTAATTATCTGTATGAAATTGCCGTGCTGCCGTCAGTGTTCGAGGGGCAGGGCACAGCCAATCTGGCGCTAAACCTCGGTAAGCCGTTCTTTAAATTAAGCAAAAAAGACGTTAACCCATACCCCAGCACGTTTGGTAGCCCGCTCTCAGGAGCGACGACGTCTTCCTCATCACAGCAACCCAGCATGCCCAGTGTGAAAAGCGAAGCGCTTTACCACGCCACGTATCAGTACATCCAGGTAGGCATCTATGCATTTAAAACTGGCTTTAGCAAGACCAGCAAGATGCCGCCGGAACTGCTGTCGGACTTTCTGGTAACACTGGTGGAAGATAACGCGAAGACCGATGGCGAATGGCGGCGCTACTTTGAAGGTCTGACAGCGTGGTACACCAGCAACGAGAACGATAAATTACTCCAGGCATTGATGTTTTTGATGACGCAGGTGAATCAGCAGCAGGTCGCCTCCCGCCGTATGCAGCGACTGAGCAGATTACCTTCTGCAGACGATGATGAGGATCCACTCGAGACACTTGACAACGAGCTGCAGAATGCCACCAGCAAAGGCGTTCTCTCGCTGTTCCCCAGCGTATTTTCCACCGGGTCGTTTTATCAATTTATCACCACCATCATCGACGGTAAGAGCTTCACCCTCGGGTCCGCGCAGCAGTCGGTGGTCATCGATTTTCCAGAAGGTGGGGATAAGATAACCGTCACCGGGCCAACGCTGAATTTTTTGAATACCTCACTGGAAGTGAAGATTGAATTCAGCGTCAATGCCGACGGTCAGTCGATTGACACCACGTTTTATCTGACGCTCGGGGACATTGGCCTGGATGCTGTTCCCTGGTTTGCGCTCGACAGCGTCAACGTCCACGCCACCATCCCGGGTAACGATGAGCGTGTTACCGGCCAGATCGCCTGCAAAATCAAGGTGGGCGATAATCCCATCGACTTTACCATCGACTTCCCCTCGTCGGGAGAAGGACAAATTGTCCTCGACGGCGATCTTTCCGTTCGTCCTCCGTCACTCAACGATCTGCTGGCGCTGCTTGGGGGGATAAACTTTATGAATACCCTCCCGGCGGCGATACGCGGTGCGGGAAATATTGAGCTACAGCGGCTGAAGTTTGGCTACGACTACGCCACGTCCTCCATTAACCTGTTCGAGCTGCTGCTGGTGAACAGCAAATCGTGGGAGCTGTTCCCAAAACTGACCCTCAACCAGCTCAGATTTACGTTGGCGGTCGCCGAGCCAACGGGAGCGCGCACCTGTAGCTGGCAGGCCAATACCCAGGTGGCAATTGGCCCAGGCAGTATTGACGTGGCAGTGAGTTATCCCAACCTTACTGCCTCTGCCAGCCTGACGGAAGACAGCGCCCCCATCCCTCTGGCGGATCTGATTTTCTTCTTCCTGCCGCCAGAATACAGCATCAATCTGCATGCCGACCTCGCAAACTTCGACATGACCGTGAACCCAGGGGAGAAGGGAACAGAGTCCGTCTATACCATCAGCGCGGGGATCAAGCTGACGGACTGGGAGTTATCTCTGGGTGTGGCCACGTTTAGCCTCACCAATCTGTTTATGAATATTGAGGGAACCGGTTCTGAAACCCCCACGGGTTCACTGTCGGCGGACACCGTGCTGTTTTCCGAACAACCAGATATCGCGGTGGATATGAATGCCACCGCCAGCTATCTCGGTGACGGTGCCTGGTCTTTTAGCGGTAAACAGGGTGCCCGGGCCATCAAAGTGAAGCAAATCATTCAGACCTATCTGGGGCAGGGCTGGTGGGTTGATGGTATGCCTGATATGGACATCAGCGAGCTGCTCTTTAAGGTGGCGTCGGCGAAAACATCTGCTGGTGAGGAGAATGCCGACAAAGCGACGTCGTATATGGTGGGCGGCACGATTACCGTCTGGAATACGCCGCTTGGCAACAATTTTAAATCCATCATTATCGGTAAGTTTGGCTCAGGTAGCGTAGAGGAAAAAGCACAGGTATATGATTCGCTGGTGGGGAGCGCGCTGGTGCCGGTGCTGAGCGATGCGGGTGTGATTGTCCCGATGCAGCGAAAGCCGATGCTGCTGTTGGCACAGGAGGACACCGATCCTCGTTACGGTAACGTCTCCGCGCAAATCCTCTGGAACAATATCGATCTGACCATTTTTTATAACTATGAACAGGGCTATGACTCTTACGGTTTCTTCTGGGGGCCGCTGTCGGCGAAAATTGATAACCAGACGAAAATCGCAACGCTTAAATTTACCGATTCCACATCGCTTGGTTCAATGGTTGAAACCTTCATCTCGTGGCTGACCGGCTCCTCCTTTGGGCTGGCAGCACCGTGGAATGCATTGAACAGCATCACGCTTGCCAACCTCTCGCTTATCTGGAATTTCAACGAGAACTCGGTGCAGTTCCGTGTCGATATTGGCCCGCTGGATCTCATTTTCGCGAAGATAACCGGTTTTTCGCTCGAGTATCAGCCGCAGGGTGAGAATAAAGGCGTCAACGTCAAACTGGAAGGTGATTTCCGCTGGGAGTTCGGGTTCGACAATGCCGTGCTGACCGAGGACGGTGACCTGACGTGGAATGCGGCAGATCCCTCCTCGACGCCGTCGCCGTCGGGCAGTGGCAACAAGTATCTGGATTTACGCCTGCTGGCGGCGGGTCAGCATGTGATGGTCAAAGATTTGCAGAAGATAACCTCGGTACAGGAAGCCATCGACTTGCTGGCGCAGCTTGCGCCACCGGACAGCGGTAGTGCACCGCAGATTGGTTTTGATGCCGCGAACAACTGGCTTTTTGCCACCGATTTCGGCGTGCTGAAGATTGAAGATAAGAAGGCTGAAGGCGAAAACGCGGGCAATGGTTATGTGTTTACCCTACAGGTGGTCTTTACTGACCCTACGCTTTATGCGCTGCGCATTGCGCTGGAAGGCGAGGCGGCCAAAATCTTTGCCGGGCTCGATTTCCAGATAATTTATCGCAAACTGAGCGAAGGGCTGGGGGTATTCCAGGCTGAAATCATGCTACCTACGCTGATGCGGCGGATTGACGTTGGCGCGGTGACCCTCACGTTGCCGACGTTCGGTGTCGAGGTGTATACCAACGGTGATTTCAAATTTGATATCGGTTTTCCGTGGAATCAGAGTTTCGCCCGCTCTTTCTCCGTCGAGGCCATTATCCCGCCGGGGATCCCGGTGCTTGGCTCCGGAGGCTTCTACTTTGGTAAGCTACCGGCGGTGGTGGTCACTGATCTGCCGCTGGCGTCAAACGGCTTCTTTAACCCGAATTTGGTATTTGGCTTTGGTGCGCAGATGGGCCTCGGAAAATCGCTGGATGTCGGGATCCTGAAAGCGGGGTTCAGTCTGACGATATTTGGCATCATTGAGGGGATACTCGCCAAGTGGAACCCTTACACCGCCAGCAATACCGGCAGCAGCAATGCGTTGTCGCTCGAAGGGCAGTACTACTTCCAGCTGCGCGGGACGTTTGGCATCATCGGCCACCTCTACGGGGCCGTCGATTTTGTGATAATCAAAGCATCGGTCGATATTAATCTGAAGCTCTACGCGCAGATTACGCTGGCCTCCTATTCCCCGATCCCTGTCAGCGTGTCGGTGGAAGTGAGCGTTAGTGCGAAAGCCGAAATCAACCTTGGGCTGTTTAAAATCTCGCTGAGCTTCAGCTTCTCCGCTCATATTCAGGAGTCGTTCACGCTTGGCTATCTGCAACGCCCGTCAGATGCACCGTGGCGGGTTACCGCCAGAAACGACGGCGGCCGCCTGCTGACGATGAAAGCCGATCCTTTCCACATGGTAGGCATTCGTTATACCGCGCAGAATATCAGCCCTAACTGGAACCATCTGTTGGCCCGGACCAGCGGCGATAACACGTTGACGGGATATCTGGGTTTCGCGCCGGGTATTGCCGGAGATAATGCGTTTGCTAACGGCGGGGCCGATCTCAGCAAGCAGTTCCCTTGCTATGTTGCCAGCCTCTTCATTGATGCGCCGGGTGCCGCTACGGGGGATAGCAGCATAAACCGCCTGCGGGCCTCTGCCGAAGCACAGGAAACGTCATTTGAGAAAATGGCGAAGATGGTGGCGCGCTGGGCCGTGGCGGCGATTCAGCCTGCGGCGCTCACTCCTGAACAGGTCGATGCCACGGTAATCAGCGCTGAGGCTCTGGAAGCGTTCATTCGCTATCTCAATGACGCGGAAAACGTGCCGATGCCGCTCAGCGTGACGGATATCGAGCAATTTATGAGTCATCAGTTCTGTCTGACGCTAAGTCTGCCGCTTACCGCCGGCAACGCAGAGGCTGCCTATTTCCCGATGCCGGTCGATTTGCACCTGGCAATGCCAGCCCTCGGCAATCAGGCCGCAATTGACTATACCTTCGCTGAATACAACAGCGTCAGCGATGATTTCGTCACCTTCCTGCGCGAATATTTTAACCAGCTTGCGGTTCAGGTAGAGCAGGAGGGCCACGGTGATGGAGAAAAAACCTTTAGCGTTTATCGAAACAGTGAGCTGTCGGTCGCTGCCTTTATCTTCAGTGACTACTTTGTGCTGATCATGCGCCAGATGCTGCAGGCCATGCGTGATGGTCTGCGCGACTTTAGTTACCCGCTGGCTGCCGGTGATACCGGGAACCGTATTGTTGACTGGGTGAATACAACAGGGCAGCTGTCGGCGGTGGGGATGCCGTTCACGCTCTACGATCTGTTTAAGGGCAATGAGTCACATCCGTTGACAGCCGGGAAAACTCTCGCGCTGCCGTGGGTCGCCGATATGCTGTCAATTGGGGACAGTTTTACCTCGGTGGCGGCGAAACGCCAGTATGGTGGGGCGTTTAGCGCGACGGCACTGGCACAGAACAATGCCCAGGTGGCCGGATTAATGAAAGCCGGGGCTACGGTGACTTATTCTGGAACGCCTTACATCGTTTCAGGTGCAGAGAGTCTGGTGACCCTGGCGAAGCGTATCGACGGTGGTGTCACCCTGGACAAGCTTTTGGCCGACAGCGATATTCTGATTAACGCTGAGCTTTTAGAGGCAGGCGCTACCGTCACCGTACCGCCGTTTAGTTATACCACCGTGCAAAACGATACATTGCAGGGGGTGGCGACCGCTTTCGGTATCACGGTTGAGGACCTGGCAGGCGTAGACAATGCAGAGGGTAATAACCCTATTGGCACAGGCAACGGCACGGTTGCCGACCTGTTTACCCGTCTTGATAGCCATCAGGCGCCCCTCTCGCTGGATCTGGTTGAACTGCCGCAGTTCCGGGTTGCAGAGCTGCTGGGTGAAGCGCAGAGAGTCAATGCGCTGAACCACCTGAGCGGCATGGCTTCGCGCTACTACTTCCATGGTTTGCGTTTGCCAACCGACAAAATTACGCCGAAAAAAACCGGGATGTGGGTGACGAAGAATGCCCAGAGCGGGGCTCTGAGCCTGCCAGATTACGCCGGGCTGTTTGCGCTAACTGGCCAGCAGCTGCCGCTCGCTTCGCTTCCTGATACACCGCTGTCAGTCACTCTGAGTAAAGGGGAGCCGATGAACTGGGTGGCGTTTGCCAACGGTGCCGCGGCGCTGACCTTTACCCTGACACCGCCGAATAAAGATAACACGACGGGGGATATTAACTACCAGCGCATTGCGGCACTGAATCACTACGCTACCACCACGGTGCTTCCGGCGGGGCCGGAAACGGTGAATACCTGGGTCGGCGTAGAAGATGAGCCAGCGCGCTACCCGCTGTCGAACAGCGTACGCTGGCGAAGCGTCAATCCGGTGGTTTTCCCTTCCGGAGATATCGGTGAACAGACGCGTATCTGGCCACTGCCGGATGCGATGCTGGCACTCACCAGCCTGAGCGATAGCCAGCAGGGAGACCGCAGCCCGAACTTTACCCTGGAATCGGTGAAAATGAATGTTGCCAGCGGTAAGGCGGAGGAGAGCGGGGTACAGCGTGTCGGCTGGGCGTCTTCGGTTGAATTTACCGTGAAGAGAATTGCCGCGACAGGCGCTGCCAGCAGCGCCAGCAAATGCACCTATGAAGTGATGGGGGCCAGCGCCAGCGATGCGTTGATCCTTGAACGTATGGTGCAGTACGTTCATAACGATGCGGATTATGCCTCAATGGTAGTGGGGTATCAGGCCACCAACAGCAGCACCGGTACCACTTTCTCAGCGAATACCGGGAAAGGCATTACCTTCGGTCTGTCGCAAACTAACCTCTCGACGGTGACACGTCCACCGAGTGCGTGGCTTGCGGACTCGCGACTGTCGGCTGAGAATGACAGTAATAGCAACGTTCTCAACAAGCCGACGGCACTGGTTCGCTTGCTCTGGGAGGCCAGTATTACCCGTGCAGGAGGGTTCTTCCTCTATTACTTTGATGCGCAAAGCGGCGCGGGTCTACCGGATACGGCGTTTAACGATAAGGGCGAAGCCACGGTTAATCTCATTGTTATGTATACCCCGCAGCCTCGTCTGCAGTCGTATATGAATGCGGTGGTCACCGGGGATGCGATGGACACCAGCGGTTCGACGCTGGTGGCGAAGGCCAGTTCACTCTCAATCAGCCATGTTGTGCTGCCTGAAGACAGCCTGGCAACCATCGCCTCGCGCTACTGCAGTAATATTGTCTCCCTGGCTGAACGTTCAGTGGCCGCCGGACAATCCCTGGCGCTCACCCCGGGGGCACAGCTGGCGGTAAACAATGGCCTGTATCGGGTGGCGCAGAACGGTGGGGCGCCGGGAGGGCAGATTTCGGCGATCGCCAGCTGGTTTGCGATGGACGTGGCGGCTATCAAAGCGGTGAACCCGCGTATTACCGACGCCGAGTGGAGCAACGGTCTGATTGCCGGAACCGCAATTCGTCTGCCTGCGGTGCTGCGCACCGTGGGGCGCGATCCTGGTGGTACTTCGCTGGCCTCAATGGCGGCCTGGTATGGCACGAGCGTCACGGTGCTGGCGGGGCAAAACGCGGCCGTTGCTTCCTTGCTGAGCGCTGGGCAGACGCTGATGCTGATGAGTGGCCCGTTCGCCCAATCGGCAACCGATGCCTCTGGTGTTCAACCGATTGAGGCAACCCGCGCCGGGCTACCGGACATTCCCGCCGATCCGGGCAATCCGGCGTTTGCCGAAGATTTTCTGTTGAACAGCTTTACGCTATTGGCCTGGCAGGTTGAGAAGAATGCGGATTTCACTGCCAGCCATGTCGGGCTGCCACTTGGTCAGCAGTCAGGCGACATCGCTCGCGGCGACGGCAAAGTGCGCTTTATTCGCGCGCTCACCCGTGAGGATGTGCTCACCTATCGCACGTCGATTCCTTATACCCAGTTCGCCGTGGGGAGTCTTAATCCAGCCAATCCCTACAGCGGCAACGGGCGGGTGCTGCAAGTGGATTACGGCTGGAACGACCTTTATGGCAACCGGATGGTCTCTACTCTCGATGATAGCCACACTGCGGCGGGCGCGAACAACCATGCTCCGGTGTTGACCGGCTATACCGATAGCCTGATGAGCTTTGCGCAGTGGCCGTCCATCTCTACGACCTGGTCGGTCGGTGCGGCTGCGGCAGAGCAGAACTTCCTTATCCAGCTAACCAGCGCCTTTGATCCCAGCGCGTTTAACCCGACGCCAACCGACCAGACCAATGGCTGGCGCACCCGGGCGCAATCATCGCTGCGAACCCTCGATACGCTGTTGTACCAGTTGGACGATCCTGCTGGCATTGCGCTGACGGTGGAGTGTTCTCTGATAGCCGGTAGTTTGCCGGTTGATCCGCAGGTAATTGGGGTTGGCGATCAGTATGGTGCGCCGGGGACGCTGACCGGCTGGCTGGTTGCTATTCAGGCCTTCCTTGCCGCCCGTGCGCAAGGAAATACCGGGGAACCCGAACCGTCAGTGCTGCAGTTTGTCCTCCCGGTAACGGCGGAAAAAACGGCGTTGAATACGGCGAGCGTGTTCCCGTTAACCACCAGCGTCAGCTTCAGGCGAACTGGCGGGGTGGCGGAAGGTGATTTCGCAGCCCTGAGCAATACGCTGGTGGTGACGTCGGTCATTGCGGCAAAAACGAATGCTGGCAGCAGCGAGTCCACGTCCGGGAGCCGTGAGAATATCCTGCAGGAGTTCGCCCATGATATCGACACCACGCTTTCTGAAGACGGGAAGTTTATGCTGGCGATCGCTCAGGGTACCGACCGCTATCTTCCTGCCGCTGGGGTGAGTACCTCGTCGGTATGGGCAATGCGCGTGGCCGTCAACGGTTCTGGCGACGGCATATCATGGCAGGTAAACCATAAGGGAGATCCCGAGATTTTTGCGCCTGAACCGGTATCTAACACCCTGGTGACGCGCGACGCGGAGGTCTGGCCCTACAATCAATTGACGGATTTCGACCCGAAAACCAACCGTTTTATCACTGCTCCAGCCCGAAAAACGTGGGCGGATACGGACATGGATAGCTGGCTGACGAGCTTCTTCAGCTTCTTCGATACCCTGTTTTCGCCAGAGTTTACCTCATCCATTTTGGTGATTGATTCCAGGGCAACCAATAAACCGCAGGGCATCGAGAGCTTTATGACGGCGCTGGCGGAGCAAAAAGAGGTGCTGGCCCGGGTCGCTGCCGATCTTCTGGAGCAGGTCTACGAAGGGAAAAGCGATACCCGATTGACGTTCGCCAGAGAGGCGTTGCGGCAGAGCCTGCTGGTGGCACTGTCAAACTTCTACTCTGTGCGCTCGGTGGTCTCCTTTGGGGCGACGGTCAGTGCCGATATTCCCGAGCGTGAGGGGGAGCAGGCCCCACAGCTGTACGGTAATCTGACCTGGAACACCGATGCTGAGGGGTTACAGAGTCTGGTCACGGTGACATCGCCAAAAATGCCGCTCGTGAAGGGCGATAATGCACCTGTCACCTTCCTGTTGAGCTCGCCGGGGAACTTGAAAGTAGATGGCGAAGTGCTGCAAAAAATCACCCTCGACCTGTCATGGACGGGATCGGCTATTGAGCATCAGGTATCCGGAGTGGCAGGGATTGACGGTTATCTTGCCTCCAGCTGGCTGTCACCGGTGTGGACGCAGAACAAGGCGCCGCTGAGCGGAGATTTGGGTCAGTTCACCGTGCCGTTGTTGCTGCGTAACTTCCCGGGCACGCCGCGCATGATGACGCAAAACGGAAGCGCCACGCACGCGCAGAGCGGCGAACTCAGCGAGCTGACCCAGTGGAGTTATCGGTATACCTACAGTACCGATTTCCACTTTGAGCAGGACCGTATTTATCACGAGGTGGTATACAACCTGAAGGACAATAGCATCGCGGAGCTGGCCGGTTATCAGGATGCCTTCCAGGGGCTGGCGCAGTTTATTAATAGCCAGAAAACGCTCATCCAGCTGATCGGTGAGACGGTGCCGCAAATTAACGCCAGTACCGAAGACCAGAGCAAGATTGACGATGCCTCCCTGGCGTTGGGGGCCTGGCTGAAAATGGTTTCTGATATCGCCACGCAGGCGAATCATTCAGGACTGCACGTTGCCTGTTCTGCCACACCCCGACTCGCGGGTGAAAGCTGGCATTTCTGGGTGGCGGAGGAGTCCGGAGTTGTCAACATTGACCATGTTGATACCCCAGCGTGGGTGGTGAAACTGAACTCCATGGAGGGGGCGCCTGATGGAATGTCTGAGGCACCGGTGGTGCTCATCGACGGCTATAAGCCCGTTGTCATCGATGCCCTGAGCGACCCGGCGATTGGCCTTTACGCATGGTACTATCTGGACAGTCAGCGGCAGCCGTTAACCGCTGAGGTGGCGCAAAGTATCGCCGCGCGTACGGTGCAGTTAGCGGGGATGCAAATACTCGAACGGCAGGACGCCCTGTCGAGGGTGCTCCTGAAGCGCAATGAAAACATTAACGGTGCCATCAACAAGCCATTTGTCTACACCACACCGGAAGTCTCTTTCGGCAATCCACTGCATCCGACCTTGCGATCCGATAGGCCAGTGAACATTGCCGGGGTAGGAGAGCCTGGGGGCGTACCGGTCACGCGTCCTCTGGATGCGCATCTACAGGCACTGTTCAGCGCGCTGTTTGATGGCAACGTCAGCGGCGATAGCACGATCCAGTTTACGGTTAACTGGGATTATCAACTCTCTACCGAGCTTACTGCGATGTCGGTGCCTCTGCCGGTGGCTGTCATGCCACCACGGTCGGTCAACGTTGACGGAAAAGGGGTGAGTCCATTGTCGTTGCAGACGTTGGTGGAAAACCTGAGCGTGATGATAAATCACTGGGTGCAGACCTGTAACCCTTCAACGCTCGAAGCGAGGCTGGAGTTTGAAATGACGGTCATGTCGAATCTCACCGTTAATCCGATGCCGTTACTGAATCTGTCTAATCTGTATCTGCCAGTGAAATATATCGGGCCTTAATGAATCTACGACTAACCGCT
Source organism: Yokenella regensburgei (assembly GCF_003634235.1). NCBI lineage: Bacteria > Pseudomonadati > Pseudomonadota > Gammaproteobacteria > Enterobacterales > Enterobacteriaceae > Yokenella > Yokenella regensburgei. Next base: position 1,558,620 of record NZ_RBIZ01000003.1, on the reverse strand, counting down.
GAAAATAAAAAAACGCCACGGTTTTAACCCGTGGCGTTTTCATTAAACCTAATAACGAGATTAGAACAGCACGGAATAGTTCATACCAAAGGTACGGCCACGGCCTTTATAGGTGTACAGCCCCGGTGCGCCATACGTCGGGCTGTAGAGCCCAGGTGCACGCTGTCCCCAGACGGTGGTGTAGTCTTTGTCGAACAGGTTCTCGACGCTGAAGCTGAGTTTACCCACCGGCAGGTTGTAGCTGCCGAGGAAATCAACGGTGTTGTAACCGTCAATTTTCTTACCGGCGGCGTCGGAAACGTCGAAGGTCTGCGTGCTCTGCATGCGCAGAGTCCAGTCGCCCGGCGCCCAGTTCACCCATGCGCTCACCTTAGACGGGCTGGCGCTGTCGACGGTTAACTTCTGCCAGCTGCCGTTCACACGGGTCTCAGACTTAATAGCGTTAAAGTTGGAACCAAGGCTCCAGTCACTCTCGCTAAAGAAGTAGTCCACCTGACCTTCCACCCCATAAATACGACGTTTGTCGTCTTCCATGGTAATGGTCATGTCGGATTTGTTGATGTTGATGGTCTTATCGGAGAGCGAGTAGTACGCCGCCACCTGGGTGCGCAGGTTATCGCCGGTCAGACGCCAGCCGAGTTCATAGGCGTTAACCTTAATACCGTCGAGCTTAGAGTCGTTCACGTTAACGCTGTTGTTGAGGCGGTAGTGGCCGTTAACCAGCGTGTAGTTGCCGGAGCCGTAGTACTTCGCCAGATCCGGGATTTCAAAGCCCTGCGAGAAGTTAAACCACACCTGCTGACGGTCGGTGACGTGGCCGAGGATCCCGGCGTTGAACAGGAAGTTGTTATAATCGGTTTTCCCGCCTGGCACCGCATCCGCAGAGGTTGCCTTACCGGTGGCAATGGCCTGCTGCTGGGCATAACCGACGAAATCATCGACCCGGTTTTCGGTGTACTGATAGCGCACGCCGCCGCTTAAGGTGATGGCGTCAATATCGTAGCTTGCCTGCAGGAACGGCCCAAGGTTGGTGATGCTATAGCTCGGGTAACGCCCTACGTTATAGGCGTTCTTAAGCGTCATCCCACCGCTGGCGGCGGCGGTAGCGAGGTCAAAAAACTGCTGGTTGGCGTTGAACGACTCGTGATCGAGGTCGACGCCCCAGGTGAGGGTTAAATCGTCAACCGGCTTGCTGTTTACCGTAAGCTTACCGCCGTAGAAGTCGGTCTTCTGCTGGGAAGCGCCAATGCTGGTGACGGTACCTTTGGTCAGCGTCGGGAACGGGTAGAAGGTCAGGCTCTCGTCGCGATAGTAAACCTGCGCCACCAGCTCCTGGCCGAGGAAATCGGTGTTGGAGTACTGAAGGTTAATCAGGTGGCGCTCGGTGCCCGGCAGTCGGTCAGAGTCGAGATTGTCCTTGTTGTAGGCTTGTGCATCCCCGGTCACCGCCGAGAAGTTATCGCCGAGGAACAGGCCATGCTTACCGTCGGACTCGCTCTTATAGTACTGGGTCGTCAGCTGCAGCTGCTGGGTCTCATTGATGTTGATGGTCCCGGTACCCATGATATCCAGACGGTCGGAATATTGCAGGCCGGTCTGCGTGTTATCAATGATGACCTCATCACCTTTACCGTCGTACCAGCCGCCGTAGCGCTGATAGGCCACGGAAATACGCCCGGAAGCGTTGTCGTTACCGCCGCTGACCGCTGCCGCAATGTTATCGTCATGGTCGTTGTGGCTGTTGAAGCCGGTCTTGGTTCCGGTCTGGAACTCAACTTCGGTTTCCGGCTGACCTTTTTTGGTGACGATATTAATAAGGCCACCGGTACTACCACCGCCGTACAGCGAAGTGGCACCGGAGATAACTTCGATACGCGAGATGTTAAACGGATCGATAGAATCCAGCTGGCGGCTGTCGCTGCGCGAAGAGTTCAGGCGCACGCCGTCGACCATCACCATCATCGAACGACCGCGCATGTTCATGCCGTAGTTGGTGCGGCCCTGGCTGCTGACGTCCATACCGGGAATGAGCTGAGCCAGCACTTCTTTCAGCTCTTTTCCGCCCTGAACCTGCTGCTCAATTTCAGCCTGTTCAATCACCCAGGTGGTCTGTGCCATATCCGTAACGCTGTGGTTGGCGCGGCTGGCGGTCACCACTAATGACTCTTCTTTATTGTCTTGTGCCGATGCAGAGGCAGAAAGTATCGCCAGAAGGCAAGGATTTAAAACCCAAAGATAAGGACGCTTCATTGTTATAGTGTTCCTGGTTTACTGTGTTAGTACTCAGTGGTTTTTAGGGGCTGTGAAACCTGGCGTAGATCGTGGCTGGCCTCACTGCGCCAGTGGATAACACCAGGGGTGGTGGAAAGCTCAAACGGTGTGCCAGGGTGCGCCCGGTTGATAATCCGCGCCGCGCGCCAGGCCATCAGGCTCAGCTGTGGTTCGGCGATGCCGAGGCTGTGCATCCCTGCATTCACGGCAAACAGGCGGTTGTGCTGCGGGCCATCCCATTCCAGAGAAAAATCGGTATTGACCACGAAGTCTTCGTCACGGGTCAGACGCAGGCGCGGCGCCAGCGGAGCCAGAAACGCCGGACGCGCCGGGCTGTAGCCGGTGGCAAAAATCACTACGTCGGTGTCCAGCGTCTCTTCACCGTGATCGAGGTGGTGGCGCAGGGTCAGGCGCTGGTGCTCATCCTGGGGGCTCACGCGCGTTACCGAGCGGGAAGGCAACAGGTGCGCCCACGGTTTTTCGCGCAGCACCTCGAAGCGGTGGTACATGGCGCGATAGATAGCCAGCAGCGATTCGGTGGTGATGCCGTCGGAGGTCATCTTCTGCTCGCGGAGCATCTGCTCACGGGCCGCTTCACCGAGGGTGGCAAAGCTTTCCAGGTACTCCGGAGTAAAGTACTCGTTGGCGAAAGCGGCCTCGTCGAGCGCGTTGTAATTATTCCGCCGTGAAACCCAGTTCAGCGCTTTCGGCTGGCCCCATTCTCCACGGAAGATGTTGAGGAACAGGTCCGCTCCGCTCTGACCCCCGCCGACAACGGTGACGCGTTTTCCGGCGAGGTCGGGGGCGCGCAGCATCATTTCACTGGCGTGGAAGCAGCGGTCACTCTGCTCGTTGACGCAGGCGGGCAGGTTAATCTGCTTACCGATGCCGAGGCACACGTGGCGGGCAAAGAAGCGGTCGCGTTGGGTCACCACTTCAAACAGACCGGACTTCTCGTCGTAGCTCACCTGCTGCACCTGCTGGCTGAAGGCGAGGTTGGTCAGGTTGTCGGCCGCCCAGCACAGATAGTCAGCAAACTCTTCGCGGGAGACGGTGCGCTGCTCGGTGGTCAGAAAACGATAGAATTTTTTACGCTTTACCAGATAGTTCAGGAAGCTGTGGCGATTGGTCGGATCGACCGCGCTCACCAAATCTTTCAGGAAACTGGTCTGCATGTAGCAGTCCGGCACCATCATCCCCGGGTGCCACGAGAAGTGGGGCTTACGCTCGAGGAACAGCGTGCTGAAACCTTCCAGACTTTCGGCCAGCGCGGCAATACTTAAGTTGAATGGGCCAATACCAATGCCAATGAAATCATAGGTTTTCATTCTGCGGACTCCCTGGAGACCAGATAAAGCGGGTTATCGAGATCGGTTAAGTAATTCGGCAGCATGCGGCTACCGCCATCGTGTTCGGAGAAGGTGAGCTTCACGGGATTCAAAATCACGCGGATGATTTGCGGTTTGAACAGGTCAAACAGCGCGAAGCGTTCAGCCATCTGCGGGTGCTGTGCCATGTAGCGCTCAAGTACGCAGGCGAGCAGCTGATAGAAGCGTTTTTCGCTGACGCCACACTGCTCGGTGAGGCGGGAGATGAAGCGCAGCACGGTAACGAAATGACCGGTCTGCAGATCATGAATGATGTAGTCGGCGCTAAGGCGCGCAGTGACATCTTTCACCGGCTGCGGCAGGGTGGCGGCCTCCGGGAAATTGATATCGACAAGGCGCATATCGCCCTGGAAATCCTTCAGCAGAATGCGCTGCGGCACATGGTCATTCATCACCAGAGTGACGTTCTGCCCGTGGGCAATCAGCGCCACGCCGTAGCGGCACAGCAGGTGGTAGAACGGCAGCACCACGGCGCTAAACATTTGCGTGAGCCATGCTTCAGCGCTCAGACCGGAGCGCGCAATCCAGGCGTCAATCAACGGGCGGCCCTGGTCGTCGCTTTCCATCAGCGCGGCCATCAGCACCGCCTGCTCGCCATTCTGCAGATAGCACGACGGGCTTTCGCGCCAGATAACCCCCAGCATCTCCTGATAGCGATAAGGCGCGGCAGGCAGCGCGGCGTAACCGCGATGCGCCAGATATCCGGCGGCAGGCTCGCCCAAAATTTGCGCCCCCAGTGCCTGCAGGGTGGCATCGCCGGCAAACTGCTGCTGCAACCAGCGTGAGGCCAGCGGCCCGGCGGCGATGTATTTTCCCGGGATCCCGCGATAGCAGGAGGTGTTGTAAATGGTGAGCGGTAGCTTGATATCAAAAGCCGAGCGGCGGCTGACGTTAGTCAGGGTGCGCAGCGACTGCTGGGCGAGGTACTCGTCGCCGAACTCGCCGAGACTGACGATTTCACCACGGGCAATCTGCGCCACAAAGTGCAGGGCGATTTTTTGCTGCCACTGCCACGGATGCTGTGGCACCGGCAGCCAGTTGTGGTCAAGGCCCAGCGCCTGCCAGTGCTCGTTAAAACGCTGGCGTTCAGCGTTATCCATAGCGCTTGCCAGCAGGTTACCGATATCGCAGTCGGCGTCGCTGCTCCACACCAGGCTTTCACGGCGAACCGCTATCCAGTGCAGGCGAAAACGCCCGCGATACTCCGGCGCATACTGCTGCAGCGCATCGAGGCCCCAGCCGCGACGGCCCTTGTTGAAGATGAACTTTGGGTGCCCGGCAAGCAGACACTGCAGCTCGTCCGGGTCGAGGTCGATAAGCGCATCGGCGCTCAACCCTTTACGGGCAGAGAGCAGTTGCAGATCGCCGCGCAGGGTGGCGTAGAGATCTTCCAGATGCTCGGCGGTTTGTGCATCGCTCATCCCCAGCACCTGCGCCAGCTGACGCAGCGCGTTTTCCGCTTCAATCGGGGTATGACTCTGGTTGCTGAGCGTGGCGCTATCAATATGCAGCCAGCCCCAGATCCCGCGTCTGGCGCTGAACTGCCAGCGCTCATCGCCCAGTGAAATCGACCAGCGCTGTGGCGCGGTTTCTTCAGCGGAAATGGCGCGCTCGTACTCAAGCTCGGCGAGGATCTTCGCTACCATCTCGCGGTTAACCTGCTCCCACGCGCGGATCATAGCCCCACCTCCGTGAAGAAGCGCTGACGTTCGCTCATCACCAGACGCGAGCGTTTATGCGGGAAGTCGAACTCTTTAATGGTGCTATAACCGGCGACCGGCAGGTGGCGGAACAGGCGCTGGTTGTCAAAGCGAGGTTCGGCAACAAGGCGGGTGGTACGGGGTTCGTCGAGCCACAGATAGTGGCTGATACCGCGCAGCCAGCTACGGATGTACTGCGCACCGCGCCACTGCTCTTCGCCCACCAGCATGTGCAAACCGCGATCGAACGGCTGCCAACGATAGTGGCGACCAATACGGTCTTCCGGCGCCCAGTAAATTTCGAAATAGCCAAACGGCTGGTCGTCAAAACAGCCGATCAGCGGGTAGCAGTAGCTTGAGTTCAGCTGCTTGCGCAGATAATTTTCCTGCTCTGCCTGCGGTCCGGCCATCTCCCAGAAGGCATTGACGCGCGGGGCGTTCATCCAGCGGGTGAAGCGCCCGGCATCTTCTTCAAGGCTTGCGGTCCGCAGGCTCAGGGTACGGTTAATTTGCGGATCGTAGCGGCGATAAACCTCGCCAGTGGGGCGCGCCGGGCGTACCGGGAAGCACAGCTGGCGTGCGTCATCAAACTGCAGATCGTGACGAGGCGTCGCGCGTTCACCACAAAGCCACAGCGGCAGCTGCCAGAAGGTCTCGCGGGAGAAGTAATCGCTCTGCGCCAGCGCAAACAGGCGCGTTGCCTCGGCGTGATGTTGCCACTGCGCCCACGGCAGAGTGACGCCAGAAAGCTGAGGCGCGGCAACGAACAGCTGATCCAGCGCATCAACCAGCCAGCCGTCTTCTGTGCCGTCGATGAAGGGCAGCACCGCGCTGCCGTCGAGCCCCAGCGACAGCGGCAGCGCCACATCACGCAGCGCGCAGCGGAAGCCGAAACCGTCATGAACAATCTTCGCGTGCGGCATCAGGCAGGCTCCTTATAGAACGGGTTCAGGAAATCGAAATAGATAACCGCCGGATCGACGATGGTGTTTTCGTTGTGGTCGTGCAGGTAACAGAAGAAGTTGCCTTTGCAGTTCCAGTGCTGACCGTCGAGCACGTAGTCAAGGCAGCGAGTGTCCTTCGCGGTCTGGCGTAATTGCGCCAGCGCATCGCGAACCAGCGCCATCAGGCTCTCTTCACTGTCGAATCCGGCGGCGCTCAGCGCGGCGGTAACCGCAAGCGTCGAGTTCACCAGCAGGTAGTAAGGGAAGTAGCGCAGCAGCTGGGCTTCGCTGAAGCGGTTTTCTGCCTCCAGCTCATTCTCTTCGCGCAGCCACTCGTCGGCGCCTGCGGTAAAGGCGCTGCCCTGGCAGTCGCGATAGAGCAGGCCGACCGGCAGGTCCTGCTGCATCTCCACCAGAATGTTTTGCTGGTGGGCGAGCAGCACCAGGCCGTAGTCCGCTTCGGCGCTGAACAGCGGCAGCAGAACGCGCTCGCAGTAGGCTTCCACCCAGCAGCGGGCGGCGGTCGCCAGCGGCAGATTCAGGCGCTGGCTGAGGCGCTTAACGGCGGCGGCGAGCAGGCTGTCACCCCCGTCTGGCGCGGCCTGGGTCAGGCTCACCAGGACGTTGGTCTGGGTCTGTGGGGTGTCAAACAGCAGGTTGACGCGCAGCGCCATCAGGCTCTCTTCCTGCACGTTGCCGTGGTCGTCCAGCACACCGACCCAGCCGTCTTCCTGCATTACCCGCATCGTCGGGTAGCGGGTCTGCAACGTTTGCCAGCGCGGGGTTTGCGCCAGGCGCGCGAGGCGCATGCCGCGTTTCACCTCTTTGACCGACAGCGTGCGCACCGAGTTGGTCAGACGCACGCTGAGGGAGAATTTGATCATGTCGTGATTGCTTTCGCTGTACAGCGAGCGCGATGAGCTGGTCGGCAGCCAGCGGGCTCCGGCCTCGCCTAAGTCTTGCAGCGCACCGCGCTTCACCAGCGCCTGGCACCACGCCTTGGTGAGCAGATGTTCAGCCTGCCACGGGTGCATCGGCACCAGCCAGCAGTCGTCGGTGAAGTGGTGCAGCAGCTCCGGGGCACTCTCAGCGGCAAAGCGCAGCAGGCGGTCGCGCAGGGTGTGCGTCAGGCTGTCGCCGGTGACGAAATGACGGTCGAGCGCAAACCAGCGCAGCGGGAAGCGGGAGGCGAAATCCGGCAAATAGCGACGGGCTTCGCTCTCGTTAAAGGGTTCGTGCGATTTTGGCGCCGGGTGAAACGCGTGTCCCACCAACAGCGCCTGTTCTGCCTCGGCAAAGTTCAGCGGGCGGGCGCGCAGATTGCCCCAGTCATGGCGGATATCAATGGCCTGCCAGGTATGGCTATGGCTCTCCAGTACACGCCCGGCGAAGCGGGTCAGTGTTTCTTCTGACAGGCCGCCTTTGACCGAAGGTTTTGCCAGAACTTTTTCAACCAGTTGTGAAAAATCAAGAGCTTGTATGTTGTCGCTATCGGAATGAATAAGAACGGCGGGGAAGCGATACTGGTGATGCTGAGTGGGTGAGAAATAGCGTAACGGAAGACGAATAGCCTGGGTGTTGCAAAGCGGCAGATGGATGAAGGCGGTATCAGCCGAGGTGTCGGCCGGGTAGTACTGCCAGTCATCCGTTTCGCGCAGTAGCGCATTCAGGAAACACTGGGCCGCGACGTCGGTATCGGTCTTGCGGGGCAGGGAACGCATAACAGAATCTCACTCCATGACTGATAATAATTCTCGTTATGATATTCATTCTATTTACACTGACAACTATTTTTGTAATATTTATTTTCATTAACTACATAATTTCCTCACATTTTTTGACACTATTTTCACATTTATATGAGCATATCCGCACAGGAAGTCAGTGAGAAAAGCACCCTGAAACCCACATGGCCACTGGCGTTGTGCGCCGGTTTACTGGGGATTGGGCAGAACGGTTTGCTGGTGGTGTTACCACAGCTGGTCTCAATGACCGGATTATCGTTATCGGTGTGGGCCGGGTTATTGATGCTGGGATCGATGCTGTTTCTGCCTGGCTCACCGTGGTGGGGGCGTCAGGCCGAGCTGCGTGGCTGTAAATTCGTGGTGCTGTCGGCGCTTGGGGGCTATCTTGCAAGCTTCGCCCTGATGGCGCTGGTGGTGTGGGGAATGGCCGCCGGGGTGGTAGAGGCGACGTTCGGGATCGTGGGGCTGGTGATTTCCAGGGTCGTCTACGGCCTGACGGTATCGGGGATGGTACCTGCCGCCCAGACGTGGGCGATGCAGCGCGCCGGACAGGCGCACCGGATGGCGGCGCTGGCGTCGATAAGCTCGGGCCTGAGCTGTGGTCGTCTGATAGGGCCGCCACTGGCCGCCGTCGCATTGAGCCTGCAGCCGCAGGCGCCGCTATGGCTGATGGCTCTGGCACCGCTGCTGGCGTTGCTGCTTATCGTTCGCCAACAAAACGATCCACCGCTGCCGCCGGTATCGAGCCAGTCTGCCCGCCTGCAATGGAACATGCTGCCGTACCTGCTGCTGGCGCTGTTCCTCGCCGCCAGTATCAGCCTGATGCAGCTTGGCCTGTCGCCGCACCTGAAGCCGTTGTTCTCCGGTAACAGCACGGAGGTGAGCCATCATGTCGCCTGGCTGCTGAGCCTCGCGGCGGTCAGCACGCTGCTGGCACAGTTTCTGGTGGTGCGCCCGCAGCGCCTCAGCCCGCGCGCGCTGGTTGCGGTGGCTGCTGGCCTAATGGTGCTGGGGCTTGGGTTGATGCTGTCGACGGCGCTCCTGACCTTCTACGCGGGTATCGTCATTACCTCATTCGGTGCGGCGATGGCAACGCCTGGCTATCAGCTGCTGCTTAACGACAGGCTATCAACCGGGAAGGGTGCGGGGGTTATCGCCACCAGTCATACGTTGGGCTATGGCGTAAGCGCGATGCTGGTGCCGCTGGTTTCGGCGTGGTTCGGCGAACAGGCATTAATTGCGACGGCATTAGTGCTGGCGGGGGGATTCGCGCTGGTGTGCGGTCATCTGCTGCAGCGTAAGGGATGAAGGGCGACGGTGCGCCGCCCTGCGGGTAGCGATTACGCTTTTTTGGCGTGATACATCTCATCGCTTTGGGTGTCGTTTTCCACCCAGAAGTTAATATTGAACTGCGCGTCGTCGCTCAGCTCAACGCGATGCCAGTACTCTGGCGGGCTGGTGGCGAACTGCCCGGCATTAATCACCACTTTCACTTCCGGCTCCGTCGCCTGCTCGTTAGCAAAACCGTAGTAGGTGACCGTTCCTTCCATCACGCACAGTTGACCGAATACACCGGCGGCGGTGTTGTGATGCGTCAGCAGAGCAGCAGGCACGGTCTCTTTGGTGAAGAAGGGAGTAGAGCGTTTAACTTTCCAGTTTGCGGGGATACGAAGATGTGACACAGGAATTCTCCTTTGCGATTCATCTATAAGATGCATTTAATATACATCTTATAGAGGGTCACAGCAACGACTTCGGCCCATAAAAAAACGCTCCCGGGGGAGCGTTCTGTTAGCGACCAAACAGGTCGCGGCGCTTCGGTTTGAACGGTTGTGCTATCAACACCAGCAGCGCCACAATCAGGTAAGCGGCGAAAATACCGACCAGCCACTGCGGCATCTCAAGCGTCAGGAATTCCCACTGACGCACGGAGCAGTCGCCGGAAGCCAGGAACACCTGCGGCAGCCACTTGTCCAGCGGCAGCCAGCTCGGGAAGCGGGCGGCAAAGTCACAGGTCATGAACGGAGACGGGTGCAGCTGGATCATGGTGTGTTCCCATGCAAGCTGTAATCCGCGCCAGGCGCTGTAGATCCAGATAAGGATCGCCACATAGCGCAGCGGGGATTTCGGTGCGATGGCACCCACAATCCCGGCTCCCATGATGCCAAACAGCGCGCTACGTTCGTAGATACACAGAACGCAGGGCTTCAGCAGCATCACGTGCTGGAACCAGAGCGCGACCATTTCAAGCGCAAAGGCGGTCAGCGCCATCAGTAACCATGCACCACGACCTCGTGAGCACTGGTTTAAATATCGCAACATAATCATTTCCCTGGAACATGCTAAGACACGCAGTGTAAACGAATTTTTTCCCTGTGCCACCTGGGGAGAAATAATATTACATAAATGAATCGCTCTAACCCAACGAACGGTGTCAGGTCAGAGCGAGTTTGCCTTACGGCGTGACGATCCACCCCTGCGCCTGTAGCCATTCAGAGACGGGCATCAGCGAGTGCTGCACACAAAGTAAACCGACCAGCGTCAGCACCAGCGTATAGGGCAGCGCCATCCAGACCATCCGGCCATAGGAGAGACGAATGAGCGGCGCCAGCGCGGAGGTGAGGAGGAACAGGAACGCCGCCTGGCCGTTCGGGGTGGCAACGGACGGCAGGTTGGTGCCGGTGTTAATCGCCACCGCCAGCAGTTCAAACTGCTGCATGCTGATAACGCCATGTTCCAGCGCCGCTTTTGCTTCGTTGATGTAGACCGTACCGACAAACACGTTATCGGAAATCGACGACAGCAGCCCGTTAAACAGATAGAACAGCGACAGCTGCGCGTGCGGTGAAGCCTGCAGAACATAGCTGATGATTGGCGAGAACAGCTGCTGGTCGATGATCACCGCGACCACGGCGAAAAAGACCGTCAGCAGGGCGGTGAACGGCAGCGCTTCGGTAAAGGCTTTGCCGATGGCGTGCTCGTCGGTCACACCGGTGAGCGACGTCGCGAGAATAATGACCGTCAGGCCGATCAGCCCGACCTCCGCCAGATGCAGCGCCAGCGCAACCACCAGCCAGACGCCGATAATCCCCTGCACAATCAGGCGTAACGTCTCCTGGCGGGTGCGCTGCTGGCGGCTGCGCAGATCGTAATCATGCAGCACCTGTCGCACCGGCTCAGGCAGCGTTTCGCCGTAGCCAAACCATTTAAATTTCTCGACCAGCACGCAGGTTAACAGTCCACAGAACAGCACCGGGATCGTAACCGGAGACATCCGCAGGAAGAACTCCCCGAAGTGCCAGCCCGCCGCTTTGGCGATGATCAGGTTCTGCGGTTCGCCGACCATGGTCATCACGCCACCGAGGGCGGTACCGACGCCCGCGTGCATCATCAGGCTACGCAGGAAACCGCGGAACTGCTCCAGCACCGCGCGATAATGCTTATCGATGTGGCTGTCGTCGGCCAGTTCGCCCTCATCCGGGCGGTTCGACGCCGCACGGTGATAGATCCCGTAAAAACCCACCGCCACGCTGATAATCACCGCCACCACCGTCAGCGCATCGAGGAATGCGGAGAGGAACGCGGCGGCCAGACAGAAGGCGAGGGAGAGCACGATTTTGCTCTTAATCGACAACAGCAGGCGGGTGAAAATCGACAGCAGCAGCTGCTTCATGAAGTAGATCCCTGCCACCATAAATACCAGCAGCAGCAGAACTTCGAGGTTACCGGCAATCTCTTCGCGCACGTGTTCCGCGCTGGTCATCCCGATGGCGACCGCTTCAATCGCCAGCAGACCACCCGGCAGCAGCGGGTAGCACTTCAGCGCCATGGCCAGGGTGAAGATAAATTCCACCACCAGCAGCCAGCCCGCAACAAACGGATTAATAAAGAAAACCAGTGGGTTAACTACTAAGAAGATAAGCAGTGTCAGTTTGTACCAGTCCGGTGACTGGCCCAGAAAGTTGCGCCACAAGGCGCGACCGTAGGAGATTTCCACGACGAACATCCATCCCGTCAACAAAATGAGAGGCATAGTGTAAACGAAAGGCGGACGATGGGGGGAAAAAGCGCAGCAAGCGACCATTTTCCCATTACCAATTTGAGAAAATAGAACCGCGATCCCCTTTTAATTGGCGAGCCGTGCTATCTGCTCCACAACAGCTCTGGTATGATGAGTGATATTTTGCAACGCTGTGTAATGGAAATCTTACTATGGTCATTAAGGCGCAAAGCCCGGCGGGTTTCGCGGAGGAGTACATCATTGAAAGCATCTGGAACAACCGCTTTCCTCCCGGCTCCATTCTTCCTGCTGAACGTGAACTCTCTGAACTCATTGGCGTCACGCGCACCACATTACGCGAAGTGTTGCAACGTTTAGCTCGTGATGGCTGGTTGACCATCCAGCACGGCAAACCGACAAAAGTGAACAACTTCTGGGAAACCTCCGGACTGAATATTCTCGAAACGCTGGCGCGTCTCGATCACGAGAGCGTTCCGCAGCTTATCGACAATCTGCTGTCCGTGCGTACCAACATTTCCACCATCTTTATCCGCACCGCATTCCGTCAGCACCCGGACAAGGCGCTGGAAGTCCTGGCAAGCGCGAAGCAGATTGAAGATCACGCGGATGCCTTCGCCGATCTCGATTACAACATCTTCCGTGGCCTGGCGTTCGCCTCCGGTAACCCGGTGTATGGTCTTATCATCAACGGCATGAAGGGTCTGTACACCCGCATTGGCCGCCACTATTTCGCAAACCCGGAAGCGCGCAGCCTGGCGATGGGGTTCTATCATCGTCTGGCGAAGGTGTGTGAAGAGGGGCTTTACGATCAGGTATATGAAACCGTACGTAAATACGGCCATGACAGCGGCCTGATTTGGCATAACATGCAGAAAACCCTGCCCGGCGACCTGGCCATCCACAGTCGCTAAAAAAGAAACCCGGCAAGCGCCGGGTTTTTTATTACAGCAAATTCTGCCGCGGCGGGCAGCGCTCCAGCAACTCCACGCTGCCGTCGGCGTTCTGCTGCTCCAGAATAATGTCAAATCCCCACAGCCGGTGAACGTGCTTGAGCACCTCTTTACGCCCCATATCCAGCGGGGCACGATTGTGCGGCACGTAGCGCAGGGTCAGCGAGCGGTCGCCGCGTAAATCGACGTTCCACACCTGAATATTAGGCTCCAGGTTGCTCAGGTTATACTGGGCGGAAAGCTTGTTACGAATCTCGCGATAGCCTTCCTCATTGTGGATAGCGGCAATTTCCAGATAGTTATTGCGATCGTCATCCAGTACGGTGAAGAAACGGAAATCACGCATGATTTTCGGCGACATAAACTGGCTGATAAAACTCTCATCTTTAAAATCGCGCATCGCGAAATGCAGCGTCTCCAGCCAGTCAGAGCCGGCAATGTCCGGGAACCAGTACCGGTCTTCCTCCGTCGGAGACTGACAGATACGCTTAATGTCCTGGAACATGGCAAAGCCGAGGGCATAGGGGTTAATGCCGCTGTACCACGGGCTGTTGTAGGGCGGCTGGAACACCACGTTGGTGTGGCTGTGTAAAAACTCCAGCATAAAGCGCTCGGTGACTTTGCCCTCGTCATACAGATGATTCAGGATGGTATAGTGCCAGAAGGTCGCCCAGCCTTCGTTCATCACCTGCGTCTGTTTTTGCGGATAGAAATACTGGCTCACCTTACGCACAATGCGCAGGATCTCGCGCTGCCAGGGCTCCAGCAGCGGGGCGTTTTTCTCCATAAAGTACAGCAGGTTCTCCTGCGGCTCGGAGGGGTAGCGTCGGGAGGCATCAACAATCCTTTCCTCCTCTTTCTTCGGCAGCGTACGCCACAGCATGTTCACCTGGCTTTGCAGATACTCTTCCCGGCTTTTCTGCCGTGCTTTTTCCTCCTGCATGGAGATTTTCTGCGGACGTTTGTAGCGGTCAACGCCGTAGTTCATCAACGCATGGCAGGAGTCGAGCAGTTTCTCGACCTCATCGACCCCGTAGCGCTCCTCGCACTCGGAGATATATTTGCGGGCGAAAATCAGGTAATCGACGATCGAGCTGGCGTCGGTCCAGCTGCGGAACAGGTAGTTGTTCTTGAAAAACGAGTTGTGCCCGTAGCAGGCGTGCGCCATGACCAGCGCCTGCATGGTAATAGTGTTTTCTTCCATCAGGTAGGCGATACATGGATTGGAGTTGATCACAATCTCATAGGCCAGCCCCTGCTGACCGTGCTTATAGGCACGTTCGGTCTCGATAAACTTTTTGCCAAACGACCAGTGGGTATAGTTGATGGGCATACCGACGCTGGAGTAGGCGTCCATCATCTGTTCGGAGGTAATGACTTCGATCTGGTGCGGATAGGTGTCGAGTCGGTAGAGTTTCGCCACCCGGTCAATTTCTGCCAGATAAACATCCAGCAGGTCGAAGGTCCAGTCGGGTCCGTCGCTCAGACGTGTGCTTTCCTTATTCACTGAATCAATCGTAGCCATTAGCGCGCCCTCATTGTTGGCGACTCTCTCTGTCTGGAGAGCCTCATTTCAAGCATAGAACACGGCGTCATAAACCACCGGAAGAAGGAATTTTTTTCTTTGCGATTTTCCCATTTCATTTGCGACGAAAAATCAATTTAGCAGAATTTTGCGCTGGCTAATTTTCACGCGCAGCAGGAGATGCCAAATAGCGCCGTACCGCACTGGCTGGGCGTAGTGTGAGGTAAGTCACCATAAAAAAAGCATATGTTGAATAATATTTTCATCTGGGTTATCAATTTGTAATCAGAAGATTGTTCTTTTACTCATATTCAGATGGAGTGGCTATGCGTGTTGTGATACTGGGAAGTGGCGTCGTCGGCGTAACCAGCGCCTGGTATTTGAGTCAGGCCGGGCATGACGTCACGGTTATCGATCGTGAATCCGGTCCTGCGCAGGAAACCAGCGCGGCCAACGCCGGGCAGATCTCGCCGGGCTATGCGGCACCCTGGGCTGCTCCTGGCGTGCCGTTGAAAGCGATCAAATGGATGTTCCAGCGTCATGCGCCGTTGGCAATTAGCCTCGACGGCACCCAGTTCCAGCTGAAATGGATGTGGCAGATGCTGCGCAACTGCGATACCCGCCACTACATGGAAAACAAAGGCCGGATGGTTCGCCTGGCGGAGTACAGCCGCGACTGCCTGAAGGCGCTGCGTGAAAGCACCGGCATTGAATATGAAGGGCGCCAGGGCGGCACGCTGCAGCTGTTCCGTACCGAACAACAGTATGAAAACGCCACCCGCGATATCGCGGTGCTGGAAGACGCGGGCGTGCCTTACCAGCTGCTGGAGGCTGCTCGCCTGGCAGAAGTGGAGCCCGCGCTCGGCGAAGTGGCGCACAAACTTACCGGTGGGCTGCGTCTGCCGAATGACGAAACCGGCGACTGCCAGCTGTTTACTCAGCGTCTGGCGGCGATGGCCGAGCAGGCGGGGGTAAAGTTCCGCTATAACACGCCGATCGATCGTCTGCTGGTGGAAGGCTCGCAGATCTGCGGCGTGCAGTGCGGTGATGAAATCGTTAAAGCCGACAGCTATGTGCTGGCGCTGGGCTCTTACTCTACCGCGATGCTGAAAGGGATTGTCGATATCCCGGTTTACCCGCTGAAGGGCTACTCGTTAACCATTCCGGTTAATGAAGATGACGGCGCGCCGGTATCAACCATCCTCGATGAAACCTACAAAATCGCCATCACCCGTTTTGACCAGCGCATCCGCGTCGGCGGCATGGCTGAGATCGTTGGTTTTAACACCGATCTGCTGCAAAAACGCCGTGAAACCCTGGAAATGGTGGTTCGCGATCTGTTCCCACGCGGAGGTTTTGTTGAGAAGGCGACCTTCTGGACCGGGCTGCGCCCGATGACGCCAGACGGCACGCCGGTAGTCGGGCGCACGGCGTTTAAAAACCTGTGGCTCAATACCGGTCACGGTACGCTTGGCTGGACGATGGCCTGTGGCTCCGGCCAGCTTATCAGCGACCTGATGTCGGGCAGAACGCCAGCTATTCCTTATGACGATCTGAGCGTTGCCCGCTATGGTCAGGGATTTACCCCTTCGCGCGCACAGCATCTGCACGGCGCGCATCAATAAGGAGGCGGTATGGCACGTCCTGTCCACGCCAGCATCGATTTACATGCGCTGCGTCAGAACCTGAGTATTATCCGCCGGGCAGCGCCGCAATCGCGTGTCTGGTCGGTGGTAAAAGCCGATGCCTATGGGCACGGGCTTGAGCGAGTCTGGAGCGCGCTGAACACCACCGACGGTTTTGCGCTGCTCAATCTTGAGCATGCCATCATGCTGCGCGAGCGCGGCTGGAAGGGGCCGATTCTGCTGCTGGAAGGCTTCTTCCACGCCGATGAGCTTGAGCTGCTTGATAAGTATCGTCTCACCACCAGCGTGCACAGCAACTGGCAGGTGAAGGCGATCCAGAATGCACGCCTGCACGCGCCGCTCGACGTGTACGTGAAGGTGAACAGCGGCATGAACCGGCTCGGCTTTGCGCCTGAGCGGGTACATACCGTCTGGCAGCAGCTGCGCGGGTTAAGCAACGTGGGCGCAATGACGCTGATGTCGCACTTTGCCGTGGCTGAACGTCCGGAGGGTATTGTCGAGCCAATGCAGAAAATTGAACAGGCGGCAGAAGGGCTGGACTGCCCGCGTTCGCTGTCAAACTCGGCGGCGACCCTCTGGCATCCCGAAGCGCATTTTGACTGGGTCCGCCCGGGTATTGTCCTCTACGGTGCGTCGCCTTCCGGCCAGTGGCAGGATATCGCCAACAGCGGCCTGAAGCCGGTGATGACCCTCAGCAGTGAGATTATTGCCGTACAGAATCTGAAAGCCGGTGACGTGGTGGGCTACGGCCAGCGCTACCGCGCCACCCGCGATCAGCGGATTGGTATTGTCGCCTGCGGCTATGCCGATGGTTATCCACGCGTGGCGCCAGATGGCACCCCGGTGCTGGTCGATGGCGTGCGCACCACAACGGTGGGCACCGTGTCGATGGATATGCTGGCGGTGGATTTAACCCCCTGTTCACAGGCGGGTATCGGTACGCCGGTGGAGCTGTGGGGCAAGGAAATCAAGATTGATGACGTGGCGACCGCCTGCGGGACCGTCGGCTATGAGCTGATGTGCGCCCTGGCAACGAGAGTCCCGGTTGTGACAGTGTAACTTGTAAGTGCCGGGTGCGACGTGGTCTTACCCGGCCTACAGGTATTGTAGGCCGGGTAAGCGCAGCGCATCAGGCGCGTTATACCTCTTCTTCTTCCGCAACGCGCACGCCGACTTTGCGCACGGTATTATCTTCCTTCTCGGCGACCGTCCAGATCATCCCGGCAAACTCCACCTGGTCACCAACGACCGGCGCGGCTCCCAGCAGATGCTGAACAATATCCGCCAGCGAGAGCTGGTTATCGCGAAACTCTTCGCCGCCGTCGAGGCCATAAATCAACGCGATATCGGCAAACTTTGCGTTCCCTTCAAGAATAAAGTCACCAAAGAAGCGCTGGTCGAGCGCCACCGGCGGCGACTGGCTGAACAGGCTGCCGAGCGCCGGGAGGTCACGCTCGCGACCAATGACGCACAGAATATCGTTTTCACGCAGGCGGGTACTGCCGGTCGGGTGCAGCAGCACATTGTCGCGGAACAGCGCGGCGATGCGGGTATCCGGCGGCATATGCAGGTCGCGAAGGGCGGCACCCACGCACCATTTCTCGGCGCTCAGCTGGTAGACAAACTGCTCCCACGGATTGTCGGGATGAATATCCAGCCCCACCCGGGAAATCGGCCAGCCCACCGGCGGCACCACGACTTTGGCTTTTTTCGCCGCCCACGAGAGCGACGTGCCCTGGAACAGGAGGGAAATCAGCACCACGAAGAAGGCGACGTTGAAGAACAGACGCGCGTTCTCAAGCCCGGCCATCATTGGGAATACGGCAAGGATGATGGGCACGGCGCCGCGCAGTCCTACCCAACTGATAAAAATACGCTCGCGCAGATTAAATCCGCGGAACGGCAGCAGGCCGATAAACACCGACAGCGGACGTGCAAAGAAAATCATCCCGGCGGAGAGAATGAGCGCAGGCACGGCAATCGGCAGCAGGTCGGACGGCGTCACCAGCAGGCCGAGCACCAGGAACATGCCGATTTGCGCAAGCCAGGCCAGGCCGTCGAAGTTCTGCAAAATGGCGTGGCGGTTGCGTATTGGGCGGTTACCGAGCAGGAAGCCACACAGGTACACGGCCAGAATGCCGCTACCGTCGAGTGAAGTTGTAATACCAAAAATCATGATCCCGCCGCTCAGCGCCAGCAGCGGATACAGCCCGGCGGGCAGCGAGATGCGGTTAATCATCTGCAGCAGCAGATAACCGCCCGCGAGACCAATCAGGATCCCAAGGCCAAACTGCTGAATGATGTGCACCGCAAACAGCCAGCTCAGGCTGCTTTCGTGGTGCTGGATCATCGAAATCAGGGTGATAGTCAGAAACACCGCCATCGGGTCGTTACTGCCGGATTCAATTTCAAGCGTTGAGCCGACACGTTCGTTCAGCCCTTTGCCGCCCAGCAGCGAGAAGACGGCCGCCGCATCGGTCGAGCCGACGATGGCGCCAATCAGCAGCCCTTCAATCAAATCAAGATGGAACAGCCATGCGGCCATCATCCCGGTGAGCCCGGAGGTAATCAGCACGCCAATGGTTGCCAGCGACAGCGCCGGCCCCAGTGCGACGCGAAACGAGCTCGCCTGGGTGCGCATCCCGCCGTCGAGCAGGATAACCGCCAGCGCCAGGTTACTGATCATATAAGAGAAGGGGTAGTTATCGAAGGGGATCCCGCCAATACCATCGACCCCGGCGAGCATGCCTATCGCCAGGAAGATAACGAGGATGGGGATACCAAGACGTGAAGAAAATGAACTTAATAAAATACTACTGGTGACTAAAACTGACCCCAGTATAAACAGACTGATAACCGCCCCGGCGTCCAACGTTCACGTACTCCCTATGTCGCGTGATAACTATTCTAAAACGGTAACATATTTAGCACGTGAACAATGGACTAATAAGAGCTATGAATGCATTTTTTCTTCGCTGAGCACCGGATGACCGCTGAGGGTGAGCGTGGTGGCATCGCCGCTGTTCACCAGCAGTGCCTTTGCCCCTAACGGTAAGGTCACAGTGCGCGCTTCGTGACCGAAATCGAGCCCGGTTATCACCGGAACGGCGAGCCGCGATCGCAGGTAGTCAACCATTGTGTCCAGGGTATATCCGGCATCATAGTCGTTTGGCGTTGCACCGCTGAAGCTCCCGAGTACGATTGCGCGCTGGCGAGAAAGAATTCCGGCATGCAGCAGCTGCAGCAGCATGCGTTCAACGCGGAACGGATGCTCATTAATATCTTCCAGCACCAGAATGCCGTTGCGGATCTGCGGCATCCACGGCGTGCCGATAAGCGAGTTGAACATGGCCAGATTCCCCCCCCACAGCGTCCCTTCCGCGCGGCAGTGTGGGCCGTGGCCCTGCCATTCAATAGTGAAGGTGCGGTTTTGCAGCGCCAGCCAGAAGTGGTGCTGGGTGAACTCATTCAGCGGTTCGGCGCCGAAGTTGGCCGCCAGCATCGGGCCGCTGAAGGTGATAACGTTGCCCTGCGCCAGTAGCCCGAGTTGGATCGCGGTAAAATCGCTGTGGCCGCAGATGAGCAGCGGATCCTGTTGCTGGCGGGCCACCAGCGCAGGCCAGTCAATCGATTCCAACAGCCGACTGGCACCGTAGCCGCCGCGTACGGCCAGCACGATGCGGTCTTTACCGGTGAGTTGAGCCAGACCGTTGATATCGCTCAACCGTTCGGCTTCGCTGCCGGCGAAGCGCCGATCGCGGCGGGTGATGACCTGCTGGTGTTCCACGCGATGCCCGTTTTTTTCAAGACGCCTGACGCCTAGCGCAGCGGCAGCCTGATTAATACAATATCCGGAGGGGGCAACCAGGTGAAACAGACTCATACTCATTCCTTGCGAAGGGGTAAACCGTTATCATGCCGCCTGAACCGATCGTTGTCACCCAGCGCGGCACACTTCAGCTAAAAGGATAGATGCGTGAAATTGAGATGGTTTGTTATTTTATTATTCACTTTACTCGTCGGGTGTAGTTCAAAGCAGGATTATCGTAACCCGCCCTGGAACGCTGAAGTACCGGTGAAGCGGGCAATGCAGTGGATGCCAATCAGTGAGAAAGCGGGTGCCGCCTGGGGCGTGGATCCGAAGCTTATCACCGCCATTATCGCCATTGAGTCAGGCGGTAACCCGAACGCGGTGAGTAAATCTAACGCCGTCGGGCTGATGCAGCTTAAAGCCTCAACTTCCGGGCGCGATGTGTACCGCCGGATGGGATGGAGCGGTGAACCCACCACCAGCGAGCTGAAAAACCCGGAGCGCAATATTTCGATGGGGGCGGCTTATCTGAGCATTCTGGAAAATGGCCCGCTGGCGGGCATTGAAGATGAGAAAGTGATGGAGTACGCGGTGGTGGTGTCGTATGCCAACGGCGCCGGGGCGCTGCTGCGCACCTTCTCCTCTGACCGCAAGAAAGCCATCAGTAAGATTAACGCTCTCGACGCCGACGAGTTCTTCGAACACGTGCAGAAGAACCATCCAGCGCCGCAGGCTCCTCGCTATATCTGGAAGCTGCAGCAGGCGCTGGACGCGATGTGATCAGATAACTTTATTGGCGCGTTCTCGCGCCGCGCGCTCCAGTGAGAAGATAATGCGCTGGAGCGTGCGCTCGGCCGACGGGTTGACGTTAAGGAAACGGAAACTCAGGCGCGGGGTGCTCACCGTTTCATTCTTCCCGTCCACGACCCGACGTTCGCTGATAGCGATGAGCTGGGCGTCAAACGTAAAGTGTCCCCATTCTTCCATGTCGAGCTCTACCTGCGGAATGCGCATCCCTTCAATCAGATTCTCCGGCGGCGGCGCGTCCATCAGTGCGCCCATCCCGCCGAGCGACAGATCGCACAGACGGAAGGTAATCACCTGCTTATCCGGCAGCGTCGCTTTACAGCGATAGCCTGGATGCAGCGGGGCGGCAATGCGGAAAAACTCCCGACGTTGTATGAACCACAGGGAAGGTGGAATGGGAGTCACAAACGCCGGTAGATTCTGGAACGCCTCGGCGGTGAGTTTCGGCACCTCAAACTCAATCTTTGCCCCCTGCGTTTCTGCGGTGAGGGTCAGATTCTCCATCCGCTGAACCACGCGGTTTTCATACTCCTGGCTACCAAAGTCGATGACCAGGCGCTGCGGGGTCACTTCAAGGATGCGGCTGATGAATTGCCCGGTGGGCCAGGAGACCCGTACGGGGACCTCATGCTTATGCAGATCGCGAAGAACGTTTAAAACAGCCAGCGGATTAAGTTTCAGGAATTGCTCGTTGTAGTGACTCACACCAAATCGCTCCAGGTGACAGACTGTCGGGTAATTATCGGCAGCGTTTGCGCAGAACTTAATACAAATGGATGAAAAGAGAGTAATGCGCTAAAAAAAAGGTTCATGAGCGAGTTATTTCAGTGGAATTACCTATACTTGAACCATTGGGGCTGGCGATTTCGACCCGCCCGCAAAGGGTATTCCTGGAGGTGGTTATCATGGGCATTCTGACCTGGATTGTGTTCGGACTGATAGCAGGGGTTATCGCTAAACTCATCATGCCGGGGCGTGATGGCGGGGGATTCATCCTCACCTGTGTTCTCGGGATTGTTGGTGCGGTGGTGGGTGGATGGCTGGCGACCATGTTTGGTATCGGCGGCGGCGTTAACGGTTTCAACTTACACAGCTTCCTGGTCGCCGTGGTGGGCTCCATCGTGGTACTGGTGGTGTTCCGGCTACTACGACGCGAATAACAGGAAAACGGCCTCTCAGGAGGCCGTTTTTTTTATGCCTGAACTCTGGGCTGAGTGACGCGTAATCCGCTTACCACGGCGGCAATGACGGCAAGCGTACCGGCCAGCAGCAGCGAGATGTGTTCGGCATTGCTGCCCGAGAGGTTAAACATCAGGGCGACCAGCGCTGCGCCGGTGCTCTGGCCGAGCAGGCGGGCGGTGCCGAGCATTCCGCTGGCGCCGCCGCTACGATGCCGCGGCGCGGAAGAGATAATCGTGTGATTGTTTGGCGACTGGAACAGGCCAAATCCGGCACCACACAGTATCATCCGCCAGATGATATCGATATCGCTGGGTGACGAAGGGAGCAGCGCCAGAGCAAACAGGCCACAGGCCATCACCAGCATCCCCAGCGCGCCGAGCAGGCCGGCGTGTACGCGCTCAATCAGATAACCTGCCAGCGGCGCCATCACCATGGTGGCGAGCGGCCACGGTGTTAATAACAGACCAGTTTCCACTTCGCTGCGGCTCATCACCGATTGCAGGAAGAAGGGCAGCGAAACCAGTGCCAGCATCTGCGCGCAGAATGAACAAATCGATGTGCAGATAGACAGCGAGAATAGCGGAATTCGCAGCAGATCGACCGGTAACAACGGCACCGGCAGACGTAGCTGACGGCGCACAAAGAAGAAACCGATAACCACAACGCCGGCAACTTCTGCCAGCACTAACGGCAGCGACTCGCCCTGAGCAAAGCTGCTAAGTGCAGTAATGAGCAGACCGAAGGTGAGCGCGTTCATCACCGCGCTTGGTAAGTCAAAACGTGGTGCCTGGCTGCGCGAACCGTTGGCGGGCAGGTAGCGCAATGCCAGGACAAAGGCGACGATCCCAAGCGGGACGTTAATTAAAAACAGCCACTGCCAGGACGCAAGAGAGAGGATAGCGGCGGCGATAGTCGGGCCCGCTGCCGAAGAGACTGCCACCACAAACGAGTTGATCCCCATCCCACGGCCCAACTGGCGTTGCGGGTAAATAAGGCGAATGAGCGCCGTATTCACGCTCATCAGGGCGGCACCGCCCAGCCCCTGGGCAACGCGGGCCAGAGTCAGCATCTCAAGCGACGACGACAGGGCGCAAACCAGCGAGGTCAGGGTAAATACCACGAGGCCAATTTTGAACACCCGATGATAGCCGAACATATCGCCGAGAAATGACAACGATAGCAGCGACACCACAATGGCAATCTGGTAGGCGTTAACTATCCAGATAGAGGCTGCAGGTGAAGCATTGAGATCGGCGGCAATCGTCGGTAACGCGACGTTGGCAATCGCGCCATCGAGCACCGCCATGGTAATACCCAGAACAATGGTAAAAATAGCGCCATACCGCTGGGGTAACGGCAGACCATCGACAACGTTTTTATCCATGAGGAGTGTGAGTCTGGAGAGAGAATTGGCTGAATGTTGATTCTAGCATTGATTATTCAGCCGTAGCTCGCAGATTTGTAACCGGGTTCAAGAAGATGCATTGCGACGAAGGGGCTGTGAATTTATAATAAAAACCGGTTCTAATTTTTATAAAACAGTTGCGGTGAGGTGATAAATGGCAGTCGCAGATTTGGATAAGCAGCCAGATTCTGTCTCTTCAGTCCTGAAGGTATTTGGCATTCTGCAGGCGCTCGGGGAAGAGCGCGAAATAGGGATTACCGAACTGTCGCAGCGCGTGATGATGTCGAAAAGTACGGTATATCGCTTTTTACAGACCATGAAATCATTGGGCTATGTGGCGCAGGAAGGCGAATCCGAGAAGTATTCCCTGACCCTGAAGTTGTTTGAGCTGGGCGCACGTGCGCTGCAAAACGTAGATCTCATTCGTAGCGCTGATATCCAGATGCGCGAACTGTCTCGCCAGACGAAAGAAACTATTCACCTTGGCGCGCTGGATGAAGACAGCATCGTTTACATCCATAAAATCGATTCGATGTATAACCTGCGCATGTACTCCCGTGTGGGTCGCCGCAATCCGCTTTACAGCACCGCTATCGGCAAAGTGCTGCTGGCGTGGCGCGATGTAGAAGAAGCCAAACAGATCCTGGAAGGCGTCGAGTATAAGCGCAGCACTGAACGCACCATTACCAGTACAGACGCTTTACTGCCAGTGCTTGAGCAGGTTCGAGCTCAGGGCTTTGGTGAAGACAACGAAGAGCAGGAAGAAGGGTTACGCTGCATCGCCGTCCCTGTTTTCGATCGCTTTGGCGTAGTGATTGCCGGGCTGAGTATCTCTTTCCCGACGCTGCGTTTCTCGGAAGAACGCTTACAGGAGTATGTGGCTATGCTGCATACCGCGGCGCGGAAGATCTCTGAGCAGATGGGGTACAACGACTATCCGTTCTAAGTAAACATAAAAAAAACGCCGCGAAATGCGGCGTTTTAACTCGGCGCTTTGCTTAACCCTGATCGACCACGGTAGCGCTTTTGCGCAACACCGGGCAATTAGTCAAACCGATGATTCCGCTGTCTGAATGAACATATTGTGCGGAACTGACTCCACGCGCGGTCAGGTATTTACACTGTAAACCTAACCCACCTACATTCTCTTTGCTGCCGATTAAAACACCATATCCGCTGAGCAGAATGGCAATCCAAACAATCACAAGTACAATAATTGAACGAACCAGTAAACGCATCGCTAGCCTCTTTTATGCTTGAGCTTGTTAATAGAGTAGCCTGGTCATTATCTGAAACAAGTCAATGATTCCTAAAATGATCAGTTCCTATTACAGTTAGCCGCCGTTTAAGGTTAGGGTGCTAACCTTTATCGTAGAGTTTTGTATCTGGAGTCTGCAGTGAAAAAGTTTCGATGGGTTATCCTGGTTGTCGTGATTATTCTCGTTTGTATGGTGCTATGGGCCCAGATGATAAACGTCATGTGCGATCAGGGGGTTCCGTTCTTCAACGGCATCTGTACCATCAACAAGTTCATCCCCTGGTAAGACATTTTGCACGTGAATGATTTCCTTCCTGAAGACGAGTGGTAGAATAGACTGTTCCTTTTGAGGTGGTGAAATGAGTGACTTAGTGAATTCTGGGGTGTTAAATCTGGTCTCAATGGTGCTTTCAGCGATCCTGCTGGTGGTAGGCCTGGTGTTGTGGTTCTTCGTTAATCGCGCCAGCTCGCGTACTAATGAGCAGATTGAGCTGCTCGAAACGATGCTCGATCAGCAAAAACGACAAACGGCTTTGCTGCGTCGTCTCTGCGAAGCCAACGAGCCAGAGAAAGAAGCCCCTGTAGTTGAGGAACAGAAAGCGGAAGCGGAAGAGGGCGATGATTTCATTCGCCTGGTCGCAGAACGCTGATTTTCCTGGTTGAGCTCCCGGTAACGTCGACCCGTCGCTACCGGGGCAATTGCGCTGTAATCTCTCTGCCTGTCGCCTGAAATCCCCGATCTTTAACTACGACTAATCTTTTTGTTAGCCTTTCTTATTAATCCAGCTGATTGTTACCTGTTGATATGGGCGAGGCCGGCGATGTTATTCCGCTATCCTCGGTTTTATTATTAGTAGAACTATTAGCGAAACGTTTTTATTGCTTAACGGTGGGGCAATGTCATTAAAATTTCATTATTTTAGTGCAGGTGAACACCCTATTTATTTGCGCAACAATGTGTGCATAACTATGCACAAAATGTTCTAAGCATATCGCATTATTTCTACGTATTTCATCGTGTGGGCTGGACGATGGGCACGGGCTGGACTATGGTAAAATTGTCTTAGTTTCCGAGTATGTGCCTGCTTTCAGCGGCTGTAGCCTGAAAGCGCCGCGGCAAAGAGCAAGACGCATAACTGTGCAGGCGATCAAACGGTAACTGATGCTTTTGTGCGACCGATCGTGGCACGCTTAAAAATGGCTTGCCATTATTTACGTTGTATGTGATAACACGTTTTGGGTTAAACGAGGTACAGTTCTGTTTATGTGTGGCATTTTCAGTAAAGAAGTCCTGAGTAAACACGTTGACGTTGAATACCGCTTCTCTGCCGAACCTTAAATTAGTGCCTCATGCAGTCATGTCTCAGTTTTATCTATAGTAAGCGCCTTCGGGCAAAGAAAACACTCTAAGGAATTTTGCAAATGGCAAAGATTAAAGGTCAAGTTAAGTGGTTCAACGAGTCTAAAGGTTTTGGTTTCATTACTCCGGCAGACGGCAGCAAAGATGTATTCGTACACTTCTCTGCAATCCAGGGTAACGGCTTCAAAACTCTGGCCGAAGGCCAGAACGTTGAGTTTGAAATTCAGGACGGCCAGAAAGGCCCGGCTGCTGTTAACGTAACCGCAATCTGAATCCAATCCCACTGATCTTGTCGCGCTTCGGCGCATCAACCTCAGCCATAAAGCCTCGCATTTGCGGGGCTTTTTAATGGCCGAAATCTGTTACTACGGCATAGATTGCAGCGTTGTGGCCCGTGCTGGCATTCTGCGGATGAGCAGGGCAACAGCACCGGAGACCGTAGCGAGCACGACGACCGCCGTCCAGCCGCCCATAGAATAGAGCTGGCTGCCAAGCGCTGAACCGACGGCCATCCCGGCAAATATCATCGTGAACAGCACGGCGTTAAGACGACCACGGGCTTGCGGCTCCAGGCTGTAAACCAGGTTCTGGTGTGACACCAGGCTTGACTGCAGGCCGAGGTCGAAGCCAACGGCGGCAATGGCTATCAGTACCAGTTGCCCCTGGGCCGGGAGCAGCGGCAGGAAAAGCATCAGGGCGAATGACACCGTGACCAGGGCGGCACCAAGCTGGGTGACGCGTGCTGCACCGAGCCTGTCCGCCAGGCTCCCGGCCAGAGGTGCCGCCAGCGCACCGGCTGCCCCCGCGATGCCATAGGCACCCGCAACGGCGCTACCCATCGAGAAATGCTCCAGCAGCATCACCGCAAGGGTGGACCAGAAAGCGCTAAAGGCAATAGAGAGTGAACCCTGCGCCAGCGACGCGCGACGCAGCTCCGGGTAACGACACCACAGGTGTACCAGCGATTTCATCAGCGCCGGGTAGCTCAGTGCGGAATGGACGCTGAGACGGGGCAAAACCATCCACAACAGCGCGCCCATCAGCGCAACGCTTATCGCTGCCGCCTGGTACATGACGCGCCAGCCGAACTCCGCACCCACCAGACCGCTGACGGTACGCGAAAGCAGGATCCCGAGCAGTAAACCGGTCATCACCGTGCCTACCATTTTCCCTTGCTTCCCGGCAGGAGCGAGGATCGCGGCGGCGGGAACAATGTCCTGCGCCATGGTGGTCGCCACGCCTATCAACAGGCTGATAATCAGCAATGACGGTAGCTGTGAGGTAAAGCTGCACAGCAGCAACAGCCCGGCCAGCAGCGCACTTTTTCCGACAATCAGCAAACGCCGGTCGTAGCGGTCGCCTAACGGCAGCAGGAACAGTATCCCCAGCGCGTATCCGGCCTGGGTCAGCGTCGGGATTAGCCCCATGCTTTCTACGCTCAGGTGAAGGTCGCGCCCAATTAACGGCAACAGCGGCTGGCAGTAGTAAATGGCGGCAACGCTGAAACCTGCGCCAAGAGCAAGAATAAAAATGACCCAGCCGGCGCGGGATGTAGCAATGGATGTTTCTTTCATCTGGATGTCCTCAACAAAGTATGCGGCTATTTTTCTCCTGTCTCTTCTGGTGCGGTAGCGGGCACAGTGGTAAAAGAGTTATACGTATTGCGTATGAGCAATCTAATGATGAAGAGAAATGAGCGTATAGACAGGGTGGCGTTGATGCAGACGTTTATCCGCATAGTGGAAGCCGGGTCGCTGTCGGCGGCGGCAGTGCAGCTGGAGACCACCCAGGCCACCATCAGTCGACGCCTGCAGTCGCTGGAGTCTCTGCTTGGAACGAAGCTTATCCTGCGCACCACCCATGCGATGAAGCTGACCGACGACGGTGAGCGCTGCTATCAGCATGCCAAGAAGGTAACTGATGCCTGGCTGGAGCTGGAGGATTCTCTGCAGGTGGTCAAGGATGATCCGACCGGTGTGTTACGCGTGCGGGCGCCTCACGCCTTTGGTCAGTATCAGCTACTGGAGCCGTTGACGGCGTTTCTCAGCCAGTATCCGCTGCTGTCCGTTGAGTGGATGTTGAATGACCAGAATGTGGATTTTCTCAGCGATAACATTGATTGTGCTATCCGCGTCGGGGTTGAAGTTGATCCGGCAACGGTCTCGGTGAAGCTTGCGGAAGTGCCACGTACCGTGGTGGCCTCACCGGCGCTGCTGGCACAGTACCCGGAAGTCGGGACGCCGGAGCAGCTCAGTGCGCTTCCCTGGGTCGCCGTCAGTACCTTTTACCAGCATGAGGTGATGCTTAAACACCAGGCGCTGGGAACAGAATGTATGGTGGCGATTTCACCCCGTTTAAGCACAGACAGCCTGTATGTTGCACGCAATACCGCATTGGCGGGGCTGGGGGTGACGCTGGTATCAAGCTGGACGGTGCAGGAAGACATCGCCGGGGGGCGTTTGATTGAGCTGCTACCAGACTGGCGAGCGACGGCGCTTCCGGTACACCTTGTCTATCCGTGGTCACGCTATTATCCGGCGCGCTTGCGGCGCTTTCTTGAACTGATGCGTGAAGTGATGCCGCAGATTTCCGGGATGCGAAGCCCGCAAGCGTAGTCAGCAGTGTCGAAGTATGACCAAAGCGCGTCGCCGACGCGCTTTGTTGCAAATAGACAAGGTTATTAGCATTCTTTCTCCCGCTTCTGGAACCCTTTTCCTGTTAAATCATCGCGTTGTTAGTCAATTCTGGAGCGATGGTGCCTAAAAAACGTGTCAAACTGCCCGCCAACTTCACGCCTGTCCGTTTTGGTCTGCTGTGCGTTGGGATCTTATGCTGTCTTACCCTGCTGCTGGTGCGCGTAGGCTGGCTACAGATTGTCGCCCCGGACAATCTGGTTAAACAGGAAGATATGCGCTCCATTCGTGAAGAGCCGCTGGAGGTGCCCCGTGGGATGATCTCCGATCGTGAAGGACGGCCGCTGGCGGTGAGCGTGCCGGTCAGCGCTATCTGGGTTGATCCACAGACGCTGTTGCAAAAAGGGGGCGTTGGCTTTGATTCACGCTGGCAGGGATTAGCCAGCGCGCTGCATCTTTCCTTAAGCGAGCTTGCGCAGCGGGTCGCCGCGCACCCCACTTCACGTTTTATGTATCTGGCGCGCCAGGTGGATCCTCAGCAGGCCGAATGGGTGGACAAGCTGCATCTGCCGGGCATCAACCTGCGGGATGAGTCCCGACGTTTTTATCCGGCAGGGCGCGTGGCGGCGAACCTGCTGGGCTTCACGAACATCGACGATCAGGGTATCGAAGGAGTGGAGAAAAGCTTTAATAGTCAGCTGATGGGTAAACCCGGCGTGCGTCTGGTGCGTAAAGACCGACACGGAAACGTCATTGAGAATATGACCGAAGTCGCGGCGGTTCCGGCGCATAACCTGATGCTCAGCATCGATGAACGCCTGCAGACGGTGACCGAGGACGCGCTGGATAACGCCGTGCGCTGGAATAAGGCGGAATCCGGTGCCGCGGTGCTGATTAAAATTGATACCGGAGAAGTGCTGTCGATGGCGAGCTACCCGGATTTCAACCCCAATAATCGCGACAACGCGACGCTGAACGATTTCCGTAACCGCGCAATCAGCGATACCTTCGAACCGGGCTCGACCGTGAAACCGCTGGTGATCATGACCGCGCTGAAAGAGGGGATTGTGCAACCGGACAGCGTGGTGGATACCCATCCGTTTATCCTTGACGGACACCGCATCCGCGACGTCGGATACTACCCGGAACTGACGCTCACCGGGATCCTGCAAAAATCAAGCGACACCGGCGTATCACGGCTGTCGCTTGCCATGCCGGTGCAAAAACTGCTGGATACCTACAAGGCGTTTGGTTTTGGCCAACCTACCGGGCTTGGCCTCACGGGGGAGAGCCAGGGGTTGCTGCCCGCACGCCGCTACTGGGCACAGCTCGACCGGGCAACCTTCGCCTTCGGTTACGGGCTGATGGTGACGCCGCTGCAGCTGGCGCACGTCTACGCGACCATCGGCGGTTTTGGTATCAAGAGACCGCTGTCGATTACCCGCATAGATCCGCCGGTGGTGGGGGACAGAGTCATGCCGGAGGAGATTGCCCACGAGGTGGAGCATATGCTTGAGAGCGTCGCGTTACCCGGCGGTGGCGGGGTGAAAGCCGCCGTCCGTGATTACCGGGTGGCGGTGAAAACCGGTACCGCGAAGAAGATCGGCGACGACGGTAAATACGTTGATAAGTACATCGCCTACACCGCGGGCGTTGCACCGGCCAGCCGCCCGCAGTTTGCGCTGGTGGTGGTGATTAACGATCCGCAGAACGGTGATTACTACGGCGGTGCCGTTTCCGCGCCGGTATTCAGCCAGATAATGGGCGACGTGCTGCGCCTTGAGAACGTGCTACCGGACGGTATGCCCGCCGACTCAAACCATCTTATCGTGATGCATAATCAGGAGCCTGCTTCACCGACGCTCTGACCTGAAGAAGGGCGAAGCCCGCGTATTGCACCTCGAAATCAGGCGGCAATAGCGGTAAACTTCGCCCTTCTTTGAATTCCCCGGAGTTGTCATGTCTTACAGTTGCCCCCTTTGCCACGCCCCGTTAACGCGTCGTGATAACAGTTATGTCTGCCCGCAGCGGCATCAGTTCGACATGGCAAAAGAGGGTTACGTCAATCTTCTCCCGGTGCAGCATAAGCGCTCCCGCGATCCGGGTGACAGCGCGGAGATGATGCAGGCGCGCAGAGCGTTTCTCGATGCCGGGCACTATCAGCCGCTGCGCGATGCGATTTGTCAGCATCTGGCGACTATTCCGGTGGAAACCTTGCTGGATATTGGCTGCGGAGAAGGGTACTACACGCAGGCCTTTGCGCAGCACGCGGCGCAAACCTGGGGGCTTGATGTCTCTAAATCTGCCGTGCGGGCAGGCGCAAAGCGTTACCCGCAGGTGAACTTCTGCGTGGCCTCGAGCCAGCGCTTACCGTTTGATGATGCTTCAATGGACGTGGTGGTGCGAATTTACGCCCCCTGTAATCCCGAGGAGCTGGCGCGCGTGGTCAGGCCGGGGGGCTGGGTCGTTACCGCCACGCCGGGCCCACGACATCTGATGGAGCTGAAAGGGCTTATCTACGATGAAGTACAGCTTCATGCGCCGCATTCGGAACAGTTGCCGGGATTTGAGCTGCGCAAGCACGATGCGCTGGCGTATCCGATGACGTTACGTGGTGATGAAGCGGTGGCGCTGCTGCAGATGACGCCGTTTGCATGGCGGGCGAAACCCGCCGTGTGGGAGAGCCTGCAACAGCAGCAGGCGTTTAGCTGCCAGACCGATTTCGCCGTCCATTTCTGGCAGCGCGCTTAGGATTAACCGGCGAAGTGGCTCCAGAGGATCTGCGAGCCAATACCAATCAGCACGATGCCGCCGAGGATTTCAGCCCGTTTGCCCAGCAGCGGGCCAATATAGCGGCCAACCATCATTCCG
Source organism: Yokenella regensburgei (assembly GCF_003634235.1). Classification (NCBI taxonomy): domain Bacteria; kingdom Pseudomonadati; phylum Pseudomonadota; class Gammaproteobacteria; order Enterobacterales; family Enterobacteriaceae; genus Yokenella; species Yokenella regensburgei. The sequence continues at coordinate 1,527,103 of NZ_RBIZ01000003.1, read as the reverse complement.
AGGGTAGACATAATCAGCGTCGCGCAGCCGATGGCAAGCGCGGTCATGATGATGTTGACCTGCAGGAACGCCAGACCGACACCCACCGCCATCGCATCAAGGCTGGTGGCAATTGCCGTCGTCACCAGTAGCCAGAAGCCGTGACGCGTCGGGGCTTCTTCTTCACCGCTATCGCCGCGCACGCCTTCTATAATCATTCGACCGCCGAGGAATACCAGCAGCACGAAGGCGATCCAGTGGTTCCACTCCAGTACAAACTGGCTTGCCAGCATACCCAGGCCCCAGCCGATAAGCGGCGTCAGCGTTTCAATCACGCCAAAAATAAGCCCGGTGCGCAGCGCTTCGGAGAATTTCGGTTTATGCAGGGAGGCGCCTTTACCAATTGATGCAGCGAATGCATCCATGGACATACCAAAGGCAAGCAGGATAGTGGCAGAGAGATTCATCAACGTGTCCAGACCGGGAAGTATCCATACGACGCACCACTGCCCCCAGTAAACAGCAGTCATGCGTCTATGGTCTCGCCTAATCATCTGCTGATGATCCGTACGCACCACGTTTTGCAACGAGTATGTTGACACGTACATTTCCGGGAAAGGAAATCGGCTACTCCCCAACGACGGGCGCAACCTTAACATATTTTTAGAATATAAAACAACATCGAGGAGTCGTTATTTTAACCACATAATTGATAACGATTTTCATTTGTCTTTGATAGTAAAGGAAAGGTTAATAAATAGGGGGAGAACAAGAAGTGAATATAGCAATGGCTATATTTTAAATGAGTCATTTACTCACGAAATATAGCCACTGCTATGTTTGTAACCTATTGAGTAGAAACCATAAGTTTATATATTTTCTCCAGATCGTCGATATTTCGCACACGTACCAGTAAGCGGCGTTGCTCTAATTGCATCACCAGCACGCCATCTTCCGATAAATTCATTTCTTTTATACGGCGATATTCTATCCAGACGTTGGAGAAGAAGAATCCGGTCGATTTAAACACAATCCGCGGGATGCGGATCCAGAAGATATACAGCCCCATTAATGCCAGAGCACAGAGTAACCACGTGGTTATTATTTCACCATGCTGGGTGATGTTGTTATAAATAAGAATGGCCACCAGACCGACAAAAATAATACCGTCGACCCGGCTACGGCGCAGCAGAGGGATGGCAAGCAGGGTAGTGCCGTTGCGTTGCGGCATGATGAACTGGTCGTAGATGGCAAAGGCCAGCAGCGCGACAATGAAGATAACCAGAATCCAGTCCGTGATTGTCATTACTCCTCCGGATAAAAAAACGGGGGCGCAAAGGCCCCCGGTTGACAGCAACAGTTTACAGACCCAACAGGCCGACCGCGTAGCCGGCAATACCGATGACAAAGAAGCCAATGATAATCCACAGCGGGTTAACTTTCTTACGCAGCAGCCACATACAGGCGAAAGTCAGCAGCAGTGGCACCAGGCCCGGCATTAGCTGGTCAAGGATGGTCTGCACGGTGGTCACACGCGTCTGTCCATCCTGGCCGGTGATGGTCGAAACCACCAGCGGGATGTTAACGTGCGTCCACTTGTTCACCAGGGCTCCCATGACGAACAGGCCGAGAATCGACGCCCCCTCCGTCAGTTTCTGCAGGAAGCCGCCGCCCATATCCTTAACGATATCCACCCCTTTCTGGTAACCGTAGGAGATGCCGTAGTACAGCGTCAGCATACGAACCAGGTTAAAGAGAACGAAGAACAGCAACGGACCGAGCAGGCTGCCGCTCATCGCGATACCTGCACCCAGTGCGGCGAATACCGGACGAACGGTACCCCAGAAAATCGGGTCACCCACGCCTGCCAGCGGCCCCATCAGACCAACTTTGATACCGTTGATAGCACCATCGTCGATCTCGGCACCGTTCGCACGTTGCTCTTCCATCGCCAGCGTCACGCCGAGTACCGGTGCGGCGACGTACGGATGGGTGTTGAAGAACTCGAGGTGACGTTTGATAGCCTGTTTGCGCGCGTCGTTGTTCTCCGGGTACAGACGGCGGATAGCCGGAACCATAGAGAAGCAGAAGCCCAGCGCCTGCATACGTTCGAAGTTCCATGAACCCTGGAACAGGTTAGAACGGAGGAACACGCCACGAATATCACTCTGTGTGAGTTTTTTCTCAGTGGTAGTTTTAGTCATATCAACCATGTTGCTCACCTGTTAGTCCAGTTCGTTATCGAGGTCGTTGTTACCAGCAGCCTGCGCTGGGGCACCCGCGACGCGGTTATATTTCGGGCTCAGCTGGATGTAGAGGATAGCCATTACTGCGCCAATCACGCCCAGTGCAACCAGGTTGAAGTTGGTGAATGCTGCAGTGACGAAGCCGAGGTAGAAGAACGGCATCAGGTAGCCCGCACGCATCATGTTGATGACCATTGCGTAACCAACCACGACGATCATGCCACCGGCGATGTTCAGACCGCTGGTCACCACTTCAGGGATAGCATTCAGCATGCCCTGAACTTCGCTGGTACCGACAGACACGGCCACGATAATTGCCGGGATAGCGATACGCATCGCCTGCAGGAACAGGGAAGAGACGTGGATCCAGGAAATTGCCGTCAGGTTGCCGCTTTCCGCCGCTTTATCTGCTGCGTGCTGGAAGGCAACGGTGATGGTACGAACGATGATGGTCAGCACCTGGCCCGCAGCGGCCAGTGGAATTGCCAGTGCGATACCGGCACCAATGCTCTGATGACCCGCGATAACCAGGATGGTTGAAATGATGGAGGCGAGCGCCGCATCCGGTGCTACTGCCGCACCGATGTTCATCCAGCCCAGGGCGATCATTTCCAGGGTACCACCGATGATGATACCGGTTTTCATATCGCCGAGAACCATACCAATCAACGTACAGGCGATCAGCGGACGGTGAAACTGAAATTCATCAAGTACGGATTCCATACCGGCAATACACGCGACGACGAACACCAGCACAATCTGAAGAGTGGTAATCTCCATTGTACTTCTCCTATAACAAAAGCCTTAAGTGTGAATAAGCAGCCAGGTGTTATTTCCCGACCTTGGCAATTAAATCCATCATTTTCAGTCGCTGATCGGTGGAAACTTTACGCGCTTCCAGCTCAATACCGCGGGCATTCAACTTGTTGAACGCTTCGATATCGGTCTCATCAACGGAAATGGCATTGTTCACCTGTGTTTTACCCTGACGGAAAGCCATCCCGCCGATGTTCACGGTCGTAATTTTGACGCCGCCTTCAACGATGCGCTCAACGTCAGTTGGGTTTGTGAACAACAGCATGACGCGCTCACCGGCGTATTTCGGGTTGTTGTAGACGCGGATCATCTTCGCCACATCAACCACGTGCGCCGTCACGCCAGGTGGGGCCACCTGGGTCAGCAGCGTTTTACGCACGGTATCCGCCGCCACTTCATCACTGACTACGATGATGCGGGTGACGTTGGTTTCTTTCGTCCAGCGGGTCGCAACCTGGCCATGGATCAGACGGTCATCGATACGAGCCAGACCAATGATCATGTAGTCATTCGGGCCCATTGGCTTCGCCGGGGCTGCCGCTTTCGGTGCGGCGGCGACTGGCGCTGCTTTTTCGACCGGTTTCGCTTTCAGCGCTTTAACGCCTTCGCGACCGGTTTCAACGGCAATCCCGACCAGTTCATCAAAGCTCGGGTTATCGTCGCGTGCCATCAGCGTCTCAACCAGCATAGGGATGTTGACGCCTGCAATGACTTCATACTGATCTTTATCAACTACAATGCGGCTTGCCGCATTGAAAGGGCTACCGCCCCAGGTGTCGACAAGGAACAGCACGCCTTTGGTCGTATCCAGTTTGGCGAGCTGAGCGTTGTACTTTTCAATCAACGTTTCAGCGTTTTCACCAGGAACGAAGTCGATCCAGCCGACGTTTTCCTGTTCGCCCAGCAACATTTCTGCTGTTTTCAGCAGCTGTTCTGCAGCCCAACCATGTGTGCCTATCACAATAGCAATCGTCACTTGCTACCTCCTGTTATTATCTATTTAATGCACCACTGCTGCTGATGCACCCTGAACCGTTGACTGTTACAGAATCGATTCAGACAAGGGTTAGAGAACCATAAACCTAAAACTTCCGTGAATTATTTTAGATAGCGAAAAAATAATTAATGTGATGAAGATCCGTAATTTAGTTATCCTGGTTAAGATTATTCCAATCACAAAAAATGATTTTTTTGCAAAGTGTAGTAAATTTTTGCGTTAAACCTCCTTTATTTGCTATGTTTACCCCCTGTTTAATGACACAGGAGTACAGGGTAAAGCCCACCATATGGACCGTCACCGACGTCAATTCACCTTCAGACAGCTTCCTGTCTGGCAAACCGGCCTGTCGTGCCACGCTGATTTTTCTCACTTTACTGTCACACCCGCACATGTCATCGGGATGAATGCCCGTGCCCTTCGCAGGAGTCATACATGGAATTTTTAATGGATCCGTCTATTTGGGCCGGATTGCTGACGCTTGTCGTTCTGGAAATTGTGCTGGGTATCGACAACCTGGTGTTCATCGCGATTCTGGCGGATAAACTGCCGCCGAAACAACGAGATAAAGCGCGCCTTATCGGCCTGTCGCTGGCGCTGGTTATGCGTCTGGGACTGCTTTCGGTCATCTCATGGATGGTGACCCTGACCACACCGTTGTTTACCGCCTGGGATTTCAGCTTCTCGGGGCGCGATCTGATCATGCTGCTCGGGGGCATATTCCTGTTGTTCAAAGCAACAACAGAACTGCACGAACGGCTTGAGAACCGCCAGCACGACGAAGGTCATGGGAAGGGCTATGCCAGCTTCTGGGTGGTGGTACTGCAGATTGTGGTACTGGATGCGGTGTTCTCCCTCGACGCGGTGATTACGGCGGTCGGGATGGTGAACCATCTGCCGGTAATGATGGCGGCGGTAGTGATTGCCATGGCGGTCATGCTGCTGGCGTCTAAACCGTTAACCCGCTTCGTGAACCAGCACCCGACCGTAGTGGTACTGTGTCTGAGCTTCCTGCTGATGATTGGCCTGAGCCTGGTGGCGGAAGGTTTTGGTTTCCATATTCCGAAAGGCTACCTGTACGCCGCGATTGGCTTCTCGATTATCATCGAGTTTTTCAACCAGGTGGCACGTCGCAACTTTGTGCGCCATCAGTCGACGCTGCCGCTGCGCGCCCGTACCGCAGACGCTATTCTGCGTCTGATGGGTGGACGTAAGCAGGCGACGGTTGCGCATACGGATAGCCCGACGGCGGCCATTCCGGTACCAGAAGGCGCGTTTGCCGAAGAAGAGCGCTACATGATTAACGGGGTGCTGACCCTGGCGTCACGCTCTTTACGTACTATCATGACCCCGCGTGGTGAAATCAGCTGGGTTGACGCCAGCCTGAGCGTCGATGAAATTCGCCAGCAACTGCTCTCTTCACCGCATAGCCTGTTCCCGGTGTGCCGTGGTGAACTGGATGAAATCATCGGTATTGTGCGTGCAAAAGAGATGCTGGTCGCGCTGGAAGCGGGTGAAGATGTGGCCGTGATAGCGGCAGCTTCTCCGGCTATCGTGGTGCCAGAAACACTGGATCCAATTAACCTGCTTGGCGTGCTGCGTCGCGCGCGTGGCAGCTTCGTTATCGTCACCAACGAGTTTGGTGTGGTGCAGGGGCTGGTTACGCCGCTTGATGTTCTGGAAGCCATCGCCGGAGAATTCCCGGATGCCGACGAAACCCCGGAAATCGTTATCGATGGTGACGGTGAAACCGACGGCTGGCTGGTTAAAGGTACCACCGACGTTCACGCCCTGCAGCAGGCGCTGGGGCTCGACAGCCTGGTGGATGACGATGCCGATATCGCCACCGTGGCGGGTCTGGTTATCGCTGTTAACGGGCAGATCCCGCGCGTTGGCGACGAGCTCGAGATCCCACCGCTGCGCATAACTATCATTGAAGCCAATGATTACCGCGTGGATCTGGTCCGTATTGTTAAAGAGCGTCAGGAGCACGACGAAGAGGAGTAATCCTCTACGGGTATCAATGCATCATCGGCATATGGGGCACCGGGTGCCCGCTATGCTGACGAGGGGGCGGCTGATTGCCCGCCAGCCACTGCGGAAAGTCGCGCAATGGCATCGGGCGGGCATACAGAAATCCCTGTAAAACATGAACGCCGTGCTGGCGCAGATACTGCGCCTGTTCCGGCGTCTCAACTCCCTCCGCAACCAGCTCAATGCCAAGGCGTTGTCCCAGCGCAATGATGATGTCCATCACCGTCGAGTTCACCGCATCGGTGCCGATGGCATGGGTAAAGGATTTGTCGATTTTCAGCACGTCCGGGCGCAGTTTCTCAAGCCAGGCAAACGAGCTGTTCCCGGTGCCAAAATCATCGATCGCGAGCTTAATATCTTTGCGATGCAGCTCTCTTACCAGCCGGTAGTCCACATCGTGCAGCGCATCACGCTCGGTCAGCTCCAGTACTAGCTGCTGCGGGGGATGAGCGCTGAACCAGTGCTTATTCAAATCACGCAGCAGGGCACCGCCAACGAAGTGGCTGGAGGCAACGTTAAAACCGACGTGGAACTGCGGCGAGGCGGGGAAGACGTGTATCTGGCGCACGGTTTCGCTAATCACATAGCGGGTTAGCGAACTGATCAGATTGTGTTCTTCGGCCAGGGGAATAAACACATCCGGCGAGACCTGGCCCAGGCGCGGATTGTTCCAGCGCAGTAAAATCTCCACCCCGATACACTTCAGGTTGCCGGCGTTAAGCAGCGGCTGGCACCAGATATCGAACTCCCGCGAGGCTATCCCCATATTGATTTCCCACGAGAAGCTCATCCGGCTGGCCGTGACAAGCCAGGCGATCCCGGCGGCCAGCAGCCCGGCGATAAGCGCCAGCGGCAGCTGCGTGGGAAGGGTGCTTAGCGCCATTTCCGTCGTGCCAGGCCCGGTGATGTTTACGGTGAAAGGGAAACGGTGAGAGGCCAGACGGAAGATGCTCTCGTTGGCGTGCATCGGTAATTCATTGACCACGTCAGTGTGTTCGGAGAGGTGGCGATGGCCAACGGTGAGGCTCACGTCGTCAATAAGCGGCTTTTCTGGCTCCAGCATCAGAGCACTGAGCAGATCGATATTGATAGTAATGAGCACGCCGCTGGTGGGGTCCTTGTCCATCGGATACCAGCGCACCAGCAGTGGTCGACCGGTGGTCAGCGTTTTATCGGTGGTCAGCAACAGCTGAGGGGATTCGCTGGGGAGCTCTGGCAAGGTTTCACCGAGAACCAGGTTGCGCACACCCAGTACGCTTGAGCAGTAGAGTACACCAGACTGGACAAGGGCGATGGAGCGCACGGTCTGTAGCGCGGCAGCCTGCTTGCGCAACTCAAGGCTGACCGCGTCGCAGGAGAGGCCGACCAGCTGAAGCAATTCCGCACGCTGGTTCTCCAGTGGTAACAAGACCTTATCTAACGTTTCGACGGCGTGAGTGGCAGCAGTCTGCAAACGCTGCTGATTTAGACTACGCTGTGAAATAAATCGCAGGCTCAGCGTAATAAAGACGGCCAGCAGCGCTATCGTCAGGCAAATGAAGATACGCTTGTGTCGGTACTGTTTAATGGCCTGTTGAGCAGTTTGCATCGCTGACGCCCACATTGAAGCCGTCGGTGAAGATACCAACAGCAACACAGCAAGTGTAGTGTGCTCAAGGGAATAAGTTGAGGATTGGGATGAAAAATCGCCCGTCTGTGTGACGGGCGAGGCGGTAGTTAATTACATTGTACCTTGATAGCCAGGCCACCACGGGAGGTTTCGCGGTATTTGGCGTTCATGTCTTTACCGGTCTCGTACATGGTCTCAATGACCTTATCGAGAGAAACACGCGGTTCGCTGGTGCGGCGCATCGCCATACGGGCGGCGTTGATAGCCTTCACCGAGGCAATTGCGTTACGCTCGATGCACGGTACCTGTACCTGGCCGGCAACCGGGTCACAGGTCAGCCCCAGGTTGTGTTCCATACCGATTTCTGCCGCGATGCAGACCTGCTCCGGGCTGGCACCCAGCAGCTCTGCCAGACCGGCCGCTGCCATTGAACAGGCTACACCCACTTCACCCTGGCAGCCCACTTCAGCACCAGAGATAGAGGCGTTCATCTTGTACAGCGCACCCACCGCACCAGAGGCCAGGAAGTAGCGAATATAGCTCTCAGGCGTGACCGGCTCGATAAAGTGATCGTAGTAGGCCAGAACCGCCGGAACGATGCCACAGGCGCCGTTCGTTGGTGCGGTTACCACGCGGCCACCGGCGGCGTTCTCTTCGTTGACCGCAAGGGCAAACATGTTCACCCAGTCAACCACGTTCATCGGGTCGCTGGAGAGCTTATCGCTGGAAACCAGCAGACGACGCAGCGCGGAGGCACGACGCGGAACGCGCAGCGGACCAGGCAGTATGCCTTCGGTGTTCATTCCGCGGTCAATACAGGCCTGCATGGTCTGCCAGACGTTAGCGAAATAGGCTTCAATCTCTTCTTTGCTGTGCAGCGCCAGCTCGTTCTGCATCACCATGCCGGAGAGGGAAAGCCCGGTCTCATGGCAAAAATTGAGCATCTCCTGCGCCGATTTGAACGCGTAAGGCACGTTGACGTCACCGGCAGCATCTTTACCGAAATGCTCTTCATCGACGATGAAACCACCGCCGATGGAGTAATAGGTTTTGCTGAAGATTTCGTTGTCGCCCGCGTAAGCATGAATGGTCATGCCATTTTCGTGCAGCGGCAGGTTGTCGTTACGAAAACGCATACCGTCATCCTGCGGGAAATCGACTTCTTTGCGTCCGTGCGCCAGCAGCAGACGGCCACGGGTCTCTACGTCGCGGATAAATCCCGGTATGGCATCAATATCAACGGTGTCCGGCATGTTGCCAGCCAGACCCATGATGATAGCGATGTCGGTATGGTGACCTTTACCGGTGAGGGACAAAGAGCCATAAACATCAACCGCTACGCGAGTGACGTCATCAATCAGCCCTTTTTCGACCAGCGAATCGACGAACTGCTTACCGGCCTTCATTGGCCCTACAGTATGGGAAGATGAGGGACCAATCCCCACCTTAAACATGTCGAATATACTAATCACAATAACACTCCTGACAGGGTTGCCAGACCTTCCGGCAACGATGTAATAACTGGGCATAGTGTAAGAGGGAACCGCAGTGTCAGCTTAACTATTCACATGAATTAAACTAATGCATAACCCCGATTTTACTAATGCCGCGGTGCCTGTCTTAACGTGGGTTACTACTAAGTATAGTCAGGGCTTTTCGCCAATTTGCAAGGCCAGCTCACGGATTATTCCGGCGGTCATTCCCCAGACAAAATAGTGCTGGTACCAGGAGAGCCAGACGCGGTGAGAATTACCGCGACGATGGATATCAAGAGGATGGTAGCGCCCAAGTCGTAGCGCCTCCGCCAGCGGCATCTCGAACACCGCGGAAACTTCATCGACGCTTGCATGATAGTGGAGGTTGGGCGGAATAATGCCAACGACCGGGGTGACCTGAAAGCCGGTGACGCTGTCGACAGGTGGCAGCACGCCGATGATTTCCACCGATTCTGGCGGGATAGCCACTTCTTCCTGCGCCTCACGCAGCGCGGCGGCAATCAGCGAGGCATCGCTGCTGTCGACCGCCCCACCGGGGAAGGCGACCTGGCCCGCATGTTTGCGCAACAGCGGTGAACGCTGAGTGAGCAGCAATCCCGGCTGCGGACGACGCACCACCGGGATGAGTACCGCCGCCTGACGCTGATTTATCGTACTGAGCCGGGGCTGCGGACGCAGCAGTTGAAAACGAGAAATGAAATCATCCAGGCTCAGGTCAGGCAGTGACATACTCAGGGCTCCAGCTGTTGCAATATACGATTCACTTTATCAAAAGTTTCCTGATATTCAGCAGATTCAATGCTGTCGGCAACAATTCCACCGCCCGCGGAGCACCAGACATGGCCGTCAGCGAGCGTCAACGTGCGAATGGTGATGCTGGTGTCCATGTTGCCGCAAAAGCTGAGATAGCCAATACTGCCGCACCAGGCGTTGCGGCGATGCGGTTCCAGCTCATCGATGATTTCCATCGCCCGTACTTTTGGTGCGCCGGTGATTGAACCGCCGGGAAACGCGGCCCGCAGCAGGTCTGTTGCGTGAAGCTGCTTTGGCAGTTGCGCCGTCACGGTGCTGACCAGATGGTGCACGGCCGGGAACGGTTCAACGACAAACAGCTCAGGCACCTTCACGCTGCCCGGAACGGCAACGCGGCCGATGTCGTTGCGCATCAGGTCGACAATCATCAGATTTTCAGCGCGATCTTTTGCTGAAGCAGCAAGCGTTGCCGCCTGTTGTCTGTCGGCCTCGGGGGAGGGCAGACGCGGCATCGTGCCTTTAATAGGGCGGGTCTGAATCGCGCCCTGTTCCAGCAGAATAAAGCGCTCAGGGGAAAGACTCGCTACTGCGCCATCTTCCAGACGTAGAAATGCGCTGAACGGGGCGCGGTTCTGACGGTTAAGACTGACAAATGCCTGCCACGCGTCGCCACGGCATTCGGCTTCAAAGCGCTGGGCGAGGTTCACCTGGTAGCAGTCACCGCTGTGCAGATATGCCTGTACCTGACGGAATTTCTCCCCGTAGCTCTCGCGGGTCATGTTTGAACGCCACGCCGAGGTGAGGGTGAAGGGCTCCGTCTGCGGCGCGACCTGAGATCCCAGCCAGCGCAGGCGTTCTGCCGGTTCGCCATAGCTCAGCAGCGAAACCTGTTTAAGCTTATGGTCGACAATCAGCGCCCAGTCGTAAATCCCCACCGCCATATCAGGTAGCGTAATGTCCGCACTCGCGACAGAGGGCAACTGCTCGAAGCGACGGCCGAGATCGTAGCCAAAAAGCCCGAGCGCTCCGCCCTGGAACGGCAGGTCAGGGTGAGCGTGGGGCTGAATACCGCAGTCATCAAGCGCCTGCTGCACGAGGGTGAGCGGGCAGGCGCTCGATTCAACACGTACACCGGCGGTTTGCCGGGTGGTGGTTTCCCCCCGGGTGACGAGCGTTGTGAGCGGGTCAGCCACCAGGATATCAAAGCGGCTGTAGGGGTGATCGGCGTAACCGGAGTGCAGCAGCATTGCCCACGGCATGGCGCTCAGCGCAGAGAACCACGTTTCGGCGGCATCTTCTCGCCACGGCAGTGTCATAATAGAAGGGGACAACATCTTCCTCTTTTCAGAACGTCGCCGCCCACTGGCGTACGGCGGGGCGGCGTGAAATAATCAGCGCAAATAATGTAACAGGAGTCAGAAATGTTTGCAGGATTACCTTCACTGAGCCACGAGCAGCAGCAAAAAGCCGTCGAACGCATTCAGGAGCTGATGTCGCAGGGCATGAGCAGCGGGCAGGCCATCACTCAGGTGGCTGAAGAGCTACGCGCCACGCATACCGGTGAGCGGATTGTGGCGCGTTTTGAAGACGAAGAAGACGACGAGTAATTACGCGGCCGCGATAATCTTAATTTCGACCTTATATTGCGGCTTCATCAGCCCGGCCTGCACGGTGCAACGCACTGGCGCATGGCCTGCTACGACCCACGCATCCCAGGCTTTGTTCATTGCCGCGAAGTCGGCTTTATCGGCAAGGAAAATAGTGGCATCGAGGATGCGGGATTTGTTGCTGCCCTGTTTTTCCAGAATGGCGTCGATCTGCGCCAGGGTGTTGGCGGTTTGCTCAAAGGCGTCGGCATCCAGATTCTCCGGCACGCCGGTGTAGTAAATGGTCTGGTTATGAATCACAACATCAGACCAGCGTGCTTCGGCGTCGATACGGGTAATCGTCATTGTAGTTTCCTTAGTGATTTCCATTTTTATGCCGCAAGACTGCCATAATGTTCCGTGCGAGTCACCTCTTCAACTGGCGCAACCCCCTCCACCCTGACATAATCACTGTCCAAATAACCAGGGGGAAAGCGTGGCAGACGATTTTGCACTAGACGGTCAGTTAGCGAAAGCAATACCGGGATTCAAGCCGCGTGAACCGCAGCGTCTGATGGCAGTCGCGGTGATGAAGGCTATCAATGAAGCCCGCCCCCTGGTCGTTGAGGCCGGCACCGGCACCGGTAAAACCTATGCCTACCTGGCTCCCGCGCTGCGCGCGAATAAAAAGGTCATCATCTCCACCGGCTCGAAAGCGCTGCAGGATCAGCTCTACAGCCGCGATCTGCCCACCGTTGCCAAAGCACTCGAGTTCAAAGGGAAAACCGCGCTGTTGAAAGGGCGCTCAAACTACCTGTGCCTGGAGCGTCTGGAGCAGCAGGCGCTGGCGGGCGGTGATCTGCCGGTGCAAACCCTGAGCGACGTTATCCTCCTGCGTTCATGGTCGAATCAAACCATAGACGGCGATATCAGTACCTGCGTGAGCGTGGCGGAAGACTCCCAGGCGTGGCCATTGGTCACCAGCACCAACGATAACTGTCTTGGCAGCGACTGCCCGCTGTATAAAGACTGCTTCGTGGTGAAAGCGCGAAAAAAAGCGATGGATGCTGACGTGGTGGTGGTGAACCACCATCTGTTCCTCGCCGATATGGTGGTGAAAGAGAGCGGCTTTGCGGAACTTATTCCGGAGGCCGAGGTGATGATCTTCGATGAAGCCCATCAGCTCCCGGACATCGCGAGCCAGTATTTTGGCCAGTCGCTTTCAAGCCGCCAGCTGTTGGATCTGGCAAAAGACATCACTATTGCTTATCGCACCGAGCTCAAAGATACCCAGCAGCTGCAAAAATGTGCCGATCGTCTGGCGCAGAGCGCGCAGGACTTCCGTCTGCAGCTTGGCGAGCCCGGCTATCGTGGCAACCTGCGCGAACTGCTGGCCGATAAAAACATCCAGCGCGCGCTGCTGTTGCTTGATGACGCACTGGAGCTTTGTTACGACGTGGCGAAGCTGTCGCTTGGCCGTTCCGCCTTGCTGGACGCCGCCTTCGAGCGTGCCACGACCTATCGTGCACGCCTCAAACGGCTGAAAGAGATTAACCAGCCGGGCTTTAGCTACTGGTATGAATGCACTTCGCGTCACTTTACCCTCGCGTTAACGCCGCTGACCGTGGCCGATAAATTCAAAGAAGTGATGGCGCAAAAGCCGGGAAGCTGGATTTTTACCTCCGCGACGCTGTCGGTAAACGACGATCTCCACCACTTCACCGAGCGGCTGGGCATTGAGCAGGCCGAATCCATGCTGTTGCCTAGCCCCTTCGATTACGAAAAGCAGGCGCTGCTGTGCGTACCGCGCAACTTGCCGCTACCCAACCAGCCCGGCGGCGCGCGTCTTCTGGCCGCCATGCTGAAACCGCTTATCGAGGCCAACGACGGGCGCTGTTTTATGCTTTGCACGTCGCACGCCATGATGCGAGATCTCGCCGAACAATTCCGCGCCACCATGACGCTACCGGTACTGTTGCAGGGGGAAACCAGCAAAGCCCAGCTGCTGCAACAGTTTGTCAGTGCCGGTAACGCCCTGCTGGTCGCGACCAGCAGCTTCTGGGAAGGGGTCGACGTGCGTGGCGACGCGCTGTCGCTGGTGATTATCGATAAACTGCCGTTTACCTCACCGGACGACCCGCTGCTGAAGGCGCGGATGGAAGACTGCCGTCTTCGCGGCGGCGATCCGTTCGACGAAGTCCAGCTACCGGATGCGGTTATCACCCTCAAACAGGGCGTGGGGCGTCTCATCCGTGACGTTGACGATCGCGGTGTGCTGGTTATCTGTGACAACCGTCTGGTGATGCGTCCCTATGGTGCGGTGTTCCTGGCGAGCCTGCCGCCCGCGCCGCGGACCCGCGACATTCGCCGCGCCGTTCGCTTCCTGGCGCTGTCATCAACGCGGTAATTTGTGACAGACTGTGTTAAGATCCGCGCCAATTTGTATTTCTGCTAATTGCAAGAGCGCGACAACCCATGCGAATTCTGGCTATTGATACCGCCACCGAGGCCTGCTCAGCAGCGCTCGAGAACGACGGTACCGTCTCTGCACGCTTCGAGCTGTGCCCCCGTGAACATACTCAACGCATTCTCCCCCTGGTTCAGGCACTGCTTGCCGAGAATGCCATTTCTTTGACCGAGCTCGACGCGCTGGCCTTTGGCCGCGGCCCGGGAAGCTTTACCGGCGTGCGTATTGGAATTGGTATTGCGCAAGGCCTGGCGCTGGGCGCTGAACTGCCGATGATCGGCGTCTCTACGCTTGCCACTATGGCGCAGGGCGCCTGGCGTAAAACGGGCGCAACCCGCGTACTGGCCGCGATTGACGCTCGCATGGGCGAAGTCTACTGGGCGGAATACCAGCGTGATGAGCAGGGCGTCTGGCACGGCGAAGAGACCGAGGCCGTACTGAAGCCGGAAGCGGTGAACGCACGTTTGCAGCAGCTCGAAGGCCAATGGGCGACGGTCGGTACCGGCTGGCCGGCCTGGCCTGATATGGCGCAGGGCACCTCGCTTACGCTGACCGATGGTGAAGTGCTGCTGCCAGCCGCAGAAGACATGTTGCCTGCGGCTTGTCAGCTTTTCAGCACAGGAAACACCGTGGCGGTCGAAAACGCTGAACCAAAATATTTACGCAACGAAGTCGCGTGGAAGAAACTTCCTGGTCGTGAGTGAATCTTAGTAATAAGAACTGAGAAAACAGGAGCATCACCATGCAAGTCGTACGCGGTTTACTGGCCGGGATTATCGTTGCTGCACTCAGCGGCTGCGTCTCCATTCCGGATGCCATTAAAGGGAGTTCGCCCACCCCACAGCAGGATCTGGTGCGGGTAATGGCGGCACCGCAGCTGTACGTTGGTCAGGAGTCGCGCTTCGGCGGTAAGGTTGTCAACGTGCAGAATCAGCAGGGAGTCACTCGCCTTGAAATCGCGACCGTCCCCCTCGACAGCGGTGCGCGACCAACCCTGGGTGAACCGTCCCGCGGGCGAATTTACGCTGATATCAACGGCTTCCTCGACCCTGTCGATTTCCGTGGTCAACTGGTGACCGTGGTGGGGCCTATCAGCGGCACCGTTGAAGGCAAAATTGGCAGCACTCCGTATAAATTCCTTCTTATTAAAGCTACCGGCTACAAACGCTGGAATCTGACTCAGCAGGTGGTTCTGCCACCGCAGCCGATGGATCCGTGGGGCTTTGGCCCGCATCCGTGGCGCTATGGTTACGGTTACGGCTACGGCGGCTGGTATAATCCCGGCCCTGCCGAAGTCCGGACTATCGTAACCGAATAACACGTTGTAAAATAAGGTGAAAGAGACAGCGGCCGGTCCGCTGTCTCTTTGTTGTTAAGGATATAATAAAAATAAATAGTGACGCGCTTCGCAACCTGCATTCTGAACAATTAATAAACTGGTACGCTGAGTTAATATATTGTTAACGCGTTGTTTGTTAATTGGGGTTGAGATGACGACGAATAATCATTTTAGAGGTGATGCATTGAAGAAGGTTTGGCTAAACCGCTATCCAGCCGATGTTCCGGCTGAGATAAATCCAGATCGCTATCAATCCCTGGTGGAACTGTTCGAAAAAGCAACCACTCGTTATGCGGATCAGCCTGCGTTCGTCAACATGGGCGAAGTGATGACATTCCGTAAGCTCGAAGAGCGCAGCCGTGCGTTCTCTGCTTACCTGCAGGAAGGTCTCGGGTTGCAGAAAGGCGATCGCGTGGCGCTGATGATGCCCAACCTGCTGCAGTACCCGGTAGCGCTGTTCGGGATCCTGCGTGCCGGGATGATCGTGGTTAACGTGAACCCGCTATACACCCCGCGCGAGCTGGAGCACCAGCTGAACGACAGCGGCGCGGCGGCTATCGTGATTGTTTCCAACTTTGCGCATACCCTGGAAAAGGTAGTGGCAAAGACGCAGGTTAAACACGTGATCCTGACCCGGATGGGCGATCAGCTTTCGACCGCCAAAGGCACGCTGGTTAACTTCGTGGTGAAATACGTCAAACGACTGGTGCCAAAATATAACCTGCCGGATGCTATTTCCTTCCGCCGGGCGCTGCACCAGGGTTACCGCATGCAGTACATCAAGCCGGAAGTGGGGCCGGAAGATCTGGCGTTCCTCCAGTACACCGGCGGTACCACGGGCGTTGCTAAAGGCGCGATGCTGACGCACCGCAACATGCTTGCTAACCTTGAGCAGGTTAACGGCACCTACGGGCCGCTGTTGCACGCAGGGAAAGAGCTGGTGGTGACGGCGCTGCCGCTGTATCACATTTTTGCCCTGACCATGAACTGCCTGCTGTTTATCGAACTGGGCGGGCAGAACCTGCTTATCACCAACCCGCGCGACATCCCGGGACTGGTGAAAGAGTTAGCCAAATATCCGTTTACCGCGATGACTGGGGTCAACACGCTGTTTAACGCACTGCTGAACAACAAAGAATTCCAGCAGCTCGACTTCTCCACGCTGCATCTGGCCGCCGGTGGCGGAATGCCGGTACAGAGCGCGGTGGCGGAGCGCTGGGTCAAACTGACCGGTGAGTATCTGCTGGAGGGCTACGGCCTGACCGAATGTGCGCCGCTGGTGAGCGTTAACCCGCATGATATCGACTACCATAGCGGCAGCATTGGTCTGCCGGTGCCGTCGACCGAAGTGAAGCTGGTGGATGACGACGACAACGAAGTGGCGCCGGGCGAACCGGGTGAGCTGTGTGTTAAAGGTCCGCAGGTGATGCTCGGCTACTGGCAGCGCCCGGATGCGACCGATGAAATCATCAAAAATGGCTGGCTGCACACCGGCGATATCGCGGTGATGGATGACGAAGGCTTCCTGAAGATTGTTGACCGTAAGAAAGACATGATTCTGGTTTCCGGTTTCAACGTCTATCCGAACGAAATTGAAGACGTGGTGATGCAGCACCCTGGCGTACAGGAAGTGGCGGCCGTCGGTGTTCCGGCGGGCTCCAGCGGTGAAACGGTGAAAATCTTCGTGGTCAAAAAAGACCCGTCGCTGACCGAAGAGGCGCTGGTTGCTTTCTGCCGTCGTCAGCTTACCGGTTACAAAGTGCCGAAGCTGGTGGAGTTTCGCAGCGAACTGCCGAAGTCGAACGTCGGAAAGATTTTGCGACGAGAATTACGTGACGAAGCGCGTGGCAAAGTGGACAATAAAGCCTGAGCTACGTGACAGTCGCCCAGACGCCGGCCAAGCCGGCGTTTTTTTTGGCGCAACCTACAGAGAATACGATTTGAACTATCAGATGATCACCACCAATGATGCGCTGCAAGGCCTGTGTGAAGCAGCCCGCAACGCATCAGCTATTGCCCTCGATACTGAGTTTGTCCGCACCCGCACCTACTACCCGCAGCTGGGTCTCATCCAGATGTTCGACGGCGAAACCGTCGCGCTGATCGACCCGTTGACCATCACCGAATGGGCGCCGATGCGAGAGCTGTTATTAGACGAAAACGTAACAAAGTATCTCCATGCCGGTAGTGAAGATCTGGAAGTATTCCTGAACACCTTCGGCCTGCTGCCGAAACCGCTGATTGATACGCAAATTCTGGCGGCGTTCTGCGGTCGACCAATGTCGTGGGGATTTGCCGCGATGGTTGAGGAGTATACCGGCCTCGTGCTTGATAAGAGCGAATCCCGTACCGACTGGCTGGCGCGCCCGCTGACCGAGCGTCAGTGCGACTATGCCGCCGCCGACGTCTGGTATCTGCTGCCTATCGCCAAAAAGCTGATGGACGAAACGGCGACGGCAGGGTGGTTACCGGCGGCGCTCGACGAATGCCAGCTGATGATGCAGCGCCGTCAGGAAGTGCTGGATCCGGCTGAGGCCTGGCGGGATATCGGCAATGCCTGGCAGCTGCGCACCCGCCAGCTCGGATGCCTGAAGCTGCTGGCCGACTGGCGCCTGCGTAAAGCCCGCGATCGTGATATGGCGGTGAATTTTGTGGTGCGTGAAGAGCACCTGTGGGCCGTTGCGCGCTATATGCCGGGCTCGATGGGTGAACTCGATAGCCTTGGGCTATCCGGCAGCGAGATCCGCTTCCACGGTAAAACGCTGCTGAGCCTCGTTGAAAAAGCACAGGCCCTGCCGGAAGAGGCGTTACCGGAACCGCTGAAGAACCTGATCGATATGCCGGGCTATCGCAAAGTCTTCAAAGAGATTAAGGCGTTAGTGCAGGAAGTGAGTGCCGAAAAGGGTGTCAGCGCCGAAATGCTTGCGTCACGTCGCCAGATTAACCAGTTGCTGAACTGGCACTGGCAGCTGAAAATACAAAGCAGCCTGCCAGAAATGATCTCAGGCTGGCGTGGAGAATTGATGGCCGATCGCCTGAAAACCCTGCTTGCGACTTATCCAGAGTAAAATGATGACCTCCGCCGGGTATTTATTGCCCGGCATATTTTCTCCTCAGTAGGCATTTTTGACAACATCCTCTACGCTTCAAAGCGTATCCATTCAGAAGGGTGTTTCAATGACCAGACTCGTGTCCCGGCCAGCGCACAGTAGCGCGAGCATTGTCGATATGACGATGAATCTGTATACCTATCCCGTTGTGCTTATTGCCCACCATCTGAAGTTTTTTGAATATATTGCCCTAAAGCCGCGAAGTATTAATGATATATGTGGGAGGATGGCGCTGCATTCCCGGCCGGTTGAAGCTATTATGGCCACGCTACGGGCGCTAAATCTGGTGCATCTGGAAGGAGAAAGCTATACGCTGACGGCACAAACCGAGGAATATTTATTACCCGAAAGTCCGCACTATTTTGGTTATTTTTGGGATCTGATGTACGAGAACAGTGATAATTTCTCGGTTAAACACCTTGAACAGGCAATCAGTAAAAATCACGCCCAGGTTTACGATGAAGTTGATATTTTCGAGGCACATGTTGAACGTGCGGAAATGGCACGCACTTTCACCCATGCGATGCACAGCCTGAGCATGGGGACGGCCAGCGTATGGGCGACACAATCTTTTCTGGAGCAGCATCGCGAGGTACTCGATATTGGCGGTGGTTCAGGTGCTCATGCGATTAGCGTTGCCGCCAACTGGCCACAAATAAAAAGTACGATATTTGACCTGGCTGAGATTTGTCCTCTTACCGAAGAATATATCCACCAATATCAGCTCAGCGGGCGGGTTAATACTTATGCAGGGGACATGTGGAAAGATAATTACCCACCCGCCGACCTGCACATCTATTCCAATATTTTTCACGACTGGACGGATGAAAAGAACCGCTTTCTGGCAGAGAAAAGTTTTACTGCGCTGCCGTCAGGTGGAAGAATTGTTATTCATGAAGTGCTGTACCACGATGAAACGCCAGGCCCACTCGCGGCTGCCGCGTTAAGTTTAGTGATGCTGGGCTGGACGGAAGGGCGGCAATATTCGGGGCAGCAAATTAGCGAGATATTAACGCAGGCTGGATTCGGGAATATTGAGATTATGCCCTCTAATGGGCATTACAGTATCGTCGTCGGGCAGAAAATATAGACCGGAACCAGGTGTTCGGAAATGCAAAGGACCTGACTCAGTACTACACTGAGTCAGGTTCAGAGGGGATATCGGTCAGATGATGGAGCGCGACTCTTCAGCTTCTGGCAGCGTCACGTTGAGCTCCAGAATCGAGATATCGCCATCCTTCTGCTCCAGCTGTACGGTGACCATTTCCGGGTCAATCTGCACGTATTTGCAAATCACTTCCAGAATGTCCTTCCTCAGCTGAGGCAGATATTGCGGTTCTGCATCGCTACGGCGGCGCTCAGCAACGATAATTTGCAGGCGTTCTTTCGCGATGTTCGCGGTATTTTTTTTCCGCGAGAGGAAAAAATCCAGTAATGCCATAACTTATCCTCCGAACAGGCGTTTGAGGAAACCTTTCTTCTCTTCTTCCACGAAGCGGAAAGGACGTTCTTCTCCCAGCAGACGATCCACTGCGTCGTCGTAGGCTTTGCCTGCGTCCGAAGCGGTATCCAGAATGACAGGCTCACCCTGGTTGGAAGCACGCAGCACAGACTGGTCTTCCGGAATCACACCGACTAATTTGATGCGCAGAATTTCCAGCACATCTTCCATGCTCAACATGTCGCCTTTGTTCACGCGGCCCGGGTTGTAGCGCGTCAGCAGCAGATGTTCCTTGATAGGCTCCTGGCCGTTTTCAGCACGACGAGATTTGGAGGCCAGAATACCGAGGATGCGGTCGGAGTCACGCACGGAAGAGACTTCCGGGTTGGTGGTGATGATCGCTTCATCCGCGAAGTAGAGCGCCATCAGCGCGCCGGTTTCGATCCCCGCCGGGGAGTCACAGACGACGAAGTCGAAATCCATCTTTTGCAGTTCATCCAGCACTTTTTCCACGCCTTCACGGGTGAGGGCGTCTTTATCGCGGGTCTGCGAGGCTGGCAGGATGAACAGATTCTCAGTGCGCTTGTCCTTGATCAGCGCCTGGTTCAGGGTAGCGTCACCCTGGATAACGTTAACGAAATCGTAAACCACACGGCGTTCGCAACCCATGATCAGATCAAGGTTACGCAGGCCGATGTCGAAGTCGATAACGACTGTTTTCTTTCCCTTCTGGGCCAAACCAGTAGCGATGGCCGCGCTGGAGGTGGTCTTGCCAACGCCTCCTTTACCCGAAGTCACAACAATAATGCGTGCCATAGAAATTCCTTGTTAAAAAGGGATCAGTTCAACGATTGAACGGTCAAAGCGCTGTCTGCGAGCTGCAGGCGTGCCGCTTTGCCATAATATTCAGCTGGGATCTTGTCGCTCAGCCAATAGACTCCTGCAATGGAAACCAGTTCCGCTGCAAGGCTGGTGCAAAAAATTTGCGCTTCTTTATCGCCGGCTGCTCCCGCCAGTGCGCGTCCCCGCATCGTGCCATACACATGGATATTGCCATCCGCAATCAGTTCTGCGCCAGCACTCACATGGTTTGTAACAATCAGATCACAGTGTGGTGCATAAATGCGCTGACCGGAACGAACCGGCGTATCAATCAATCGCGTTTTTGTGACGGGGTTAACAACTGGCGCGGGGGCTGGCGAAATTTTCGCCGCTGGAGCAGCGCGGGCAACTTTTTCTTTCCCTTCAGTTAGTAAGGGAATGCCTGCGCGGTCAATCTCGGCTTTCAGTTCGGCATCTTTGCAGCCGCTGACGCCCATAATACGTAGACCAGTGCTGTCGATGGCGTCCTGCATCTGCAGCCAGTTTACCTTGCCGTCGATGGTACTGATGTTAACCACCACCGGCGCATGGCGCAGAAAAGCAGGGGCCTGGGCGATTTTGTCTTCTAACGCCTGACGAATAACCTCGGGTTTTGCTTCGTGCAAATGAACCACTGATAAGGTAAAGCTACTGCCTTTTAGTTCGATGGGCGTATTTGACATCCTGGCCTTACTCAATTTTCACTTTATCAGCCGCCGATGTGCGGTGATATTCCGAAGACTATCGAGCATGTTATATTCACTCATATATAGAGGCAAGTGACCACCCGGCTAATTCAGAGTAATTATCGCTATTTTTATCCCTTCGGACAGAATCATTCATTGTTTAGCGTGCTTTGTGAGTTCAGGGCAAAAAAAAGCCCGCACAGAGTGCGGGCAAATAATACTGGAAGCAATGTGAGCAATGTCGTACCGAATACCTGAGTGATTCGCTCAACTATTCGGTAATGAGAAAGATAATAGTTCTCATCTAAGATATCAACCCCAATGTTTATGTGAAAACGGATTTTTTTCTCAACGAGGCTAAAACGAGGGGGGATACCGTCCGGCAGGATACCGGACGGTAAGGAGCTTATGCTTTCGTGGCGGCTTTCATGTTCTGCACAAAGGTCTTCAGCTCACTCAGCATGAGCGCGTGGTTATCGACGTGCTTCTCGATGATTTTGACGATTGCCGAACCGGAAATCGCCCCCGCTGCGCCAGCGCTGAGGGCACCGGCTACCTGATCGGGTGCTGAGATACCGAAGCCCTGCAGCGGCGGAGCGGCATGGTATTCGGTGAGCTTCTCGACCAGATGATGCAGCGGTAACGCCGCGCGGTTTTCTGCTCCGGTAACGCCCGCTCGGGAGAGCAGGTAAGTATAACCGCGGCCATAAGAGGCAATCTGGCGCAGCAGGTCGTCGTCGGCGTTCGGTGGGCAGATGAAGATAGGTGCAACGTTGTGGCGCATTGCCGCCTGGCGAAACTCCGCCGACTCCTCAACCGGCACGTCGGCAACCAGTACCGAATCCACACCCACACGAGCGCATTCGGCATAGAACGCGTCAATGCCGCGGTTAAACACCAGGTTGGCATACATCAGCAGGCCAATCGGAATGGTCGGGTGTTTCTGACGAATGGCGGCCAGCATTTCAAAACACTGGGTCGGCGTGACGCCAGAAGCAAATGCGCGCAGGGTGGCATTCTGAATCGTCGGGCCATCCGCCAGCGGGTCAGAAAACGGGATCCCGAGCTCCAGCGCATCTGCGCCTGCTTCAATTAGCGTGTCGATAATTTTCAGCGACTGCTCCGGTGTTGGGTCACCCAGCGTCACGAAGGGAACAAAGGCGCCTTCCTTGCGGGCTTTCAGTTGTGCAAACAGATTATCGTAGCGTTCCATCAGATTTCCCCTCGCGCTTTCAGAATGTCATGAACGGTGAAAATGTCTTTGTCACCGCGGCCGGACAGGTTGACGACCAGCAACTGCTCTTTCTCCGGGTTTTCACGCATCATTTTCAGCGCGTGTGCCAGGGCGTGAGACGACTCCAGTGCCGGAATAATCCCTTCGTGGCGGCTCAGCGCTTTGAATGCTTCCAGCGCTTCATCGTCGGTAATGGAGACATAATCGGCGCGACCAATGCTGTTGAGGTACGCATGCTGCGGCCCGACCGACGGGAAATCAAGACCCGCAGAGATAGAGTAGGACTCTTCAATCTGCCCTTCGTCGGTCTGCATCATCGGCGATTTCATGCCGAAGTAAATCCCTGTGCGACCATGCTTGAGCGGTGCCCCGTGCTCGCCGGTTTCAATCCCGTGACCTGCCGGCTCAACGCCGATAAGCCCAACGGAGGTATCATCGATAAAATCGGCGAACATCCCGATGGCGTTAGAACCACCGCCGACGCAGGCGATAACCGCGTCCGGCAGGCGACCCTCTTTTTCGCGGATCTGTACTTTTGTTTCTTCACCTATCATGCGCTGGAACTCACGCACGATGGTCGGGAACGGATGCGGGCCCGCCGCGGTACCGAGCATGTAGTGCGCCGTTTCGTAGCTGCCAGACCAGTCGCGCAGCGCCTCATTGCAGGCATCTTTTAGGGTGGCGGATCCGCTGTGCACCGGGATAACTTCGGCACCCATCAGGCGCATACGGAACACGTTCGGCGACTGACGTTCAACGTCTTTGGCACCCATATAGATGCGGCACTTGAGGCCGAGCAGGGCGCTTGCCAGGGCAGAGGCCACCCCGTGCTGACCCGCGCCGGTCTCGGCGATGATCTCGGTTTTCCCCATGCGTTTGGCGAGCAGCGCCTGGCCAAGCACCTGGTTGGTTTTGTGCGCGCCGCCGTGCAGCAGGTCTTCACGCTTGAGATACAGCGTCGTGCGGGTACCTTCGGTCAGGTTACGGCATTTGGTCAGCGCCGTCGGACGACCGGCATAGTTTTTCAGAAGAGAGGTAAATTCGGCCTGAAACGCCGGATCCTTCTGTGCGCTGACAAACGCCTCTTCGAGCTGGCGCAGGGCTGGCATCAGGATCTGCGGCACGTACATGCCGCCAAACTCGCCGAAATACGGGTTAAGTAATGTGCTCATTATTGCTCCTTAATATGCGCGCAGCGTCTGAAAAACCGAGGCCATCAAGCTTTTTGATTTAATACCTGGTTGCGACTCTACACCTGAATTGAAATCAAGTCCGGCAGCACCGCTTTTAGCGGCTTCTACACAGTTATCGGGGCTAAGACCGCCCGCCAGCATCACGTTGCTGAGGTCGGCGCCGTTCAGTAATGACCAGTCAAAGCGCTGCCCGCTGCCGCCCTGGCCGTTGTCGAACAGATAGCGATCGACGTGGTTCAGATTGCGGGCCGGAAGCTCGTGATTAACGCTGAGCGCTTTCCAGATTTGAATCTGTTCCGGCAGAGCATCACGCAGGGTATCGATATAATCCTGCGATTCGCTGCCGTGCAGTTGAACCGCGGTCAGCTGCAGCGAGCTTGCAAGCTCAACCAAATCTTCAATGGGCGCATCGCGGAATACGCCAACGTAGCTGAGCGGCGCCGCCTGGATAATTTCACGCGCCTTTGTCGCATTCACCGCGCGCGGTGAGCTGGCAACGAAAATCAGTCCGCCATAGATGGCACCGGCTTCCTGGGCGGCCTGGGCGTCCTGTGGGCGGGTAAGACCGCAGACTTTATTGTCGCCGAGCAGCACCCGGCGCACCGCGGCGTGGAGGTCGTCGTGCGACATCAGTGCAGAACCAATCAGGAAGCCGTTCGCATAGTGGCTCAGCTCACGCACCTGGGCATAGGTGTTGATGCCGGACTCGCTGATCACCGTTACCCCATGACCCAGACGCGGCGCCAGCTGGCGAGTACGGTCGAGATCGATGGAGAGATCGCGCAGGTCGCGGTTATTGATGCCGACGACTTTTGCTCCCAGCGCGATGGCGCGTTCCAGCTCCTCTTCATTACTGACTTCCGTCAGCACGCCCATACTGAGGCTGTGCGCGACGGTAGCCAGCTGGCGATACTGTTCATCGTCGAGCACCGACAGCATCAGCAGGCAGGCATCGGCCTGGTAGAAACGCGCCAGATAAATCTGGTAAGGATCGATGATAAAGTCCTTACACAGCACCGGTTGCGGGGCAACACGGCTGACGATTGGCAGAAAATCGAAGCTGCCCTGGAAATATTTCTCATCGGTCAGCACGGAAATTGCCGAAGCGTGGTGCTTGTAGATGCTGGCAATAAAAGCCGGGTCGAAATCGTCCCGAATCACCCCTTTAGACGGCGAGGCTTTTTTACATTCAAGAATGAAGGCTGTGCGGGCACCCTGCAGTGCATCGTAAAAGTGGCGCTGGCTTGGTACCACGTCGTTCTGAAAACTGGCCAGCGGCTGCTGTTTCTTTCGTGCCGCTACCCAGATGGCTTTGTCGGCGACGATTTTCGCTAAAACGGTCTGCATCATTTACCCTCTTGCCGCAAGTGCGGTCACTCTGTCATAGGCTGCACCGCTGCGCAGCACGTCGAGCACGGTCTGGACGTTGGCTTTTAAGTCTTCATGGCCATGTAAACGTAGCAGCATCGCGACGTTGACGGCCACCGCGGCCTCGTGGGCAGCGTCACCTTTACCTTGTAATAAGCGGGTGAGAATGTCACGGTTTTCTTCCGGTGTGCCGCCCGCCAGCTGCTCCTGGCGATAGGGCGTCAGACCAAAGTCATCGGCGGTCAGCTGATAGCTGCTGATCTCCCCCTGATTCAGCTCGGCCACCACGGTTGGCGCGTGGAGAGAAACCTCATCCATTCCTCCGCTGTGTACGACCGCAGCCCGCTGATAACCCAGTACGCGCAGGGTTTCCGCAATCGGCAGCACCAGCTCCGGGCTGTACACACCGATCAGCGCCAGCGGCGGGTGCGCCGGGTTGATCAACGGCCCCAGCACGTTGAACAAGGTGCGGGTTTTGAGCTGTTGGCGCACCGGCATGGCGTGGCGGAAGCCGGTGTGGTACTTCGGGGCGAACAGGAAGCAGACCCCCAGCTCGTCGAGCGCATCACGGGACTTCTCGGCGTTCATATCCAGATTAATGCCGAAGGCGGCCAGCAGATCGGATGAACCAGATTTGCTGGAGACGCTGCGGTTACCGTGCTTTGCCACCTTCAGGCCACAGGCCGCTGCCACAAACGCGCTGGCGGTGGAGATGTTAATGCTGTTGCTACCGTCACCGCCGGTGCCGACGATATCGGCAAAAAGATAGTCCGGGCGCGGGAACGGGGCGGCGTTTTCTAAAAGCGCGGTGGCGGCACCGGCAATTTCGTTCGGGTGTTCACCGCGCACTTTCATACTCACCAGCGCCGCCGCCAGCTGTTCAGGCTTCACTTCACCCCGCACCACGGCGGAGAACAGTTGATGGCTCTCCTGCTGGCTCAGGGTCTGCGCCTGATACAGTTTCTCGAGGATCGGCTGGATGGTGTTAGCAGGTTCAAGTTTCTGCAGCGCCCAGGCCAGGGTCTGCTCCAGCAGGCGCGCTCCCTGGCTTGTCAGGATAGACTCCGGATGGAACTGGAAGCCGCACACGCGGTCGGCGTCGTGACGCACGGCCATCACCATGCCGTTGAAGTGGGCATTAATAGTGAGGCCTGCCGGAATGTTACTGCCAACCAGCGAATGATAGCGTGCCACCGGCAGCGGGTTTGCCAGCCCGGCAAACATCGCCTGGCCGTCGTGTTCAATGCTGGAGGCTTTGCCATGCAGGATCTCTCCGGCCTGACCCACATAGCCGCCGTAGGCTTCGACAATGGCCTGATGACCGAGACAAATACCGATGATGGGCAGCTTGCCGCGCATACGGGTCAACAGCTCTGGCATACAGCCCGCCTCGGACGGTGCGCCCGGGCCAGGTGAGAGCATCAGCACCGGGTTATCCATCGTCGCCAGTCGGTCGATCAAGGTCTGTGCCGGAACGTGGTTACGGTAAATCACCACATGGTGGCCGCTTGCGCGCAGCTGATCTGCCAGGTTGTAAGTAAAGGAATCAATATTATCGAGCAGCAGGATATCAGCCATCAGAACATCTCCTCGGCACGGTGGGCCTGAGCAATGGCGCGCAGCACCGCGCGCGCTTTATTACGCGTTTCATCGGCTTCCGCCTGCGGAATGGAATCCAGCACGACCCCGGCACCGGCCTGCACGGTGGCGATCCCGTTTTCGACATACGCCGAACGGATAACAATGCAGGTATCGAGATCGCCGTGGGCGGTGAAATAACCCACTGCACCGCCGTAGCTGCCGCGACGTTTGCCTTCGGCCCCGGCAATCAACTGCATCGCACGAACTTTTGGCGCGCCGCTGAGGGTGCCCATGTTCATGCAGGCGCGGTAAGCGTGCAGCACGTCGAGGTCTTTACGCAGCTCGCCCACCACCCGGGAAACGAGGTGCATAACGAAGGAGTAGCGGTCCACTTTGGTTAAGTCGGCCACGTAGCGGCTACCCGGCGTGCAGATCCGCGCCAGATCGTTACGCGCCAGGTCAACCAGCATCAGATGCTCGGAGAGCTCTTTATGGTCGGTACGCATTTCCAGTTCAATGCGGCTGTCGAGATCGCGGTCCAGCGAGCCGTCGGCGCGGCGACCGCGTGGGCGGGTACCGGCAATCGGGTAGATCTCAATCTGGCGTGAGGTGGCGTCGTATTTGAGAGAACTTTCCGGCGACGCACCAAACAGGGTGAAATCGTTGTCCTGCATGAAGAACATATACGGGCTGGGGTTGCTCTTTTTCAGCACATCGTAAGCGGCCAGCGGCGACGGACAGGGCAGCGAGAAGCGGCGCGAAGGCACCACCTGGAAAATCTCCCCGGCACGGATCGCTTTCTGCATTTTGCGCACCACGGCACCATACTGGTCGTCGCTCTGGTCAACTTCGCAACGCATCTGCGGGATCTCTTTGACCGGCAGCGCGGCAGGGGGTTCGTTCAACTGCTGACGCAGCTGGGCGATACGCTGGATTAAGCGCTGCTTTTCTCCGGCTGCGGGCGTAAACAGGCTCGCCTGAATGCGGGTACTTTTGCTCTGGTGATCGATAACCAGCAGGGTTTCGGCGAGATAGAAACAGTAGTCCGGACAGGCGCTGTCGCTCTCAAGCTGCGGCAAGTCTTCAAAACCTGCGACCAGGTCATAAGCAAACAAACCACCGAAGAACATGGCTTCGCGCTCTTCTTCGGGCACGGTGACCAGCTGTTGCAGCAGGCGGAAGGTGTCAAACACCGACGGCGAGCACAGGCGAGCGTCTTCATCAAGCAGAGCGCTGACCGGCGGGAAGCGCAGTACGCGGGACATCGGCTGGCGCTGGTTATCGACGCCGGCGGGTAAGGCCGCGTCAAGCAGAGCGAGCAGCGAGGCACCGTTTTCCGAGAGCGCCTGCAGGGTGACAGTATCGCCAAGCGCGATAATACGCAGGGCGCTGTCGACCAGCAGCAGGCTCTTTAAATCGTCTTTGCTGTCGATGTCAGCCGATTCCAGCAGCAGGGTGGCTGGACGTGCACCGCAAAGCTGGTGGAACAGTGCGGTCGGGTTTTCCCGGTAAATCGCATTATCGGTCAGAAGTTCGAGTGCAGGTTTTGTGGTTTGCATTATCTTTCTCGCCTGTTCTGGAATATGGTGTTCAAAAAAAAGCCCGCCGAAGGGGCGGGCCAGGTATCTGTATGCTGAGCGCAGACGCGATCACACGGCCCGTAAACAGGAAGTGCGCCACCAGTTGTGCAGAGTGCGGAAGTGCGTTTTCATTTCAGATACCTCATTGTGAACTTGCGTACTAGTTAACTAGTCCAGCGAGATAAAGTCAACCTCTGATTTCAGAAAATCCGCCTGAACCGTTATGATGTCGCACTGACCCCCACAGTTGTAACGGGAGCCACCTTGAGTGACAACCAATTTGCAGTGATTTATGACCTGCACAGCCATACCACTGCTTCCGACGGGCGACTGACCCCGGAAGCGCTCGTTCACCGTGCCCACGAAATGCGTGTTGGCACGCTGGCGATAACCGATCACGACAGCGTGGCAGCCATTCCAGCCGCCCGGGCAGAAATTGCCCGTGCCGGACTACCGCTGCGGCTTGTGACCGGCACCGAGATCTCCACCCTTTGGGAAAATCATGAGATCCACATCGTCGGTCTGAACATCGATATTGAACATCCGGCGCTGACGAAACTGCTCGAAGAGCAGCTTGAGCGCCGCCAGACCCGGGCGCAGCTTATCGCCGAGCGGCTTGAGAAAGCGCAAATCAGCGGTGCCTGGGAAGGGGCGTTAAAACTTGCCGACGGCGGCGTCGTAACCCGCGGGCATTTTGCCCGTTTCCTGGTCGAAGCCGGGAAGGCCAACAATATGGCTGACGTCTTTAAAAAGTATCTTGCACGTGGGAAAACCGGTTACGTTCCGCCGCAGTGGTGTACAATAGATCAAGCTATTGATGTGATTCATCATTCTGGTGGCAAAGCGGTACTTGCCCATCCCGGCAGGTACGATCTTTCCGCCAAATGGCTGAAGCGGTTGCTGGCATTCTTCGCCGAAAGCGGGGGTGATGCGATGGAAGTCTCGCAGTGTCAGCAGGCGCCGCATGAGCGCGCACAGCTTGCTACCTATGCCCGTCAGTATGGTTTGCTGGCGTCACAGGGATCGGATTTCCATCAGCCCTGCCCGTGGATTGAGCTTGGCCGCAAGCTGTGGCTCCCTGCGGGTGTTGAAGGCGTATGGCATACCTGGGAGCAGCCGCAAAACATAACCGAGAGGGAAGTATGAGTCAGTTTTTCTATATTCATCCTGAAAACCCGCAGGCTCGCCTGATTAACCAGGCCGTGGAGATCGTGCGCAAGGGTGGGGTTATTGTCTATCCGACCGACTCCGGCTATGCCCTGGGGTGTAAAATCGAAGAGAAGGGGGCGATGGAGCGAATCTGTCGTATCCGTCATCTGCCTGATGGCCACAACTTTACCCTGATGTGCCGGGATCTCTCTGAGCTCTCGACCTATGCGTGGGTCGATAACGTGGCGTTTCGTCTTATCAAGAACAACACGCCGGGTAACTACACCTTCATCCTGAAAGGGACAAAAGAGGTGCCGCGCCGTCTGCTGCAGGAAAAACGTAAAACCATCGGCATGCGTGTACCTTCCAACCCAATCGCTCAGGCGCTGCTTGAAACGCTGGGTGAGCCGATGCTTTCTACCTCGCTGATGCTGCCGGGGAGCGAGTTTACCGAATCTGACCCGGAAGAGATCAAAGATCGTCTCGAGAAGCAGGTTGACCTCATCATTCATGGCGGTTATCTGGGGCAGCAGCCGACGACGGTTATCGACCTCACGGAAGACTCGCCGGAAGTGCTGCGCGAAGGCGTGGGCGATGTAAAGCCGTTCCTGTAAAGTCAGCTGTCAGAGGGCGCCGGATGGCGCCTTTTATTTGCCTGCAATCTGGGGAGTTGGGTTGTGAAAATCGGGATGATGCCAGGAGTCCTGGCAGCCAGCGTGCTGCTCAGCGCCTGTAGCGTACATGAACCGGCACTGCCGGAAAGCGACCAAATTATTGACCTGCGTGTTAACGACAATGGCATGACGGCGGTGTCTCGCGATTACGTCTATTATTTCGATAATCAGCGCGGGCTGTATGACCGCTGGAAGGCGCTGTCGCAGGAGTACGGGAACCACGTTCGCGGCATGGCTATCCATTTCGAAGTGGACAAGCGTGACGTCGAAGCGCAGTACAACACCTGGATTGATGAAAAGGGGTTGAGCGCGCAGCAACGCCTGGATTTGACGCAGAAGTACGCCGCCGTACCGGCGAAAACCGCAGGGCAGCAGGTTGTCACGTTCCGCGCGACAGGGCACTGGGGCGAGACACGCAACTTCAGCCAGGACAGCAGTTTCCAGCAGATGAACCCGCCAATTACCGTCACCATCAGTGACAAAACGCGGGGCATGAACCCACTCTGGGTACCGGTGATGGTCCCGGCATTTCCATTCATCATGGTGTACGGCTGTGCCACCGGGCCCTGTGTTTGAGACGTAAGCGAAACAAAGCGGATTACAGCGCAGATAAAACGCTGTATAATAGCAGGCTGATCTTTTCATAAGTTATTGAAAATAATCGCATAATTACATCCCGACGCCTGGGAAGGCGACAGCTAAAGGAAGCTCAATGAGCGAAAAGTTACAGAAAGTCCTGGCGCGAGCTGGCCACGGCTCCCGCCGTGAAATCGAAACCATTATTTCTGCTGGCCGCGTGAGCGTGGACGGCAAAATCGCCACGCTTGGCGATCGTGTGGACATTGTCCCTGGCCTGAAAATCCGTATCGACGGGCATCTTATTTCCGTTAAAGAGTCCGCCGAGCAGATCTGCCGCGTGCTGGCTTACTACAAGCCGGAAGGCGAACTCTGTACCCGCAACGACCCGGAAGGGCGTCCGACCGTGTTTGACCGCCTGCCAAAACTGCGCGGCGCGCGCTGGATTGCCGTTGGTCGTCTGGACGTTAACACCTGTGGTCTGCTGCTGTTTACCACCGACGGTGAACTGGCAAACCGCCTGATGCACCCGAGCCGTGAAGTTGAACGTGAATACGCCGTTCGCGTATTTGGTCAGGTGGATGAAGCGAAACTGCGCGATCTGTCGCGTGGCGTACAGCTGGAAGACGGTCCTGCCGCGTTTAAAACCATCAAGTTCAGCGGTGGTGAAGGTATCAACCAGTGGTACAACGTGACCCTGACAGAAGGGCGTAATCGTGAGGTTCGTCGCCTGTGGGAAGCGGTTGGCGTACAGGTAAGCCGCCTTATCCGCGTGCGTTACGGTGATATCCAGCTGCCGAAAGGCCTGCCGCGCGGTGGCTATACCGAGCTTGACCTGGCGCAGACCAACTACCTGCGCGAGCTGGTAGAGCTGACCCCGGAAACCACCTCAAAAGTGGCGGTAGAAAAAGACCGTCGCCGTATGAAGGCAAATCAGATCCGCCGTGCGGTGAAGCGTCACAGTCAGG
The DNA here is from genome assembly GCF_003634235.1 of Yokenella regensburgei. Taxonomy (NCBI): domain Bacteria; kingdom Pseudomonadati; phylum Pseudomonadota; class Gammaproteobacteria; order Enterobacterales; family Enterobacteriaceae; genus Yokenella; species Yokenella regensburgei. The sequence continues at coordinate 1,495,360 of NZ_RBIZ01000003.1, read as the reverse complement.
TGAACAGCAATAGCAGTAACCGTAACAACAACAGTAACCGTCGTTCCAGTACGCGAAACAACGGTAACGGTTAATCCCTTGAAAATCCGGCGAAAATTCGCCGGATTTTTCTTTTCTGCTCCTCCTCCTGTGATGTTTTTCACACTTCTGTATAAAGACAAAAAACAGGAAATGCCCGGACAAATAACGCAAAGTAGCGCTTCAGGCAACGCCATATACTGTCGATACTGATTACAAAAACAGGTAGCCTAAAATGGATACGAGCAAAAAGTTATCGGCAAGCTATGTGGTTATAGGCGTAAAAGAAAAAATAGGATACGGTTTTGGTGATTTCGCCTCGAATCTGTCATTTGGCTTTGTGTCGTTATTCCTGCTGTTCTTCTACACCAATATTTATGGCATTAGCGCTGTGCAGGCGAGCCTGATTTTTGTTATTGCGCGCGTTATTGATGCTATCTTTAATATTCTGATTGGCTTTGCGATAGATAAAACGCACAGCCGCTATGGGAAATTACGCCCGTGGTTATTATATGGTTCCATTCCGCTGGGTTTCTTAACCGTCCTGTGTTTCCTGCCATTCGGTGGTGAGGCGAAATTTTATTTCGCGCTGCTCTCCTACACCATTTATTGTCTGGCATACACGGCGGTGAATACGCCGTATTCCGCACTGACCAACCGCCTGACTCAGCATGAAGCCTCGCGTTCATCGCTGTCGGTGTACCGCTTTGTGCTGGCCATTGTCGGCTATCTGATTGTGTCCACCACCGCAGACCTGTTGATTTCACCTTTTAATGATAAACAGCTGGGCTATGTCTTTGCCGTCTCCTGCTTTGCGCTGCTGGCGACGTTCCTGTTCCTTGCCTGCTTCGGCATGACCCGGGAGCGCGTGGGCGAGGAAGAAGAGATGACGGCGCCGACGCTTCGGGAAATGCTGCGTGCGGTGATGGGGAATGCGCCGTTGATTAACCTGTCGATGTTTACCATCTTCTTTTATATCGCTTATACCGTCTGGATGGCGATTGCTATCTACTTTATTAAATACATCATCGGCAACGAGGGTTTCACCGCGACGTTCTTTATGATCCAGTCGGCCGCCTATATTGCCGGAACGGTTATCTCGGAAAAAATCATCGCCCTGATGGGCAAAAAAAGAATGACCCTGCTGGCACTGCTGATCGGTGTACTGGGTGTACTGATGCAATACTTCGTCGCTGGTAATAATATCTGGCTGATTATGACCGGGGTATGTCTCTACAGTATTACTTTAGGCATGGGTTTTGTTGCCATGTGGTCAATGATTGCTGATACCGTAGAATATGCGGAGTGGCACCATGGTGTGCGCACCGAGGGTGCCATTTATGGCTTCTTTAATTTCATCACCAAAATAGCGATGGCCATTGGTGGCGGTTGTGCTGGCTGGATGCTCGATTATTATCACTACGATGCCGGGAATATTACTATCAGCGCAATTAACGGTATCAATATTCTGATGACGTTATTCCCCGGAGTAATGTTTGCATTGAGTGCAATATTCGTCGCCTGCTATTCGCTGGATGAAAAAACCTACCGCGATATCGTGCAAAAAATTAGCCTGCGCAAGCAGAATGCGCTGTAACTCAGGGAGCCAGAGAGAATGAATAGCCAATTTACCCGCATTATTGCCGCGATGACGGCGGAAGAGAAAGTCGATTTGCTGACCGGCAACGGCCTGTGGCGAACCGCGTCTTTACCCCAGCACGGCATTGCCGATATCGTGATGACCGACGGCACCTATGGGGTGCGCTACAGCAGCGCACAAATTGACGGCAGTGAAAAGTGGAGCATGGATGACTTCATCTCCGTCATTACCCAGACCGCCGACAAGGCGAACGGGGAGGAGCCTGCCGCCAAAGGCGGGAGCGAAGCCCTGTTCAGCACCTCGCTGCCGGCCACCTGCTTCCCGAACGGCTCGAGCCTCGCCTGTAGCTGGGATATCGATTTGGTGCAGCAGATGGGCCAGGCGCTGGGCAGAGAGTGCCAGCATATGGGCGTAGGTATTTTGCTTGGCCCCGGTATTAACATCCGTCGCACTCCGCTCGCCGGGCGTGGATATGAGTATTACGCCGAAGATCCGGTGGTGAGCGGTGATATCGCTGCCGCGCTGATTAACGGCCTGCAGCAGGAAGGGGTGGGCGCGAGTCTGAAGCACTTCGCGGCCAACAACTCCGAATACCGTCGTACCGAAATGGACTCCGTCGTGGAAGAACGCGCGCTGCGCGAAATCTATCTTGCTGGCTTCAGGAGGGCCATCGACAAGTCTCAACCATGGACGGTGATGTCCTCGTATAACCGCCTGAACGGCGTTCAGACCTCGCAGGATCCGTTCCTGCTCACTCAGGTACTGCGCGAAGAGTGGGGTTACGACGGACTGGTGATGTCTGACTGGTACGGCATTAAAGACCGTCCGGCATCGCTCATGGCGGGCAACGATCTCGCCATGCCGGAAACCCGTCGCGATAAGCAAACCCTGCTGGCAGCCATCAACGCCGGAGAGGTGCCGATGGCGGTCGTGGATACTGCCTGTCTGCGCATGCTTGCGCTGCTGGATAAAGTACAGCGTCATCGCCGCCCGGATACCCAGGCCGATTTCCCGGCACATCACGCGTTATCACAGCATCTGGCTGCAGAATCCATCGTATTACTGAAAAATGACGACAACCTCCTGCCGCTGCGTGCGGAGAAAACGCCGCGCATTGCGGTGCTGGGCAAGCCGGCGCAGGAGCCGGTGATCCAGGGCTCTGGCTGTGCAACGACGGTGCCGTATCTGCTGGACAGACCGCTTGATGAGGTCTTCGACCTCGCGGGCGATGATTTCACTGTGTCGTGGGCGGTGGGGGCACCGGATGACGTTCAAAGCGACGAACAGGCGCTGGCGCAGGCGCGTGAAGTGGCAAGCCAGGCCGATGTGGCGGTGATTTTTGTCAGCACCGCCGTGGGTGAGGACGGTGAGAACGGCGATCGTCATGACCTGAATATTCTGGCGGTGCACGAGCGGCTGATCCACGAAGTTTCGGCGGTTCAGCCGAACGTGGTGGTGGTACTGGCAAACAGCGATGCGGTGGTTATGCCCTGGCTGCCGCAGTGTAAGTCGCTGCTTGAGACCTTCTTTGCCGGTCAGGGAATGGGACGCGCGGTGGCGGAGATCCTCTTCGGTAAACGCAACCCGAGCGGTAAACTGACGGTAACGGTGCCCAATACGCTGGAAGAAACCCCGGCCTGGCTGCATTACCCCGGTGAGAACCTGCAGCACTATTATGGTGAGGGGCTGTTTGTCGGCTACCGCTATTACGATAAACGCCGTATAGCGCCGCTGTTCCCGTTCGGTTTTGGCTTAAGCTACACCCGGTTTACCTACAGTAATCTCACGCTGTCAGCCCCTGAGGCCGGTGAGAACGATACCGTGATGGTATCCTTTGATCTCACCAACAGCGGCGAATGCGCGGGTAAAGAGGTGGTTCAGCTGTACGTCAGCGCTCCGCAGGGCGAACTTATCCGTGAAGAACAGGCGCTGAAGGCGTTCAGTAAAGTGGCGCTGGCCGCCGGTGAAACAACGCGAGTGACCCTGGCGCTGCCGATGGCCGACCTTGCCTGTTATCATCCTGGACTGAAAGCATGGGTGGTGACGCCGGGAGACTGGCAGATCCGGGTCGGTGGGTCTTCCCGTGACCTGCCGCTTGAAGCGGTGCTCAATGTGGCGTGCCCGCCGCGATTTGCACCGCTGCGCGATGATAATTCACTGCAGCAGCTGATTCAGCAGCCGGAGGCCTTTGCCCGTGTGGTGGCGCTGATCGCGAGTAAAAGCCCGGTTAGTCCGGAGCAGATCCGCGAAAAGCTCATCCGCCTGGCGCCGGATCTGTTCTGCGGGCTGCTGATTGCCCTGACCGAGTTTTTAGCGCTCGATATTACGCGCGAAGAACTGAATGCGGTGCTCGCCGGGCATGAGTAACCCTTAATTACAGGAGATGACGCGTGTTTCCCTTTTCGCTGACTCACCCTCGCCAGACTCCCGAAGCCGGGCGACAGACGCAAAACAGCGGCTATGAGCTGATTGCATTCGATGCTGAAAAGCTGAACGTGTTTGCCGCTCAGGTGCGCTACTGTGAGCCACACTGGCACCCTGCGCCAGAGCTGATTACCGTACTGAGCGGGTGTTTTTCGCTGGCGGTGGGCCAGCAAAGCGTTGAGCTTTCCGCGGGAAACATGCTGTATATCAACGCCGAAGAGGTACATTCTTTAAGGGCTGAAGTGGAGGACAGCACGCTGGTGACCGTGCAGTTCTCCCCGGGGCTTTTTGATGAACTGCATCCCGCTCCACGCCTGAACTGGTGTACCCAGGAGCGGCCTGCGGATAACCATCACCGGCAGGTGCGCCAGCGCCTTGTGCACTTACTGGAAGCGATTATCGACTCCCATGCCCCGTTCCAGCGCATTGCTGCCATCTATCTGTTGCTTGATGCACTGACCGCGGCCGGAGAGCCAGACCAGCGCGCAGAGAGTTCGCTGCGTGAAGATGCGATGATAAAGAAGGGTATCGATTATATTAACCAGCATTTCGATCAGCCGCTCAGCCTGAGCGAGGTCGCGAACCACAGCGGCATGAGCTACTCGTGGTTCTCGCGGCTGTTTAAGAAAGTCAGCCGCTACAACTTCAAAGAGTATCTGACGCTGGTGCGGCTCAATAAGGCGCGGACGCTGCTGCGCGATACCCGCACCCCGATAACCGAAATTAGCCATAGCTGCGGCTTTCAGGAGCATAAATACCTGATAGCCGCCTTCAATAAATACTGCGGCCTGACGCCGACAGAGTACCGAAAACGCTACGTCGCGCGGCAAAACCTTCCCGACAGCGAACTGGCCTTAGGGGAAGACTGCCTGTGCCTGCCGCTGAATCAGACGCTTATTGATAAGCTAATGCCTAATAATCAATCCCCATCTGCGCCTTAACGCCGGCATCAAATGCATGCTTCACCGGGCGCAGTTCGCTGACGGTATCGGCAAGCTCGAGAATGTCGCGATGGCAACCGCGGCCGGTAATAATCACCGTTTGTTGTTCCGGGCGCAGGTTCAACGCGCTCAGAACCTCTTCGAGCGGCAGGTAGTCGTAGGCCACCATATAGGTGAGCTCATCGAGCAGGACCATATCCAGCGCCGGATCTGCCAGCATGCGCTTAGCATGCTCCCACACTTCCAGGCAGGAGGCGGTATCGCTCTCGCGGTTCTGGGTGTCCCAGGTAAAGCCGGTGGCCATCACCTGAAACTCAACGCCGTGCGGCTCCAGTAAATTGCGCTCGCCGTTCGGCCAGGTACCTTTGATAAACTGTACGACGCCCACTTTTTTGCCATGTCCCACGGCGCGGGTAGCCGTACCAAAGGCGGCGGTGGTTTTACCTTTGCCGTTGCCGGTAAAAACGATAACAATGCCGCGCTCTTCCTGAGCTGCCGCTACGCGGGCATCCACTTTCTCTTTTACCTTCTGCTGTCGTTCGCGGTAACGTTCTTCACTCATTGCGAGATCCCCGGTTTGCGGCCCGGCTGGGCGTCAAAGGTCATGCCAGTCTTACGACGGCTGTCATCGCCCATCAGCCATAAATAGACCGGCATGATATCGGCGGGTGTTTTCAGTTTTAGCGGATCTTCCGTCGGGAACGCGCTCGCGCGCATGCCGGTGCGGGTTCCGCCCGGGTTGATACAATTGACCCGCAGATGACGGTTTTGATACTCCTCGGCAAGTACCTGCATCATCCCTTCTGTCGCAAATTTGGAGGCCGCGTAGGCTCCCCAGTTGGCGCGGCCTTCACGACCGACGCTTGATGAGGTAAACACCAGCGATCCGGATTCAGACTTCAGTAATAAAGGAAGCAGTGCCTGGGTCAGCATAAAGGTCGCGTTCACGTTCACCTGCATCACCTGTTGCCACACCTCAGGGCGCTGTTCCGCCATCGGTGCCACATCGCCTAACAGACCGGCGTTGTGCAGCACGCCGTCAAGGCGCGGAGCGTGGACGGCAACCTTCTGCGCCAGCTGCTGGCAGGACTCTGGCGTGCAGGTGAGTAAATCGAGGGTAAACCATGAGGCCGGGAGATGGCCTTCATCATGAATCTGTTGGGCGACAGCCCGCAGTTTGTCTTCGTTACGGCCAAGCAGAATGACGCTTGCGCCGTAGCGGGCATAGGTGAGGGCTGCTTCACGGCCAATGCCGTCGCTGGCGCCGGTCACCAGAATAATACGATTTTGCAGCAAATCGCGTTGCGGTTGATAGTGCACGGGGACTCCTGTGGGGTCGCTTTTTCGACCACGCCTGGGTTCTGTTCGTCTGGCTTTCGGGCTTTATGCCCTAAACGGCGCGCTAATACAATCAGCCAGGCGGAAAGATCGTAGAGTTATTAACATTTTGCAACGGTTTCATCGGGCAGAAAAAAAACAGGAAGAGAGCTCGCAGCGTCAAATAACGCCGGAGACGGTAAGCAGGCGGTGTTGTACACTTAGCGCGAATGTTAGGTGATTTTAATCAAGGTGGAAGAGTGGAATTACTGTCTCAGTATGGGTTGTTTTTAGCAAAGATTGTCACGGTGGTGGTTGCGATTGCCATCATTGCTGCACTCATCGTTAACCTGACACAACGTAAACGACAGCGCGGAGAGCTGCGTCTGACTAACCTTAGCGAACAGTATCAGGACATGCAGGAAGATATGTCCGTCGCGATACTGGATCCCCATCAGCAGAAGCTCTGGCATAAGGCGCAAAAGAAAAAGCGCAAGCTTGAGGCGAAAGCAGCCAAAGCGAAGGCCAAACTCAACGTGACCCACGACCACGGTAAACCGCGCGTCTGGGTGCTCGATTTCAAAGGTAGTATGGATGCCCACGAGGTCAGCGGTCTGCGTGAAGAGATAACCGCCGTGCTGGCGGTGGCTAAACCGCAGGATGAAGTGCTGCTGCGTCTCGAAAGCCCCGGCGGGGTGGTCCATGGCTATGGCCTGGCCTCTTCACAGCTCCAGCGTCTGCGCGATAAGTCAATTCCACTCACCGTGGCGGTGGATAAGGTAGCGGCAAGCGGCGGCTACATGATGGCCTGCGTGGCGAATAAAATTGTCGCAGCCCCGTTCTCCATTATTGGCTCTATCGGCGTGGTGGCGCAGATCCCGAACTTTAACCGTTTTCTGAAGGGTAAAGAGATCGACGTCGAATTGCATACTGCCGGGCAGTACAAACGTACCCTGACGATGCTCGGTGAAAATACCGAAGAAGGACGGCAGAAGTTCCGCGAATCGCTAAACGAAACCCACGACCTGTTTAAATCCTTCGTTAAGCAGATGCGTCCGACGCTGGATATCGATCAGGTGGCGACCGGCGAGCACTGGTACGGCGTACAGGCACTGGAGAAAGGGCTGGTTGATGAAGTACGCACCAGCGACGATCTGCTGCTCAGCCTGATTGCCGATCGTGAAGTGATAAGCGTCCGCTATCTGCAAAAGAAAAAGCTGATGGACCGCTTTACCGGCAGCGCCGCAGAGAGCGCGGATAAACTGCTGCTGCGCTGGTGGCAGCGCGGGCAAAAGCCGATGGTCTAAAAAGCAAAACGCGGGGTAAACCCCGCGTTTTTGTTTAATCAATCAGGTGATATTTTTCTGAGAGCTCGTGCGCCAGGTATTTAAACATATTGAAGACCGCGGTGCTCTTCGGGGTAGGCAGCCCTTGTTCATCAAGGAAATACTCACCGCTAAAGACCAACACCCCATTACGTTGCGTGACGCCGGTGGCCTCAATGCCTGCAAGCGTATCTTCATGCTCACGAATGAGTCGGTTAGCTTCTACGAGAAGGGTTTGTCTATCGATAGGTTGGGTATTAGACATCATTCACTCCTGGAAATCTCTGCTGCTAGTTTACGCCCCAAAGGCGCACTCGGGCAAATTTTCCCTTGTCTTTACACGGACATCAAGCACGTGAGGTTGCTGGCAGGATTTGCTTTTGCATGCTAATAAAGTTGCGTAACGAATTTTATCAGGTACAGTGTGACGCTTTCGGCAATCTGGCAACAGATTTGCTTGACATTCGACCGAAAAATCTTCGTGCTATACCACCTGGCGAGAACCGTCAGTACGCTCAGCCATCTGGCACTGGCATTCTGGGGCCGTAACGCTCAGGGGTTGATATCCATTGGCGCTGCCGCAATATCAAGGCTCGTCGCCAGTGGAAGGTGAATCTGTGTGCGATGTATTCTGGAAGAATCAAATTAGGTAAGGTGAATATGGGTAAAGCTCTCGTTATCGTTGAGTCCCCGGCAAAAGCCAAAACGATCAATAAGTATCTGGGAAATGACTACGTGGTTAAGTCCAGCGTCGGTCATATCCGCGATTTGCCGACCAGTGGCTCAGCCTCCAAAAAGAGCGCTGACTCTACCTCCACCAAAACGGCTAAAAAGCCTAAAAAGGATGAACGTGGCGCGCTTGTCAACCGTATGGGCGTTGACCCATGGCATGACTGGAATGCGCACTACGAAGTGCTCCCGGGCAAAGAAAAGGTAGTTTCAGAGCTCAAACAGTTGGCGGAAAAAGCCGACCACATCTATCTCGCAACCGACCTTGACCGCGAAGGGGAAGCCATTGCATGGCACCTGCGGGAAGTGATCGGTGGTGATGAAACGCGATACAGCCGCGTGGTGTTCAACGAAATCACCAAAAACGCGATCCGCCAGGCGTTCGAAAAGCCAGGCGAGCTGAATATCGACCGAGTTAATGCCCAGCAGGCGCGCCGCTTCATGGACCGCGTGGTGGGTTACATGGTGTCTCCGCTGCTGTGGAAGAAAATCGCCCGCGGCTTGTCCGCCGGTCGCGTTCAGTCCGTTGCGGTTCGTCTGGTGGTAGAGCGCGAGCGTGAAATCAAAGCGTTCGTCCCGGAAGAGTACTGGGAAGTCGATGCCAACGTGACGACGCCGGCCGGTGAGAACCTGCCGCTGCAGGTGACACACCAGAAAGATAAGCCGTTCCGCCCGGTGACCGGTGACGAAACAATGGCTGCCGTCGCGCTGCTGGAAAAAGCGCGCTACAGCGTGCTCGATCGCGAAGATAAACCGACCAGCAGCAAGCCTGGCGCGCCGTTTATCACCTCAACGCTCCAGCAGGCTGCCAGCACCCGTCTGGGCTACGGCGTGAAGAAAACCATGATGATGGCCCAGCGTCTGTATGAAGCGGGTTACATCACCTATATGCGTACTGACTCCACCAACCTGAGCCAGGACGCGGTCAGCATGGTGCGCGACTATATCAGCGACAACTTCGGCAAAAAATATCTGCCGGAGAATGCGAACCAGTACGCCAGCAAAGAAAATTCCCAGGAAGCGCACGAAGCTATTCGTCCGTCTGACGTCTCCGTTCTGGCTGAAAGCCTGAAGGATATGGAAGCCGACGCGCAGAAACTGTATCAGCTTATCTGGCGCCAGTTTGTCGCCTGCCAGATGACGCCGGCCCAGTACGACTCAACCACCCTGACGGTGGAAGCCTCTGAGTTCAAACTGAAGGCGCGCGGTCGTACCCTGCGCTTCGACGGCTGGACCAAAGTGATGCCCGCGCTGCGTAAAGGCGATGAAGATCGCACGCTGCCGGCGGTGAATAAGGGCGATACGCTGTCCCTGATTGAAGTGCTGCCTGCGCAGCACTTCACCAAACCGCCAGCGCGTTTCAGCGAAGCCTCTCTGGTGAAAGAGCTGGAAAAACGCGGTATCGGTCGTCCGTCTACCTACGCGTCAATCATCTCCACCATCCAGGATCGTGGCTATGTGCGTGTGGAAAACCGTCGCTTCTATGCCGAAAAAATGGGTGAGATCGTCACCGATCGTCTGGAAGACAACTTCCGCGACCTGATGAACTACGATTTCACCGCCCAGATGGAAGATCACCTCGATGAGGTGGCTAACCATAAGGCGGAATGGAAGCAGGTACTGGATAACTTCTTCGGTGATTTTACTCGTCAGCTGGAAACGGCAGAGAAAGATCCAGAAGAGGGCGGCATGCAGCCGAACCAGATGGTGCTGACCAGCATCGACTGCCCGACCTGTGGCCGTAAGATGGGGATCCGTACCGCCAGCACCGGGGTATTCCTCGGCTGTTCAGGCTATGCGCTGCCGCCGAAAGAACGTTGCAAAACCACCATTAACCTGGTGCCGGAAAACGAAGTGCTCAACGTGCTGGAAGGCGACGACGCTGAAACCAACGCGCTGCGCGCCAAGCGTCGCTGCCTGAAATGCGGCACGGCGATGGACAGCTACCTCATCGATCCGAAGCGCAAGCTGCACGTCTGTGGTAACAACCCGACCTGCGACGGCTACGAAATCGAAGAAGGTGAATTCCGCATCAAGGGCTATGACGGTCCTGTCGTCGAGTGTGAAAAATGTGGTTCTGAAATGCACCTGAAAATGGGGCGTTTTGGTAAGTACATGGCCTGCACCAACGACGACTGTAAGAACACGCGTAAAATCCTGCGTAACGGGGATGTGGCGCCGCCGAAAGAAGATCCGGTCCCGCTGCCGGAGCTGCCGTGTGAGAAATCTGACGCCTGGTTCGTACTGCGTGACGGCGCTGCCGGGGTCTTCCTGGCTGCCAACACCTTCCCGAAATCACGTGAGACCCGCGCGCCGCTGGTGGAAGAGCTGTACCGCTTCCGCGATCGTCTGCCGGAAAAACTGCGTTATCTGGCCGATGCGCCGCAGACCGACGCAGAAGGCAACAAGACCATGGTCCGCTTCAGCCGTAAGACCAAACAGCAGTATGTCTCGTCAGAAAAAGACGGCAAGGCAACCGGCTGGTCAGCCTTCTTTGTTGACGGTAAGTGGGTGGAAGGTAAGAAGTAATTTCTGCCTGACCGGGTAGCATTTTTGTGAAAGGGCCGCTTAGCGGCCCTTTTTTTATAACAGCGTTATTATTTTTTAGTCACATCTATACAGTTCGGGTATAAATGATATAGTGGTTATAGTTAACCACCTTCTTATACTCAAATCGTCTTAAACGATGAGTCGTCAGCGCTAATCGGGTACCTGCATGAAACTACAGCAACTCCGCTATATCGTTGAGGTTGTCAATCACAATCTCAACGTTTCATCGACGGCTGAAGGGCTCTACACCTCGCAGCCTGGCATCAGCAAGCAGGTACGCATGCTGGAAGATGAGCTGGGGGTCCAGATCTTCGCCCGCAGCGGCAAGCATCTTACCCAGGTCACCCCGGCAGGGCAGGAGATCATCCGCATCGCCCGTGAGGTGCTGTCGAAGGTCGAAGCCATTAAATCGGTTGCCGGTGAGCACACCTGGCCTGATAAAGGCTCGCTGTACGTCGCCACCACCCACACCCAGGCTCGTTATGCGCTTCCCGGCGTGATTAAGGGCTTTATCGAGCGCTATCCTCGCGTGTCTCTGCACATGCATCAGGGATCGCCGACGCAGATTGCTGAGGCGGTCTCAAAAGGCAATGCGGACTTCGCCATTGCCACCGAAGCGCTGCATCTCTATGACGATCTGGTGATGCTGCCGTGCTATCACTGGAACCGCTCGATTGTGGTGACCCCCGATCACCCCCTGGCGGCGAAATCGTCGGTCACTATTGAAGAGCTGGCGCAGTACCCGCTGGTGACCTATACCTTCGGCTTCACCGGGCGTTCAGAGCTTGATACGGCGTTCAACCGCGCTGGTCTGACGCCGCGCATCGTCTTTACCGCCACCGACGCTGACGTGATAAAAACCTATGTACGCCTCGGTCTTGGCGTTGGGGTGATTGCCAGCATGGCTGTAGATCCGGATTCAGACCCGGATCTGGTGAAACTCGATGCGCAGGGCGTTTTCAGCCACAGTACCACCAAGATTGGCTTCCGTCGCAGCACCTTCCTGAGAAGCTATATGTATGATTTTATTCAACGATTCGCCCCACACCTGACGCGCGACGTCGTCGATACCGCCGTGGCGCTCCGCTCTAATGAAGAGATAGAGGCGATGTTTAAAGATATTAAGTTGCCAGAGAAATAATACCGTCAGTGATAAATAAAATCCCCTCTCCAAGGGGGGATTTCGTGAATAAGATCACTAAAGCTAAATTAGAATTGCCTGCATTATCATTCTTTCGTGACAATTCCCCGCGCCGCTTCCATTCGTAAGTTTCATCTCACATCATGCGCTGTGAGCAAAGTAGAAACTATTTCTCCGCTATGCAAATTTTGCCGTTCAATTATTTCTTCGACGTCAAAAGATTAAATAATTCCATGGAATTGATTGGCAAATTCACTGGATTTTTGACTAAATTTTAATTAGGATTTATCCCAATGACGATTAATTGCGCCAATTGTTTGGTGCTTTAGCGATAAGTGAAATCTATCATATGAGGTTAGCAATGCCATCAGGAAGCGAAGAGCCGCAAAGGGATCCGGCACTTAAGCGTAAAGCCTGGCTAGCGGTTTTTGTGGGTTCCACTGTGTTCTGGGTCGTTATCGCCGTACTTATCTGGAAATATTGGGGTTAACTATGGTTGTTTCTGGTCAATCTGTAGTCGTTAAGCCAGTGTGTCAGTCAGATGAACAGTGCGAACCATCTGAGAAGGTGGTGGCAACGTCTGTTCCGGAGTCCTGGAAGTTAACTCCGCAGCAGAAAGCTTTTATTGAAGCGTTCATCGAAGAAACTCCGGCCCAGAAAAAATAATAAATTATTAATTAACCCATCTTTTCGTCAGGATTTATTTCCCGACAGCATGGTTGTATTTACACGACAGCAATAATGTGCTGCCACTACGATGGCAGTGTTCAGGAATGAATATTATTAACGGGTGTGAATATGACTAATAATCATAGCGATATGAAATACTGGTCGTGGATGGTTGCCTTCCTGCTGTCAATTCTCTTCTGGAGCGAACTGGCACATCTCTTCATCAGTTAATCGATCGTCAAACCCGGCCCGTGCGTCGGGTATTGTTTTTACGGCAGTTTTCACCGATTTTATCAATTCGGGTTGTTATCAAATCGTTACGACATGTTTGTGTTATCTTTAATGACAGACCCTGTGGATTATCAGGGAATCCAATCTCTGCCATTAAGGAGGAGCTATGTCGTCGACCCTACGAACAGCCAGTAAGGATACATTGCAGGTCAAAGATAAAACGTATCACTACTACAGCCTGCCGCTGGCATCTAAAACCCTCGGGGATATTTCCCGTCTTCCCAAATCTCTCAAAGTTCTGCTCGAAAACCTCCTGCGCTGGCAGGACGGGGATTCCGTAACCGAGCAAGATATCCAGGCGCTGGCCGGATGGCTTAAAAACGCCCACGCCGATCGCGAAATCGCCTATCGCCCGGCTCGCGTACTGATGCAGGACTTTACCGGCGTACCGGCGGTGGTGGATCTGGCCGCCATGCGTGAGGCCGTGAAGCGCCTGGGGGGAGATACCGCTAAAGTCAACCCGTTGTCACCGGTTGATCTGGTCATTGACCACTCGGTGACCGTAGACCACTTTGGCGATGATAGCGCTTTTGAAGAAAACGTTCGTCTGGAGATGGAGCGTAACCACGAACGCTACGTCTTTCTGCGCTGGGGCCAGCAGGCGTTTAGCCGCTTCAGCGTGGTGCCACCGGGCACCGGCATCTGCCACCAGGTGAATCTGGAATACCTTGGCAAAGCCGTCTGGAGCGAAGAACAGAACGGGGAGTGGGTGGCTTATCCGGATACCCTGGTCGGTACTGATTCCCACACGACGATGATCAACGGCCTCGGCGTGCTGGGCTGGGGCGTGGGTGGCATTGAAGCGGAAGCAGCGATGCTCGGCCAACCGGTCTCGATGCTCATTCCGGACGTCGTCGGCTTCAAGCTGACCGGCAAACTGCGCGAAGGGATCACCGCAACCGACCTCGTGCTTACCGTCACGCAGATGCTGCGTAAACACGGCGTGGTGGGTAAATTTGTTGAATTCTACGGCGATGGACTGGATTCATTGCCGCTTGCCGATCGGGCCACCATCGGTAACATGTCGCCGGAATATGGCGCGACCTGCGGCTTCTTCCCCATCGATGGCGTGACCCTCGATTACATGCGCCTCAGCGGGCGTAGCGAAGAACAGATTGCGCTGGTAGAGGCGTACGCTAAAGCGCAGGGGATGTGGCGTAATACGGGTGATGCACCGGTATTTACCAGCACGCTTGAGCTTGATATGGGCGACGTCGAGGCAAGCCTTGCCGGGCCAAAACGCCCGCAGGATCGCGTAGCGCTTGGCGATGTCCCGAAAGCCTTCAACGCCAGTAACGAGCTGGAAATCAACGCCGCGCAGAAAGACCACCGTCCGGTGGATTTTTCGCTGAACGGTCAACAGTATCAACTGCCGGAAGGCGCGGTGGTGATTGCCGCGATCACCTCCTGTACTAACACTTCTAACCCGAGCGTGCTGATGGCCGCCGGTTTGCTGGCGCGTAACGCGGTAAAACGCGGTCTGAAACCGCAGCCGTGGGTCAAAGCCTCGCTGGCGCCAGGCTCAAAAGTGGTTTCTGACTACCTTGCACACGCGAAGCTCACGCCGTTCCTGGATGAGCTGGGCTTTAACCTGGTGGGTTACGGGTGTACCACCTGTATTGGTAACTCTGGCCCGCTGCCGGAGCCTATTGAAACCGCCATCAAGCAGGGCGATCTGACGGTGGGCGCGGTGCTTTCCGGTAACCGTAACTTTGAAGGGCGTATCCACCCGCTGGTGAAAACCAACTGGCTGGCCTCACCGCCGCTGGTGGTCGCCTATGCGCTGGCCGGTAACATGAACGTTAACCTGACGACCGATCCGCTGGGCCAGGACCAGAATGGCAACCCGGTGTATCTGAAGGATATCTGGCCGAGCGGTCAGGATATTGCCCGTGCGGTAGACGAAGTCTCGACGGAGATGTTCCACAAAGAGTACGCCGAGGTGTTTGAAGGTACGCCGGAGTGGAAGGCCATCAAAGTCACGCGCTCAGATACCTACGGCTGGCAGGATGATTCAACCTACATCCGCCTCTCGCCATTCTTCGATGAGATGGGCGTGAAGCCGGATCCGGTTGAAGATATTCACGGGGCGCGAGTGCTGGCGATGCTGGGAGATTCGGTCACAACAGACCACATTTCACCGGCCGGGAGCATCAAAGCCGACAGCCCGGCAGGGCGCTATCTGCAAAATCATGGCGTTGAGCGTCGGGATTTTAACTCCTACGGCTCACGTCGCGGCAACCACGAGGTTATGATGCGTGGCACCTTCGCCAACATCCGTATTCGTAACGAAATGGTCCCGGGCGTCGAAGGTGGTATGACGCGGCACCTGCCGGAAACCGAGGCTATCTCTATTTACGATGCGGCAATGAAGTACAAAGACGAGGGAACACCGCTCGCGGTTATTGCAGGTAAAGAGTATGGATCAGGCTCCAGCCGTGACTGGGCAGCTAAAGGGCCGCGTCTGCTGGGGGTGCGAGTGGTGATTGCCGAGTCCTTTGAGCGTATTCACCGCTCTAACCTGATAGGGATGGGGATCCTGCCGCTGGAATTGCCGCACGGTGAGACGCGTAAAACGTTGAAGCTGACCGGGGAAGAGCGGATTGATATCGTTAATCTTAATCAGATTAAGCCGGGGGGAGTGATTCCGGTGACGTTAACCCGCGCGGATGGTAGCAAAGAGACGCTGCAGTGCCGCTGCCGTATCGATACGGCAACGGAGCTCACCTACTACCAGAACGACGGTATTTTGCATTACGTGATACGCAATATGCTGAACTAAACGAAAAGGGCCAACTCAGCGTTGGCCCTTTCATTTTTTAGCGTTGCTTTTGAGCCTACTCGCTCAGCAGGTGGCCCATTTTTGCGGCCTTGGTATCAAGATAGTGTTCGTTTTTCGGATTACGACCGACCAGCAGCGGAACGCGCTCAATGATGTTGATGCCCGCTTCGGTCAGCACTTCCACTTTCTTCGGGTTATTGGTCAGCAGACGCACTTCATCCACGCCGAGCAGTTTGAACATATCGGCACAGAGGGTGAAATCACGCTCGTCGGCGGCAAAGCCCAGTTGATGGTTGGCTTCCACCGTGTCATAGCCCTGGTCCTGCAGCGCATAAGCGCGAATTTTATTCAGCAGGCCAATATTACGACCCTCCTGGCGGTGATACAGCAGGACGCCACGGCCTTCTTCTGCAATATGTGTCAGGGCCGCTTCCAGCTGAAAACCGCAATCACAGCGCAGGCTAAAGAGCGCGTCGCCCGTCAGGCACTCCGAATGTACGCGTGCCAGAACCGGTTGTTGCCCGGAAATATCGCCAAAGACCAGGGCCACGTGATCCTGCCCGGTTGCCAGTTCTTCAAAGCCCACCATCAGGAAATCGCCCCAGGGGGTTGGCAGTTTGGCTTCTGCCACACGTTTAAGCTGCATGTGATTCTCCAGATTACGCCAGCACGCAATGTGCTTTCTGTTTCCCTTTATTTTGCCACATTGCGACGGACTTCACCTAATTGCCTGCAAACGCTGCTGCACAAACTGCAAAATTTTACCACTTTGAGCGAAATACGCATTTTCAGTTATGATGACAGCAGAAAGGGAAAAAGGAGTGAAAATGCTGTCGATTGCCCGACGTATCGCCATCGGTACTGCTGTATTACTTATCATGCCCGCTGCGGTATGGATCTCAGGCTGGCGATGGCAGCCTGGCGCTGACAGCGGGTGGTTAAAGGCCATGTGGTGGGTCACCGAAACGGTAACGCAGCCGTGGGGTATTATCACGCACGTGCTGTTGTGCGGGTGGTTCCTTTGGTGCCTGCGGTATCGTCTGCGCGCCGCCGTGATGTTGTTTGCCATCCTTGCCGGCGCGATCCTCGTCGGGCAGGGCATGAAATCGTGGGTGAAAGAGCAGGTTCAGGAGCCGCGTCCCTTCGTCGTCTGGCTGGAAAAAACACAGCAGGTACCGACGTCTGCGTTCTACAATTTAAAGCGTAAGGCACGCGGAGCCCTGGTGGAAAAACAGCTCACGCAACAAACAGAAATTCCTCAATTTTTACGCCTTCATTGGCAAAAAGAGACCGGATTTGCTTTTCCCTCCGGCCACACCATGTTTGCCGCGACCTGGGCACTGTTAGGCGTTGGGCTATTATGGCCGCGCCGTCGGACGCTGACCATTGTTGTTCTGCTGGTATGGGCTACTGCGGTGATGGGGAGTCGGCTGCTGTTGGGAATGCACTGGCCGCAGGATTTAATCGTGGCGACTTTGATGTCCGGGCTGCTGGTCACCATCGCCACATGGCTTGCACAAAAAGTCTGTGGGCCACTGACGCCACCGATAGAAGAAGTGCCGGAAATTAAAAAGCGCGAGCAGGAAGGGCCGTAAGGGTTGATTTTCTCCTGTGTTAACCGCAGATCCTGTGGGTGGAATGCGGTTAACCGTTTCGCCGGTGCAGCGAAGATGGTACTTTATAGGGCTGGAAGCGCCATGCTGCATATAATTTATTCGCACAAACCGCATAACGGGAAGTCATGTGAAATATTTACTCATTTTCTTAGTGGTGTTGGCTGTCTTTGTTATCTCAGTGACGCTGGGGGCGCAAAACGATCAGCTGGTGAACTTCAATTATCTTCTGGCGCAGGGCGAGTTCAGAGTGTCAACGCTTCTGGCAACGCTGTTTGCGGCCGGGTTTGTCATCGGTTGGCTGGTGTGCGGCATTTTCTGGCTGCGCGTCCGGGTCGGACTGATGCGCGCTGAGCGAAAAATTAAACGCCTTGAGCAGCAGATTGCACCGGCAACGGTCACCACGTCAGAACCGGCTGCTCCGGCCGTGAAGGAATAATTATCTATGCTGGAGTTGTTGTTTCTGCTTCTGCCCGTTGCGGCTGCCTACGGCTGGTATATGGGGCGCAGAAGTGCACAACAGTCTAAAGCAGACGATGCTAACCGTTTATCCCGTGACTACGTCGCGGGGGTTAACTTCCTGCTCAGCAATCAGCAAGATAAGGCGGTAGACCTGTTCCTCGATATGCTTAAAGAGGATACCGGTACCGTCGAAGCCCACCTGACGCTTGGCAACCTGTTCCGCTCCCGCGGCGAAGTTGACCGCGCCATCCGTATTCACCAGACCTTAATGGAAAGCGCTTCGCTGACCTACGAGCAGCGCCTGCTGGCCGTACAGCAACTGGGCCGTGACTACATGGCTGCCGGGATGTACGACCGCGCCGAAGATATGTTCAGCCAGCTGGTGGATGAAACCGATTTTCGCATTAGCGCACTGCAGCAGCTGCTGCAAATCTACCAGGCCACCAGCGAGTGGCAGAAAGCCATCGACGTCGCCGAACGTCTGGTGAAGCTCGGCAAAGAAAAGCACCGTGCGGAAATCGCGCACTTCTGGTGCGAGCTGGCGCTGCAGCAGATGGCAAATAACGACATGGATAAAGCCATGACGCTCCTGAAGAAAGGAGCGTCGGCAGATCGCAACAGCGCGCGTATCTCTATCATGATGGGGCGCGTGTGGATGGCGAAAGGCGACTACGCGAAAGCGGTAGAGAGCCTGCTGCGGGTTATCGATCAGGACAAAGAGCTGGTTAGTGAAACGCTCGATATGCTCCAGACCTGTTACCAGCAGCTCGGTAAAGATGACGAGTGGGAAACCTTCCTGCGCCGCTGCGTGGAAGAGAACACCGGTGCGACCGCAGAGCTGATGCTGGCTCAGGTCATGGAGCAAAAAGAGGGGGGCGACAGCGCCCAGACCTACATTACCCGTCAGCTACAGCGCCACCCGACGATGCGCGTCTTCCACAAACTGATGGATTACCACCTCAATGAAGCGGAAGAAGGGCGTGCGAAAGAGAGCCTGATGGTACTGCGCGACATGGTAGGCGAACAGGTTCGCAGTAAACCGCGTTACCGCTGCCAGAAGTGCGGGTTTACCGCCTATACCCTGTACTGGCACTGCCCGTCCTGCCGTGCCTGGTCAACCGTGAAGCCAATTCGCGGCCTCGATGGGCAGTGATTTTTAAAAAAATCTGATTTTAGTTACAACATACTACTCGTGTTTAACCGCTCATCACCTCGGCATCGTGCCACCATTGTCGGGCAGGGAATCGGACCTGTTAATTTGCTGACTTCCCCGGTAGAATGCTCGCCGTTTACCTTTTTCGCGCCTGAACTGCGCCCATCAACAAGAAGGTCCGCTCATGACGTCTACCGTTTCATCTCCTTCCTCCGTGGTTACCGCTTCTCCCGTTGTTGTTGCACTCGATTACAACAACCGTGACAACGCGCTGGCATTTGTCGACCGTATCGACCCGCGTGATTGCCGTCTGAAAGTCGGAAAAGAGATGTTCACCCTGTTCGGGCCACAGTTTGTCCGCGAGTTGCAGCAGCGTGGGTTCGAGATTTTTCTCGATCTCAAATTCCATGATATTCCTAATACCACGGCGCATGCGGTAGCCGCCGCGGCCGATCTCGGCGTCTGGATGGTGAACGTCCATGCTTCCGGTGGGGCACGTATGATGACCGCGGCGCGTGAAGCTCTGCTACCCTTTGGTAAAGATGCGCCGTTGCTGATTGCCGTTACCGTGCTCACCAGTATGGAAGCGAGCGATCTGCAGGACCTCGGTGTGACGTTGTCACCTGCTGATTACGCCTCTCGTCTGGCGGCGCTGACCCAAAAATGCGGGCTGGATGGCGTGGTCTGCTCTGCTCAGGAAGCGGTGCGCTTCAAACAGGAGCTGGGCCAGGCGTTCAAACTGGTGACTCCGGGCATTCGTCCGGCCGGCAGCGATGCAGGCGATCAGCGTCGTATCATGACGCCAGAACAGGCGTTGAGTGCCGGAGTGGACTACATGGTCATCGGTCGTCCGGTTACCCAATCGGCGGATCCGGCGCAAACCCTGCGTGATATCAACGCGTCATTGCGTCAGGAGTAACCATGAGTGATTCCAACAGCCGCCTGGTGTATTCCACCGAAAGCGGCCGGATCGACGAACCTAAAGCCGTTGTTGAGCGTCCGAAAGGCGACGGTATTGTCCGCATTCAGCGTCAGACCAGCGGGCGCAAGGGAAAGGGCGTGTGCCTGATTACCGGTATTGACGCCGACGATGCCACCCTCACCAAACTGGCGGCTGAGCTTAAAAAGAAATGCGGTTGCGGCGGGGCGTTGAAAGATGGCGTTATCGAAATTCAGGGTGACAAGCGTGATCTGATTAAATCACTGCTCGAAGCCAAAGGCATGAAGGTCAAACTGGCGGGCGGTTAAAATATATTCTTTTTACCCGGCTGCAATAAATTGGGCCACGGGGAAAATCCCCGTGGCCCATATTTTTGGTGCGTAAGTCAGACCTGAATAACCGAATACTTTATTATCGTTATGGGGTCGTCGAGGCTTATTTACCCACCTGATGACCGATAAGACCACCTACTGCTGCGCCGCCCAGCGTGCCCAGCGCACTGCCGTCGGTTAATACAGCACCACCGATGGCACCGGCGCCTGCACCGATAGCGGTGTTACGATCACGCTTGGACATGTTAGAACATGCGCTCAGTGACATTACCAGGGTTACTGCCACTACAGCCGCGGCCATTTTTTTGCTCATTGAAGTCATCATCTTATTTTCTCCTGAATATACGATTCATGGAAAAGACACCTTTTAAGCATAGTACGTTTGGTACTCACTTAACGGAATTCCATAAAACGGGTATGCGTATTGAACAAGCCGTGTAAAAAATCACGCAGGTGATAATCACATCCTGTTATATCGCTAATATTAATTTTACGTTTTTTGGCTTGACCAGACAGGTAAAAACTCTGAATTGCCGCTTCGGAAAACTCTCATACCGATAGCGTCAGGAAGCTCGAATGAAGAAAGAAAAGCCCGGCAGCGCAGCGCTCACCGGGCCTGGAAGAGAGAAGAGGCTAACTACAACGAACGATATCGACCTTCAGACCACTCTGTTCGAGCTGCATCTGGATGGAGGTGGCAAGGTTGTTGTCGGTAATCACCCGGCTGAATTTGTTAACCGGATCTAACGTGTATGGATGGACTGCGCCAAATTTAGAGCTGTCGCTCAACACGATAGCCTCGCCGCCTTTTTCCAGCACGCCATTTACCACATCGGTGCGCATCATATCGCGGCCGGTAAAGCCGGTTTCCGGCGACCAGCCGTCAATGCCGATAAAGGCTTTGCTGAAGTGCATCTGCTGAAGGTACTGCCGGGTAAGCGGGCCGACCATGCTTTCGCTTTTCTTCTGGTAGATACCGCCAAGCAGAATCACTTCGCCAGGCGTTTCTTTCAGCAGGTGAGCGATATAGCTACTGACCGTGATGATCGTAACGTCGCCACGCTCGGCGAGCGTGCGGGCAAGCAGGGCGTTGCTGCTGCCGTTCTCGATAAATACGGTCTCTCCCGGGGTGACCAGTGACGCAGCAAAGGCTGCCAGGTCGCGCTTCAGGGAGAAATTATTCATCATCCGCGTCTCCATATCCTCACTGTCGAGAGGTACGGCAAAACCGTGGGTACGACGCAGATAGTTCTGCTTTTCCAGTAAGTTCAGGTCCTGGCGGATGGTCACTTCCGAGACGCCGGTCATTCTGGCGAGATCGGAGACGCTCATTCGGCCTTTATCGATAACCATTTGCAGGATGGATTGTTGTCGGGCGTTCATAGCAACTTCATATCAGTGAGTGAATCAAATTTCCCAGGGGGATTTCGCCGGGCCAGATTTTTGTTCCTGCGCGTCGCTCGCGCGGGAAAGCAACTCTGATTTCAATATCTCCAGATTATTGATTGCCGAATGGGTGTCACCCCCGACAAGAATATCCAGAACGGTATCAATACGTTGGGCGACCTGGCGTGCATCGAGATCGGACATGGCATGATCCTGCAGATAAAAAGTAATGAATTCAATGATGCAAAAAATAACGACAAAAGAGAAGCGAAAAAAAATCAGACTGAAATGCAAAACGTCGAATCAATAAACATTATTAATTGCTGAGCCTGCATATCTCGGGGGCCATGGCTGGATTAGGCTAATCGTGCGCGTAATGCGCTTTTTTCTATGAGGAACCTATCATGACAGTCATTAATCAGCCTACCTGTAAACTGTTCACTGATACTGAACGTTTCACCCAGCTCTCTGCATATTATGAAGAGGAACGCCGTACCGTCTGGATGATGCTGCGTGCCCAACCACGCCCCTGTTTTAACCACGTCCTCATTGAAGAGATCATGAATCTCTCGTGGCTGGTGAAGCAGTCTGGCTTTGCGGTGGATTTTTGGGTCACAGGATCTCTGGTCTCGGGTATCTATAACACCGGAGGGGATTTACGCTTTTTCGTCGAATGCATTCGCAGCGGTCGACGTGAAGCGCTGCGGGCTTATGCCCGTGCCTGCGTGGATTGTGTCCATGCGGCTTCCCGGGGTTTTGATACTGGCGCATTAACGTTGGCAATGGTTGAGGGCAGTGCGCTTGGCGGCGGCTTTGAGGCGGCGCTGGCGCACCACTTTGTCCTTGCGCAGCGTGATGCCCGAATGGGCTTTCCGGAAATCGCCTTTAACCTGTTCCCGGGAATGGGCGGTTATTCTCTGGTCAGCCGTCGGGCAGGGATGAAGCTTGCAGAACAGCTTATCTATCTGGGGGAATCGCACACCGCGGAGTGGCACGAGCAGCACGGTCTGGTTGACGTTCTGTTCGAACCGCACGACGGGTATGTGGCGACAAGAACCTTCATCGATACGCTGCGGCCGAAGCTTAACGGTGTTCGCGCCATGTTGCGTGCACGCCAAAGAGTGATGCAGCTGCCGCGTAGCGAACTGATGGATATTACTGAAGACTGGGTTGATGCGGCGTTTTGCCTGCAGGATAAAGACATTGCCTACATGGAACGTCTGGTCCAGCTGCAAAATCGCCACAACTCGGTTGTTTTGCGTCAGGCCAGTTAACGGGTTTTCCGTGACTGACGACGCTTAAACCATCGCTCGAAAACGGCTGCGGGCATGGGCTTGGCAAATAAGTATCCTTGCCGTTCGTTGACGCCGTTCTTGGTAAGAAAGGCGTCTTCTTTTGCGCTTTCTACCCCTTCTGCAATCACCTGTAAGTTGAGCGCCTGCGCTACCGCTACGATCGCCCTGACCAACGACTGCGAGACCGAATGTTTGTGAATATCGCGCACAAACGACTGATCGAGCTTAATGGCATCGATGGGGAAGCGGGCCAGCTGCGACAGCGACGAATAACCGGTGCCGAAGTCATCCAGATGCACCTGCGCACCCAGCTTGCTGAACTGCTCTATCACCGACTGCGCCAGCTCACCGTTTTCAATCAGACAGCTTTCCGTCAGCTCTACATCGATAGGGCAAAACTCGAGGTTTAAATCGTGCAGTGCCTGTTTCAGGTCGCTGAAAATAGTTTGATCGGCCAACTGGCGGGCAGAAACGTTCACCGCAACCCGCAGATCGATACCTTTCTCGCGCCAGAGCGCCACCTGCCGCACGACGTCGAGCATCACCCAACGCCCAAGCGGTACAATCAGCCCCGACTCTTCCGCGTAGGAGATAAACTCCAGCGGTGGGATCAGCCCGCGCTCCGGCGATTGCCAGCGCACCAGCGCTTCGAGGCTACGCACCTCGCCACGCCAGGTCACTTTCGGCTGATAGTGAATAACCAGTTGGTCGTTTTCCAGCGCTTTGCGCAGGTTGGTGTCGAGCCACAAATACTCAAAGACGCGCTGATTCATTTCCGGGGAGAAGACGCAAAACTTGCCGCGACCGCCTTCTTTGGCGGTGTACATCGCGGTATCCGAGTTGCGGATGAGGCTCTCGCGATCGGTACCGTGCTGCGGGGCAAGTGAAATCCCCAGCGAACAGCCGGTATAGACTTCGATAAGTCCGATGCGGAAGGGGTCGCGCAAACGAGTGAGGATCCGTGACGCCATGGCCTCCAGCGAGCTCTGTGAGGAGTCGGTAGCCAGTACGATAAACTCATCACCACCCAGACGTGCCAGCGTCTGGCCCTCTTCCAGACAGCTCAAAATCGATAAGGCGACAGACTGCAGCAGCTGATCGCCAAACATATGCCCGTAGGCATCGTTTACTTTCTTGAAGTTATCGAGGTCGAGATAAACTACGCCGACCTGGGTGTCACCGCGAAGCGTGATGGCATCGCTAATCATCTCATTGATAGCGTTACGGTTTGGCAACCCGGTAATGGTGTCGGTGTTCGCCAGCACCCGCAGTCGTTCCTGGGCGCGGCGCTCTTCGGTGATATCCGTACCCGAGCAGATAAGGAAAATTTCGTTCTTGCCGCTGCCGCTATGGACGAATTTATTGCGGAACAGGAACAGACGCTGCCCTTTGCGGGTCTTTATCCAGCGTTCCACCTCGTAGGAGCTGCCGTTACGGAAGAATCCGGTGATATTTTTTTTCGACGCCGCGGCTTCAGCACGGCTCATGAAGAGCTTAAAGACGTTCTGGCCGATAACTTCATGCTCTTTCAGGCCGGTGTATTCCTCGCAGAGGCGATTAAAGCGCTGAATATTGCCTTGTTTATCGAGAATGACGATAACCGAGTTGGCTTCGGAAACCACCTGCTCGGCAAAAGAGAGCCCCTGGACCAGATCGCGGGCCACCGAAGTGGTATCGGCCCAGGCTGATGCGGTGCCTGCCCACTGGGATTTACTGATTTTACGCCCCACCAGGTGCACGGGAACGTCGTTGCCATACAGCGATACAGACATGGTGATACTTGAGGTGATCACCGTCATCTCACGTATTGAATCCGCCTGACTCGCGTTCAGCGCCACGACCTGACGAGTATCCGTACCCTCAGTGGCGGACAAGTGCAGGGCGTTGCTGTCTGCGGATAAACGCCAGTATGGACTGGTGGTTCCCAGGTAGCGATAGAGCAAGTTTTGCTCCAGATCCTCACTCATGCTTTCTCCCAACCCGCTAAAGCGCAACAGTTAGTCATTGTTATTGATTTGCACTGAAATCACTCTTTTATTGTGAACGGTTTTACTGTTTTTTGGGGAAAAATTTTGTACAAGCTGAGACGGAAGAGAAGTGAAAACGAGAGGCTTCCGGGCGGAAGCCTCTGCGAGGGGGATCAGGCGAGCGGGCGGGCGATAACGCTACGGGTTTCCATGCGAACTTCCGCGATGGTGACATCGATAACGTCAGTCACTTTGTAAGCCACTTCTCCTTTGATCTGCACGGTGCCGTTTTCCTGGCTGCAGACCATCTCGTCACGCACGGCGTGCAGGAACGGGGCCGGAATAAAGGCCACTGCGCCGTTATCCACCAGACGAACGCGCATCCCACCACGGCTGATGTCGATGATCTCAGCAGCAAAGCGGGTGTCGGTACCGGCTTTCGGGCTCAGGAAGCGGGCGTACAGCCAGTCGGCCACATCGCGCTCGGCCATGCGGTTCAGGCGACGACGTTCGGCCATCTGTACGGTTATCTCATCCTGCGGACGAGCGATGGTTTCACCTTTCACGATAGCCTTCAGCAGACGATGGTTAACCATGTCGCCGTACTTACGGATAGGTGAAGTCCAGGTGGCGTAGGCCTCAAGCCCCAGGCCGAAATGCGGACCTGGCTCGGTACTGATCTCGGCAAATGACTGGAAGCGACGAATACGGCTATCGAGGAAGCCAGAAGGCTGAGCATCCAGCTCGCGACGCAGCTTGCAGAAGCCCGGAAGCGTCAACACTTCCTGCGGATCAACGTGTACGTCGTGAGTTTTCAGCAGGGCAGCAAGCTGCTCGCTGCTGGCCGGATCGAAGCCGGTATGCACGTTGTAGATACCAAAGCCGAGCTTATCGCGCAGCACGCGGGCGGCGCAGATGTTGGCGGCAATCATGGATTCTTCCACGATGCGATTCGCAATGCGACGCGGTTCAGCAATGATATCCAGCACGTCGCCTTTCTCGCCGAGCACGAAACGGTAGTCCGGGCGATCTTTGAACACCAGCGCATGGGTTTTACGCCATTCGCTACGCTGCTCGCAGACGCGCTTGAGCAGCGTTATCTGACCGGCAATGCGCTCGTTCTCAGGTTTCCAGTCGCCGGTATTCTCCAGCCAGTTAGACACATCGTCATAAGCGAGCTTAGCTTTCGATTCGATGGTGGCGGCGAAGAACTCGATGTCATCTTCAATGGTGCCGTCGGCGGCGATGGTCATGCGGCAGGCCAGTACCGGACGCACTTCGTTGGCGCGCAGCGAGCACAGGTCGTCAGACAGCTCGCGCGGCAGCATCGGGATGTTGAAGCCCGGCAGATAGTTGGTGAAAGCACGCACTTTCGCGCTCTCATCAAGCTTGCTGCCTTCTACAATCCACGCGGTGGGGTCAGCGATCGCAACGGTCAGATGCAGCTTGCCGTCCTGCGCATCTTCTACGTACAGCGCATCGTCCATATCTTCGGTGCTGGCGCTGTCGATGGTGACGAAATCAAGCGAGGTGAGGTCGCGGCGGACAAGCCCTTCGTCCTGCATCTCGGTGGCGACGCCGTTCGGCGCTTCTTTCTCAAGATTATGACGTGCAAGGGTGACCCACCACGGTACGAAGTGATCTTCGCCGTAGGTAATAAACTGGGTGAGCTCCGCATAGAAGCTGCGGTCGCCCTTTAGCGGATGACGGCGCATTTCTGCTACGGCCCAGTCACCCTCTTTAAAATCGTGTTCAACGCCACGGGCAGCGCGGCACTGAATGGCATCTTTCAGCAATGGATGGTCAGGAACGATAGACAGACGGTCGTCTTTTCTCTGTACACGGCCAACGAAGCGCGTCAGGAACGGCTCAACCAGCTCTTCCGGCTCTGCGCTTTCGCGGTCTTTTTCGCTGTGAATGACGGCGATAACGCGGTCGCCGTGCATGACTTTCTTCATTTGCGGCGGCGGAATAAAGTAGCTTTTTTGGGCATCAACTTCGAGGAAGCCGAAGCCTTTTTCCGTGCCTTTGACGACGCCTTCAGCACGAGGCGTCTGGGAATGCAGTTGCTGTTTTAGCTGCGCAAGCAGCGGGTTGTCCTGAAACATAGTCATGTATTTTCGTGGCCAAATAGCAGCTGACTGTTTTACGCGATTCTCACTGCCTCAGCAAGCGTTCTTTCGGCTTTGCCCCCGGATCCTCTACATTTCTCAGGGCTATTTTTAAACGGTTTAACCAGCTCTGTAATCCACTCCAGGCGAGAAGGCTAACGACCTCATGACTCGCGTAGCCCAACGCTCCCAGTCGGATGACTTCGTTCGCGCTCTCTTTAATTCCGGCATCGGTAATATTTACACCATGAATATCAGGAACACGCTCCTGTAACGACGACGCCAGGGCGGTGAGCTGCGTCAGTACGACCGGCTCATAAACCAGCTGCGGCGTCAGTTCCGTCAGGTTGTGAAGGCTGGCGGGCGTATTTATCGCATCTTCAAGGGCAGGCATGCCGGGGAGCCAGCGGACAGGAGAGCCGAGCTGCGACTGCAGCACGGCCAGTACTCGCGCCTGGAAACCAACAAAGCCGATAATCTGATTAATAAGCACAATATCGAACGCCGTCAGCCCAACCTCATCAAGCTGCGCGTACGCGCTGTCGTCAATCACGGACGGTGTGCCGGAGAGCTGGCGCGCATACTGGGTGATTTGTGCCAGGCGGCGGTTGCTTTCGCGCGACGAATCCGGCCCCGGCAGCGGGGTTAATCGCGCTGCGTAATGGTTGCACAAACGCTGCACGCCAAAAACCTGAGCGACGGTGAGCGCGGTGCTCAAACGGTCATAGGCGCTGAAGGTTTGCAGACGCGTGACCGTCACCCCCTCGGGGAATAACGTATCGCATAACGCTCTGGCCGGCTGTAGCCAGACGTCGCAGGCGGTAAGAAGCGAATCGGGTACACAGAGATCCAACAAAAACCGACAATCGACGTGGGCGGCTTCCGGCACCAGAGGAAGCACCTCCAAAGGATTCGAGCGGGACTGGGTTTCATGATACCACTGGCTTTTGCCGTTAACGCGGCGCTGCTCCATGGGCATTCCTTGATCTGAAAGTGGCGATCCAGACGCAAAAAGGCCACTTCGCCGGATCGTTTATGAATGAATATCCTGGCTTATGGGGGCAAAAGGAGAAAATATTGTTCGGTGATAACAAATAGCAGAACGGAATAACGCGAAGGGAGGGGAAAGGAGAGACCCTCTTCACAGCGTGAAGAGGGTTCGGGAAATTATTTAATTTCCAGTTCGTTCATTGCTGCGATGTTGAAACCGCCATCAACGTGAACGATTTCGCCGGAGATGCCGCCGGAGAGGTCAGAGCACAGGAATGCTGCAGTGTTGCCCACGTCTTCGATGGTCACGGTGCGACGGATCGGGGTAACCGCTTCGCAGTGTGCCAGCATTTTACGGAAATCTTTGATACCGGATGCCGCCAGGGTGCGGATCGGGCCTGCAGAGATACCGTTAACACGAACGCCTTCCGGGCCCATGGCGTTAGCCATGTAGCGCACGTTAGCTTCCAGGGAGGCTTTCGCCAGACCCATCACGTTGTAGTTCGGGATAGCGCGCTCTGCACCCAGGTAGGACAGGGTCAGCAGGGCGGCGTTCGGGTTCAGCATTTCGCGGCAGGCTTTCGCCATCGCCACAAAGCTATAGGAGCTGATGTCGTGAGCGATTTTGAAGCCTTCACGGGTAACAGCGTTCACATAGTCGCCGTCCAGCTGATCGCCCGGTGCGAAACCGATGGAGTGCACGAAACCGTCAAATTTCGGCCAGGTTTTTGCCAGCTCACCGAACATTGCGTCGATGCTTTCGTCTTTCGCAACATCACATTCCAGCACAATGCTGGAATCCAGCTGAGCTGCAAATTCTTCTACGCGGCCTTTCAGTTTGTCGTTCTGATAGGTGAAGGCCAGTTCTGCGCCTTCGCGATGCATCGCCTGAGCGATACCGTAGGCGATGGACAGTTTACTGGCTACGCCAGTGACCAGAATGCGCTTACCGGAAAGAAAACCCATAGCATGTAATCCTTATAGTCATTACTTATTCTTTGCCTTTAGTATCAAGCAGTTAAAGGCAAAATTTCAAAGTCATTCGAAATTAGCTGGAAATTATAGCCCACGCGCTGCTTCGTGTGTCACTTAATTTTCCAGAATCTGCAAAGTATATCATCCCGACCAGGCTTCGCCTCATCCAACCAGCGCGGCAAAAAGAGTTGACGTTATTGCGGTTTCGTCTTTACTGCTCTAAGGGATGAACAGTATTGAGGGGCATAGTGAAACAACATTCAGTGGTTTATACGTTGTGTTTTGTTGGGGGATGCATGGACTGCATCAGCTTCCTCTTGTTATTCCATACGCTACTCGGGCTTATGACCTTTAACACCATGTATGGCGTTATTGGGCTCCTGAATCCCGACAGCGGTATCCACATCGGCTTCCATCTCTATCTGGTGGGCTTCTTTATTATCTTCGTGTTTCTGTTCAAGCTTATCCACGAGCGGTATCGCCTGCGGCAGGGACTCTCGAATTACGCTTATATCAACCTCGAAGCCATCATTATCCTGGTTTACGCCTGCCTCGGAAGTTACGCCTTGCGGAATCAGTTATTAGCCGCGGACGGCTGGATTGCGTTTTCGATTGCCTGTCTGGGGATGATCCCGGTGTATCTGCAAAATTATGTCATCAGCCACAACCATAGCCTGCAAACGGGTACCGTTCTGATGACCGGGAATTACGTCAATATGGTGGGAAATCTCCTGGCACTATGGTCGGGAAAGGCCGACAAAGACGCGCTGAAGCACTATATGAAAGTACACGCCAGTTTTATTCTGGGCGTGGCGGTGATGGCACTGGCGTCGCAGTGGTTTGATTTTCTGGCGCTATTACTGCCCTGCGCGCTGCTGGCGTTACACAATGTGTGCCAGCAGCGGCAGGTCAATAAACTGACGGGCTAGCGATCTTTGCGCCAGGCATCGGCGGTTAACGCTTCGCCAAAATGACCGGCAATCAGGCGCTTGGTCAGGTCGTGAAGGGGAGAGGCCAGCACATCGGCGGTGCTACCGCGTTCAACCACTTCACCCTGATGCATCACCAGCACCTGATCGCTAATGTGCTTCATCATACCCAGATGCTGAGTCACATAGATGTAGGAGATCCCCTGTTTTTCCTGCAACTCCAGCATCAGATTGACTAACTGCGAGCGCATCGACATATCCAGCGCCGCCAGCGCTTCGTCGCAGACAATGACCTGCGGGCGCAGGATCAGCGCACGCGCCAGGCCCAGACGCTGTTTCTGTCCCGGCGCCAGCATATGCGGGTAGTAGCTCGCGTGATCGGGCAGCAAACCTACCATACGCAGCGTTTCCACGATTTGTTTCTGGCGGTCTTCGGCATCGAGATCCGTGTTAAGGCGTAGCGGGAAATCCAGAATCTGCGAAATACGTTGACGCGGGTTTAGCGACGTCGACGGATCCTGAAAAATCATGCGAATGCGCTGGCTACGAAACGAGTAATCGCCGAAGTGCAGGGGATGATCGTCAATCAGCAGCTCGCCGGTGGTGGGTTCAATCATCCCGGCCAGCATTTTGGCGAGCGTCGATTTCCCTGAACCGTTTTCACCAATGATTGCCAGCGTCTGTTTTTCACGCAGGGTAAAACTCAGCGGTTTGACCGCTTCAACCGTCTGGCGATGAAAGAGACCCGTGCGATAGCGGAAGGTCTTACTGAGGTTATGGACTTCCAGTAGCGACTCGGCCATTTCACTCTCTCTCCATGTTTAACGGGAAGTGGCAGGCGTAGAGATGATTCTTCGCCCCTTTCAGGCGCGGTGTCTCAATACATTCGCGCTGCGCATACGGGCAGCGTGGCCCCAGGCGGCAGCCAATCGGTAACTGCTCAAGCAGTGGAATAGCGCCCGGCAGCGTATTCAGGCGGCTTTTGTGCGGCATCGCGCTGCCGAAATCCGGAATGGCGCGGATCAGCGCCTGGGTATACGGATGGTGCGGCATGGTGATCAGCTCTTCGCTGAGCGCTGTTTCCACCGTTTGCCCGCAGTACATCACGTTCACCTTATCGGCCCACTGGCTCAACATTTGCAGGTCGTGGCTAATCAGCAGAATGGTGGTGTTGTTGTTCTGATTAAGCCGCGTCAGCAAACGGAAAATCTGCGCCTGAGTCGTTGGCTCCATGGCGTTAGTGGGCTCATCGGCAATCAGCAGGCGCGGCTGGTTAGCCAGCGCAATGGCAATCATCACCTTCTGGCATTCACCGTCGGTGAGCTCGTAAGGGAAGCTGCGCATCGCGTCTTTGTGATCTTTAATGCCCACACGGTGCAAAAGCTCAATGGCGCGGCGTTTGCGCCAGCCCACGCGCTGCCACCAGCGGCCTTTGAACGTCCAGCCGGGAATGTTCTGCATCAGCTGACGGCCAATGCGTTCGGAAGGGTCAAGACAGCTCTGCGGCTCCTGGAAAATCATCGAGACGTTGTGGCCAACGAGCTTACGACGCTCGCGCGGCGACAGGCGCAGCAGATCGATATCGTCGAAGCGCATACGGTCGGCGGTAACGCGCCAGTTGTCCTTGGTCACCCCGCAAATCGCTTTAGCGATGAGGCTTTTACCGGAACCAGATTCACCGACCAGGCCGCGGATCTCGCCTTCAGCAAGCGTCATGCTGACGCGGTCGACGGCTTTAACCCAGCTGTCTCCGGCTTTAAATTCAATGGTCAGGTTGCGGATATCAAGTAACGGCATTATTGCACCCCCGCAATAATCGCGCGGCGGATGCCGTCACCGAGCAGGTTCACCAGCAGAACGCTAATCATAATCGCAGCACCTGGCAGCATGACCGTCCACGGTGCAACGTAGATAAGCTCCAGCGCATCGCCGAGCATCGCGCCCCATTCCGGCGAGGGGAGCTGAGCGCCGAGGTCGAGGAAACCCAGTGCGGCGATATCGAGGATAGCCATCGACAGCGCGCGGGTGACCTCGGTAATCAGTCCGGAGGCGATGTTCGGCAGGACCGCAAACCACAAAATATTCAGCGTTGAGGCACCGTCAAGACGGGTGGCTACCACGTACTCTTTTTCCAGTTCGTCGTGCACCATGCTGTAGACGGAGCGCACCATGCGCGGCAGCAGCGCCAGCCAGACGGCAAACATCGCGTGCGTCAGGTGCGGCCCGGCAAAGGCGACAACGATAATCGCCAGCAGCAGCGTCGGGATGGACAACAGGGTATCGAGAATATGGTTCAGCACCGCCGAGCGCAGGCCGTGAGTAGAGCCGGCAAGCACACCCAGCAGCAAGCCGAAGAGGGTGGCCGCGAGGGTGACCACGAAGGCACCGCCGACGGTAGGCGCGGCACCGCTCAGCAGACGGCTTAGCACGTCACGGCCCAGATCGTCAGTACCGAGGAAGAATGAAACTTCCCCGTAGCGCGACCATGACGGCGGCATCAGCTGATAG
Source organism: Yokenella regensburgei (assembly GCF_003634235.1). NCBI lineage: Bacteria > Pseudomonadati > Pseudomonadota > Gammaproteobacteria > Enterobacterales > Enterobacteriaceae > Yokenella > Yokenella regensburgei. The sequence continues at coordinate 1,462,912 of NZ_RBIZ01000003.1, read as the reverse complement.
CCAAGGAACTGCTGATCAATGCCGTAAGGGGCAAACCAGCTGCCAAAAATGCACAGCAGCGCCAGGCCTGCGCAGCCGTACAGGCCGATCATCGCCGTGGTGTCGCCATAGAATTTACGCCACACGGTGCGCAGCGCGCCAGGCGGGCGCTTCTCTAAATAGACGCTATCGTAAGGCATACCATTCCTTATGTTTCAGCGGATTTGCCATGGCGCCCAGCACGTCGGAGAGCACGTTCACAATAATCACCAGTGAGCCAATAAGCATTACACCGGCAGAGATGGCCGCGTAATCCTGTTGGCGAATGGCGTTAATCAGCCAGCGGCCGAGCCCCGGCCAGCTAAAGACCACTTCGGTGATCATCGCCAGGGTCAGCATGGTGGAGAATTGCAGACCCAGACGCGGGATCACCGGCGGCAGCGCGTTATGCAGCACATGACGGCGTAAAATGGTCAGGCGCGACACGCCGCGCGTGGTGGCGGCCTTCACGTAGTTTGAATCGTAGACATCAATGGTGCTGATGCGCATCAGACGAATCACTTCCGTTGTCGGAGCCACGGCCAGCGTCAGCACCGGCAGCACCATGTGGCGCAGGGCACTCATGATCATCTCATCGCGCCACGGCGAATCTGAAAGCCAGGCATCAATCAGGGCGAATCCGGTGACGTTTTTCACTTCATAGAGTAAATCAAAGCGCCCGGAGACCGGGAACCAGCCCAGCGTTAATGAGAAGAAGAGGGTCAGCAGCAATGCCAGCCAGAAGACCGGAATCGAAAAGCCCATCAGCGCCATGGCGCTAATAATGTTGTCCTGCCATTTGTCGCGGGTGATCCCGGCCAGCATCCCAACCGGGATCCCGACCAGCAGCGCAAATCCAAACGCCAGAACGCACAGCTCCATGGTGGCTGGGAAGACTTCTTTTAGCTGCTCGGAAATCAACTGGCCGTTGATGCTCGAGACGCCAAAGTCCCAGTGCAGTACGCCGTCGAACCAGAACAGCCATGCGTTCCACAATGATGCGCCCTGCAGCGGGGCATGCGGGGTGAAATAGTTCAGGCTAAAGCCGATAAAGGTCAGGAAAAAGAGCGTAACCAGCAGCAACAGCAGGCGGCGCAGGGTAAAGATGATCATGGTTTTTTCACCTCTTTTTCTTTTTCCCTTGAGACGCCGGCAAACGAGGCGTTACCGAACGGGCTCAGCACCAGGCCTTTGATATCATAGCGGTAGGCCTGCAGGCGCAGCGATGACGCCAGCGGCAGCACCGGCAGGTCACGGGCGAGGATCTGCTGCGCTTCGTCGTAGGCATCGATGCGCGATGCCAGCTGCTGTGAGATCAGCGCCTTTTGCAGCACGCTGTCAAACTCGCGGTTGCACCAGTGGGCGAAGTTAGTCTGTGAGCCAATTGCCGCGCAGCTCAGCAGCGGGCGGAAGAAGCTGTCGGGATCGTTACTGTCGGTGGCCCAGCCGGTGAGGGTCAGATCGTGGTTCATGTCCATCAATCGCGCCTCCTGGAAACGGCCTTCTACCGGAACTATCACCACCTTCACCCCCACCTGTGCCATATCGGCCTGGATAAGCTCAGCGGTTTTCAGCGGGCTGGGGTTCCACGCCTGAGAACTGGTCGGCACCCACAGGCGCAGCGTCATGTTCTCAAGCCCCAGCGCTTTAAGCTCGGCCCGGGATTTCTCCGGGTTGTATTCGGTAATTTTAGCCTCATTATCGTAAGCCCACGACGCGCGTGGCAAAATCGAGGCGGCGGTTTCTGCCGTACCGTAGTAGATGGACTGCATCAGACGCTGGTTATTGATGGACAGCGCCAGCGCATGCCGTACCGCCGGGTTATTCAGCGGCGGCTTGTCGGTATTGAAGGCCAGATAAGCGATGTTCATCCCCGGACGCAGGGTCAGGCGCAGACGTGGATCGTCACGCAGAATGGTTAACTGGCTGGCGGCGGGCCAGGCCAGCACATCGCACTCACCGGTCAGCAGTTTAGATAAACGACCGGTACCCCCGGATCCTAAATCTACCACCACCTGTGGCATCAGCGGTTTGCCGCGCCAGAACGCATCATGGCGCTGGAGACGAATGTACTGTCCGGCGCGATACTCATTCAACTGATACGGCCCGGTGCCGACCGGCTGGCGGTCGAGCAGCTCCTGGCTGCCTTCCTGGCTCAGCTTCAGTGCGTATTCGGCGGACATGACCGAGGCATAGTGGGTTGCCAGGTGCCAGAGGAAGGAGGCATCCGGATTCTTTAAACGGAACTCGACGGTGTGGCTGTCAATTTTGCGTACGCTCTGCACGCTGTCAGAAAATTGCAGGCTGTCGAAGTAGGGGAAATTGTCGCCGTTAACGTAATGCCACGGATGATTGCGGTCGAAAATGCGCTGGAAAGTAAAGACGATATCATCGGCGTTCAGCGCCCGGGTGGGTTTAAACCACGCGGTGGTCTGGAACTGCACGTTGTTACGTAGATGGAAACGGTAGGTCGCGCCGTTGTCGAGCACTTCCCAGCTCTCTGCCAGTTCGGGTACCAGACGGTAGGTATACGGGTCGACATCCAGCAGGCGGTCGTAGAGCTGCGCCGCCAGCGTATCGACGATAAGGCCGCTGCTCACCTTCTGCGGGTTGAAGGTATTGACCTGACCATTCACGCAGTAGACAAAGCCGCTGTCGCGGATGTCGGCACGTGCGGGCTCCTGCGCCACGGGGGCGGGGGCGGCGAAAACCTGACCACACAGTAATCCGGCCGTTGCCAGCAGGGATGACAATTTTAGTCGCATAATTTCTTTGCATTTTAGGCTGATCTGCAAAGTGTATCGCACTTAGGGGCGCCAGGTACAAATGTTGCGACTAACTGGCGCAAAAGTCGCCAGTGGTCGCGGTTTAAAGCTGATGTTTTTTCAGTAACGCCCGCAGCTGATGATAGGTCAGCCCCAGTAATTCAGCAGCGCGCTTCTGATTAAACTTTGCTTCCTGCAGGCTCTGCTCCAGCAGCGTTTTTTCCTGCTGATGCTGGAACTCGCGTAAATCGATGGGTAACGACTGACCCGGCGGTGCTTCAGGCGTCGCGGCAGCGGTAGCGGGGCGATGAAACGGGTCGAGGATAATCGTATCCAGTGGAAACTCGCTGGTGCCGTGACGATAAACCGAACGCTCGACCACGTTTTTCAGCTCACGGATATTTCCCGGCCAGCGGTAGCCGAGCAGGGTGGCGTGGGCGTGATCGGTGAAACCCGGGAACAGCGGCAGCTTCAGCTCGCGGCACATCTGAATGGCAAAGGTTTCCGCCAATAGCATGATGTCGCTTTGTCGCTCGCGCAGCGGCGGGAGTTGCACCACGTCGAAGGCCAGCCTGTCGAGCAGGTCGGCGCGGAAGGTGCCAGCGCTCACCATCTTTGGCAGGTCAGCGTTGGTGGCGCACACCAGGCGCACGTTAACCTGCAGCGGCTGGCTGCCGCCCACGCGCTCGAGCTCCCCGTATTCAATGACGCGCAGCAGTTTTTCCTGCACCAGCATCGGTGCCGTGGCCAGCTCATCAAGAAACAGCGTACCGCCGTCGGCGCGCTCAAAGCGGCCAGGGTGACGTTTTTGCGCCCCGGTAAAGGCACCGGCCTCGTGGCCAAAGAGCTCAGAATCCAGCAAATTCTCATTCAGCGCCGCGCAGTTGAGCGAAATAAATGGCCCGTCCCAGCGTGACGAGAGAAAGTGCAGGCGGTTGGCAATCAGCTCTTTACCGGTGCCTCGCTCGCCGATAATCAGCACCGGTTTATCCAGCGGCGCCAGGCGCGAGACCTGTTCCAGCACCTCAATAAAACTGTTGGCTTCGCCGAGCAGGTTATCTTTGTGTTCCATCATGATGAAATTGACCACTTGTTGGTGTGATTCGCCAGATTACTGTAGTTCTCTGATGTATGAATTGCAATCAGTTCATTGAAAATCAATAAGATAAAAAGTTGGCACGATGTCTGCATTAAGAATTCAGCAGGGCACCGCCCGATATCAGAACTGTGAGGATTTAAATTATGGGTATCTTTTCTCGTTTTGCCGACATCGTGAACGCCAACATCAACTCGCTGCTGGAGAAAGCGGAAGATCCGCAGAAGCTGGTGCGCCTGATGATTCAGGAAATGGAAGACACGCTGGTTGAAGTTCGCTCTACCTCCGCCCGTGCGCTGGCAGAGAAAAAACAGCTGTCCCGCCGCATTGAGCAGGCGACGCTCCAGCAGGCCGAATGGCAGGAGAAAGCCGAACTGGCGCTGCGTAAAGAGAAAGACGATCTGGCGCGTGCTGCGCTGATTGAAAAACAGAAGCTGACCGACGTTATCGCGACGCTTGAGCATGAAGTGACGCTGGTGGATGACACTCTGGCGCGCATGAAAAAAGAGATTGGTGAGCTTGAGAACAAGCTGAATGAAACGCGCGCTCGCCAGCAGGCGCTGACGCTGCGCCACCAGGCGGCAAGTTCATCCCGTGACGTTCGTCGTCAGCTGGACAGCGGCAAGCTCGACGAAGCCATGGCGCGTTTTGAATCCTTCGAGCGCCGTATCGATCAGATGGAAGCGGAAGCGGAAAGCCACAACTTTGGCAAACAGAAGAATCTGGACCAACAGTTTGCGGAGCTGAAAGCGGATGATGAAATCAGCGCGCAGCTGGCAGAGCTGAAAGCCAAAATGAAGCAGGATAATTAATAATAATACGTTGGCGACGCGACGTTTCGCGTCGCCAGACCATCATCTGTAAGGAGTACATATGAGCGCGCTTTTTCTTGCCATACCGCTGACGCTGTTCGTGCTATTCGTCCTGCCGGTCTGGCTGTGGCTGCACTACAACAACCGCTCAAAGCAGGGTGGATTGTCGCAGAGCGACCAGCAGCGATTACTGCAGCTGACTGACGACGCAAAACGGATGGGCGAGCGCATTCAGTCGCTGGAAGCGATTCTTGATGCCGAGCATCCGAACTGGAGAGAATAATAATGGCTGGACTGGATCTGAACAAAAAGCTGTGGCGTATCCCGCAGCAGGGTATGGTCAAAGGCGTCTGCGCCGGGATTGCCCACTATCTGGACGTGCCGGTCAAGCTGGTGCGCATTATTACCGTGTTGGCGATGATCTTTGGTCTGTTCCTGTTTGTAGTAGCGGCATACATCATTCTGACTTTCGCCCTCGACCCGATGCCGGACAGCGAGCTGCACGGCGAAAGAATTCCATCCAGCGGTGAACTGCTGGATGCCGTAGACGCCGAGCTTGCCGCCGGTGAGCAACGTCTGCGTAATATGGAACGCTATGTCACGTCGGATACCTTCACGTTGCGTAGCCGCTTCCGTCAGCTATAAACCACGGTGTTACTAACACGAGGCGAGTCATGAACAACAAATGGCAACAGGCAGGACAAAAAGTGAAACCGGGGCTGAAACTTGCCGGTAAGCTGGTACTGCTGGGCGCATTACGCTACGGCCCGGCGGGTATCGCTGGCTGGGCGGTGAAATCGGTCGCTCGTCGGCCGGTGAAAATGCTGCTCGCGGTGGCGCTTGAGCCGCTGCTGGCCCGACTGGCCCGCCGAGTTTCCCGTGGGATGAACCGCGCGATGAAGTAACGCGCCGCGGCACAGCGAGGGCTGTGCCGCCGACTTTTATTTCACCCTTTACATCTTCCTTGCTCGTCCCCATGTCATATCTCTATTAAAATCAACCTACAAACTCCTTCAGGCATAACAGGATGGCGATGAAGCGACTGAAATCCGAATTAAACGCGCTGGTGAACCGTGGGGTAGACCGTCACCTGCGACTGGCGGTGACCGGGCTGAGCCGCAGCGGCAAAACCGCGTTTATCACCGCAATGGTTAATCAACTGCTGAACGTACACGGTGGGGCACGTTTGCCGCTGCTGAGCGCGGTAAGGGAAGAGCGTCTGCTCGGCGTGAAGCGCGTCCCGCAGCGCGATTTTGGCATCCCGCGTTTTACTTATGACGAAGGGATTGCCCAACTGTACGGCACGCCACCCGTGTGGCCGACGCCGACCCGTGGCGTGAGCGAGATCCGTCTGGCGTTGCGTTTTCGCTCCAACGATTCGCTGCTGCGTCATTTCAAAGACACCTCAACGCTGTATCTGGAAATCGTCGACTACCCCGGTGAATGGCTGCTCGACCTGCCGATGCTGGCGCAGGATTACCTGAGCTGGTCGCGGCAGATGGTCGGGCTGCTGCAGGGGCAGCGTGGCGAATGGTCGGCGCAGTGGCGCAAACTCTGCGAGGGTCTGGATCCGCTGGCACCTGCCGATGAAAACCGGCTGGCGGAAATCTCTGCCGCGTGGACCGACTACCTGCATACCTGTAAACAGCAGGGCATGCACTTCATTCAGCCCGGGCGCTTCGTGCTGCCGGGCGACATGGCCGGAGCCCCGGCGCTGCAGTTCTTCCCGTGGCCGGATGTGGATGCGGTGGGTGAAGCGAAGCTGGCTCAGGCTGATAAACACACCAACGCCGGGATGCTGCGCGAACGCTTTAATTACTACTGCGAGAAAGTGGTGAAAGGGTTTTATCGCAACCACTTCCTGCGTTTTGACCGCCAGATTGTGCTGGTGGACTGTCTGCAACCGCTGAACAGCGGCCCGCAGGCGTTTAACGATATGCGGCTCGCGCTGACGCAGCTGATGCAAAGTTTTCACTACGGGCAGCGCACGCTGTTCCGCCGCCTGTTTTCCCCGGTTATCGATAAGCTGCTGTTTGCCGCGACCAAAGCCGATCACGTCACCGTCGATCAGCATGCCAACATGGTGTCGTTGCTCCAGCAGCTGATTCAGGATGCATGGCAGAACGCGGCATTTGAAGGGATTGCGATGGACTGCCTGGGGCTTGCCTCGGTGCAGGCGACGCAAAGCGGGCTGATTGAAGTGAACGGCGAGAAGATCCCGGCGCTGCGCGGTCATCGCCTGAGCGACGGCCAGCCGCTAACGGTATACCCGGGTGAAGTCCCGGCGCGTCTGCCCGGCCAGGCGTTCTGGGAAACGCAGGGCTTCCAGTTTGAGAACTTCCGCCCGCAGGTCATGGATGTCGATAAACCGCTGCCGCATATTCGCGTTGATGCGGCGCTGGAGTTTTTGCTTGGAGATAAATTGCGATGAACGAACCGTTAAAACCGCGGATCGATTTCGCCGGTCCGCTGGATGTGGAAAAGCACGAGCAGTTTAAAACGGCGCAGACCTTTGCCGCTGAACAGGCTGAAACTTTTGCTCCGGCGCTCAGCGAAGAGGCGTTGCCGGAAGAGGGCGCCGCCGAGGCGGTGGTTGAGGCCGCGCTACGTCCGAAGCGCAGCCTGTGGCGGCGGATGGTCACCGCCGGGCTGGGGCTGTTCGGTATCAGCGTGGTTGCTCAGGGCGTTCAGTGGACGGTTAACGCCTGGCAGACGAACGACTGGGTGGCGCTGGGGGGCTGTGCCGCCGGGGCGCTGATCATCGGCGCCGGGGTAGGTTCCGTCGCAACGGAATGGCGCCGTCTGTGGCGTCTGCGCCAGCGCGCGGAAGAGCGCGATGAAGCCCGCGACCTGATGCACAGCCATGGCACCGGTAAAGGCCGGGCGTTCTGCGAAAAGCTTGCTCAACAGGCGGGAATTGACCAGTCGCATCCGGCGCTGCAGCGCTGGTATGCCGCCATCCACGAAACGCAAAACGACAGGGAAGTGGTGAGCCTGTACGCCCATCTGGTCCAGCCGGTGCTGGACGCCCAGGCGCGACGTGAAATCAGTCGTTCGGCGGCGGAATCGGCGCTGATGATCGCCGTCAGCCCGCTGGCGCTGGTAGATATGGCGTTCATCGCCTGGCGTAACCTGCGTCTCATCAATCGTATCGCCACGCTGTACGGCATTGAGCTGGGCTACTACAGCCGCCTGCGCCTGTTCCGCCTGGTGCTGCTCAATATCGCCTTTGCGGGAGCCAGCGAACTGGTGCGTGAAATTGGGATGGACTGGATGTCGCAGGATCTGGCGGCGCGTCTTTCCGCCCGCGCTGCGCAGGGCATTGGGGCGGGGCTGCTGACCGCGCGTCTCGGCATTAAAGCAATGGAGCTCTGCCGCCCGCTGCCGTGGATAGATAATGACAAACCGAAGCTCGGCGATTTCCGCCGGGAGATCGTCGGTCAGTTGAAAGCAACCGTGAGTAAGAAACCGTCCTGACAGGCGTATTCCCTTCCTGTTTTACCCCTTTCCCTGGTCGACAGGGAAAGGGCGCTCAGCGGATGACGCTGCGCGATTTTGATATTGAACAATGAGCCCGCCGTTTTGCTTACCCTCCCTGTTTTTTCTGTTTTATATTACCCCTAAATAACCATTCATATTATGCGGGTAATTTATCTGGTGACCCGTTTACCACCACAGAATCATTAGCTTGAAATACAGGGAGTGGGTATGCACGAAAAAGATGTCGATAAACCGCTTTATTTGTTAATCGCTGACTGGGTGATGGCGGAAAATCGCTGGGTCACCGCCAAAGAAATCGCCCGGCAATTCGAGATTGACCACTGTAAAGCCATTAATACCGTCTCCTACATTCTTGCCGAAGTGGGGGAGATAGAATGTGAAACCAAAACGATCCCTAACCAGCTGGAAGGCCGGGGATGTCAGTGCCAGCGGTTGGTGCGCGTGAATGGAATAAGCAAACTGTTGTACGACCGTCTTAAGTCTCCGGCGTCGGTGAAAAGTACGCTATGTTCTGGTACGCCGGGCAGTGCTGTACCGCCGGGTGAACTCAACCGGGAGCAAAAGTGGCAGTGGATGCTGTCCAAAACCCAGCGTCGTTAAACGGCGGGCTGGAAGGAGAAACAGGCGCCTGGCGCCTGTTTTTTTGTTAGCGCAGGTGCTTTGGTTGCACCGCTGTCGTGCCGCGCAGCCGTGGGCGATGGGGTTCTGCCTCAGCAAGCGGTGTCGTTTCTCGTAACCCGTGGCGACAGCGCCCGACGAGATTCTGGTACTCACGGGTGTTCAGGCGCTTCCAGTGCAACTCGTCGTCGGAGACATCCCGCAGATAGCGGGCGGGAGACCCCACCAGCAGCTGTCCGGGAGCCCCTGAAAAACCCGCTTTAACGAAGCTCATCGCCGCGACAATACTCCCGGCGCCAATCTGCGCGCCGTCCATCACCACGCTGTTCATACCAACCAGAGCTTCCCGTCCGATGATACAGCCGTGCAATACCGCGCCGTGGCCGATATGCCCGCACTCCTGCACCACGGTATCGGTGTCACAATAGCCGTGCATAATGCAGCCATCCTGGATATTCGCTCCAGCTTCGACGATAAGCCGCCCGTAGTCACCCCGCAGCGACGCATGTGGCCCAATGTAAACCCCGGCACCGATGATGACATCGCCAATCAAGACTGCGGATGGGTGAACCCAGGCGCTGGGGTGAACGACCGGCACCAGGCCTTCAAACGCATAGTAGCTCACGAAATGACTCCTTTGGATTAACGTCCCTGCCAGCGCGGTGCGCGTTTCTCGGCAAAGGCCAGCGGGCCTTCCGTTGCGTCCGCAGAGTGCAGCACCGCCGGATAGTGCCTGAGCGCGCCGCTGCGCATCAGCCGGTAGCCTTCCTCAACGGAGAGTTCTGCGGTAGCGCGGCCAATCTCTTTTAGCGCCGCCACCGCCAGCGGGGCGCTGTTGACGATATCAGCGGCAAGCTGGCGGGCACACGCCATCAGCTCACCGGCGCTGACCACACGATTGACTATCCCCCAGCGCAGCGCTTCTTCTGCGTCCATGCGCCGCCCGGTCATCACCATGTCATTGACGATAGCCGGGGGCAGGATTTTAGGCAGCCGTAGTATGCCGCCGCTGTCAGGGACGATGCCAAGGCTTGCCTCCGGCAGGGCAAAGCTTGCGGTGTCGCTGCACACAATCATGTCGGCGGCCAGCGCCAGCTCAAAGCCACCGCCGAAGGCATAGCCGTTCACGGCGGCAATCACCGGTTTATCGAGAGTGAAAATTTCGGTGAGGCCAGCAAAACCGCCGGGACCGAAATCGGCGTCGGGCGCCTCGCCTCCGGCGGCCGATTTTAAATCCCAGCCCGCGGAGAAAAAACGCTCCCCCGCGCCGGTAATAATGGCGACGCGCAGAGCAGGATCATCCCGGAACTGCAGAAAAACTTCGCCCATCTCCATGCTGGTTCTGGCATCTATCGCGTTAGCTTTTGGCCTGTCGAGCACGATTTCCAGAATGCCGCTGTTGCGGGTCAGATGTAATGATTCGCTCATATTTTTATCCCTTTAAATAAAGACGTTATTGCAAATATTTTTTAATCACTTTTCCTGAGCAGTTGCGCGGCAGGTCCGGGCAAATCTGCACAAACGACGGCACTTTGAATTTCGCCATATTTCGTTCGCAATAGCGGAAGAATTCCTCTTCGCTGAGGGTTTCGCCTTCGAAAAGCACAACAAATGCTTTGATCGCCTGATCGCGAATAGCATCCGGAATACCAACGATGGCCACGTCCTGAATTTTGGGATGTGAGGAGAGGATGTTTTCAATTTCGCTGCAGGAGACATTCTCCCCGCCGCGTTTGAGGATATTGCAGCTGCGATCGACGAAATAAAAATAGCCTTCAGCGTCGTGATAGCCGTAGTCGCCGGTATGCAGCCAGCCGTTGTCCCATACCCTGGCGGTGGCTTCCGGTTGGTTGTAATAGGCCTTAAACAGCGTTTTCCCCGGGATGCCTCTGACGCAGATTTCACCAATCTCTCCGGCCCCCAGCACCTGATTCTGGCTATCGCGGATCTGCGCTTCATAACAAAACCCGGGACGTCCAATGGAGGGCCAGCGCCGCTTGTCGCCGGGGCGGTCGCCTATCAGGCCGACGATGGTTTCCGTCATGCCATAAGAGGTCAGCAGCCTGACGCCGAAACGTGCGATAAAGCGGTCTTTTTCCTCAACGGAGAGATTGAGGTAGAAAAGCACCTCGCGCAGGCGATGCTGTTTTTCGTTATCGGCGAGGGGCTGCGCCATTAGTGTGCGGATCATCATGGGAATGCATTCGGTGACCGTCGCCTGGTACTTCAGGATCTGTCCCCAGAATGCCCGGGCACTGTACTTCTCGAGCAACACAAACGTGGCCCCCGCCGAGAAAGCCGCCATGGCGGCAGTACACTGACAGTCAATATGAAATGCTGGCATGACGGTGAGGTAGACATCGTCGCTGCGAAGCTGACATTGCCAGGCGGTGTAGTACCCGGCAAAGCGCAGGTTGTAGTGGGTGATGACCACCCCTTTGGGCCTTGAGGTGGTGCCCGAGGTGAACAGAATTTCTGCCGTATCCTCCACACTTAGCGCAACGGCGTGGAGGAGCTCCGCAGGCTGTCGGGACTGCTCATGCCGAAAATCGAGGGTGCGCGCGCAGGTCGCAATAGGTGTTTGCCTGATAAGCAGAATCTGTTCCAGCAACGTGCCGTTCTGCGCCAGGATCTGCTGATAGGCAGGATAAAAATGGCTGGTGGTCACCACCATCCTGGCCTGGCTCTCTTGTAAAAGCCAGGTGCACTCTTCGCCGAGCAGTCGGGCATTCACCGGCACCATCACCGCGCCAATTTTCGCGAGCCCAAACCAGCAGAAAATAAACTCCGGACAGTTGTCCAGGTGCAGGGCAACCTTATCGCCTTTCTGGATCCCAAGCGATGAAAACAGGTTGGCGGTACGGTTTATTTCCTGATTCAGACCCGTGTAGCTGAAGTGCTCTGTTTCACCCTGAGCGGACTCATAAATGAGTGCCGTTTTATCGCCGTAAACATCAGCTAAATCGTCCCACATCTGACCTAAATGTTGTCCACCAATGACATCCATTGCGCGCGTATCCTGTCAAATCGCTGAATATTCAGGTCTGGCCTGAACCCTTCGGGCGATTACTCCTCAATTTTAGCCAGCCCCTTGTCGACCAGCCCCCTGATATCGGCACTGCTGTAGCCGAGATTTTGTAAAATAGCGGCGGTATCCATGCCGTGAGAGGGCATACCACGCCAGATCTGTCCTGGGTTATTCTTAAATTTCGGCATCACGTTGGGGCCTTTGCAGGTGCGACCCTCCAGGTTTTGCCATTGGGTGATGGATTCGCGGGCGAGATACTGCGGGTTGTGCTCAAGCTCCGGGATCGTCAACACTTTGGCGCAGGCAATATTTAGCTCGGCGAAGCGCTTCAGCACCTGTTCGATGGTATGCGCCGCCAGCCATTCATCGAGTTTGTCCTCCACCAGCTCACCGAAGGGGCATTCAACCCGATGAATGAGCTGCGTCCCTTCAGGGATCTCTTTGCTCCCGAGTAAATGGGCGAGGCCGATATCGGCAAAACACTCCTGAATCTGGCTGATGCCGACCAGCTCCATCACGATGTAGCCATCGCTGCAGCGGTATAGTCCGCATCCGGCGTAGTACGGATCTTTACCTTTGGTCATGCGCGGGCAGATTTCCCCGCCATTGAAGTAGTCCATCATGAAGTACTGGCCCATCCGCAGCATGACCTCGTACATCGCGATATCAATGCTTTCCCCTTTGCCGGTCTGGCGGGCTTTATACAAGGCGGCAAGCGCAGAGGTAGTCGCGGTCATGCCTGAGAAGTAGTCGGCGGTGTAGGGAAATGCGGGCATCGGCTGATCTTTATCACCGTTCTGGATCAAATAGCCGCTGAAGGCCTGGGCTATGGTGTTGTAGGCCGGTAAATGGGTGTATTGCGGGTCGCCGTACTGCCCAAAGCCGGAAAGGTGGGCGATAACGAGTTTAGGGTTGTGCTGCCACAGCAGGTCGTCGGTAATACCGCGACGGGCAAAGGCGGGGCCTTTGCTGGCTTCGATGAAGATATCGGTGGTTTCCATCAGCTTCAGGAACGCCTCGCGGCCTTCATCTTTGAAAATGTTAAGCGACAGTGCCCGCAGGTTACGGCGTGAAAGCTGCGGGTAATGGGGCTGGACACGGATAGTGTCGGCCCAGGCGACGTTCTCTATCCAGATAACTTCGGCACCCCATTCGGCAAACATTTGTCCGGCAAACGGCCCGGCGATTTCAATTCCGGAAAAGACAACCCGCAGCCCGGAAAGCGGGCCGAACTCTGGCATAGGTAGTTGAGCAGTCATGCTTCACCTCATCAATGGCGTTATGCAGTTGTAGGCCGGATAAGGCATAGCCGCATCCGGCAGTCGCTACAGGGCAAAGTGCCAGCCTGTTAGCGATACTGTTTCAGGACCGAACGACCGAGCGTCAGGATCTGCATTTCATCCGAACCGCCGGAGACACGATCCACGCGCAGATCGCGCCAGAAGCGGGTAATGCGGTGATTACCGGCAATGCCGATACCGCCGAGCACCTGCATTGCGCTATCGACAACCTCAAAGGCCGCGTTGGCGCAGAAGTATTTACACATCGCCGCATCCCCGGAGGTGATCGTGCCGTTGTCGCTTTTCCAGGCCGCTTCGTAGAGCATGTTTTTCATCGCGTTGAGCTTGATGGCCATATGGGCGAACTTCTCCTGAATAAGCTGGTAGCGGCCGATAGTTTCACCAAACTGAACGCGCTGATTGGCGTAGCGCGCCGCGTCTTCAAAGGCGCACATCGCGGTGCCGTAGTTGGTGAGCGCCACGAGGAAACGCTCATGGTCAAACTCCTCTTTTACCCGGTTAAAACCGTTGCCTTCCCGGCCAAACATATCCGTTTCATCAAGTTCAACGTTGTCGAAGACCAGTTCGCAGCAGCTGTCCATGCGCAGACCTAGCTTTTCGAGCTTGTTGATTTTGACGCCCGGCTTGCTCATGTCGACGCACCACTCGGTGAAAATGGCTTTATCCGGTGAGGCGGCATCGCGCGCCATGACCACCACATACGGGGTATAAGCGCTGCTGGTGATGAAGCATTTGCTGCCATTAAGATAAACCTTACCATTCTTACGGGTATAGTTGCTCTGTAAACTCCCCACGTCAGAGCCCGCGCCCGGTTCAGTAATCGCCGAGTTCCACATCTGTTTACCGGTGCCGCGAAACGCCATAATGCGGTCAATCTGCTCCGGCGTGCCTTCGCGCAGGAAGGTGTTGAATCCGCCTGGCAACTGGTACAGCACATAGGTTGGGGCACCCAGACGGCCCAGCTCCATCCACACCGCCGCCACGGTCACAAAACCGGCATCCAGCCCGCCGTGCTCTTCCGGGATAAGCAGGCTGTCGATGCCCATTTCCGCCAGTGCTTTAACGAAACGCTCAGGATAAACGCTGTCGCGATCGCACTCGGCAAAATAGGCTTCCCAGTTTTCACTTGCCATCAGCTCACGGATACCCGCGACAAACAGTTCCTGCTCATCATTCAGTTGAAAATCCATCGTAATAACCTCTTAGCATGTCGTTTTTTAAAAAAGCGTCAGTCTTTCCAGTGCACTTTGGCGTCTTTGATGAAGGAGAGCGTGACCATAATGTTGACGAAGAACAGCGGGCAGCCCCCGGCGATAATCGCGGTCTGAATCGGCTTCAGACCGCCGAGCGCCAGCAGGATAATGCCGATGATGCCCACCAGAACGGACCAGCCGATGCGCACCAGCAGCGGCGGCTCTTCACCGTCTTTCACCGCCCGGCAGGTGGACATCGCCAGGGTGTAAGAGCAGGCGTTAATCAGCGTGACGGTGGCGATAAAGCACAGGATGAAGAAGCCCCACATGGTGGCCGTCCGCAGCGGCAGCGCGGCCCAGGTTTCGATAATGGCGCGCGGTACGCCGTGCTGGCTGATGAGCTGCGGAATGTTGATGATGTTGTTATCAATCAGCTGCAGCGTATTGCTACCGAGAATGGTCCACAGCAGCCAGGTTGCCGCCGTCAGCCCGGCAACCATGCCAAGACACAGTTCACGCACGGTGCGGCCTTTGGAGATGCGGGCGAGGAAGATGCTCATCTGAATGGCGTAAATCACCCACCAGGCCCAGTAGAAAACGGTCCAGCCCTGCGGGAAACCGCTTTTACCGATAGGGTCGGTGTAGAACAGCATCCGTGGCAGGTACATCAGCAGCGTGCCGACGGAATCGGTGAAGTAGTTCATGATGAAGCTGGCGCCGCTGACGATAAAGACCCAACCGAGGATCAGAAAGCTCAGATAGCTACGCACATCGCTGGCGATTTTTACCCCTTTCTGCAGACCACAGGCAACACAGATGGCGTTCAGCACTATCCAGCAGGCAATGATGATGGCATCCAGCTCCAGGGTGTGCGGAATACCAAACAGGTATTGAATACACTCGGTCACCAGCGGCGTGGCGAGCCCGAGGCTGGTTCCCATGGCGAAGATCAGCGCCACCAGATAGAAGTTGTCGATAATCGTACCGAGCAGCCCGTTAGCGCGCTTTTCGCCGACCAGCGGGGCCAGCGTACTGCTGGGACGAATAACGTCCATCTTGCGCACAAAGAAGAAGTAGGCAAACGCCACCGACAGAAAGCTGTACGTTGCCCACGGAAGCGGGCCCCAGTGCAGCAGGCTGTAGGCGAGCCCCAGCTCTTTAGCCTGCAGCGAGTAGGGCGCAAGACCGAACGGCGGGCTGGAGATGTAGTAGAAGATCTCAATCGATCCCCAGAACAGCACGGCCGCAGAGGTGCAGGAGGCGAACATCATGAAAATCCAGCTGGCGGTGCTGAACTCCGGCGGTTCATCGCCCAGGCGTTTTTTTGCGTAGCGGCCGAATACCAGCCAGAACCAGCCGCCGAACATGATGACCATGTACCATTCAAACGCCCAGCCCCAGACGTTAGTGACATAACTAAAGACCGCATTAATTACCGTATTTGCCGCATCCAGATCGCGAACGGTTAACCAACAAAGAATGCCAACCACAATTAAAGGCGGGAAAAATACTTTAGGCTCTATTCCCGATTTCTTATTTTCTTTGCTCATAGATAAAGTCCAGTTTATTTAGGC
This sequence comes from Yokenella regensburgei, assembly GCF_003634235.1. Lineage (NCBI taxonomy): Bacteria > Pseudomonadati > Pseudomonadota > Gammaproteobacteria > Enterobacterales > Enterobacteriaceae > Yokenella > Yokenella regensburgei. Next base: position 1,447,006 of record NZ_RBIZ01000003.1, on the reverse strand, counting down.
GTATTACGAGAAGGTATGCGTAATTCCCTTTTGTGTTATCTTTTTGTTAATTTAAGTAGCGTGCGGACCATTTCCTTGTTGTTGCTATGGCGGTGAAAACCATAATGAATACTGATACTGCGGAGTCAAGGCGACGTTCAATATTGGTGAGGGAGATAGCAATATTGAACGTTGTTATTATTTAAAAATCCATGTGTTCAATATTGGTGACCCAGGTTTTATTTTTGCCTGTTTTGCTGTGTTACTCATATATTCCATTGCATAGCCAATAACGTATTTATTGATATACCAGGAGAGGTAATGAATATTATTACTTGTTATAAATGTGTGCCTGACGAACAGGATATTACGGTAAATAGTGCGGATGGCTCGCTCGATTTCTCCCGTGCGGATGGCAAAATCAGCCAGTACGATCTCAACGCCATTGAGGCTGCCGTTCAGCTTAAGTCCCAGCTGCCGGAAGCCAACATCATCGCGCTGAGCGTGGGCGGTGCCGCGCTCAACAATGTCAAAGGGCGCAAAGACGTACTCTCCCGGGGGCCAGACGAGCTGGTTGTGGTCGTGGACGAGCAGCTGGAGCATGCGCTGCCGCACCAGACGGCGGCAACGCTTGCGAAAGCGGCCGATAAAATTGGCTTCTCGTTAATGCTCTGCGGTGACGGCTCTGCCGATCTCTACGCCCAGCAGGTGGGCCTGCTGGTGGGAGAAGCCCTGGGGCTTCCGGCGCTTAACGGCATCAAAAGAATCCTCTCTCTGACCCCTGAAACGATAACCGTCGAGCGTGAGCTGGAAGACGAAAGCGAAACGCTGACGGTGCCACTGCCGGCGGTGATTGCCGTTTCGACCGATATCAACGTGCCGCAGATCCCCTCGATGAAGGCCATTCTCAGTGCGGCAAAAAAACCGGTGCAGGCCTGGAGCACCACCGATCTGGCCGTTGGTGACGTTACCGCGCTTTCACAGCAGCGAGTTGCGGCACCAAAACAGAAGGTACGCCAGCGGATCATCATTGAAGGCGACGGTGATGACCAGATTGCCGAGTTTGCGGATTATCTGCGCAAAATCATTAAATAAGGGGGAAAGGTTATGAGTCAGTTTTCATCAGTATGGGTTTTTAGCGATACCTTATCCCGCCTGCCGGAGCTCATGGGGGGCGCCCGCGCGCTGGGGGACAAAGTACAGGTATTCACGCTGAATGCGCAGCAGAGCAGCAGCGCTTTCCAGCTTGGCGCGCAGCAGGTCTGGCAACTGGAAGGGAAACCGGATGACCGGATAATGGAAGACTACGCCGACACGATGGTGGCGGTGATGCAGGCGCAAAGTTCTGGCGGGCTGGTGCTGTTGCCCAACGGTCGGCGCGGCAAGCTGCTGGCGGCGCGGCTGGGAGCAAGGCTCAACGCCGCCATCACCAACGATGTAACGGCGCTTGCCATCGACGGTGATGCACCGGTCGCAAAGCATATGGTCTACGGCGGTCTGGCGTTTGGCGATGAAACGCTGCACAGCCCTTACTGTGTGGTCACCCTCAGCGCCGGTACGTTTGACGCCGCGCAGGCGGATACCGCACTCAGCGGTACCGCGCAGCCGGCGGCATGGATGGCACCAAAGCAGGCGGTTATCCGCAGCCACGTTGAGGCTCGGGAAAGCCACGCGGTGAGTCTGGATAAAGCCCGGCTGGTGGTGAGCGTTGGGCGCGGGATTGGCAGCCAGGAGAATATCGCGCTTGCCGATGCGCTGTGCCGCGCTATTGGCGCAGAGCTCGCCTGTTCCCGCCCGGTGGCGGAGAACGAAAAATGGATGGCGCACGAGCGTTATGTCGGGATCTCTAACCTGATGCTGAAGCCGGAACTCTATCTGGCGGTCGGGATCTCCGGGCAAATCCAGCACATGGTCGGAGCCAACGGCGCGCAGACTATTGTGGCGGTGAATAAAGATAAAAATGCGCCAATTTTCCAGTACGCGGATTACGGTATCGTGGGCGATCTCTTTAAGATCCTGCCGGCAATAACCCGTCAGCTGGCAAATTAATTCCCGTTTTTCATCCATCAAACGACAAGTTGTGGAGTGGTTATGTCCGAAGATGTCTTCGATGCCATTATCGTGGGGGCGGGGCTGGCGGGTTCCGTTGCGGCGCTGGTGTTGGCCCGGGAAGGGGCACAGGTCTTACTGATTGAACGTGGCAATACGGCGGGAGGAAAAAACGTCACCGGTGGGCGGATGTATGCGCACAGCCTTGAGCGGATAATCCCTGGATTCGCCGAACATGCTCCGGTCGAGCGGGTCATCACCCGGGAGCGACTGTCATTTCTGACTGCCACAAGGGCAATGACCGTAGATTACCAGAACGGCGACGAGCAGGCTGCAGGCGAAGTGTCATGGTCGGTACTGCGCAGCAAATTTGATGCCTGGCTTGCGGAGCAGGCGGAAAACGCCGGCGCGCAGTGCATCACCGGGATCCGCGTTGACCGGCTGGTAGAGAAAGACGGCAAAGTGATTGGCGTGGAGGCCGACGGCGACGTGCTGGAAGCCAGAACCGTTATTCTCGCCGACGGCGTGAACTCACTGCTTGCCGAGCAGCTGGGAATGACAAAACCGGTTGCGGCGGAAAACGTCGCCGTGGGGGTGAAGGAGCTTATCGAACTGCCGAAAACGGTGCTGCAGGACCGCTTTAACCTGACGGGCAATGAGGGCGTGGCGTGGCTCTTTGCCGGGGCGCCGACCGACGGTCTGATGGGCGGTGGTTTCCTCTACACCAACGATACCACCGTCTCGCTGGGGCTGGTGTGCGGCCTGCATCACCTGAAAGAGGCGAAGAAATCAGTGCCACAGATGCTGGAGGATTTCAAACAGCATCCCGCCGTCGCACCGCTTATCGCCGGGGGCAAAATGCTGGAATACGCTGCGCACGTGGTGCCGGAGGCCGGGTTACGCATGCAGGCGGAGCTGGTCCGTGACGGCGTGCTGGTGGCCGGTGATGCCGCAGGAATGTGTATGAATCTCGGCTTCACTATTCGTGGGATGGATCTGGCTATTTCCTCGGGCGAAGCGGCGGCAAAAGCGGTGCTGGCGGCGATGCAGAAAGCCGATTTCAGCAAGCAGAGCCTCAGCGAATACCTGCGCCTGCTGGAAGCGGGGGCGCTACGGGACATGAAAATGTACCAGAAAATGCCCGCGTTTCTCGACAACCCGCGGATGTTCACCCGCTACCCGGAGATGGCGGTCGGTATTGCCGGCGAGTTGTTCACGGTCAGCGGCAGAGCACCAGTGCCGCTGCGTAAAACGCTTTTACGTTATGGCAAAAGCGTCGGCTTTATCAACCTGTTAAAAGATGGCCTGAAAGGAGTCACCGCGCTATGAGTACGCCTGTCAACGTGGACGTCAAACTCGGCATCAACAAATTTAACGTCGATGAACAGTATCCGCATATCGTTGTTAAATCAGTGCCAGATCGGCAGGTGCTGGAATTATTAACCAAAGCCTGCCCGGCCGGATTATATAAAAAACAGGACGATGGCTCCGTGCGGTTTGATTATGCCGGTTGCCTGGAGTGTGGCACCTGCCGGATCCTCGGACTCGGCAGCGCACTGGAAAAATGGGAATACCCACGCGGTACCTTCGGCGTGGAATATCGTTACGGATAATGGCTGTTCTTAGCGTTCTCCCGCGATCGTTTGATCTGCGGGAGTTTTTTATTGCAGGGATATGTTTGCAGGCATAAATGAGAAATAAAAAATGCAAGCCAGAAATTTTGATGACATACAATTTACCTCAATACACCGGCGGATAATGTTGTGGGGTAGCGGGGGACCGTTTCTTGATGGCTACGTGCTGGTGATAATTGGCGTGGCACTTGAACAGTTAACCCCTTTATTACATCTTGATGCTGAATGGATTGGCCTACTCGGCGCCGCGACGCTGGTTGGGCTTTTTATTGGTACGTCGCTCTTCGGTTATATTTCAGACCGGGTAGGGCGGCGAAAGATGTTTCTTATCGACATTATTCTTATCGGTCTGATTTCTCTTGCCACCATGTGGGTGTCGTCGCCAATGGAATTGCTGGTAATGCGGGTGCTTATCGGCATTGTGATTGGGGCCGACTATCCTATTGCCACCTCGATGATTACCGAGTTCTCCAATACCCGCCAGCGGGCGTTCGCCGTCGGATTTATTGCGGCGATGTGGTACGTCGGTGCAACCTGCGCCAATCTGGTGGGCTATCTGCTGTACGACGTGGCAGACGGCTGGCGCTGGATGCTCGGCAGCGCGTTTATCCCCTGTGTGCTTATTCTGGTGGGGCGCTTTGACCTACCGGAATCCCCGCGCTGGCTGCTGCGTAAAGGACGGGTGCAGGAATGTGAGCAGATGATGCTGAAACTGTTCGGGGAACCGGTTGTTTTTGATGAAGAGCCGGCTCAGGAAACGCGGTTTCTGCAGTTGTTTACCCGGCGACATTTCTCATTCGTACTGTTTGTCGCCGCCATCTGGACCTGTCAGGTGATCCCAATGTTCGCGCTCTACACCTTCGGGCCGCAGATTGTCGGCCTGCTCGGCTGGGATCAGGGACGCACCGCGGCGCTGGGAAACGTCGTCATCAGCCTGTTTTTTATGCTCGGCTGCCTGCCGGCCATGTACTGGCTTAACAAAATTGGCCGTCGACCGTTGCTTATCGGCAGTTTCGCCATGATGACGCTGGCGCTGGCGGTATTGGGGCTGGTTTCGAGCCTCGACATCTGGCTGGTGATCGTCGCGTTTGCGGTATACGCCTTTTTCTCCGGTGGGCCGGGGATCCTGCAGTGGCTCTATCCCAATGAGCTGTTTCCTACCGATATCCGTGCATCGGCGGTGGGGGTAATTATGTCGATAAGCCGTATCGGAACGGTGATTTCTACCTGGGCGCTGCCGGTGTTTATCACCCGTTACGGCATCAGTACGGTCATGCTGACAGGAGCCTTAATATCGTTAATCGGCTGGCTGGTCTCTATTTTCTTCGCTCCGGAGACGCGTGGGCTCTCCTTATCACAAACCGGAAAAATGACCATTATGAAAAAATATGGATGAACGGCTGAAAAAATAAATTTGCTGAAGCGATTTCATTCATATTATCCGCAATGAAATTTCCTCGGTTAAATAAAACTTGATGAAAATCAATTCATCTTTGTTGAAAAGCCTCACCCTATACAGGCATACGCGGTGCTTGCCACAGGTTATGTAACCAGGAATTATTATTAATAATGGACAATCAGTCGATTTTTCCTCAGGGCGTCAATCGCCGTGATTTTCTGAAACTGTGCACCGCTCTGGCGGCCACAATGGGATTAACACCAGGGGCAGCGGCTGAAATGGCAAATGCGGTAACGTCCCCGCAACGCCCGCCGGTAATATGGATTGGTGCACAAGAATGCACCGGCTGTACTGAATCGCTGCTGCGCGCAACACATCCTACCATTGAGAATTTACTGCTCAACGTTATTTCCATGGAGTACCACGAGGTGCTCTCGGCCGCATTTGGTGAACAGGCGGAAGAAAATAAACATCGGGCAATTGAGCAATATAAGGGCAAATACGTACTGGTGGTCGACGGTTCTATTCCCGTGAAGGATGGCGGCATTTACTGCATGGTCGCCGGGAAGCCTATTGTCGAGCATATTCGCGATGCGGCGGAGCATGCCGCCGCCGTTATCGCGATCGGCTCCTGCGCCGCCTGGGGTGGGGTACCGGCAAGCGGCGCTAACCCGACCGGTGCGGTCAGCCTGCAGGACGTACTGCCGGGGAAAACGGTGATTAATATTCCTGGTTGCCCGCCAAACCCGCACAACTTCCTCGCCACCGTGGCGCATATCATCACTTATCAGCGAGCGCCTGCGCTCGATGACAAAAACCGACCGCAGTTCGCCTACGCGCGTCTTATCCACGAAAACTGCGAACGCCGCCCGCATTTTGACGCCGGACGTTTTGCTAAACAGTTCGGCGACGAAGGTCATCGCCAGGGCTGGTGTCTGTATCACCTCGGTTGCAAAGGTCCGGAAACCTACGGCAACTGTCCGACGCTGGAGTTCTGCGATATCGGCGGCGGTATCTGGCCGGTCGGTATTGGTCATCCCTGCTATGGCTGCAACGAAAAGGGGATTGGCTTCACGAAAGGTATTGCCCAACTGGCGAACGTTGAGAACCCTACGCCGCGCAGCGCCAAGCCGGAAGTCACGAGCCAGGAGGGCGGGCACGTTAGCCCAACGGCCATCGGACTACTGGGTGGCGTCGTGGGGTTGGTGGCGGGCGTCAGCCTGATGACGGTGAGAGAGCTGGGACGGCAGCAAAAAACGCCGCGTAAAGATGACGAGAAGCCATCGCACAAGGAGTAAGCCGTGAACAGACGTCACTTTTTGAAACTGGCCTCCACGGGTGCGATGCTGGCAGGCGTTGCGCCGTCTGCCCGGGCCGCGGCAGAGAACAGACCGCCGATCCCGGGTTCGCTCGGCATGTTGTATGACTCCACCCTGTGCGTCGGCTGTCAGGCCTGCGTCAGCGAGTGCCAGCGCATTAATCACACCGATGAACCGCACGGTGAAACCTACGCCTACGCCGGAACCGAAAATACCTGGTCGAACAACGACAAGCTCAGCCCGTACACCAACAACATCATCCAGGTCTGGCGCAGCGGAAAGGGCATCCACAAAGATACGCTTGACGACGGCTACGCCTATATCAAAAAGCAGTGTATGCACTGTGTGGATCCGAACTGCGTCTCCGTCTGCCCGGTGCAGGCGCTGAAGAAAGACCCGAAGACCGGCATTGTTCACTACAACCCCGATGTCTGTACCGGCTGCCGCTACTGCATGGTGGGCTGCCCGTTCAACGTGCCGAAATACGACTACGACAACCCTTTCGGCAAAATCCATAAGTGTGAGCTCTGCAACCAGAAAGGCGTGGAGCGGCTCGACAAAGGCGGCCTGCCGGGCTGCGTGGACGTTTGCCCGACCGGGGCGGTTATCTTCGGTACCCGCGAAGCCTTAATGGCCGAAGCCCATCAGCGGCTTAACGCGAAGGCAGGGGAAATGTACCGCTACCCGCGCCAGACGCTGAAAAATGATGTTTATGAGCACCCACTGGCGCACTACGAGCCGCATCTGTATGGCGAAAAAGAGGGCGGTGGCACGCAGGTGCTGGTACTGGCTGGCGTACCGTTCGACAAGCTTGGCCTGCCTGCGCTTGACGAGCTTTCTACGGGGGCGCGCTCAGAGCACGTGCAGCATTCGCTGTACAAAGGCATGGTGCTGCCGCTGGCGGCGCTGGCGGGGATCACCTTCCTGGTGCAGCGCAATATGCGCCGCAAGCCTGACGATAAGCCTGAAGACAAAAAGGATGATGATCATGGCGACGCATAAAATGAGCCCGCTCGGCGGCCGCCTGGTGAGCTGGCCGGTGATGCTGCTGGCGCCGTTTGTCATGCTGTGCCTGCTGCTTATCGTTAAGCGTCTGGTGTTCGGCATTGGCGATGTCTCGGATCTGAACGGGGGCTACCCGTGGGGGATCTGGATTGCCTTCGATCTGCTGGTCGGGACGGGCCTTGCCTGCGGTGGCTGGGCGCTGGCCTGGGCGGTCTACGTTTTTAACCGTGGTGAATACCATCCGCTGGTGCGTCCGGCGCTGCTCGCCAGCCTGTTTGGTTATTCGCTGGGCGGCTTGTCTATCACCATCGACGTGGGCCGCTACTGGAACCTGCCATATTTCTACATTCCGGGGCATTTCAACACCAACTCGGTGCTGTTTGAAACCGCCGTCTGCATGACGATTTACATCGGCGTGGTGGCGCTGGAGTTTGCTCCGGCGCTGTGTGAACGACTCGGCTGGAAGAAACCGCTGCGCCTGCTTAACAAAGCGATGTTCCTGATTATCGCCCTCGGCGCACTGCTGCCATCGATGCACCAGTCGTCGATGGGATCGCTGATGATCGCCGCCGGGTACAAGGTGCATCCGCTGTGGCAGAGCTATGAAATGCTGCCGCTGTTTTCACTGCTCACCGCCTTTATCCTCGGCTTTTCGATTGTGATTTTTGAAGGTTCGCTGGTGCAGTCCGGGCTACGCGGCAAAGGGCCTGATGAAACGCCGCTGTTTACCCGTCTGACGCGGCTGATTGAGGTCTTTCTGCTGCTGTTTATCGTGCTGCGCTTCGGCGAGCTTATCGTTCGCCATAAGACAGAATATCTGTGGCACCTCGATCGTTTTGCCATTTCCTTCTGGGTGGAAACGCTGTTGATGTTTGCGCCGCTGCTGATTTTTCGCTTCAAGCGCAACCGTCAGGACTCGCGGTGGCTGTTTGTCGGCGCGCTGTGCATGGTGGGTGGTGCGGCGTTCTGGCGGCTCAACTATGCGCTGCTGGCCTACGATCCGGGTAACGGCTACGGCTACTTCCCAACCCCCAGTGAATTACTGATTTCCATTGGCTTTGTTGCCATAGAGGTGTGTGCGTACATCCTGCTGGTCCGGCTGCTGCCGGTTCTGCCCGCGCACGAACGCCAGAGTGAAAATAAAAAACCAGAGGTAGAGCATGAGCCAACGCATCACCATTGATCCCGTCACCCGCATTGAAGGGCATTTGCGAATCGACTGTGAAATTGAAGCGGGCAAAGTCGTGAAGGCCTGGTCTTCCGGGACGATGTGGCGTGGAATGGAAGAGATTGTGCAGGGTAACGATCCGCGCGATGCGTGGATGATTGTGCAGCGAATCTGCGGAGTATGTACCACCATTCACGCGCTGGCCTCGGTGCGTGCGGTGGAAAATGCGCTGGGGATGGAAGTGCCGGTGAACGCCCAGTACATCCGCAATATTATTGCCGCCGCCCACAGCATTCACGACCATATCGTGCATTTTTATCAGCTCTCGGCGCTGGACTGGGTGGACGTCACGTCGGCGCTGAAAGCCGATCCGCAAAAAGCCGCCGATATGCTGCGTGGTCTCTCCACCTGGTCGCTCAACAGCGCCGCCGAATTCAGTAAGGTACAGCAGAAAATTCAGGCGCTGGTAGACAGTGGGCAGCTGGGGATTTTCGCCAATGGCTACTGGGGGCACCCGGCAATGGCGCTGCCGCCGGAGGTTAACCTGATTGCCGTGGCGCATTATCTGCAGGCGCTTGAATGCCAGCGCGACGCCAACCGAATTGTCGCGGTCCTTGGCGGCAAAACGCCGCATATTCAGAACCTGGCGGTCGGCGGGGTGGCAAACCCAATCAACCTCGACTCGCCCGGGGTGCTGAACCTTGAGCGTCTGATGTACCTGAAAAGCTTCATCGACAAGCTGGGGGATTTTATCGAGCAGGTGTACCTGGTCGACAGCGCGGTGATTGCCGCGCACTACCCGCAGTGGCTAGAGATGGGCAAAGGTGCTGACTGCTATCTGTGCGTACCGGAACTGCCGGTTGACCGTAAAGGCGACAACTTCCTGCTGCCGGGTGGCTACATGGAAAAAGGCGTTTTCCGCCCGATTATCAACCAGCGTGACGAATACCTGCTGAAAGGGATTGAGGAGAGCGGCAAGCATGCCTGGTATCAGGATGACCAGCCGCTGGCGCCGTGGGAAGGGCTGACCCGTCCGAACTACACCGGCTGGCAGGAAGACGGTAAATATTCGTGGGTGAAAGCCCCGACGTTTTACGGTAACGCGGTGGAGATGGGGCCGCTCGCCTGGCTGCTGTGTAGTCTGCAGGCCGGGCATCAGCCAACGCAGGCAACCTTTGCGCGGGTCAACGCCGCGTACGAAGCGCTGAGCGGTAAGGCGCTGACTCACGAGCAGCTGCCATCAACGCTTGGTCGGGTGGTCGGGCGTGCGGTACACGCCAGCGTGCTGCACCAGACGCTGGGTGAACAGTGGCAGGCGCTTGTCAGCAATATTGGTAAAGGCGATCACGAGACCTTCATTCCACCGAATATCCCTCTGCAAGGCGAAGTTCGCGGCGTTGGTTTTATCGAAGCACCGCGCGGCGCGCTGTCGCATTGGGTGGTTATTCGCGACGGTAAAATCGCTAACTACCAGGCGGTGGTTCCTTCAACCTGGAACGCCGGGCCGCGTAACTTCAACGATGAGCCGGGGCCCTACGAGCGTTCGCTGGTGGGGATGCCGGTTGCCGATCCGGCGAAGCCGCTGGAAGTGGTGCGCACCATCCACTCTTTCGATCCCTGCATGTCCTGCGCGGTGCACATTGTTGATGCTACCGGTGGCGAAGTTACCCGGGTGAAGGTGCTGTGATGCGTATTCTGGTACTCGGGATTGGTAATTTACTGCTCGGCGATGAGGCGGTGGGAGTGCGCATCGTCGAAGCCCTCGAAGAACGCTATACGTTACCCTGTCACGTCGAGGTGCTGGACGGCGGAACCTCCGGTATGGAACTGCTGGATGTGATGGCGGCAAGAGATCACCTGATTGTCGCCGATGCAGTGCTGACCGGCGCGGCGCCGGGCAGCGTAGCGGTACTGCACGATGAAGAGATCCCGGCATTTTTCTCCCGCAAAGTATCGCCGCATCAGCTGGGTCTGTGTGACGTACTGATGGCGCTGAAGCTTACCGATGAGTTTCCTCGCCGTCTGACGCTGGTGGGCGTGGTGCCATCATCGCTTGAGCCGGGGATCCGCTTAACGCCGGTGGTGAGTGCGGCGATAGAACCGGCGCTGGCCGAGGTGCTGACCGCGCTCGCGGAGAGCGGCGTTAAGGCTTCGCGCAAAGAGGTGGCCGATGTCGGATGTGATTAATGGCTTCGTGGCGGATCCCTCGCCACGGCTGGAGGCGGCCTTTCAGGCCGTCGCGCAGCAGGAGATGTGCGAGCTGCCGTTCTTTCGGGCACACATCCCGGTGCGCGCCTGCGGTTTTCAGCTTTTTGAACAGCAGTGGATTGGCGGCATGTTAACGCCGTGGATGCTGAGCCTGCTGGTGCTGCCGGGGCCGGGAGAAGTGTGGCAGTCACGTACCGTGGGCGACAAACTGGCGCTGCGTCTGCCGTGCGGCGACGTGCGCTTTACCGTCGGTGAGATGGCGGGCTGCGGGCAGTACCTAGCGTCATCGCTGATGTCACCGCTTGAAAACCACCTGACGGCGCAGCAGATGCTGGAGCTGACCCACAGCAGCGTGCGTATGGCGCTCTCACTGCCGGTGGTCAACGACAATGCCCCGGTTAACCCTGGCCGTCGGGCGCTGTTCCGTATGGCGCAGAGAGGCTGACTCGTGCATGAGATGAGCCTGTGTCTGAACATGATGGATCTGATTGAAGAGCACGCCCACAAGCACCACGCCCGGCGGGTCACTGCCGTATGGCTGGAGGTGGGGGCGCTTTCCTGCGTTGAGGAGCACGCGCTGCGCTTTGGTTTTGAGGTTGCCTGCCGGAGCACGGTGGCAGAGGGCTGCAGGCTGTGGCTTGACTACAAGCTGGCACCGGCCTGGTGCTGGGACTGTTGCGTCAGCGTGGAGGTTGACCGCCACGACGCGGCCTGCCCGCAGTGCGGCGGACACGCGCTTAAAATCGACGGCGGCGACAGTCTGCGGATAACGCAAATGGAAGTGGAGTAGCCTGATGTGTATTGGTATTCCCGGCAAAGTGACCGCCGTTGGCTGCGACAGCCTGCAGCTGGCGACGGCGGATGTGGGCGGTATTGCGGTAAAAATCAATATCTCCCTGATTGATGAGGATGACCCGCAGGCGCTTATCGGCCAGTGGGTGCTCATCCACGTGGGATTTGCGATGAGCCTGATTGATGAAGAAGCGGCGCTGGAAACGCTGGCGGCGCTTGAGAATATGCGCACCGTGGGGAGTGCGGGCGCAGAGTATTAAATGAAATAACATTGGAGATGATTATGCGTATTAATGGTAAAGCAGTGGTGGTGTCCCTGGTGGCACTGTTCCCGATGATGGCGATGGCGCACGTGGGCCATGACGGCGGGGCGCACCACGCTTTAGGCTTCACGGAGGGGTTCATTCACCCGCTGACCGGGATGGACCATCTGGTGATGATGCTGCTGGTGGGGGTATGGAGTGCGATGAACACCCGCAAGTGGTGGCTGGCACCGCTGGCCTTCGCCGGACTACTGCTGACCGGGGCGTTGATCGGCATGGCAGGCGTGACCATTAGCGCTACCGAGACGCTGGTGGCGGCGTCGCTGCTCGGCATTGGTGTGATGGTGGCACTGCAGATGAAACTGCGGGCGGTGAGCGGGGCGCTGATTATCGGGGCCTTCGCGATTTTCCACGGTCTGGCCCACGGCGCTGAGCTGTCACACTCCTTCTCGGCGCTGAGCGGCATGGTGCTCGCGACGGCGATGCTGCACATGATCGGTCTGCTGATTGGTTATCTGGTGATCCGCTCGGCGGCAAACGTCTGGCTGTCTCGCGCGTTTGGCGGTTGTGCTTCGCTGATGGGGATCGGGCTGCTCACCGGCATTCTCTGAGCTATCCCGCGCCTTAAATGGGTATTTATACTCTAAATAATTCGAGTTGTATGAAGGCGGCAAGTTTGCGAGTCCCCAGGAGCATAGATAACTATGTGACTGGGGGAGCGGACGCAGCCAACGCACATGCAGCTTGAAGTATGACGAGTATATTTGCACCCTGAACGTAGATCTTTACGGCAGGGTGCCTGATTTTCCGCCATACTGTCAATAATTGTTGACAGCTATCTTCCCGCCGGACGATATCTGACATATCATCGTTAAGTCATTGGCCTGGAATGGTGAAAAATCCCATGCGTCTTGAAGTCTTTTGCGAGGACCGCCTCGGTCTTACTCGTGAGTTGCTTGACCTGCTGGTGCTGCGCAGTATCGACCTGCGCGGTATCGATATCGACCCGATTGGCCGAATCTACCTCAATTTTGCAGAGCTGGAGTTTAATACCTTCAGCAGTCTGATGGCGGAAATCCGCCGTATTTCTGGCGTGACGGACGTGCGTACCGTCGCCTGGATGCCGTCCGAACGTGAACACCTGGCGCTGAGCGCGCTGCTGGTTGCCATGCCGGAACCGGTACTCTCGCTCGATACCAAAAGCAAAGTCGAACTCGCCAACCCGGCGAGCTGTCAGCTGTTTGCCCAGGATCCGGAACGGTTACGTCAGCATACCGCCGGGCAGCTGATCCCCGGTTTTAACTTCCTGCGCTGGCTCGAAGGGATGCCGCTGGAGTCGCACGCTGAACACGTGGTGATTAACGGGCAAAACTTCCTTCTGGAAATCACCCCGGTGTACCTCGACGGCGGCAACGCCTCGCGCGTGCTGATGGGCGCGGTCGCGATGCTGCGCTCCACCGTGCGTATGGGACGCCAGCTACAGACCATGACCAGCCAGGACACCAGCGCCTTCAGCCAGATTGTCGCCTCCAGTCCGAAAATGCGCCACGTGGTGGAGCAGGCGCGTAAGCTTGCGATGCTCACCGCGCCGCTGCTTATTACCGGCGACACCGGCACAGGTAAAGACCTGCTGGCTCACGCCTGTCATCTTGCCAGCCCGCGGGCCGATAAACCGTATCTGGCGCTGAACTGCGCCTCGATTCCGGAAGATGCGGTAGAAAGCGAGCTCTTCGGCCACGCGCCGGAAGGTAAAAAAGGCTTCTTCGAGCAGGCGAACGGTGGATCGGTGCTGCTGGATGAGATCGGTGAAATGTCGCCGGGCATGCAGGTGAAGCTGCTGCGCTTCCTCAACGACGGTACTTTCCGCCGGGTGGGGGAAGATCATGAGGTGCATGTGGATGTGCGCGTGATTTGCGCCACGCAGAAAAACCTGGTTGAGCTGGTGCAAAAAGGCATGTTCCGCGAAGATCTGTACTATCGCCTGAACGTGCTGACGCTGAATATTCCGCCGCTGCGCGATCGCCCGCAGGACATCATGCCGCTCACCGAGCTGTTCGTGGCCCGCTTTGCCGATGAGCAGGGCATTGCGCGCCCGAAACTATCAATCGATCTCAATAATGTCTTAACCCGCTACGGCTGGCCGGGCAACGTGCGTCAGCTGAAAAACGCGGTGTATCGTGCGCTGACCCAACTTGAAGGCTATGAGCTGCGTCCGCAGGACATCCTGCTGCCGGATTACGATGCGGCGACCGTGGCGGTGGGCGAAGACGCAATGGAAGGTTCGCTGGACGACATCACCCGTCGCTTCGAGCGCTCGGTGCTGACCCAGCTTTATCGCAGTTTCCCGAGTACCCGAAAACTTGCAAAACGGCTCGGCGTTTCGCATACCGCGATTGCCAATAAGCTGCGGGAATATGGTCTGAACCAGAAGAAAGGTGAAGAGTAAAACCTAAAAATAAAGCCTCCGAGGAGGCTTTATTTGTTTCTGCGAGGCGCGATTAGCCTTTCAGAACGGCCAGCGCTGCGTCGTAGTTCGGCTCTTCGGTGATTTCGTTCACCAGTTCGCTGTGGATGACGTTGTCGTTTTCATCCAGAACCACAACGGCGCGAGCTGCCAGGCCGCTCAGCGGGCCTTCAGCAATGGCAACGCCGTAATCGGCCAGGAAAGCCGGTGCGCGCAGAGTGGAGAGGGTGACTACGTTACCCAGGCCTTCCGCGCCGCAGAAGCGAGACTGGGCGAACGGCAGGTCAGCAGAGATGCACAGCACAACGGTGTTGTTCAGCTCAGAGGCCAGTTGGTTGAATTTACGCACGGATGCCGCGCAAACGCCGGTATCGATGCTTGGGAAAATGTTCAGTACTTTACGTTTGCCGGAATACTGGCTCAGCGCGACGTCGGAGAGATCTTTCGCGACCAGCGTAAACGCCTGCGCTTTAGCTCCCTTCTGCGGGATAGCGCCTTTAACAGATACTGGATTACCCTGGAAATGCACGGTCTGTGACATGATTATCTTCCTGTTTACATATAGTTAACGTCAGGTCTAGTGTATTCCAACAATAGTTAACACGGCAAACTGTATTTCGTATCAACCAGAGAGGACCTGGAATGAGAAGTCTACGCGTGTTTGAGGAGTCGTGGCCGCTGCATACGCCTTTTGTCATTGCCCGAGGTAGCCGCAGTGAAGCAAAAGTGGTGGTGGTAGAGATTGAAGAGAACGGCGTGAAGGGCGTGGGGGAATGCACGCCATACCCACGCTACGGTGAAAGTATCGACTCGGTCATGGCACAGATAATGACGGTCAACGACGCAATCGAACGCGGTATCAGCCGCGCCGGGCTGCAGTCGCTGTTGCCCGCCGGTGCGGCGCGTAACGCGCTGGACTGCGCGCTGTGGGATCTGGAGGCGCGAGAGGAAAAGGTGACGTTGTCACAATTAACCCACTCCATTCTCGCCGACACTATCACCACCGCCCAGACCGTGGTGATTGGCGAACCGGAAGCTATGGCTAGCTGTGCCAGAATTCTCTGGCAGAAGGGGGCGCGGCTGTTAAAAGTGAAGCTCGATGACCACCTGATAAGCGAGCGCATTGTCGCTATCCGCGCCGCCGTACCGGACGCGACCCTGATTGTCGACGCTAACGAATCCTGGCACAGCGACGGGCTGGCCTCACGCTGTCAGCTGCTGGCAGACCTCGGGGTGGCGATGCTGGAACAACCGCTACCGGCAAGCGAAGATGAGGCGCTGGAAAACTTTATCCATCCGTTGCCGATTTGCGCCGATGAGAGCTGCCATAGCCGCAGCAGCCTGCCGGCGCTGGCAGGTCGCTATGAGATGATCAACATTAAGCTTGATAAAACCGGCGGCCTGACCGAAGCGCTGGCGCTGGCTCAGGAAGCGAAAGCGCAGGGCTTTGCGCTGATGCTCGGCTGTATGCTCTGTACCTCACGGGCTATCGGTGCCGCACTCCCGCTGACTTCGCAGGTGCGCTTCGCCGATCTTGACGGCCCGACGTGGCTTTCGGTGGATGTCGACCCGGGGCTACGCTTCACCACCGGGATGCTTCATCTCTGAGAATGCCAGTGCAGAAGCCCGGTCATCGCCGCCAGATACTTCTCGCTGGCCTCATCGGAAGAGATGGGCGGAAATTCGGCGGTGATGCAGTGCAGCCCAATATCGGCACACCAGCTGCCAAACGACCCGGGCGTATCGTAGCCTACGCTGCTCACCAGCGGCAGCTCAAACGCCTCTGCAAGCCAGCGCCCCAGTTCACTGTGACGCGGATCTTCAATACAGGCGAGCGGATCGTGAAACGATACGACCCAGGCCGGGTGAATTTTATGGATGAGCTGGCACAGCGCCTTGCTTTCAGGCTCTGAACCGGGCTTGTCGCCGGTCAGTAGCACGACGTCGCGGCTGTCGGCCTGGCTATTCCAGCGATATACCGTTTCGCCGGTTTTCCAGTTCGCCGCCGGAAAGTTGCGGTTCAGATCAACGCCGTTGGCGTTGGCGCGAAGCCCCAGCTGGCAACCGTCCGGGTTGACCGTAAGCACCACGTGATGACGGCGCATCTCCGGCGTTAACGTGCGTAGCGCGCAGGAGAGGGTGACTATCGATGAGTTCTCGTCGCCGTGGGTTCCGGCGATGATAAGCCCGCTGGTATGGTCAGCGAGCGGCGCCGGAAACCACAGCAGCGGTGCGCCTAAAAGCGAGCGGCCATAATGCTGTGTGCCTGGCGGAAAGGCACCGCGCTGCGCGCGGGGACGAGTGGCGGTCATAGCAATCCCTGAAGCGTAGTGTTGTTACTGGCAGTGTTGTGCAAAACTCGCCCTTAATCAATTAGTTTCCTCCAGATGCTAAATTTCGTCCTTTCATCAATTTTCTGTCACAAGTTGTTTGCATTTCATATTGTTGAAACAAATAATTACCCGGTCTTGTGGGTATGGTTTTCACTACTTTGAGGGGATCTCATGAAGCATCCTGTCGCGCTGACCTGTTGTGCGCTGTGGCTAAGTTCACTTTCTTCTGTCGCCGTCGCGGCGGATGTGCCTGCGGGGACGGTTCTCGCACAAAAGCAGACGCTGGTGCGTCACATAAAAGATGAACCCGCGTCCCTGGATCCTGCCAAAGCGGTGGGGCTTCCTGAAATCCAGGTGATCCGCGACCTGTATGAAGGGCTGGTGAACCAGGATGCGAAAGGCAATATTATTCCCGGGGTTGCCAGCAAATGGCAGACTAACGATAACCGGGTCTGGACCTTTACGCTTCGCGATAACGCTCAGTGGTCAGACGGTACGCCGGTGACCGCACAGGATTTTGTCTACAGCTGGCAGCGCCTGGTTGATCCGAAAACCACCTCTCCGTTTGCCTGGTTTGCGGCACTGGCCGGTATTGGCAATGCTCAGGACATCATCGATGGCAAAGCCACGCCGGATAAGCTTGCCGTCACTGCCGTTGACGCCAGAACTCTGCGTATTCAGCTGGATAAACCGCTGCCGTGGTTTGCTAACCTGACGGCAAACTTTGCCTTCTTCCCGGTGCAAAAAGCCACCGTTGAAGCGGATAAAAACTGGACGCGTCCTGGCAAGCTGGTGGGCAACGGTGCGTACGTGCTGAAAGACCGCGTGGTCAACGAAAAGCTGGTACTGACGCCGAACACTCGCTACTGGGATAATGGCAAAACGGTTATCCAGCAGGTCACTTTCGTGCCCATTAACCAGGAATCGGCGGCGACCAAACGCTATCAGGCAGGGGATATCGACATCACCGAATCCTTCCCGAAAAACCTGTATAAAAAGCTGCTTAAAGATTTACCCGGCCAGGTCTATACGCCGCCGCAGCTTGGCACCTATTACTACGCTTTTAACACCCAGAAAGGGCCAACCGCCGACGCGCGCGTGCGTCTGGCGCTCAGCATGACTATCGACCGCCGCCTGATGGCCGATAAGGTGCTTGGCACCGGTGAGAAACCGGCCTGGCACTTCACGCCGGATGCTACCGCGGGCTTTACGCCGCAGCCTTCCGCGATGGAAGAGATGAGCCAGGAAGAGCTGAACGCGCAGGCGAAAACCCTGCTGCAGGCGGCGGGCTACGGTCCGGGACGTCCGCTTGAGCTGACGCTGCTGTATAACACTCAGGAAATTCACCAGAAGATAGCCATCGCGGTGGCATCGATGTGGAAGAAAAATCTTGGCGTGGACGTGAAGCTGCAAAACCAGGAGTGGAAAACCTATATTGATAGCCGCAACACCGGCAAGTTCGATATCGTTCGTGCCTCGTGGGTGGCGGACTACAACGAACCTTCCACCTTCCTGTCGCTGCTGACCTCCACGCACAGCGGTAATATTTCGCGCTTCAACGATCCGGCGTACGACAAAGTGCTGAACCAGGCGTCACTGGAGACGTCAGAAAAAGCGCGGAATACGGATTACAACGCGGCGGAGAAAATTCTGGCGGAGAAAGCGCCGATAGCACCCATCTACCAGTACACCAACGCGCGCTTGATTAAACCGTGGGTAAAAGGCTACCCGATCACCAATGCTGAAGACGTGGCTTATACCCGCACCATGTACATCGTTAAACACTAGTGCAAAAACGCCGGTGCGGCTTGTCCGCACCGGACGTTCCTCAGGCCGCCAGCACCTTATTACGCCCGGCATTCTTGGCCTGATACAGCGCCGCATCCACCCGTCTGAACAGGGAATCCACCGATTCGCCGGGCTGATGACGCGTGACGCCGATACTGACGGTAATAGACGGCAGCCCGTGTTCCCCGATGTGCATCACCGCGGCGCGGATGGTTTCGGCGAGCGTCACCGCTTTATCAAGCGTCGTTCGCGGCAGCAGCATGACAAACTCCTCGCCGCCCCAGCGAAAGACGTAATCTTCTTTTCGACAGCAGCTCTCCAGCGTGCGCGCAAGCTGTACCAGTACCTCATCGCCGGTCAGGTGCCCGTACACGTCGTTCACCAGCTTGAAGTTATCGGTATCAATCAACAGCAGCGAATAGTCTTCGGATACCGGCAGCTGGCTGAAGGCCGATTGCTCGGTGAAGGTGTAAAACTGGCGGCGGTTAAGCAGGCCGGTCAGCGGATCGCGCTGGGCGGCAAACTCCAGCTCCTGCTCAAGCCGTTTTTGTTCAGTGATGTCGTGCACGATGCACAGCATCAGCCGGTCGCCGTAAATTTCTACCGGCCCGGCGTAGGTCTGAACGTGACGGGTGGATCCATCCGCCAGCCGGTGCAGGAAATTCAGCGGTTTGTGGCCTCCCGGCAGGCGGGCGATTTCCGACATGACCGGTAGCACCTGGCGCCCAAGGGTGTTGATCTCCCAGGTGTGTTTCTGACATATCTCTTCGCTGCTGTAGCCGTAAAAGCGCAGGGCGGCGAGATTTGCATCCACGATAAGGCCATCACGGGCCGGGTCTATCAGCAGCATTGGAGCGGTGGTGGTCATGAAAAAACGGGTGTAGAACCCCTGTTTGCGCGATTTATAGGCCACAGAGCGACTGGCTTTCAGCGAAGCGGGCGGGGCGATGTTTGCTCCCTCGAACAGAATGACGCTGCCGAGAGACGGCAGCGTCGCGAGCGTCAGCCGACAGCGCAAAGGTACCTCACCGTCGTCACCGTTAACGGTCCAGATCTCGACGATTTCATTGGTGGTGCCGAGATCGGCGATATACAGGGAGAGGCGGGCCTGAGCGCAGGCAGATACCGCGCCGCCGCGCATCTCTGTTAGCGTAAGGGCACCCATCACGTTCAGTGCTGCCTGGTTGGCAAATATCAGGGTCTCATTGGTTGGCTCAACCACCCACACTGGTGTGGTCAAAAACTCTAAAGCCGTTAACTCTGCTGACAACATCAATACTCCCCCGACCGGGTTCCCGTGTTTAAACATAATGCAAAATGTGCACTTCACGCCTGCTTTTTTTGTTTTTCGTGGTCGATGCCACGAAGCACAGGGGGAGGACTAAATGGGGGAGTGGCGACCAGGGCGGGGATCTCTGCGGCAGGAACCGGCCTTGCGAACAAATACCCCTGCAAATAACCGCAGCCAAGATGGGTCAGCAACTGCTGCTGCTCGGTAGTCTCAATCCCTTCCGCCACCACGTTCATGTTCATGGTGTGGGCAATATCGATAATCGTCGAAACAATCTTCACGTTCTTGTTGTTATCACGAATGTCCTTCACAAAGCTCTTGTCTATCTTTAGCTCGCCGGCGGGCAGGTTCTTCAGCGACAGCATATTGGAGTAACCGGTGCCAAAGTCATCAATCGATACGGTGATCCCGAGACGGGTAAAGTCGTTCAGGATCTTAACGCTACGTTCCAGATTGTTGAGCGCGGTACTTTCGGTGAGCTCAATGGTCAGGCGTGAAGGGACGATATCGTGGCGATTAAGCGCGCCGCTGATGACGTCGAAGATGTCATGCTGCTCAAACTGTGCTGCGGAGAGATTGATAGAGAGCTTCCAGTCCGGATGACCGGCCAGGCTCCACTGTTTCAGCTGACGGCAGGCCTCGTCGATGACCCAGTGCCCCACTGAGACGATGAGCCCGGTTTTTTCCAGCGTGCTGAGAAACACCTCCGGCAGCAAAATACCGCGGGAAGGATGGCGCCAGCGCAGCAGGGCCTCAAAGCCGCACAGGGTTTGCTGGCGCGCGTGATATTTAGGTTGATACCAGAGCTCAAACTGTTCGCGCTCAAGTGCCTGGGTTAACTGCTGCAGAAACTCTGCGCCTTCCCAGATTTTCTTCATCATGGCGACGTCGTAGATGGCCCAGCCGTTGCGGCCCTGCTGTTTAATATTGTACATCGCGGTGTCGGCGTGCAGCTTCAGGTCCTGAAGCGTGTTTCCGTGCTCGGGGAAGAGGCTTATCCCGGCGCTGAGCGACACCTGGATGATTTGCCCGGCTTCGTAGAAAGGACGCTTGATACTTTCCACCATTCGCCCCGCAAGGTCGGCGACTTCAGACCCGTTAGTATCCGGTGCAAGCAGAATAAACTCGTCTCCACCCAGCCTTGCCAGCGTCATGCGCGAACTCAGGCAGGTGCTTATCCGGTTAGCGACCGAGACCAGCAGATGGTCACCCACGTGATGTCCCCAGGCGTCATTCACCAGCTTAAAGCGATCGAGATCCATAAAGACCAGCGCAAAGGGCTGTGAGGTTTTTTGCGCCAGGGCCAGGCACTCCTCAATCTTGAGATCAATCTGCGCGCGGTTCGCGAGCCCGGTTAAACCGTCGAAACGGGCCTGCTGTTCAAGCTGCTGGTTGAGTTGCTGCAAACTCTCGGTGAGACGGGCGGTGCGTAGCTGCGAATCGACCATCGAAATAATCAGCATGACCCCGAGGATCGCAAGCGTTGTGGCGCTGACCCACACCGATAAACCGCTCTCTCCGATACCGCCGCCCATGTAGTGGGTATGTGGGCTGAAGGTGGCGGCGCTCATGCCGGTATAGTGCATCGCGGCGATGGCAATCCCCATCACCAGCGCCGCTACAATACGGTTGATAAGCACCCCTTTACCGTTTAGCCGCAGGCTGAACGCCAGCCATAGCGCCGCACCGGACGCAATGATAGCAATCGCGATGGAAAGCATGACCAGAGGGATATTCCAGCTGATGCTGTGCTGGGCGGTAAGGGCAAACATCCCTACATAGTGCATCACGACCACGCCGCTGCTAAGAATAAGCGTGGCGATAACGTGGCGGCGAAGGGTGAGGGTATGGCTCATCACCGCGATATTAATGGAAGCGGTAGATGCCACAATGGCGACCAACAAAGAGATGACGGTGATGGTCACGTTGTAGTGCATTTCCATCGGCATTTTCATCGCCAGCATGCCAATAAAATGCATGGCCCAAATACCAATACCGAGGGTAGCACCACCGGATAACCGCCAGAATAGTACGGTCTTTTTATTAGAGGCAGCAATTTTCCCGGCGCTGTCGAGCGCAATAAATGAAGCGATAAACGCAACTAAAAATGAAATACCGATCAGAACCGGGTCCCACGAAACATACAGCATCATGCAATCCACTTCTTTAAAAGTTGTTCCGCTAATCTAGCAGTAAAAGCGTTCGCTGAGCGAATGAAATAACTGCCCGAACAAAGGCTTTTCTGCAGATTGATTAAGAATATATCCTGGTGTAACTCCTGCGGCGCTGATGTTTAAGCCACGCTAAATAATAGTGGAATGTGGGTAAAGTGTAATAAAAAAAGAGATACGTGGATGATATTTTATAGTGTGAGTATAGTCTTAAATCTCTCATTTTGGAGTTTTACGCTGTATCTGTGGGGTTTTCGTGCATGATAACGCTCGCAAAGTGAAACTGGTCGCGTTAAAACACAAAGTTTGCTTTTCGGTTTCCCGGGGGTGAAAAACCCCACGGGCAGTGCTATAAACAAAATACCCCCAGGTTTGACCAGTGAGTTTTTGTATGCTCAAAAATATAAGTGTTCGCACATTCATATTGCTTTTTTTACTGGCCGTTTTTGTTGTTGCAAATATTATTTCGATTACACTATCAGCTTCGTTTTATTTATTGATGGCGTTAAATGTGTTGTGGTTTAGTGCCATTGTGGCGTTATGGTGGTATATGACCCGTTATCTGGTGACACCTATCAATACGGTTAAAAAAAGTATTGATGAAGTCACCGCGGGTAATTTATCAGTGAATATACCGTTGTTTGGTAATAATTGTGCCGGACGCCTTATTCCAGGCATTAACAGCCTGTCCAGCAACATCGCTACGCTGGTGGCAGAAATCCGTGCATCTTCCCAGACGGCAATGTCACTCTCGGAGCAGCTCGCCTCACGCAGTGCCGAACTGTCGGTGAAGACTGAGCAACAGTCTGCAACCCTGATGCAGACGGCTTCCAGCATGGAGGAGATCTCTGCCAGCACCAAAAATAATGCCGAAAATACCCGTCTTGCCAGCGATCGAGCCGGTGAGGCGACGCATTGTGCGCTTAAAGGCGGCGAGCTGATGGTGGATGTGGCGAATAATATGCAATCTATTACCGACTGCGCACGACAGATGACGGAAATTATTACCCTCATCGATGGCATTGCGTTTCAAACTAATATTCTGGCGCTGAACGCCGCGGTTGAAGCTGCGCGTGCGGGCGATCATGGAAAAGGTTTTTCCGTGGTGGCCGGCGAGGTACGAAATCTGGCGCATCGCAGTGCAGAAGCAGCCAAGAATATTAAGTCGCTTATCAGTGTCACCAGCGAAAACGTTACGCAGGGTGCCAGTATTGTTGCGGAAGCTGAGAAAAATATGCAGGACATCGTCTCGGGCTCTGGTCTTCTCAGTAATCTGATGGAGCAAATTACGGTCTCTACGCTTCAGCAGGAGCGGGGAATTGAGCAGATAACCCTCGCGCTGTCAGAGCTTGAAAAAGTAACGCAGAGCAACGTGGCAATGGTGGAAGAGCTGGCAGGGTCGTCAGACGTTCTCCAGCAGCAGGTCGTTGAGCTGCAATCCCGGACGCGTAACTTCCGCCTGGGGGGCGACCATCATGCGGAGTCTGCCGCCCTGAGAAGCCCTCGTCCGGGCATCGCCCCGGCCAGGGAGCCGAACTACTGGCAATCGTTTTGAGTTAACCAATAAGGAATAGCGAAAGCCTGCGTAATGACGCAGGCTTTTTTTATTCTCATTTCTGAAATGCCGTGATGCAGACAACAGGCTGTTGCTTAACAATCGCATAACGCTAGACTGGTGTCAGTCACCAGCAGAATTGGGAGTGGATGTGGAAGCCATTAAAGGATCGGAAGTCAATGTGCCTGACGCGGTATTCGCCTGGCTACTGGATGGGCAGGGCGGCGCCAGGCCGCTCTCCAACGACGATGTTATCGACAGCCAGCAGCCGTGCTGGTTGCACCTGAATTACACTCACCCGGACAGCGCGCAGTGGCTGGCTACCACACCGCTACTGCCTAACAACGTGCGTGACGCGCTGGCGGGAGAAAGTACTCGTCCACGGGTGAACCGCCTGGGCGAAGGGACGTTACTCACGCTACGTTGTATTAATGGCAGTACCGACGAACGCCCCGATCAGCTGGTGGCGATGCGCCTGTACATTGATGAGCGGCTGATTGTTTCCACCCGACAGCGAAAAGTGCTGGCGCTGGACGACATCGTTAATGATCTGCAGGAGGGAACCGGTCCGACGGGCTGTGGAGACTGGCTGGTGGATGTGTGCGATACGCTGACCGATCACGCCAGCGAGTTTATTGAGGAACTGCACGATCGTATCATCGATCTTGAGGACGATCTTCTGGACCAGAAGGTACCTGCACGCGGCGTACTGGCGCTTTTGCGTAAGCAGCTTATCGTGATGCGTCGCTATATGGCCCCGCAGCGCGATGTGTATGCCCGTTTATCCAGCGAGCGTTTATCGTGGATGACTGACGATCAGCGCCGGCGGATGCAGGATATTGCCGAACGGCTCGGCCGGGGGCTTGATGAGATTGACGCCTGTATCGCCCGCACCGGGGTGATGGCCGATGAAATCGCGCAGGTGATGCAGGAGTCGCTGACTCGTCGCACCTACACCATGTCGATGATGGCAATGGTTTTTCTCCCAAGCACCTTCCTGACCGGTTTATTCGGCGTTAACCTGGGTGGGATCCCCGGCGGCGGCTGGCATCTCGGTTTTCCGCTGTTTTGCTTTATGTTGGTAGCGTTGATTGGTGGTGTTACCTGGTGGTTACATCGCAGTAAATGGTTGTAAAATTTCACCTTTCTAAGCACAACGGATGCCAGAAATGCGGTAAAGATTGAGCGAAGTCAATAAACACTCTACCCATTCAGGGCAATATTTCTCTCGCAGGTGAATGCAACGTCAAGCGATGGGCGTTGCGCTCCATATTGTCTTACTTCCTTTTTTGAATTACTGCATAGCACAATTGATTCGTACGACGCCGACTTAGATGAGTCGGCTTTTTTTTGCCTACGATTCAGGAAAGGGTAAAAAAAAGCCCTCCGGCGGAGGGCTTTCGTTTATTTGATTTCCAGCACATCGAGGCGTGTGGCCTGGAAGTCGTTTTCATCGTCTTCCGGCTGCCAGCCTGCTGGCTGCAGGGGGATTTCTTCACGGTCGAAGGCGAGGTCACCGCCGCCCACCACAGCTGACTCTTTGGTGAGGCCTTTGAAATCGAACAGCGCTTCATCACACAGGTGCGAAGGCACCACGTTCTGCATCGCGCTGAACATGGTTTCAATGCGCCCCGGGTAGCGTTTATCCCAGTCGCGCAGCATATCGCCAATCACCTGACGCTGCAGGTTCGGCTGTGAACCACACAGGTTGCAAGGAATGATTGGGAAGCCTTTGGCTACCGAGAAGCGTTCGATGTCTTTCTCACGGCAGTAGGCCAGCGGACGAATAACGATGTGTTTACCGTCATCGCTCATCAGCTTCGGCGGCATGCCTTTCATCTTGCCGCCGTAGAACATATTAAGGAACAGGGTCTGCAGAATATCGTCGCGGTGATGGCCCAGCGCGATTTTGGTGGCACCCAGCTCAGTGGCGGTACGGTAGAGGATCCCGCGACGCAGGCGAGAGCACAGCGAGCAGGTAGTTTTGCCCTCCGGGATTTTTTCCTTCACGATGCCGTAGGTGTTTTCTTCGACGATCTTGTATTCAACACCCAGCTGCTGCAGATATTCCGGCAGGATATGCTCCGGGAAACCCGGCTGTTTCTGATCGAGGTTAACCGCCACCAGGCTGAAATTGACTGGTGCACTTTGCTGAAGATTACGCAAAATCTCCAGCATGGTGTAGCTGTCCTTACCGCCAGAGAGACACACCATGATGCGATCGCCTTCTTCAATCATATTGAAGTCGGCAATGGCTTCGCCGACATTACGGCGCAAACGTTTCTGCAATTTGTTCAGATTGTACTGTTCTTTCTTTGTAACTTCTTGATTTTGCGACATGTGGCAATGACTCAATTCATGTGTAAACGGCGGCCAGGTGGAAGACGTGGCTGACGGACATCGGTCCGGATGGCAGATTGTAGCAAGAAAGGCAGGGCGAGATCGAAACTTAATTTTTACTTAATAGTGTGTAGATTATTTAAACCAGATTAGGGATAGTCATTAAATAAATCAGCGCATCAGAAAATTGAATAATTTAATTCTTCTTATATTATAAATAGTCATTATTATTGGGCATGGCAGTAAAATGCGGGCAGAGTGGGTTCTGACAGAGGAAGTGCTCAGCAATGCATCAACGGATTGTGCGGTATTTATATTAGAATTGGTCATAACATATGGATATAATTACATCCCACCATATTTTGTAGGTTGCAATAGGATTATTCTTTTTTATCAATTCGATTTAGCGATCGTTGAAGAGATTATGATAGTTTATGTCTATCAAATGGGCTTCTACCGATCATTTTAAACGATTTTCCTCTGCTTCTCGATTATGTAACTCTTTGTCAATATATTTAATTAGATACAGGATGTTCGGGGAGCAGGGATTGGCAGCAAACCTATGTTCTGAAATCGTATTGGAGCCCGCGGTATCCCGTGAGGGTAAAATACATTCGTGGGCAATGAAGCATAAACCAAAACGGCAATCTCATTCATCAAGACTGACTCGCCGCGTTATTGTTTCAGACGTTACGTTCAAAAGAAGTCTGCTGGAGCAACAGTTATCGTTTATTGATTCGTTGCCCACTGAGATGACGCGCGATGTGTTTGTTACGCTTAACATCGACGATGAGCTTGCAGATTATATTCTTGATAATCAAGATATTGCGGAATTCTTATTACAACACCGTTTTTTACGTCTGGAAATCGACGAAGCCTTTTCTGAATTTCATAGTAAATCGAAAATGATCAAACTGCGTATGCTCTCACAGCTTAGTCATCTGTGGTTGGGAGGGTTTGGCGGTGGCTTAACGAATTTAACCTTACTCGAAAGAGTGTCTTTCGAATATATAAAGCTCGATCGTCTGTTTTTCCTCAGCCACTTTGATACCCACAGTTTGTACCATCTTTGCAGTTATGCATCACGTTCCAGTCACGGCATCATCGTCGACGGTGTTGATAATGAAGAGCAGCAACAAGCCAGTTGGGCGTTAGGTGCTGTTGCTGCCTCAGGTGAACTCTGGAAACCACTGAACTATTGTGCTGGTGAATAGAATTCGCTTAATCCCAGCGTTATCGCCCCAGGGGCGAGCAGAATAAAAGTCCAGACCAGCGCCGAGCTGATATTTGCCAGCTGAAATTTGTGCTGGGTCACGCCAAATATCCCGCTGGCGAGGGGAATTGTCGCCCTGAAGGGTGAGATAAAGCGCCCGAGGAACACGGCGTAAACCCCCCATCTGAGCAAAAATGTCCGGCTTTTTTCCCGCATGTCAGGCGTAAACCAACGCAGTTTTTCCACGCTGTGGCGATACCGTTTGCCAAGCCACCAGGAAAGCCAGAATCCGCCAATCGCCCCGGCGCTTGCCGTCAGCCACATCAGGATAAACAGCGAATGGCTTCCTGCGGACAACGGGCCGAGCAGAAGAAGCCCGGACGTCCCGGGAACGGCAAGAGAAACAATCGCACAGGACTTGGTAAAGGTCAGCAAAAATACCAGACCAACGATCAGCGCCGGATACTGCTGCGCAACATTGATGAGCTGATTGAGAATATTGAATACCATGACTGACACCTTTAACTGCAATGTGTTTCATGGTCATTGTACGGGCGGGAAAGCGAGGGTTCCTGAATAGAACCTAAACAACAGGGAGGAACAGCCCGCCGTTGCCAGCGGGCCTTCGGGCTTAGAACTGGTAAACCAGACCCAGCGCCACGATGTTGTCGGTAGAAATACCGTTGTTTTTGTAGAAGCTATCGTCTTCGTCGAGCAGGTTAACTTTGTAGTCGACGTAGGTGGACATGTTCTTGTTGAAGTAATAGGTCGCGCCGATATCCACGTATTTAACCAGATCTTTATCGGTAGAGCCGCCAACCAGCTGCAGATCCTTACCTTTAGACTGCAGGTAAGAAAGGGTTGGACGCAGACCGAAGTCGAACTGGTACTGGGCGGTCACTTCGAAGTTCTGGGTCTTGTTCGCAATACCGCCGCCGTTGTCGCTGCTGGAGTTACCGTACGGGGTCATGTTGCGGGTTTCGGAGTACATGGTCGCGAGGTAAACGTTGTTCGCGTCGTATTTTGCACCCAGAGTCCAGGCTTCTGCTTTGTCACCGCTGGCGAACTGGCCGCCGGCGTTGATCTGATCGTTGGTACGATCGGAAGAGGTATATGCTGCACCTGCGGTGAAGCCCATACCGAAGTCGTAGGAAGTAGAAATACCGTAGCCGTCGCCGTTGGCGTTACGGAAGCTGCGGTCACCGTTGTTGGTGCCTTCGCCGCTGCCCGGGTTCTCGTTTTTACCCTGATACTGCAGGGCAAAGTTCAGGCCATCGACCAGGCCGAAGAAGTTGCTGTTACGGTAGGTTGCTACACCGTTAGCACGGCCGGTCATGAAGTTGTCGGCCTGGGTGTAAGAATCGCCGCCGAATTCTGGCAGCATATCGGTCCAGCCTTCTACGTCGTACATGACGCCGTAGTTACGACCGTAGTCGAATGAGCCGTAGTCGCCGAACTTCAGACCAGCGAATGCCAGACGGGTCCAGGACTGGCTATCACCTGAGTTTGTAGATTCAGAGTTGTTCGCCTGAATGTTGTATTCCCACTGGCCGTAACCGGTCAGTTGGTCGTTGATCTGGGTTTCACCCTTGATACCCATACGCATGTAGGTCTGATCGCCGTCTTTTGAACCGTCGTCAGAGAAGTAGTGCAGACCGTCGATTTTGCCGTACAGGTCTAATTTGTTACCGTCTTTATTATAGATTTCAGCAGCATGGGTTGCACCTGCAGCCAGCAGGGCAGGGATCATGAGGGCCAGTACTTTTCTTTTCATTGAAAATAGTCCTTTAGTTGTTTTTTATATACTCGGCTTCCCGAAAGGAAGTGGAGCCATGCTAATAGAGACATATTCATTTGTGGTAAATATCAATTGTTACGATATAAGTAAAATCTAAAATAAATAATACGGAATTTACGACGATAGATTTGATGAATAAATATAAGGGAAATATATAAAATCTAAATTATACAAGCGGTTGTTTGCTGGGTATGATGGGCGCGTTATATGCCTTTTGTCACACAAGTTACACTGTTGCTGTGTGTCCTTAATTTATTTTTAGTCATTTATTAAATTGACAAGCCCGAATAATTATTCGGGCTTTTTTTATTACGCTAATTCTGAATCAGATATTTATTCAGAGGATGACTTCTCTGCTTTTCCCGCCATTTGTGCGAGGAAGTCATAGCGTTTTTGCAGATCCGCTGCGGCGTCTTTCCACAGCTGCTCGGCCACATCCGGCTGCTGAGCGTTCAGGCGACGGAAACGTTGCTCATTCATCAGCGTCTCAGCCAGCGCATCTGACGGCGGACGAGAGTCCAGCGCCAGCGGCAGTTTGCCCTCATCCGCACGACGTGGGTCGAAGCGGTACAGCGGCCAGAAACCGGTAGCGGTGAGCTGACGCATTTGATCGTGGCTCAGCGCCAGATCGTAGCCATGCTCCTCGCACGGGCTGTAGGCAATGATCAGCGATGGGCCAGGATAAGCCTCGGCTTCCTGAATCGCTTTCACCGTCTGGTTCAGCTGGGCGCCGAGGGAGATCTGCGCCACATAGACGTGGCCATACATCATCATGCTGACGCCGAGATCTTTACGCGCTTTACGCTTGCCGTGTTCACCAAACTTGGTGACCGCACCGAGCGGAGTCGCCTTCGAGGCCTGGCCGCCGGTGTTGGAATAGCACTGCGTATCCAGCACCAGAATGTTGACGTTCTCGGTGAGGCTCAGAACGTGATCAAGGCCACCAAAGCCGATGTCATACGCCCAACCGTCCCCGCCAATCAGCCAGATGGATTTCTCCACCAGCGCATCGGCGTCGGTAAGCAGTTCTTGGGCACCGGCAACGCCCGCCAGCTGCTGGCGCAGCGCGGCAACCTGCTCCCGGCGTACTTCCGGCGTGGCCTCGGCGTGCAGCGCCTCATTGAGTTCTGGCGTAATGCTATCGCTGAACTGCGAGAGCAAGCGCATCACGCGCTGGCGATGCTGGTCAACCGTCAGGCGGAAACCAAGACCAAATTCGGCGTTATCCTCGAACAGTGAGTTCGCCCACGCCGGGCCGCGACCGTTGGCGTCGGTGGTGTATGGCGTAGAGGGGAGGTTCCCACCATAAATAGAAGAACAGCCGGTGGCGTTAGCAATCAGCATCCGGTCACCATACAGCTGGGTCAGCAGCTTAATGTACGGGGTTTCACCGCAACCGGAGCAGGCACCAGAGTACTCAAACAGCGGGGTAATGAGCTGAGAGGTTCGAATATCGATGCGCTCCAGGCTGGTGCGATCGATTTCCGGCAGATTGAGGAAGAAGTCATAGTTCACTTTCTCTTCTTCAACATGCTCAAGGCGGGACATCATATTGATGGCTTTGATCTCCGGATTCTGACGGTCTTTCGCCGGGCAGACTTCTACGCACAGGTTACAGCCGGTGCAGTCTTCCGGGGCGACCTGCAGCACATATTTCTGACCGCGCATATCACGGGATTTTACATCCAGTGAATGCAAACTGGCAGGGGCGTGCTCCATCTCTTCCGGGGCGACGACCTTCGCGCGGATAGCTGAGTGCGGGCAGGCGGCGACGCAGTGGTTACACTGGGTGCACAGCGCTTCTTTCCAGATAGGGATCTCTTCGGCGATGTTGCGTTTTTCCCAGCGGGTGGTGCCCATCGGCCAGGTGCCATCAGGCGGCAACGCGGAAACCGGCAGCGCATCGCCGAGGCCAGCAAGCATCGCGGCGGTAACGGTTTTGACGAAATCGGGAGCGGCATCGGAAACCACCGGCGGGCGGTTCGGGCTGCTGGCGTT
Source organism: Yokenella regensburgei (assembly GCF_003634235.1). NCBI lineage: Bacteria > Pseudomonadati > Pseudomonadota > Gammaproteobacteria > Enterobacterales > Enterobacteriaceae > Yokenella > Yokenella regensburgei. The sequence goes on along the minus strand of NZ_RBIZ01000003.1, from coordinate 1,416,239 downwards.
GACCTGCTGCAGCGGCACTTCTGCAAGTGAATCGCGCGCCATTGCCAGCGCCTGCCAGTTGCGTTCAACCAGCTCCTGACCTTTGCTGCTGTAGCTTTTGGCGATAGCGCCCTGCAGTTCGATGAGCGCACTGTCGCCCGGCAGAATGTTGGTCAGATGGAAAAATGCCATCTGCATGACGGTGTTGATACGCGCCGCCAGGCCGCATTCACGGGCGATTTTCGCAGCGTTCACGACGTAGAAACGCGCTTTCTTCTGGTTCAGAACGGCCTGAACTTCCTGCGGCAGTCGCGCCCAGACTTCATCAGCCGGATAGGGCGTGTTGAGCAGGAAAATACCGCCGGGCTTCAGGCGCTCGGCCATCTGATACTTATCGATAAACTGCAGCTGGTGGCAGCCGACGAAATCAGCCTGTGATACCAGGTAGGCGGAGCGGATCGGTTCATCGCTGACGCGCAGGTGTGAAACGGTTAAACCGCCGGCCTTTTTGGAGTCATAGACGAAATAACCCTGGGCGTACCACGGCGTAGAGTTACCAATAATCTTGATGTTGTTCTTGGTCGCCGACACGCTGCCGTCGCTGCCAAGGCCGTAGAACAGTGCTTCCAGGCGCGCGGTTGAGGGCAGGGTGTTTTCCGGCAGCGGCAAGGAGAGATTAGTGACATCATCATAAATGCCGACGGTGAAGCGCGGCTTCGGCTGGTCAGCGCTCAGCTCGTTGAAAATCGCCAGGACGCAGTCCGGACCAAACTCTTTTGAGGAAAGCCCATAACGGCCGCCAATAACGCGCGGTAGCGTTTCGCGTTCGCCACGGTTGAAGGCTTCCGCCAGCGCGGTCATCACGTCAAGATACAGCGGTTCTGCCTGCGCGCCGGGCTCCTTGGTGCGGTCGAGCACCGCAATTTTACGGACGCTTTCCGGCAGGGCGGCAATCAGATGAGCGGCAGAGAATGGGCGATAGAGGCGAACTTTCAGCACGCCGACTTTCTCTCCATGGCGCTGAAGTTCGTCCACCACCTCTTCGGCGGTACCGATGGCAGAGCCCATCACCACGATCACGCGCTCAGCCTGCGGATGACCGTAATACTCGAACGGGTGGTACTGACGGCCCGTTGCGGCGGCAAAATCGTCCATCGCCTGCTGTACGTGATCGTACACCGCGTTGTACCACGGGTTAGTGGCCTCGCGGGACTGGAAATAGGTATCCGGGTTAGCGGAGGTCCCGCGAATCACCGGGTGTTCCGGGTTCAGCGCCCGGGCGCGGTGAGCGTCGATTTCCGCCTGCGGCAGCAGGTTCAAAATGGTGTCGTCCGCCAGCGGGACAATCTTGTTGATTTCGTGCGAGGTGCGGAAACCATCAAAGAAATGAATAAATGGCACGCGACTTTTCAGCGTCGCCATCTGCGAGATTAACGCGAAATCCTGCGCTTCCTGCACGCTTGCCGCGCACAGCATCGCGCAGCCCGTCTGGCGTACCGCCATGACGTCAGAGTGATCGCCGAAGATAGACAGTGCGTGGGTGGCGACTGTTCGTGCAGCGACGTGCAAAACAAAAGGCGTTAACTGACCCGCGAGCTTGTACAGCGTCGGGATCATCAACAGCAAACCTTGTGAGGAAGTAAATGAAGTGGACAGCGCGCCGGTTTGCAGTGCGCCGTGCACGGTAGCGATAGCCCCGGCCTCTGACTGCATCTCAACCACGCGGGGGACATCACCCCAAACGTTTTTCAGCCCATTACCGGCCCAGGCATCGGCCTGTTCCGCCATCGTGGAACTGGGCGTAATCGGGTAGATGGCGATAACTTCACTGGCACGGAACGCGACGGACGCGACTGCACCATTACCGTCAATAGTAATCATATGACACCCTTACATTGCGCAAAAAAGGGACCCGTGAAACGTCGACGAGTCCTGTAATTATTGGCCAAGTATAGGGCTTTACGCTATGGCGTTGAAGTTACGCGGTCCCGCAGTGCACAAATTGATCCAGGGGATAGAGAAGTGTCTGATTTCGATCAATTTCTGCTAAATCGCATTGTTAATTCAACAGCAGAAAACTGTGAATCTAACGACAAAAGAAGGTTAAAAACTGCCAAATAACACTTTGGTATAGTATTTGTTTATCTTACCGCTGCGCTTGCCATCGGCGCCATAATAGCGATCCTGGCGGCAGAGCTTTTCTTTCACGTCACAGGAAAGACCGGTCGCGAAGGTGAAGGAGGTAGTATCAAACTCGCCCATGGCTTTTAATTTATCGGCACGGGTTTTACCGACATATTTCTCCGTCAGCGGAATGGATACGCCGCTGGCATCGGCACAAATGTACTTATCGCACAGTACGCCTTTTCCCGGTGACCACGGGGTGGCGGTTTCTGGCGTGGCTGCCAGTGCACCGACGCTGAATAACCCTAAAAAGATCCCAATTGCTAATTTCATATTTTCTCCAGAACCGGGCAAATAAATTGCCCGGTCTGTTTATCTGGGTTTATCAGAAGGCGTATTTTACCCCAACGGTCCCCTGAGTGTCACTGTATCCCTTGTCACCGATCTGCTGTGCCACGTTCGCCCACAGCGTCGCCTGACGGTTAATTTTCCCTTCAACACCCAGCTTCAGTTCGCCGATATTTCGTGCGCCGTCCATAGAGGTTCTGACGCCATCCATATTTACACCGTAGTTGTCGGTATTATAAATCCAGTTCGCTTCCACGAAAGGTTCAAATTCGCGCTGGCTACCTTCATCCAGTTTGCTTTGTCCTTTAATAAAGGCTCTTACACCGAGACGCGTCTGGATATTATTGTCACCGGTGCCACTGACGTCGGTACCGTTAATTTCGGTATGGTTGTCGGCTTTCACGCCCATCCAGGTGATCTGCGCCTTAGGCTGAATAAAGACCTGGTTAACCATTCCATTCAGCGTCTGGTACTCACCTGTTTTATGGGTGTAACCCGCTTCGATGGAGGCGGTAAAGCCATTGGATTTGTAGCTTTCAGATGGAAGACCTTCGCCGCTCACGCTGTTGTTGAACCAGTTGTACAGAGCCCAGGTATCGACATAGGTACCCTGTTTGGTGGTGTCGTTGGCATACCAGGTGCCATACACCCCAACGCTGTAGCCGTTCAGGCTGCCGCGAGAGTTGTAGCCGGAGGCGTGCGACACGCTGTGACTTTTCTGATTAGCGTAGCCACCCATCAGGCCGACCAGATAGCGATCAAGACCGTCATTTGACCAGTCGGCAATATCACCGCCAACCTGCATAACATAGCGGTTTGCCTGAGTGGCAATCGCATCATTACCCACATGTGAGCCGGTGTGTCCGCCAATATTGCGCATCCACATAGAACTCACTTTGCCGTTACCGGACATATCGTCCAGGTACTGGGTTTCACCCAGGCGGTCGTGCAAACGCATGGTGAAGATGGTGTTGGCTGCACGCAGGTTATCGATATAGGAACCGATCTCCGGACGTAATACCGGGGCTGATGTCGTCGCGGGGTCGGGCTGTGTTTTCGGGCCAACAGGTGGTTGATTACCCTGGTCCGTCGGTGGAGTGCTCGGCGTCAGCGGTGTCATCGGCTTCACTTCGCGTGACGTTAAGTACCAGGAATCCGGGTTCCCCGCGGTGCCGTCACCGCCTCTGGTCAGTGAGTAATCATACGCACCCGCGGCGATAGTTCCGATATTCTGGCGGTAACCATCTGAAGACGGAGACAGACGGAAGGCGTCAGGTGTGGTGGTACTGCCGTTCTGGGCATCAACCAGCAGGATCCCGGTGTTGGTACGCGCGCCGGTGCCACCGCCGTGTTTGATCACCAAATCGGTATTTCCGTCGGCTTTAGCATTATTCAGCACCAGGCGGTCGCTTGCTGAGCTGTCATCCCCCATGTAGGTTTTGAGGATCAGGGTGCCGTTGTCACCGGTATATTTGTTGCCGACGGTCAGTGTATTACCCGGCTGTGCGCCTGCAAGATTGATAGTACCTTTGTTGTCGATGCCGCCCGCGAGCGTAAAGTTGCTGTTTGGCTGGCTTTCCTGACCGTTCAGCGTGTTGTACGCGGCCACGGTACCATTGTTCACCACCAGGCCGTTGACTAATCCGGTTCCTGCGAGCAGACCATTGCTGCCCACGGTGACATCGGCCGCCGTTGCGCCGTTGAGCACCGCCGTTGGATTCGCCGCATCGCCGACGATAAGCGCACCACCGTCGATGGTGGTGGTACCGGTATAGCTATTCACGTTATTAATAACGGTAATGCCACTCAGTTGGCTGACGTTGCCCAGCCCGCCAATCTTCGGAGAGAAAACATAGTTGCCGGAGGTGTCGGTATGGTTGAACACCAGATTGCTGTTGCTATTAGCGAGAGTTATTTTTTTGGCATTGATGGTTCCCGCAGCCGCAGCCGTCTGCCCCGCTAAGGCGCCGATTGCCACCGTGCCGTTCTCAGCATTGATATAAATACTTTGGGCATTAAGCTGACCCTGATTAGATACCACCAGGGTACCAGTACCAGAGGGTAATTTAGTTGCACTATTTTGAGTACCGATGTTCAGTTCTCGTGCACCAATATCCCAAAGAGAGCCAGGACCATCGATAGTCACGTCACCTTTACCCGCTGCGTCATCGGCAGGGCTGCCCCCGGCAATGGATCCGCCAGCGCTTTTCACTACACCACCGTTAGTGATGCTCATGCTGCCGGTTCCTGCACCCCCGACGATCATCGGACCGCTGTTAATTACCCAGCTTGAACCCGAACCATCGACATTAACCGTACCGTTAGCATTTTTCCCCCAGCCGACAGTGGTGGCAGAATTGCTAATGATAGAGCCACCGTTACTGATGGTCACCGAACCGGTGCCACTGGTACCTACGGTTATCCCCGATGAGGGGGTTACAGTGGCTAACAACTGCGAGCCGGCGCCATCCACCACAACAGTACCAGTACTGTTATCGTTCTGACCGACGTTCATGAACACCAGCCCGACCTTTCCGCCATTGAGGACTTTCAGCGTCCCGGTACCACCTCCGCCAACGGCGGTCGTGCCGTTAGATAGCGCCTGATTGGAGGGATCTACGCCATCGTACCAGGCACCACCGTCAACGGTGATGGTTCCAGCACTGCCTGAATTATATCCGAGGACAGAGCCGTTGGTGCCGGAAGTGGTGGTACTGGACCGAACAACGCCACCTGTAGTGATGGTCAGTGAACCCGTGCTATTTACCCCGGCGTAAATTGCGCCAGGTAAAATCCACGGACTGGTTTGCGATCCGGGTACTGTTTCTGCCGCACCGCTATCAATCACCGTCGCATTTGAGGCGGCAAAAACCGATGCACTCAGCGGTGCAGTAAACAGCAGAGTGGTAATCGCATTTTTAAAAAATATACGCGTGCCGTTATTTTTCGAACGTCGTTTTACAACCATATCAGTACTTCTTTTCATCATTAACTCCAGTGGGGAAACTTTAAGTCTTTTATTAAGATTATCGTTCAGTGTTCAGGCGTGCCGATGCGGCACAGCATTGTTAATTAAAGCTGCGTGATCCTCCGATATTTGCCCGGTGTAACGGTGCTAAATAGCGTTTATCCAAATTGTATATATGCGTGTGTAGCGCCTGTAATATGGCAACGTGAACGATATCCCCATGAAGGGATCAAGAGTTTTTCAGAAAGGAAAAACAAAAAATAATAGACGTACTAATAACCCGCAGGTAGGGGTTTCAAATCGACAAGTTTCCCACGGTTAACGATAATATACCCGCCATCCGAGAGGTCTTTTAAGATTTTGTTCAAGGTACTCCGTGACACGGAAGTACGGTTCAGAATAAAAGTAAAGATCGAAACATCGTCTAAGCTCTCTTGATTATGCTCCCACAGCATTTCAAGGTAGGTTTTGACTATGCTATAGCTATTGGTCGTCCTGGAATTTAGCTCCTCCCTGAAGCAGTAAATCTCAAGATACCATGTGAGTATCAAGGAAACGTCTTTCCATAGTCTTTTCTCTTCCACGAGTTGCATAAAATCATGCAGCTTGAGATACGACAACTTCACATCTGATGCCGTGCGGATATAATGACACTCCCGCTTAGATAACATCGTTGATAAACCAAAAACAGCCTGGTGGTTGACATTCGCTAATATAATGTTGTTATTCACATTGCAGAGCTCGACTTCGCCTGCAGTGAGTGCATAAATCAATTTATCGTCGTGGCGCTTAAAGCGCAAAATCTTTTTTGGTGAAGCGATGACTTCAACTCTTTCAGAATGACTTGTTATCTCTTTGCCAATTTTGGATAGCGCTGTGTGGACCTGCTCATTAAGTGTGTACAGATCGCTATACATAATAACTCCTGAAACCAGCTTGCTTTAAAAATAGAGTATCTAATGTTTTTTTATACTTTATACAAAAAATGAATATAAACAAGATCTGCATTTGTATAAAAATACACAATTTTCATAGGCTTGCATGAATATTATTCATGTGGCTTATGAATACATGAATTGCATCTAACATCATGATTTGTATGAGGATAAATCTGTTTGACCGATTTTTGTGCTCTATAATTATGTGCTGCTGATGAATAAGATTATTAAGTTCTAAATGGGAATTGCGACTTACGTAACTATATAAATATTAAGTAAATAGAATAATTTTGTCTTTTTCAGAACATTGAAATGGCGGTTCTATTTAAGTTCCTGCAGGGTGGTTACCAGCTCCGCAAGTGATCTCGCTCCCAATTTTTCCATCACTCTTGCACGATGAACTTCCACCGTACGAATAGCGATATTCAACTGTTGGGCAATCGTCTTGTTCATATCTCCCTGAATAACACGCAGCGCAATCGCTTGCTCTTTCGGCGTCAGGCTATTATAGCGTTGTTGAATTACATGGCGATGAAACGCAGCGGCAGAAAGTGTGTTAGCCTTATTTAACGATGCAAATAAAGATGGCGCAGAAACGGGCTTCTCAAGGAAATCAACCGCACCCTGTTTCATTTGCTCAACCGCCATTTGAATATCACCATGACCGGTGAGAAATATAACGGCAAGGGTACTCTGTAATCGGCGCAGCTCGCTATATACCTCGTGTCCGTCTTTTCCCGGCATTCGCATGTCGAGCAGTACAACGCCGGGTTCGTATAAATTTGCCTCGCGAAGAAAAGCGTCGCTGTTGTTCCAGCAGGTGACGGCACAATCGATGCTTTCCAGTAGAAAGCGGCACGCGTCGGTGACGGCTACATCATCATCAACAAGGTGTATCACCGTGAAATTCTCCTTTGTGGGGGTCGGGAAGACGCATCGATACGTTAAGCCCATTTTTGCCATCCGGGGCGATGACGTTGCGCAGCAGGATCTCACCGGAGACCTGGCGTAGCAGACGCTGGCAGATGGCAAGCCCTAATCCCATCCCCGACGTTTTTGTGCTCCGGAACGGCTGAAATGCCAGCGGAAGCCGTTCCTCCGGTATGCCGCCTGCGTTGTCCTGCAACGTGATGCAAACCATACCATTTTCGCAGGAGGCCGTAAGCCAGACGATGCTGGCTCCCGCCTGCAGAGCGTTGAGCAGCAGGTTAGTGAAAACCTGATCGAGCAGCGCTGGCGGTAGCATCACCCTGAGTTCTGGCGGCACCCCGGACTGCAGACGGGCAGCGGGGTAGAGCTTCGGAATACGCAAAAGTGACCAGACGTACTGCGCGTTATCGCGCACGGACACGCTGATTTGGGGAAGGTGACTCTGTGGCGACATCGCCCAGGTGCGCAGATTGCGAATAACGTCGCCTCCGCGTGCCGCCTGCTGGTCTATCTGTTCGATAACCGGCAGCAAAGCATGCTGTGGAGTCTCCCGCTGAAGACGAATCGCACAACCCTGCGCGTACTGACGAATCGCGGTCAGCGGCTGGTTAAGCTCATGGGCGAAACCCGAGGCCATCTCACCCAGCAGGCTGAGCTGACGGACTTTTTCGAGGGCAATTTCCTGTTCGCGTAGCCGCTCGCTTGCTGCCTCCAGCGCCTTACCCCGGCGGCGGACCAGCACCATGACCCAAATATAATTACCGGCCAGCAGGAGTAGCACAAGCAGGGCGCTGGTAACGGCGACGCGGTTTTCCTCCAGCCAGCCGTAGAGATCCTGCCACAGGCGAGAGCGGTCGGGGTACTGGTTGACGTTACGTAGCAGCGATTCAACCGCTTTGGTCGAAGCGGGGGCTCCCCAGCGCCACGGTGAAGTATCACCGGCGTTGAGTAACGTGCGCGCCACCGCATCGGCCAGGGTATCGCTGACCTCTGGCATGGCGGCAAAAGACCAGTTGGGATAGGGCGGTGTGCTGGTGAGGCACGGAGCAGTACGAGTGACCATCAGCGCGCGGTAATCATCGCGTTTCACCAGCCCTTCTTTATTCATCGTTTCAAGCAGGCAGGATGGCACCACCGCCGCCTGGATAACCCCTTCGCGTAGTAAATAGAGCAGGGCATCTGCCGGAAAGCCGGTAAAGCGCAGACGAATATCTTCGCCGGGCCGTAGTCCTGCCTCTCTCAGCGCCTGGTAACCCAGGAGATAACCGCCAAACGCCTTAGGATCGACGGCGCCCAGCGTCTTTCCGCGCAGATCTTGCGGGGCATGAATCTCGCTGCTGGCTTTCACCAGAAGGGTACTGCTGATGGTTGCGGCATCTTCGCTCCCAGCGGTGGCACGCAAAGAGGCCAGCCAGCGCAGGTGATAATGGCTATTGAGCTGTACAAACTGCCCGGGATTGGTGAGGACAAACTGCACGCTGCCGGCGTTAACGGCGTCGCGCATCGCGTTCAGATCCAGCGCCCGCAGCTGAAAATGCTCGCCGGGAACGGCGTGATTCAGCTCGTCAATAAGCGGCTGCCAGCGGGTGCGGGTTTCCGCTTCACCGCGCATGGCGAGGATCCCCACCGTCCACTCTGCGGCAAAGGTAGTGCTACAAAACGCCAGTCCCAGCGCCAGCAACAACGGCTTGTTCATCGATTTCCCTGCGTGTGAGCCATTTTCTCTTTGTTTTAAATCAACATTTGTCCGGGTATGTGGTTAACCACAATAGAGCCGGCGGTGAGGCGAATTTTACACTCTACTGCATTGAAGACGTGAGGTCACAACCCGCGCGTCAGAACGTGACTGCGGTGGCGTCGCTGCGCGAAGACGGAGAAACAATATGGATATCAGTAAACGACAGTTTCTGCAAAAACTGGGGGTATTGACCGCCGGCGCGACGCTGGTGCCGGTGGCCGATGCGGGTCTTACGCTGAGCCCGCAAAGGCGCGAAGGTTCGGCAAAACAGCGTTACGCCATGCTTATCGATTTGCGCCGCTGCATCGGCTGCCAGTCCTGTACCGTCAGCTGTGCGACGGAAAACCAGACGCCGCAGGGCGAGTTTCGCACGACGGTAAATCAGTACCAGATCCGCCTTACCCCTGGGGCAGAAACGCACAACGTGCTGCTTCCCCGGTTGTGCAATCACTGCGACGAACCGCCCTGTGTGCCGGTGTGTCCGGTACAGGCTACGTTTCAGCGCCAGGACGGCATTGTGGTGGTGGACAACACCCGCTGTGTGGGCTGCGCCTACTGCGTACAGGCATGTCCCTACGATGCGCGTTTTATCAACCACAGCACCCAGACGGCAGACAAATGCACCTTCTGCGTTCATCGCCTGGAGGCCGGGCTGTTGCCTGCCTGCGTTGAATCCTGCGTGGGTGGGGCTCGCGTTATTGGCGATATCTATGATCCCACCAGCACCATCAGCAAAATGCTGGCGGAGCACAAGGCGGAGATCAAAGTGCTGAAGCCAGAAAATCGCACCGTCCCGCACGTTTTCTATCTCGGCCTTGATGAAGCGTTCGTCACTCCACTCTATGGCCGCGCCCAGCCCGCGCTGTGGCAGGAGGTTTAACATGGTCAACTCGCCGCTCATTGCTGAACTTATCGCGCAGCCTCAGGCTATCAGCTGGCTGCCCTGGGCCGTGCAGTACTTTTTCTTTATCGGCATTGCCGCCAGCGGGGCGCTGCTGGCGGCCGGGCTGCACTGGCGTTGCCCGGAGAATTCCCGTCTTGAGGGCATCACGCTTTTTATCACCCTGACCTGCGCCATTGTGGCACCGCTGGCGTTAACCGCCGATCTCCACCAGACCGCGCGGGTCTGGCATTTCTACGCCTGGCCGACGCCGTGGTCGTGGATGCCCTGGGGCGCCGTTTTTTTACCGCTGTTTACGCTGTTTATCGGCCTGTGGTTTGTGGCGTTTCACCTGCAGCGTTTTACCGGACGCCGCTTCGCGCTGACGCGCTGGGTGGCGGTGGCCGCCGCGCTGACCGCCGTGGGTCTGCTGCTCTATACCGGGCGTGAGGTGTCGGTGGTGCGCGCTCGCCCCATCTGGTTCAGCTATGCCTTCCCGCTGGTCATGTTTTTCAGCGCCATGCAAACGCTACTGGCCCTGCTGCTGGCCGTTGTCCCTGCCACCGGGCGTAGCTCGCGGCTTCTCGCTGCCGGGCAGGCTGGGGCGTTATTGCTGTCTGGCATCACGATGGCGGTATGGCTAAGCGGCGACACGCTTTCCGGTACGGCGTTTCGCCAGTGGCTTGGGTTGAGCGGCCAGGCGCGCGGTTTGGCGATCATCATTCTGGCGCTGTGGTTGTCCTGTCTGGCGCTCGCCGTCTGCGTTAGCCGCAAGGGGGGAGCGAGAACGCTCACGACCCCGGGCGTACTGCTGGCGATGGGGCTCAGTTGGCTGCTGCGCTGGACGTTGCTGATGGAGGTGCAGACGGTGCCGAAATTCAGCGCATTAGTGAACCTTTATTCGCTGCCTTTTGGTAGTGACGGATGGCTTGCGATCGTCGGCACCTTCGGGCTATGGCTGGCGCTCATGATAATGGTGCGGGAAGGTTTGAACTGGATTGCAGGGAGAGTACAACATGGCTAAATTCACGCGTCGTCAATGGCTTAAAGCGGGGCTGGTGCTGGGGGGCGTGTCGGCGTTTGGCCTCAGCTATCGCGAGGTGGCGAAGCGCGCCCTCGACGGAATGGTGAACGGCACCTCCGGTAAAGTCACCCTTAACCGCATCAACGGCAACTCGCTGGTTCCGGAAGGGAACGCTCGCGATGGCTGGCACAGCAACCCGCAGCAGGTGGTCTCAATGACCCAGTGTTTTGGCTGCTGGACGCAGTGCGGCATCCGCGTACGGGTAGATAAAGCGCAGGACAAAATTGTCCGTATTGCCGGAAACCCCTGGCATCCGCTGTCGCAGGAGCATCCTTTCCCGCCGTCGATGACTTATTCCGAAGCGCTGGAGAAAATGGCGGGCGAGAGCGGGCTGGACAGCCGTTCTACCGCCTGCGCGCGCGGTGCAACCCTGCTTGAGGGATTGTACAGCCCGCTCAGGATCCTTCTGCCGATGAAGCGCGCTGGCAAGCGTGGCGAAGGCAAGTGGCAGCGCATCAGCTTTGAGCAGTTGATAAATGAAGTGGTGGAGGGGGGCGATCTGTTTGGTGAAGGGCACGTTGACGGACTGCGGACGATTCGCGACGTCAAAACCCCCCTCGATCCTGCGCGCCCTGGCCTTGGCCCGAAGGCGAACCAGCTGCTGGTGACCAATACCAGCGACGACGGGCGCGACAGCTTCCTGCGCCGCTTTGCACAAAACAGCTTCGGCAGTAAAAACTTTGGTGCTCACGGCTCGTTTTGTGGGCTGGCCTACCGCGCCGGTTCCGGGGCGCTGATGGGGGATTTGCAGAAAAACCCGCACGTGAAGCCCGACTGGGAGCACGTGGAGTTCGCACTCTTTATGGGCACCTCGCCCGCGCAGTCCGGCAACCCGTTTAAGCGTCAGGCGCGGCAGCTTGCCAGCGCCAGACTGCGCGATGATTTCCGCTATGTGGTGGTGGCGCCCGCGCTGCCGCTGACCACGGTGCAGGCCGATGACCGTGGGCACTGGCTGCCGGTCACCCCGGGTACCGATTCGGCGCTGGCGATGGCGATGATCCGCTGGATTATCGACAACCAGCGCTTCAACGCCGGTTATCTCTCGCGGCCAGGCGAAGCGGCAATGCAGCAGGCCGGGGAGAAGAGCTGGACCAATGCCAGCTGGCTGGTGGTGGTGAGCGACTCGCATCCGCTGTACGGACAACACCTGACGGTAAACGCCGTGTATGGCGATGCGCAGCCTGACGCTGGCGCGCTGGTGGTGAGTTCTGCAGGCGTGCTGATGGCGGCGAACCTCTGCCCAGAGGCCGACCTGCTGGTGGAGCGAGAGGTCACGCTGCACGATGGCTCGCAGGTACTGGTCAGAAGCAGTTTTCAGTGTCTGAAACAGGCCGCACAGGCGCAGACGATGGCCGAGTACAGCCAGCACTGCGGTGTATCCCCGCAAAGCATCGCCAGACTTGCCGATGAATTTACCCGTCATGGTCGTAAGGCGGCGGTCATCACCCACGGTGGCATGATGTCCGGAAACGGCTTTTACAGCTCGTGGGCGGTGATGATGCTGAACGTGCTGATCGGCAATATGAGCCTCGAAGGGGGCGTGTTCGTCGGCGGTGGCAAATTCAACGGCGTGGCTGACGGCCCGCGCTACAACATGCAGGATTTCCCCGGCAAGCTGAAGCCAAAAGGGCTCAACATCGCCCGTAGCAACGCGGCCTATGAGGAGTCGGACGAATATAAAGCAAAAACCGCCGCCGGTGCTTCACCGTTCCCGGCGCGTGCGCCGTGGTATCCGTTCGTGGCAGGCCAGCTCACCGAGCTTCTTAGCTGCGCGCTGGAGGGCTATCCGTATCCGCTGAAGGCGTGGATCTCGCACATGAGCAACCCGCTTTACGGTATTCCGGGCATTCGTGCGGTTGCTGAGAAGCATTTGAAGGATCCAACCCGGCTGCCGCTGTTTATTGCTATCGATGCCTTTATGAATGAAACCTCCGCGCTGGCGGACTACCTGCTGCCGGATACGCATAATTTTGAAAGCTGGGGCTTCAGCGCGCCATGGGCGGGCGTGGCGAGTAAAACCACTACCGCGCGCTGGCCGGTGGTAACGCCTGCGGTGGCAAAAACGGCAGAGGGACAGCCCATCGCCATGGAATCGTTCTGTATCGCGGTGGCGAAAAAGCTGGCGTTGCCGGGCTTTGGCGAGGCGGCGATCGTCGACAATGATGGCCAGACATATCCGCTTAACAGCGCCGAAGATTACTACTTGCGGGTGGGGGCGAACATTGCTTTTGCCGGGCAAACCCCGGTTCCGGCGGCGAGTGAGGAGGATGTGGCGCTTTCCGGCGTGAAGCGGGTGTTGCCGCTGCTGGAGAAAACCCTGAAGGCGGAGGAAGTCGGGCGGGTGGCGTACATTTTCAGCCGTGGCGGACGCTTTGCGCCGGAAAGCGCCGGGCGTAAAGAGGGCGTCGTTGGCAACCGTTGGGAAACGCCGCTCCAGCTGTGGAACGCTGACGTGGCTCGCCATCGTCATGCCATCACCGGCGAGCGCTACAGCGGCTGCCCCACGTTTTATCCACCCCGTTTCGCCAACGGCCAGTCTGTGGATGAGGTGTTCCCGCTCAGCCGTTGGCCGCTGAAGCTGATGTCGTTCAAATCGAACCTGATGAGCAGCTCAACGACGGTTATCCCCCGGCTGCACCATGTTAAACCGCTGAACCTGGTGGCGATGCACCCGGATGATGGCGCCCGTTTTGGCGTGCAGCACGGCGACCAGGTGAAAATCAGTACGCCGGGCGGCAGCGCCATCGCGCAAATCAGTCTGCTGCCGGGCGTGATGCCAGGGGTGATTGCTATTGAACATGGTTACGGTCATAAGGAGATGGGCGCGCGTCAGCACTGGCTCGATGGTGAACCGCTGGCGTCAGAAGCGCAGATTGCTTCCGGAATTAACCTTAACGATCTCGGTTTTGGCGATCCGACCCGTGAAGTACCCGGTATCTGGATGGACTGGGTGACGGGAGCGGCAGTGAGGCAGGGACTACCGGCGCGCATTGAGCGGGTTTAAGGGCAATTTTTGCACTTTTTTCCACTAAATTGCGAGAAAATGTTACCAGAGCGCATAAAACCGCAGTCTGGCTCTCGACGGCAAGCGGCACGCTGCCTATTATGCAAAGGTTTCGCTTAAATCGTGGGAGAGAGAAATGCGAGCTGCGTTTTTAGTTGGCTGTGCCGCGCTGTTGTTGTCGGCCTGTAGCAATGAACCCGTTCAGCAGGCGACCGCCGCACACGTGGCGCCGGGCATGCGAGGGGCCATGTCCGATCTGGGCCAGGCGAACTGCGCCATGATTGGCGGTTCTTTGTCCGTTGCCCGCCAGCTTGATGGGACGGGCATCGGGATGTGCGCATTACCTAATGGTAAACGATGCAGTGAGCAGGCGCTGGCCAGCGGCTCCTGCGGCAACTACTAATTAATGCATTAAATCGGCAAGCTTATACACCAGCGTTTGATCGGCCGTTGCCAGCGTTAACTGGTCGCCGGTCAAATCAACCTGTGCGCCACGCGCCAGCATCGCGCTCAGCGTGTGATCGAGCTTGCTGAGCTCAGCATCCGGGCAGAGCATCTGCGTCATTGCCATATTCTTGACCGTCAGTGCGCCCTCGGAGAGCTTACCTTCGCCGGTAAAGCCGTTGCACATCTTGCCGGAAACATGCATCTTCTCGCCAAAGCTCAGCTCTGGCGGCGTCTGCGTTGGCGCAATATTTTTGCCGTTGACGCTCTCCAGCACAAAGCGATGGTGCTGGAGCTGAGATTCATTCACGGTCACTTTGCTGGTGTTTACACAACCTGCCAGCAGCATCCCCGCTGCCAGAAGTAAAATCGTTTTGTTCATTCATAGATCCTGATTTAGTGCTCTCGAGGGAGTGTAACTCTACTGCGCGTCACGTCATTGAGGATTATCTGAAAGTGCTCCCCCGGAACGAGGGAGCAGGCATATAGCGAATCAGAACAGTGCGTTAGGGCAGGTTTCGCCGTTGCCGATCTGCTTTAAGTTTTCCAGCGTGGTTTCGGAAATGCTGGTCAGCGCTTCGGCGGTCAGGAACGCCTGGTGGCCGGTGAACAGCACGTTGTGGCAGGCGGAAAGACGACGGAATACGTCATCCTGGATAACGTCGTTAGATTTGTCTTCGAAGAACAGATCGCGTTCGTTTTCATACACGTCCATCCCCAGCGCGCCGATTTTCTGATTCTTCAGCGCGTCGATGGCGGCCTGGGAATCGATAAGACCACCGCGGCTGGTGTTAATGATCATCACCCCGTCTTTCATCTGTTCAAAGGCGGACTGGTTCAGCAGGTGATAGTTTTCCGGAGTCAGCGGGCAATGCAGAGAGATAACGTCCGACTGCGAGAACAGCGTCGGCAGGTCGACATACTCTACGCCCAGATCCAGCGCCGCCGCACTCGGGTACGGATCGAACGCCAGCAGACGCATGCCAAAACCTTTCAGAATACGCAGGGTGGCCACGCCGATTTTACCGGTGCCGATAACCGCTGCCGTTTTGCCATACATGGTAAAACCGGTCAGGCCTTCGAGAGAGAAGTTGGCATCACGGGTGCGCTGATACGCACGGTGAATACGACGGTTCAGCGTCATCATCATCCCGATGGCGTGTTCTGCCACCGCTTCTGGTGAATAGGCCGGAACGCGCACGACCTGCAGACCCAGCTCTTTCGCTGCATCGAGATCGACGTTATTAAAGCCAGCACAGCGCAGGGCAATATATTTCACCCCGTTCTTTTTCAGCTCTTCGAGCACCGGGCGGCTGCCGTCGTCGTTGACGAAGATGCAGACCGCTTCGCAGCCATGGGCGGTTTTTGCTGTTTTTTCGCTTAAAAGGAAGTCGAAAAATTCAAGTTCAAAGCCATATGCATCATTAACATGTTGCAGATACTTTTTATCGTACTGCTTTGTACTGTAAACGGCGATTTTCATAAGACTTTTCTCCAGTGATTTTACTGTCACGTTAGCACACTGCGATTTTTCTTACAATTTTTAAAAATTAGTTTAATCAACGGTTTATACACATAAAGTGCAGGTGATTAAAAAACAACGCATTAGATTAATTGTACCCGGTCTGCTGAAACCTTGTCTGATTCCGTTCCCGGGGCTTTAAAGCCGGGGCACTCTGCGATAGCATTCTGTGATCAAGGTAACGCTTCCTGCGACCAGGGAAGCCATCAACGGATGAATTGCGGGAGTAAAACGTGTTTGCGGAGTTTGGTGTACTAAATTATTGGACCTACCTGATTGGCGCGATTTTTATCATTCTGGTGCCAGGCCCGAATACGCTGTTTGTACTGAAAACCGGGATCGCTCACGGCGTGAAGAAGGGTTACCTCGCCGCGCTTGGCGTGTTTGTTGGCGATGCGGTACTGATGTTTCTGGCCTATGCCGGCGTTGCCACGCTGATTAAAACCACTCCGGTACTATTTAATATTGTCCGTTACCTTGGCGCGATGTACCTGCTGTGGCTGGGCGGAAAAATGCTCTACGCTACGCTGACCCAGCGCGGTAAACAGCAGGAAGAGGGGGCAGAACCCGGCAGCGCTATCCTGAAACGCGCGCTGGTGCTGAGCCTGACTAACCCGAAAGCGATTCTGTTCTACGTGTCGTTCTTCGTGCAGTTTATCGATGTTAATGCCGCAAGTGCCGGTACTGCGTTCTTTATTCTGGCCGTCACCCTGGAGCTGGTGAGCTTTGCTTACCTGAGCTTCCTGATTGTCTCCGGCTCGTTTGTCACGCGCTATGTGAAAACCAAAAAGAAACTGGCGAAACTGGGCAACAGCCTGATTGGTCTGATGTTTGTGGGTTTTGCCGCGCGTCTGGCAACGCTTCAGTCTTAACGCATTTGCGTTTATCATAATCCGAGGGGATTCGGCGCTCTTCCCATTGCGAATCCCCTTGTAGCATCTATTATTCTTACATTCGTCACGCCGCCACCTCAGGATATTTATTGCCCATGAAGGGTAGATACAAAGTCGCCATCGCGCTGATTCTGGTTTTCTTCATTCTTCCTTTGACGTTGCTACTCACGCTGACGCGATGGGTGCCGACGCTCGCCGGGATCTGGCTGCCGGTAGGGACGCGTATTGCGCTTGATCAGAGCCCGCGTTTACACCGTGCTTCGGTGGAGATCCCAAGCCTGCGCTATCTGGTGGGGGACTGCGAGCTGGCGCGGGTGTCAGGCGCGATGTTGTCACATCCGAGCCGCTGGCGGCTGAACATTGCGGCGCTGGACGTCGACTCTGCCTGTCTGAGCAAACTCCCTGAAAGCGAACCCGCTCCCGGCGCGCCGCGCACGCTGGCGGAATGGCAGTCGATGCTGCCAAATAGCTGGCTGACTATCGACAAACTGACGCTTTCCCCCTGGCAGCAGTGGCAGGGCAAACTGGATGTGGGCCTGACGCCCGCCATTCAGGACATTGCCTTTAACGGCGATGCGCTGAAGCTGCGCGCCCGTCTGCACGGCCAGGCGCTGACCGTCAGCGAATTTGAAGCGAAGCTGGTCGACGGTCAGCCGCCGATTAAACTTGTTGGCGACTTCACCATGCCGCTGGTGCCGGATGGCCTTCCGGTTTCCGGACACCTGGTTTCCTCCTTTGAGTTCCCGCAAACCCCGCAGTTGGTGGATGCCGAGCTTGAGTGGCAAAAGAATCAGGGCCAGCTGGTGGTGACCGCCCGCGATAACCCGGAGCCGTTGCTGGATCTGCCGTGGACGTTGACGGAGCACGTAGCCAGCATCAGCGACGGACGCTGGAGCTGGCCATATCAGGGACAGCCGTTGAGCGGGCGCGTGTCTTTCAAAGCCGAGCAGTGGCAGCAGGGTCTGGATACGATGCAAATCAGCGGGCGTCTGAACGTGCTGACCCACGGCGACAACGGTAAAGGAAACGCCGTGCTGACGATCGGCCCCGGCAAGCTCAGCGCCGACGACAGCCACATGCCGCTGCGGCTGACCGGTGAAGCCAAGCAGGACGATTTGATTTTCTACGCCGTACTGCCAGCCACGCTGAGCGGCCCGCTGAGCTCACCGCATCTGGCGTTTGAACCAGGCGCACTGCTGCGTTCACGCGGAAGAGTGATTGATTCCCTCAATATCGATGAAGTTCGCCTGCCGCTCGCGGGCGTCAAGGTGACCGAGCAGGGTATCGATGGGCGTTTGCAGGCGATTCTGCGGGCCCATGAGAATGAAATGGGTGATTTTACGCTGCATCTCGATGGGCTGGCGGATAACTTCCTGCCGGATAAAGGCACCTGGCGCTGGCGCTACTGGGGGGATGGCCGTTTCACCCCGATGCACGCCCGCTGGGATGTCGCCGGAACGGGGTTGTGGCGCGACCAGTCTATTGTTCTGAACTCGCTCTCTACCGGCTTCGATAAGCTTGAATACGGGACCATGCTGGTCAACAAACCGCGGCTGGTGCTGGAGAAACCTGTTCACTGGCTCCGCGATGAACAGCATCCGCGACTGACCGGGGCGCTGTCGCTTGATGCCGGGCAAACCAACTTCAGCGGCGGCAGCGTGCTCCCGCCATCGACGCTCAAATTCAGCATCGACGGGCGTGACCCGACGTTCTTCCAGTTTAAAGGCGACCTGCACGCCGACAAGATTGGCCCAATACGGGTGGGGGGGCGTTGGGATGGCGAACGCCTGCGCGGCGAGGCCTGGTGGCCGAAGCAGTCGCTGACGGTGTTCCAGCCGCTAATTCCGCCGGATCTGAAAATGAACCTGCGGGAGGGCACGTTATACGCGCAGGTGGCGTTTTCCGCCGCCGCCGGGCAGGGATTTGAGGCCGGTGGTCATGGGGTACTGAAGGGCGGTAGCGCCTGGATGCCGGATAACCAAATCAACGGCGTCGACTTTGTGCTGCCGTTCCGCTTTAGCGAAGGTACCTGGCTGCTGGGCAAAAAGCATCCGGTATCGCTGCGCATTGCGGAAATCGTCAACCAGGTGACGGCGAAGAATCTGACCGCCGACCTGCAGGGCGCTTATCCGTGGAGTGAGGACGCGCCGCTGTTATTAAGCAACGTTAGCGTCGATATCCTCGGCGGTAAGCTCTCTATGCTGCAACTGCGCATGCCGCAGCACGACCCGGCGCTGCTGCGGGTACAGAATATTTCCACCAGCGAACTCATCAGTGCAGTAAATCCGAAGCAGTTTGCCATGTCCGGCCCGGTGAACGGCGCGCTGCCGCTGTGGCTCAACAACGACAAATGGATAATTAAAGACGGTTGGCTGTCAAACCCGGGCCCAATGACCCTGCGTATTGATAAAGATACGGCAGATGCGGTGGTGAACGACAACATCGCCGCCGGGGCGGCCATCAACTGGCTGCGCTATATGGAAATTTCCCGTTCGTGGACGAAAATTAATCTCAGCAACCTGGGATTACTGACCCTCACAGCGAACGTGACCGGCATTAGCCACGTCGATGGCAAAAGTAATACCGTTCATCTGAACTATACGCACGAAGAGAACGTCTTTGACCTGTGGCGGAGTTTACGCTTTGGCGACAATTTACAGGCGTGGCTTGAACAAAATACGGCGCTGCCCGCGCCACGCTGCTCAGGCGGCAAGGAATGTAAGGAGCAATAATGAAAATCTTAACCGCCCTGTTGTGTGCCCCGGCCGCCCTGATGCTGACGGGCTGTACCCCGCGCATAGAAGTTGCCGCGCCGAAAGAGCCGATCACCATCAATATGAATGTCAAAATTGAGCACGAGATTCATATCAAGGTCGATAAGGACGTGGAAAATCTGCTGAAATCGCGCAGCGATCTGTTCTGAGGTGATGAATGAAAAAATCACTGATAGGTCTGTTTTTGGGATTGTGCGTGCTGAGCTCTGGAGCCTGGGCGCTGAGCCTGAACGAAGCTCGTCAACAGGGACGCGTGGGCGAGACGCTGAGCGGCTACGTTGGCGCTATTAAGCAGGATAAAGAAACGCTCGCTCTGGTAAAACAGATCAACGATGCGCGCAGCGCGAGCTATCAGCAGCTGGCTGATACCAATAATCTGCCGGTGGATGAAGTGGCGAAGATGGCCGGGCAAAAGCTGGTTTCCCGCGCGCAGCCGGGCGAGTTTGTCCAGGGGATCAACGGTAAATGGCTACAGAAGTAATCAGCGGAAGCGGCGGCGGTACTCACCTGGGGTAACGCCAAAGCGTTGTTTGAAGGCCGTTGAGAAGTGGCTGTGATCGGTAAAACCCCAGCTGTAGCCGATCCCGGCCAGTTTTTCCTCATCGCTGGCGCGTTCCAGCGCCTGAGCGCAGAGATCGAGACGACGATTTTTGATGTACTGCGCGACCACTAATCCTTTATCAGCAAACATTCGGTACAGACTACGTACCGACATGCCCGTTTCACTGGCGAGCCACTCCGGGCGCAGCTGTTCCGACTGAATTGAGTCATCAATCAGGGCCATGATTTTCTGATACTGGCGCTCGCGGCGGCTGGGCTGAACATCCTGTTGATGCAGCACCGGGCGCAGCAGGCAGCCAATGGCTTCCAGCGCGGCGGCGCTCTCATCCTCGTTCATTGCACCGCTACTCAGGCTTTCCTGCAGTAATCGGTGGCTGAGCTGAACCATCGGCAGATGGCGTGAAAGCTTGCCAGCACTGCAGCGACGCTGCTGTTGTTCGATAAGCTGGCGAGGCAGCAGCAGAGAGATCTGGCGCGAGGTACCCTGCCAGTAAAATGAACAGGGGCGGGCGGCATCGATAAGCGTCATGTCACCCGCATCCAGCACAATCTGTCGGTCGTCCTGCTCCATCACCGCCTGGCCTTCCAGCTGAAAAACGGTATAGAACCACGCGTCGCTGCTGCGACGGACGTCATCCATGGTACGAAACAGATTGATGCTCTGCGTGGTCACCGTGCTGACCTTCATGCCACGCGCGTAGCCGGATTCAATATCACCGTAGAATTGGCCCTCGAGCGGACGCGCGTCGAAGCTGCCGCAGAGCTGGTTTACCTTCGCCAGCCAGTCCCGGTAGTTCTGTGTACTGTTTTCGCGCATCACGAAGCACCCTGATGTTCAGTATTTGTTCATGCATTGTTGCGTAAATGTTTCTCAAAGCAAGAGCGAAGCGGCAACTATATGAAAGAACTATTACCCCCGGCACACTTCTGCCGGGGAAAGATCGCTATTTGCGGTTGCTGTCACAGCGGCACAAACGAATGTCAGAGAGAAAAAAGCGCGTTTGCCGATCTCGCCTTAGACTGAATGCACTAATAGTGAAAAAAAGGAGTGGGTATGTCCGGTTCACAGGTCGCAACGCTCGCCAGCGTGCAGCAGTTTCTGGATCGTCAACATGGTTTGTTCATCGATGGTGCGCAGCAGGCAGCACAGGGTGAAAAGCGATTAACGGTCTATAACCCGGCCACGGGCGAGGCCATCGCCACCACGGCGGATGCCAATGCGGCTGATGTCGACCGCGCGGTGATGTCAGCCTGGAAGGCATTTGTGTCCCGCAGCTGGGCAGGACGTTTACCCGCCGAGCGCGAACGTATTCTGCTGCGCTTCGCCGATCTGGTTGAGCAGCACTGCGAAGAGCTGGCGCAGCTGGAAACCCTTGAGCAGGGGAAATCCATCAATATTTCCCGGGCGTTTGAAGTAGGCTGCACCCTGAACTGGATGCGCTACACCGCCGGGCTTGCCACCAAGATTACCGGCAGCACGCTGGATGTCTCTATCCCGATGCCGCAGGGCGCACGCTATCAGGCGTGGACGCGAAAAGAGCCGGTGGGCGTAGTAGCCGGGATCGTCCCGTGGAACTTCCCGCTGATGATCGGCATGTGGAAAGTGATGCCAGCGCTCGCAGCCGGGTGCTCAATCGTCATCAAACCTTCGGAAACCACGCCGCTGACGTTACTGCGCGTGGCGGAACTGGCGACGGAAGCCGGCGTGCCGGAAGGGGTATTCAACGTGGTGACCGGCAGCGGCAGTGAGTGCGGCGCCGCGCTGACCTCGCATCCGCACGTCGCGAAGGTGAGCTTTACCGGCTCTACCGCCACCGGCAAACAGATTGCCCGTACCGCCGCCGACCGACTGACCCGCGTGACGCTGGAGCTGGGGGGTAAAAACCCGGCTATCGTGCTGAAAGATGCCGATCCGCAGTGGGTAATTGAAGGCCTGATGACCGGCAGCTTCCTTAACCAGGGACAGGTGTGCGCCGCCAGCTCGCGTATTTATATTGAGGCACCGCTGTTTGATACGCTGGTGAGCGGCTTTGAGCAGGCGGTGAAATCGCTCAACGTTGGGCCGGGAATGTCGGAAGCGGCACACATCAACCCGCTGGCCTCTCGTGCGCACTGTGACAAAGTGCAGGCGTTTCTCCACGAAGCGCAGCAGGGGCGCGCTGAGCTGCTGAGCGGTAACGCCGGGCCGGATGGCAAAGGCTATTACGTTGCCCCAACGCTTGTGGTGAACCCGGAAGCCAGCCTGCGTCTGACCCGTGAAGAGGTGTTTGGCCCGGTGGTAAACCTGGTACGCGTCGCCGATGGTGAAGAGGCGCTGCGTCTGGCGAACGATACGGAATATGGTCTGACCGCCAGCGTCTGGACGCGGGATATCAGCCAGGCGCTGAGCTACACCGATCGCCTGCAGGCCGGCACGGTGTGGATCAACAGTCATACGCTTATTGACGCCAACCTGCCGTTTGGCGGAATGAAGCAGTCCGGTACCGGTCGTGACTTCGGCCCTGACTGGCTCGACGGCTGGTGTGAAACCAAATCGGTATGTGTGCGTTATTAGTGAACTCCCCCGGCATCGCTGCCGGGGTACTCCCTCCCGGTAATGCTTAACCGCGGTCATCTGAATTTATATTTATTGTTTCTTGTAATTAACGCCAATCCCTACATCATTTATGCATATTTATATTCCCACCCCCCGCTAAATGAACGCTTAGCCCCCGTGGTCACCCATTATTGAGTCGCTATTTACATATCTAAATGTTCGTTTAAATAACTATGCTGAGAATCGTCCTAATAAACGGCCTGGTATTTTTGCAAAAATGTTAAATAATTTAATATTAAATGTGCAAGAAATTGTTTTCGACAAATGCATGCTGTTCTCATTACACGCATAGCTTCTGTTTGCCTTTTATTTCCTGGTGTTTTCAACTGGCTTTAAGCGGGTGGATTGGTTTTATATCTTGTCATCATAACGTAAATTCATGACCAAAGATCTCATATCTTCATTAACGGCACGGACGTTAATATTTATCCGCAACTCCTTTTTGACAAAAACTGCTATTTATCGCCTTCGGGGAAAATCAGCGGCGGAATATGATTGCCATAATAAAGGTTAGGATATGAATAAGATATATCGATTAGTCTGGAGTCATCGCTTGCAAGCGACGGTGATTGCGCCTGAAACCGCCAGAGGGAAAGGTAAAAGCGGATTAGTTTCGAAAGTGGTTTCTATCGTGGGTATTGCCGTACTCGCCAGTCAGAATGCATTAGCTTTTGCGCCGATTGGAACGGGAGCGACCTCCACGACGGTGACTTCACCTGGGGCTGCGGGAAATCTGGTGATTGGCGATAACGCCTCTGCGACAAACTCCATACAAACATGTGGTAATCCTGACGATATTCTTGGTAACCCTTATTTAAATGGCGGGTGCGCATCTTCAACCGTCATTGGCAATAATGCGACCAATAACGGGTTTGCCGCATCCCTGGTGCTGGGTGAAAGTGCCCAGGTGACCGGTACCGGTTCAACCGCTATTGGCTCATTAAGTACGGCTGCCACTAACGCACTGGCCGCGGGTTTTGGCGCTGAAGCTTCGGCTAATGGCTCAACGGCGCTGGGTCAGGGGAGCCTGGCATCGGGTATTAATTCCGTGGCTATCGGTAAAGGGGCATTTACCTACGGCGATCAGAGTATTGCGCTGGGTATTAATGCCGGCGTCGGGGAAGGCACAAACCCTATTCCGGGCTCTACCTTTGGTAATCAGGGCGATAATATCGCTATCGGTGATAATGCAGGTAATACCGTTCTGGGGGCAAAAAACGTTGCGCTGGGGAGATCCAGTGGTTCGAATGTGTCGGGGAATGAAAATACCGCTTTTGGTTCTGGTACTGGTTCCAATATTTACGGCTTCGATAACGTCGCCTTTGGCCCTAACTCAGGAAATAATATCACCGGTGGAGCATTTGATACTGGTAATAACAACACGGCAGTGGGCCCCCATTCAGGAAATGACGTTGCGGGCGGTGGTAACGTTGCCGTGGGTCAGGATGCGGGAAATAGTGTCAACGCTAACCAGACCGTAAGTATTGGTCACGTGGCTAATGCCGGCGGGGATGCCTCTATTGCGATTGGTAATAACTCTTCGGTCAGCGCGGGTGTCACCAACGCTATCGCGCAGGGGACATCCACCACCGTTTCCGGTAACTCGAGTATCGGCATCGGTGAAGCCGCCAATATAACGGGTATACAGTCCGTAGGTATTGGTTATCACTCGACTATCGCAGGAAATAATAGCTACGCGATTGGTTCAAGTAACACGGTCAATTCTAATAACGTTGCGGTGCTTGGGAACAATATTACCGTCGCGACCGGGCTGGATAATTCGGTGGTGTTGGGGTCAGGATCAAGCGTTGCTGCTGCTGTAGGGACATCGTCAACGACCCTGAATGGTCAACAGTACAATTTTGCCGGCGTCTCACCGAATGCTTCCGTCAGTATTGGCACCACAACCTCCCAGCGTACCTTAACCAATCTGGCGGCAGGGCGGATTAACAGCCTGAGTACCGACGCGGTGAACGGCAGCCAGCTGTTTGCGTCCAACACCGCTATCAATAATCTGGGCGATAATCTGAATACGCTTGATTCCCAGGCGGTGAAATACGATCTAAACCCGGACAACTCCGTCAATTACAACAGCGTGACGATGGGTGGCACGACCTACGATAACAGCACCCATACCGGCGGTACGACCATTACCAACGTGG